>NZ_AMZB01000133.1 GCF_000313755.1 Pseudomonas nitroreducens TX1 | reverse complement strand
CCATGCCTGGCGCACCACAAAAAAGCCCGGCAGTGCCGGGCTTAGGCTGGATCACACGCGCTGAATTGTGCAGAAGGGCTGTTGAGGCGGATCAACAGACTGCCCCGACGACATCAGGAGCAGCCCTACTACGGCGATGTTTTTGAAGAGGTATTTGCAGCTGCATGTGCAGCGCCTATGCTTGGGCATGAGTACGTTCTCCTATGATCATGCTCACCTAGGCCCTCAGGTGGTAACGACACCTGGGGGCTTTCTATTTCCGCGCCCCGCGGGCCTGCTTTCTAGGATAGTTCGTTCTTTAGGGTGTTTAGGGCAAACCCTCGGGAAGTTACAGATATTCACCCCGCGATCAGCATAGCGTGCGCGCGTTGAACCGCGTGTTGATTGCCCTGAACCCGCAGAACTCAGCATACGCGGTCCTTCCGCAACGGAAGGACGAAACGGCTAGCAGCCGACGAACACCCCTCTGAGTCACCCATACAGACCATTTCCGCGCCAGCAGGCGCAAGGATTCGTCATGCCCGAAGAAAACATCATCTCCATCAGCTCCGTCATGGATCAGGCCCAGGTCTTCGCCAGCGCCTGGTCGCTGGTCGGCGGTCCCTTCGACAACGGGGACGCTCTGGAGCACGCCGACGAGGCCAAGGAAGAGCTCCGCGAAATGCTCGAGGTGTTCTTCTCCAACACCGAGCTGAAGAACGTGGCCGATGTGCTGGTTCAGTGGCATCAGGACAAGCTGGCCTACTTCGAGAAGATCCTGGGCGCGCCGGCCGATATGGAGGTCCGCCTGGGCGAGGATGACGCGATTGTCCTCACCGGGGAGATGCTCAAAGGCTTCCGGATAGGCCTGGTGGTAGCCCAGGGGTGGATCAGCAAGTTCCCGCTGCAGGTAGCTCGCCAGCCTGGCGAAGAGGATGACGACGAATGAAGCAGATCATCTGGAACATTCTGGCCAAGCTGCTGGCAATCCCCGCTGTCGCCGGCTGGATCATTCAGCGCGCCGGCCGCACTCCCTACCAGCACATCATGTCCGCCGACGGCTCCGAGACCTACATGGGCCGCTGGTGGCTGTTCAACCCCTACGACCGGAACACTCACCAGGCCAAGCACTGGTGGTTCCCCTGGTCGGTGCGGGTCCACCACATCATGCGAGCCGACCAGGACCGCGACCTACACGACCACCCGTGGAACGCCCGCACCGTGATCCTTGACGGCTGGTATATCGAACAGCGCCTGGCTGACGACCATCTGCTCGCCATCGTCGACGCACCGCCGGGCGCCCAGGTGACCGAGTTCATCAAGCGCTCGGCCGGCGACACCGCTCAGCTGCGCCACGGCGAGTACCACCGAATCGACCAGGTCGCCGATGGCGGCGTCTGGACCCTCTTCATCACCAGCCCCTGGCAAGGAGAATGGGGATTCCTCGTCGCCGGCAAGAAGGTGCACTGGCGGACCTATACCGGAGATCAGCAATGACCCGCCCCACCTTCTGCCGCGGCACCGGCCAACCCTCCGAGAAATGCGACTGCCTGCGCTGCAGGCCTGCCCTCCAGGAGCGAGAACCATGCAAGCCATCAAATTGAGCCCTTGCCCATTCTGCGGAGGGCCCCCAGTCCCTACCGTTCAGCGCGAGTTGCCGCCTTTCGGAAAGGTTGAGCGACAAGCTGAATACGGCGACCTCAGCCTACCGGTAGAGGCTTACGTTTTTTGCCATGAGTGCGGAGCACAAGGGCCTCACCAGCAAGAGTTCCTGGACGACGCTCAAGATTATGACGATGTGCTGCTGGTCGCGGTGCAGCTCTGGCAGCAGCGAGACACCCGTCACCGCGACCTGTACGACGGTGGCGAAGCGGAAGGCCTGAACCTCTTCCCTCGGAGCGACGAAGCATGCAAGCCATCCAACTGACCGCGCTGCACCGGAAGGACCAGGCCGGCAACCGCGTGGCCGATATCGACGGGCTGCCCAGGCTGGGCGCCCTCCTCCACCCCGCGCAGATGCGCCAGCTCGCACGCCAGCTGAACCAGATCGCGAACGACGCCGACCAGGGCGCCACCGGCACCATCCAATACCCCGTAGAGGGCTGAACCATGACCGAACAACTGGCCTGCACCCTCTGCGGTGCGGGAGGGCACCTTGCTGCCCAGTGCATCTGGAATCAGGGTGCTGCCGCGTTCCAGCGGGAAGATCGTTACATCGTCATCAAGCGCAGCGATGTCGAGCGTTTCTGGCGCGCCGACGTGCGCGATCAGTTCATGGCGGCACTCAAACGCCTGAACCAACACAACGTGCGCGTGCCGCAGCGGAAGTATGTGGTGGTAGAGAGCGACTGGCCGGAGTACGAAACGGTCTGGCGCATGATCGAAGCACGCGTGACCGGCGCCGCCCTGGCGCAACCCTCCCCGGTGCCGAAGCTGGAGCGGCCGGAGGTGGTAGACCTTGCACAGGTGGTAGTCGATGAAGTGAAGCACGCCTACCACGAGCGAAAGTCGATCAGCGAGGCATCGGCAGCGATCATGGCGGCGCACGACCGCATCGTCGGGGCGCTGCGGTCGGACTGGAGCGAGGTTCGTCAAGGGCTGATTGCCCAGCGCGACGCCGCCCAGGCCAGGGTCGCGGAACTTGAACAGCAGGAGCCTATCGGCTGGTGGGCGCAGTACTGCGAGACACCGATGCGGCGGATGGTGCACTGGGGCGCGAAGCTGCCGGAGTGCGCCACTGATAAGTTTTACCCCTTCTACGCCGCCCCGGTCGCCCAGGCTGTGCAGGTGCCGGATGAGTTCGCCTTTGAGTACCGGCACCCCAACGGCGAGCGCCACACGGTCTGGGTAAGTCGTGAGCAGGTGCTCGAGCAGATGCCCGATTTCATCTTCGAAGCCTTGTGCGGCACGTTCTGCAACTGCCAGCCGGTCGGCGAGACGAACGTCGTCGAGTGCAATTGCGACGAGTACGCCGAGGAGTTCCAACTGGTGGCCACTGCGCCGGCGCAGGGAGGTGAGTGATGGCCGGGAACATGGAACGCACCCGCAAGTGGTACGGCGTCCCAGCGAAGCGCGGAATGCGCGTGCTCTACACCGGCGGCGGGAAAAAAGAGTACGGCACCATCCGCAGCGCGCGCGACTGCCGCCTGAACATCCTGCTGGACGGCATGAAGCACACGATGCCTTTCCACCCTACCTGGGAACTGCAGTACGCGCCGCCTGAGCCTGCCTAATCCTGCGCCACAAAATCGAACACCGAATAAACGTGGCGCGCAACGAAGGCATGACTACACCCAAACACTGAACCCGCCGGCGCCTGCCGGCGAGGAGGCCTCGTCATGTTCATGACACCGGAAGAAGTGGCCGACCTGACCGGCCGCACCCGCGCCAGCGCGCAGATCCGCTGGCTCGACGAGCACCAGCTCGGCTACGTGATCGACGCCAACGGGCGTCCGAAGGTCCTGCGGGAGGTAGTATTGTCCCGTCTGGGTTCCCGCCAGCAGCAGAAGAAAGAGCCGCGGCTTCGCCTGACAGGCTCGTGAGGAGAGAGGCATGCGCCCGAGGAAGAAGGACCGTCACCTGCCGGCGTGCATGTACCACAAGCACGGCGCGTATTACCTGGTGAGGAAAGGGAAGTGGGAGCGCCTGGGAGAGGACTACCAAGCGTCACTGCTGGAATACGCCCGGAAAACATCCCAGGCGAACACGGGCGGAATGGCAGCTCTGGTCGACAAGGCGCTGAAGCACCACGTCAAGATCAAGAAACTCGCCCCGAACACGGTTACCCAGTACGAAATCGCCGCTGAGCGGCTGAAGGACATCTTCGCGGAGTTCGAGCCCGAGCAGGTGCTGCCCAAGCACATCGCGGCGGTCAAGGTTGACCTGGCTGGCACGCCGAACATGTGCAACCGGATTCTGTCGTTCGCACGCGTGGTGTTCGGCTATGCCCTGGAGTGGGGAATGATCGACTCCAACCCCTGTGTCGGCATCAAGCGGCATGAGGAGGCGCGCCGCGATCGCTACATCACCGATGCAGAATTCGCTGCCATCCTCGGCGCCTGCAGCCCCTACATCCGCAGCATCTTGGAAATGGCCTACCTCACCGGCCAGCGGATCAGCGACGTGATCAGCATTCACCTTTCCGACATCTCTGAAGAAGGCATCGCCTTTGCGCAGCAGAAAACCGGGTCGAAGCTGATCGTGTCGATGACGCCCGATCTTGAGGAGGTGATTGCCAAGGCAAAGGCCCTGCCCAGGAAGGTGCGGACGCTCACCCTCTTCTGTGCGCGCGCCGGAAGGCCGGTGACCTACGAAACGGTCAAGCTGGCTTTCGCCAAGGCACGAAAGGCGGCTGGAGTCCCCGACGTCACCATTCACGACATCCGCGCGAAGTCTCTGACAGACGCCGACAAAGAGGGGAAGAATGCCCAAGCCCTGGGCGGACATTCCGACCCGCGGATGACTGCACGATACCTTCGCGGGCGGTTGCCGAAGATCGCTCAGGCCCCGACAATGCCTGCCAAACTTCGCTGAAGTATTAGACAGATACCCCTATGTCAAAAAGACAGTCCTTTCCGGAGCCCAGTGGTGATGGGCTCTCCGCCCACACACCGATGATGCAGCAGTACTGGAAGCTGAAGAACCAGCACCCGGACCAACTGATGTTCTACCGCATGGGCGACTTCTACGAGCTGTTCTACGAGGACGCAAAGAAGGCCGCCAAGCTGCTGGACATCACCCTGACTGCCCGGGGCCAGTCGGCCGGCAATTCCATTCCCATGGCCGGCATTCCCTTCCACTCCGCCGAGGGGTACCTGGCCAAGCTGGTGAAGCTCGGCGAGTCGGTGGTGATCTGCGAACAGATCGGCGACCCGGCCACCAGCAAGGGACCAGTAGAACGCCAGGTAGTGCGCATCCTGACTCCCGGCACCGTCAGTGACGAAGCGCTGCTCGACGAGCGCCGCGACAACCTGATCGCTGCCGTACTGGGCGATGAGCGCCTGTTCGGCCTGGCCGTCCTGGACATCACCAGCGGCCGCTTCAACGTCCAGGAAATAAAAGGCTGGGAGACCCTGCTGGCCGAACTGGAACGCCTGAACCCCGCCGAGCTGCTGATCCCCGACGATTGGCCACAGGGCCTTCCGGCGGAAAAGCGACGGGGCTCGCACCGCCGCGCGCCCTGGGACTTCGATCGCGACTCGGCGAAAAAGAGCCTGTGCCAGCAATTCGGCGTGCAGGACCTCAAGGGCTTCGGCTGCCAGGAGCTGACCCTGGCCATCGGCGCCGCCGGCTGCCTGCTGACCTATGCCAAGGAAACCCAGCGCACCGCCCTGCCCCACCTGCGCAGCCTGCGTCATGAGCGTATCGACGACACTGTGATCCTCGACGGCGCCACCCGTCGAAACCTTGAGCTGGACATCAACCTCGCCGGCGGTCGCGACAACACCCTGCAATCAGTGGTCGACCGCTGCCAGACTGCCATGGGAAGCCGACTGCTGACCCGCTGGCTGAACCGCCCGCTGCGCGACCGCGCCGTGCTCGAAGCGCGCCAGGACTCCATCACCTGCCTGCTGGAGCGCTATCGCTTCGAAATCCTTCAGCCGCAACTGAAGGAAATCGGTGACGTCGAGCGCATCCTCGCCCGTATCGGTCTGCGCAACGCCCGCCCTCGCGATCTGGCCCGCCTGCGAGATGCCCTCGCGGCGCTACCCGCATTGCAAAGCGGCATGACCGAGCTTGAGGCTGCGCATCTGGGCGAACTTGCCAACAGCATTCGCACCTATCCGGAACTGGCAGACCTGCTGGCCCGCGCAGTCATCGAGAACCCGCCCGCCGTGATCCGCGACGGTGGCGTCATTGCCCGTGGCTACGACGCCGAGCTGGACGAGCTGCAGATGCTCAGCGAGAACGCTGGCCAGTACCTGATGGACCTGGAAACCCGCGAGAAGGCTCGTACCGGCCTGCCGAACCTGAAGGTCGGCTACAACCGCATCCACGGCTATTACATCGAGTTGCCCCGCGTGCAAGCCGAGCAGGCGCCCGCCGACTATATTCGCCGGCAGACGCTGAAAGGCGCCGAGCGCTTCATCACCCCGGAGCTGAAAGCCTTCGAAGACAAGGCGCTTTCCGCCCAGAGCCGCGCCCTCGCGCGGGAGAAGCAGCTGTATGAAGAGCTGCTGGAACTGCTGATCGCCCAACTGGCGCCGCTGCAGGACACCGCCGCCGCCCTGGCCGAACTGGATGTGCTGTCGAACCTCGCCGAACGCGCCCTGAACCTCGACCTGAACCGCCCGCGCTTCGTCGAAGAGTCCGGCATCGTCATCGAGCAGGGCCGCCACCCTGTGGTCGAGCAAGTGCTGGATACGCCCTTCGTCGCCAACGACCTGAACCTCGACGAGGACACCCGCATGCTGGTGATTACTGGCCCGAACATGGGTGGTAAATCGACCTATATGCGGCAAACGGCGCTGATCGTGCTGCTGGCGCACATTGGCAGCTTCGTCCCGGCGGCCCGTTGCGAACTGTCTTTGGTGGACCGCATCTTCACCCGTATCGGCTCGTCCGACGACCTCGCCGGCGGCCGCTCCACCTTCATGGTGGAGATGAGCGAAACCGCCAACATCCTGCACAACGCGACCGACCGCAGCCTGGTGCTGATGGATGAGGTCGGACGTGGCACCAGCACCTTCGACGGCCTGTCGCTGGCATGGTCCGCCGCTGAACATCTGGCCAGACTGCGTGCATTCACCCTGTTCGCGACTCATTATTTCGAGCTGACCGTGCTGCCCGAAAGCGAGCCGGCGGTGGCCAACGTTCACTTGAACGCCACCGAACACAACGAGCGCATCGTGTTCCTGCACCATGTGCTGCCGGGGCCAGCCAGTCAGAGTTACGGCTTGGCCGTCGCCCAACTGGCCGGCGTGCCGGGTGCGGTAATTCAGCGCGCCCGCGAGCATCTGTCGCGCCTGGAGACCACCAGCCTGCCTCACGAAGCACCGCGCTCGAGCGATCCGAAGAGCCCGGCACCACTGCAGAGCGACCTGTTCGCCAGCCTGCCGCACCCAATAGTCGAAGAGCTGATGCGTGTCAGCCCCGATGACCTGACGCCGCGTCAAGCTCTCGAATTGTTATATGCATGGAAGATGCGGGTCTGACGGACCACTGGACAAGCTGCTAGAATCGCGCGCGCTTAGCCGCCCGCCTGAGGAGAAAATTAGAAATGACCTTCGTCGTCACCGACAACTGCATCAAGTGCAAATACACCGACTGCGTGGAAGTCTGCCCGGTGGACTGCTTCTACGAAGGCCCGAACTTCCTGGTCATCCACCCGGATGAGTGCATCGATTGCGCCCTGTGCGAACCGGAGTGCCCGGCACAGGCTATCTTCTCCGAGGACGAAGTCCCGGATGGCATGCAGGAATTCATCGAGCTGAACAAGGACCTGGCCGATGTATGGCCAAACATCACCGAGAAGAAGGATTCTCTGCCGGACGCCGAAGAGTGGGACGGCAAGCCGAACAAGATGCAGTACCTGGAGCGCTGATCTCCAACGAAAAGGCCCGCTTCCCGCGGGCCTTTCTGCATGTGGATTGCACTTTTCTGCGGGCAAAAAAAGGGGCGGGATAACCCGCCCACTCTTTCTTCCCTTCTTCATCATCCTGATGAACCGCATCCTGCGGGGGTCCTGACCGACATCCTTACCGGCCTGCGTCTTTCCGTGTACGCAGGAGTGATATTACCCGCATGCCGGAGCACGGCAACTGGGGCATTTCGGCGCACTTACCGCTTCCGGCGCCCGGCCACAGAAATAAAATTAATATAAAACAATAGGTTACAGAAATATGAGGTTAGAGCTGGCTACACTTCAGGCTGAACACTCACACACCGCGTAAGCGAATGCTTACATCGCAACGCATAAAAAAGCCCGGAATCACCCGGGCTTTTTCGTTGTCGACCTGGACGCTACTGGAACAGTGCGTCGCTCGACAGGCCGTTTTTCTCGAGGATCTCGCGCAGGCGCTTGAGCGCTTCGACCTGGATCTGCCGAACGCGCTCACGAGTCAGGCCGATTTCCTGGCCGACTTCTTCCAGCGTGCTGCTTTCGTGGCCGCGCAGTCCGAAGCGGCGAATCACCACCTCGCGTTGCTTGTCGGTGAGTTCCGATAGCCACTGGTCGATGCTCTCACTCAAATCGTCGTCCTGCAGCAGTTCGCAGGGATCGGTGGGGCGATCATCGGTCAGGGTGTCGAGCAGGGTCTTGTCTGAATCCGGGCCAAGGGAAACATCTACCGATGTCACCCGCTCGTTCAGACCAAGCATCCGCTTGACCTCTTCCACCGGCTTCTCGAGCAGGTTGGCGATTTCCTCGGGCGACGGCTCATGGTCCAGCTTCTGGGTCAGCTCGCGAGCAGCCCGCAGATAGACATTGAGTTCCTTCACCACGTGGATCGGCAACCGGATGGTGCGGGTCTGGTTCATGATGGCCCGCTCGATAGTCTGACGAATCCACCAGGTTGCGTAGGTGGAGAAGCGGAAACCGCGCTCGGGGTCGAATTTCTCCACCGCGCGGATCAGCCCGAGGTTACCCTCTTCGATCAGGTCGAGCAGGGAAAGGCCGCGGTTGACGTACCGTCGCGCGATCTTCACCACCAGACGCAGGTTGCTTTCGATCATTCGCCGCCGGCCGGCGGGGTCGCCCTTCTGCGCAAGGCGCGCAAAGTGGACTTCTTCTTCCGGCGTCAGGAGCGGCGAGAAACCGATTTCATTCAGATACAGCTGGGTCGCGTCGAGTGCGCGGCTGTAGTCGATGTGCTTGTGTTGCTTGAGAGACGAGAGTGAGGTGGCTTTAGGAGTGACTCGAAGCGATACCTGCTCTTCGGCAAATGACTCTTCGAGGATGATGCCGGGCTCCAGCAGGAGCACTTCATCATCGACGTCAAACTCCGGCCCTTCTTTTTTAAGTGCCATGTCGTTATCCCTTGCTGAGTTCGACAACAAGCCCGGATGCTTCCTTATCCTTAGGACACCTGGGCCCGCTCACCCACGCAGGGGAACAGCAAATATCAACGACTTGGCAGGTATTGCAGCGGATCTACAGGTTTACCCTGGCGGCGAATCTCGAAGTGCAGCTTCACCCGGTCGGTCCCTGTGGAGCCCATCTCGGCAATGTTCTGCCCGACTTTGACCTGTTGCCCTTCCCGCACCAGCAGCCTGCGGTTGTGACCGTAGGCGCTTACGTAGGTATCGCTGTGCTTGATGATCACGAGTTCGCCGTAGCCCCGCAAACCACTACCGGCGTACACCACCGTGCCATTGGACGCAGCCAGGACAGGCTGGCCCAATTGCCCGGCTATATCAATCCCTTTATTCAAACTGCCGTTTGATGCAAAACGCCCAATAAGAGTGCCATTGGTTGGCCATATCCAGCCTCCCGGTGCTCCGCCGGCGATCGCCGGAGTTCCGCCGCTGGCGGGCGGCTGCGCCAGCGCTGTGGCAGCCGGAGTGGTCGGTTTACTGGCACCTTCCGGCGGTGCAGCCGGTTTGTTGACGACCACCGGCGCGACAGACGTCGTGTTTTTAGCGACAGACGGCGCTTTCGACGAGCCACCATCGAAGCGGATGGCCTGGCCAGGGCGAATCGTGTACGGGGCGGAGATATTGTTGCGCGCCGCCAGGGCTTTCCAGTCCCAGCCGTAGCGGAAAGCAATGGAATACAGCGTGTCGCCAGGACGCACCATGTATTGGCCGCTGGTGACAGTCGGCTTCTGCTGGGCGTTGCGGTCCACCACCGTCGTGGTGCTGCGTGAAGTCGAAGAACAGGCCGCCAGCAGAGAGCAGACGGCAATGGCCACCACAGCGTGGCCCAGGCCCTTGATCCAGTTCCGTTGACACAGGGTCGCTGTCAAGCTCACCCATCCCCCTTATCCATGAATTAACGTCCAGCCTCACTGGCTGGCAGTTACCGAAGCCCTGACCAGCTTGCTCTCAGCCTAGCGGACCATTGAGCAGCGGGACGAAGCGCACGGAATCCAGCACCTGGCGCTGGAAGCCCTCCTCGGTTCGGACGATCAGCATCAGTTGCTGCACCTCGCCGCCGCCCACCGGAATCACCAGCCGCCCCCCGGGGGCCAGTTGGTCCAACAACGCCTGCGGGACCTCGGCCGCGGCCGCGGTAACAATAATGCCGTTGTAAGGCGCCAGGGCAGGCCAACCTTCCCAGCCATCGCCCCAACGAAAGACAACATTTCTCAGGTTTAGCTCCGCAAGTCGCTCCTTGGCGCGATCCTGCAGGGCCTGAATGCGCTCGACGGAAAACACCCGCTCCACCAACTGTGACAGCACGGCCGTCTGGTAACCGGAACCGGTGCCGATCTCCAGCACCTTGTCCAGCGGGCCCGCGGCCAGTAGCAACTCGGTCATCCGCGCCACCATGAAAGGCTGCGAAATGGTCTGGTTGTGGCCGATGGGCAGCGCGGTATCTTCGTAGGCGCGGTGCGACAGCGCCTCGTCGACGAACAGGTGGCGCGGTGTGCGACGAATCACTTCCAGCACATGGGCGTTGGACAGACCCTCTTCGTACAGTCGCTGGATCAGGCGCTCGCGAGTGCGCTGGGAGGTCATGCCGATCCCGCCGCGGCGCGACAATTCATTGGCCATGGTCGAGCCCTCCGAGCCAGTCGCCAAGGACATTGAACGCCTCCCGGTAGGTCCGGTCCATCTGCAGCGGCGTGACGGACACGTAGCCCTGCATCACTGCGTGGAAATCGGTGCCTTCGCCACCGTCCTCGGCATCGCCGGCAGCAGCGATCCAATAGCCTTCCTTGCCGCGCGGGTTGACCACCTTCACCGGCGGTTTGGCGCGGGCGCGATGGCCCAGGCGGGTCAGCTGGATGCCCTTGATGCGCTCCAGCGGCAGGTTGGGAATGTTCACGTTGAGCACGGTGCGCGGCGGCAACTCGAGCTTCCCGTGGGACTCCACCAGCAGACGGGCGAAATGCATGGCCGCCGGAAGGTTGTCCGTCAGCCGCGAGCACAGCGAGAAGGCAAAGGCCGGGCGAGCCAGGAAGCGCCCTTCCAGGGCCGCCGCCACGGTGCCCGAATAGAGCACGTCGTCGCCCAGGTTGGCGCCGAGGTTGATGCCGGAGACGACCATCTCCGGCACCTCTTCGAGCAGGCCGTTGAGGCCCAGGTGCACGCAGTCGGTCGGAGTGCCGTTGAGGCTGATGAAACCATTGCCCAGGCGATGGGGATGCAGCGGCCGATCCAGCGTCAGCGAACTACTCGCTCCGCTACGGTCGGTTTCCGGGGCGATCACGATGCAGTCCGCATAATCGGACAGCGCGTCGTGAAGCGCGGCGATACCGGGTGCAGTGACCCCGTCGTCGTTGGCAATCAATATGCGCATGGGCTTTCCGTCTGCCCTGCCGGCACGAGGTCGATCAGCTCGCGCACTACCACGGTGGCGAAGCAGCCAGCCGGCAGGACGAATTCCAGTTGCAGAATGTCAGGGGCGGGATAATGCCATGTAAGGCCCGGGATGGGGAGGCGCAGAATGCGCCGTTCGTGCGCCATGTCCGCACTGGCGAGCCACTGGCAAAGCGCCACCTCCGCCTGCTGCACGCTGCTTTCGATTGCTCCGGGCTGGTTCGTCGCCGGTGAATCGCCCTCGCCCCACAGGGGGCCGGTGGGGTGCAGGTCGAGTGCTGCGAGGCGCGGGTCGGAGCATTCCGCTTCGCCGGCGGGGAAGAAGCTGCGGCTGTCGGTGAACGCGAGCAGGTCGCCGACCAGCGCCTGGTTCCAGGCGCCCTCCGCCACACGGCGGGCCAGCACCTGGTTGAAGAGGTAGCTGCGGGCCGCCGAGAGCATCCGCGAACGCATGTTGCGATGCTCCGGCAGCTTGCCGCGCTCGGCGAAGCCACGGGCGTCAAAGATGTTGCCGCCATCATGGCCGAAACGCTGGGTACCGAAGTAGTTCGGCACGCCCTGGGCGACGATGGCTTTCAGACGCCTTTCAAGCTGCTCGCGGTCCGCCTGCAATTCGGTCAGGCGCAAGGTGAAACCGTTGGCCGAATGCGCGCCGCGCTGCAATTTGCGCCGATGGCGATTGCGCTCGAGGATACGCAGGCTGTCGTCCTCGGCAGCGGCCAGGTCCGGATCGGACTTGCCTGGCAGGTGCAGGCTGAACCACTGGCGAGTCAGCGCCTGGCGATCCTTGAGGCCGGCGTAGCTGATCATCTTCACCGGCACCCCGGCGGCACGCGCCAGGCGGCGCGCCGCCTCTTCGGTGTTCAAGCCGCGTTTTTCCACCCACAGCCACAGGTGTTCACCGTCACCCGCCAGCGGAATGTCCAGCACTTCATCGACCTGGAAGTCCTCGGCCACGGCCTTCAATACACCGTGCCCGCAAGGCTCTCCATGGGCACGCGGCCCCAGCAGCTCCAGTTCGGTCATGCGCGGCTCAGCAGGGCGACGGCGTGTACCGCGATGCCCTCTTCACGGCCGGTGAAGCCCAGTTTCTCGGTAGTGGTCGCCTTGACGTTGACCTGATCGAGCTCGACCTTCAGGTCCGCGGCGATGGTCTCGCGCATGGCCTGGATGTGCGGTGCCATCTTCGGCGCCTGGGCAATGATGGTGGTGTCGACGTTTTCCACCTTCCAGCCCTTGGCTTCCACCAGCGACAGCACGTGGCGCAGCAACACGCGGCTGTCAGCGCCTTTGAACTGCGGGTCGGTGTCGGGGAAATGCTTGCCGATATCGCCCAGTGCGCAGGCGCCCAGCAGCGCATCGGAAAGGGCATGCAGCAGCACGTCGCCGTCGGAATGGGCGATCAGCCCGAACTTGTGGGGAATGCGCACGCCGCCGAGGGTGATGAAGTCGCCCTCGCCAAAGCGATGCACGTCGTAGCCATGTCCGATTCGCATGAAAAAACGCCCTGTTGGAGTCAGGGCGTCGATTCTACCGGATCACTGGCATCAGGGTGTCAGCCACAGAGCACTGCAGCGTGGTGGCGCAGGTGATCTTCGATGAAGCTCGCAATGAAGTAGTAGCTGTGGTCGTACCCTGGCTGCAGACGCAGCTCCAGCGGGTGTCCGACCGCCGCAGCCGCTTCGCGCAGGGCTTCGGGCTTGAGCTGGACGACGAGGAAGTCGTCGCGGTCGCCCTGGTCCACCAGGATCGGTAAGCGCTCGCTGGCGCCCGCTAGCAGTTCCACCGCATCCCACTCGCGCCATGCGGCTGGGTCTTCGCCGAGGAAGCGGCCCAGCGCCTTCTGCCCCCAGGGGCAATCGCTAGGATGGGTGATGGGCGCGAGGGCCGACAGCGAAAGGTAGCGGCCCGGATTGCGCAGGGCGCAGATCAGCGCGCCGTGGCCGCCCATGGAGTGGCCACTGATGCCGCGCTTCTGCGACACCGGGAAGTTCGCCTCGATCAGCGCTGGCAGCTCCTGCACCACGTAGTCGTGCATGCGGTAGTGGCGCGCCCAGGGCTCCTGGGTGGCATTGACGTAGAAGCCGGCGCCGAGGCCGAAATCCCACGCGCCATCCGGGTCGCCCGGCACGTCCGGGCCGCGCGGGCTGGTATCCGGCGCCACGATCACCAGACCGAGCTCGGCGGCCATCCGCTGAGCACCTGCCTTCTGCATGAAGTTCTCGTCGGTGCAGGTCAGGCCGGACAGCCAGTACAGTACCGGCAGTCTCGCCTCGGGCTCAGCCTGGGGCGGCAGGTAGACCGCGAAGACCATGTCGCAGCCCAGGGTTGCGGAGCGGTGGCGGTAACGCTGGTGCCAGCCGCCGAAGCTTTTCTGGCTGCTGATCAGTTCGATGGAATCCGTCATGGAATTCTCCTTCCTGCAAGGCCGGGGCCCGCGTGCGCCCCGGCATGTCGGTCAGTAATGGATGACGGAGCGAATGCTCTTGCCTTCATGCATCAGGTCGAAGGCCTCGTTGATCTTCTCCAGGCCCATGGTGTGGGTGATGAAGGTATCCAGCGGGATCTCGCCCTTCTGCGCCTTTTCCACATAGCTCGGCAGCTCGGTGCGACCCTTCACGCCACCGAAGGCGGAACCGCGCCAGACGCGACCGGTGACCAGTTGGAACGGACGGGTGCTGATTTCCTGGCCGGCGCCGGCGACGCCGATGATGGTCGACTCCCCCCAGCCCTTGTGGCAGCACTCCAGCGCCGCACGCATCAGCTGGACGTTGCCCACACACTCGAAGGAATAGTCGACGCCACCATCGGTCATTTCGACGATGACTTCCTGGATCGGCTTCTGATGGTCCTTCGGATTAACGAAGTCGGTGGCGCCCAGTTCCCTGGCGATGTCGAACTTCGCCGGGTTGATGTCCACGGCGATGATGCGCGAGGCCTTGGCCATCTTCGCGCCGATGATCGCCGCGAGGCCAATGCCACCCAGGCCGAAGATGGCGACGGTGGCGCCCTCTTCCACCTTGGCGGTGTTCAGCACGGCGCCGATGCCGGTGGTCACGCCACAGCCGAGCAGGCAGACCTTCTCCAGCGGCGCTTCCTCGGGGATCTTCGCCAGGGAAATCTCCGGCAGCACGGTGTACTCGGAGAAGGTCGAGCAGCCCATGTAGTGGAAGATCGGCTCGCCCTTGTAGGAGAAACGGCTGGTGCCGTCGGGCATCAGGCCCTTGCCCTGGGTGGCACGCACGGCCTGGCAGAGGTTGGTCTTGCCGGATTTGCAGAATTTGCACTCGCGGCATTCGGCGGTGTACAGCGGGATCACGTGGTCGCCCACTTTCAGCGAGGTCACGCCCTCGCCCACCGCTTCGACGATGCCGCCACCTTCGTGCCCCAGGATGCACGGGAACACACCCTCGGAATCCTGGCCGGACAAGGTGTAGGCGTCGGTGTGACAGACACCGGTGGCGACGATGCGCACCAGCACTTCACCCTTCTGCGGCGGCGCCACATCCACTTCGACGATTTCCAACGGCTTGTTGGGGGCGAAGGCGACGGCGGCACGGGACTTGATCATCGGGAAACTCCTGAATGAAGGAAACGACAACATCCGCCAACGGCGGACGGGGTCGGCGCAACGGCCGAGAAACCGGGACGGGCCTGGGCCTCGTCGGGGAACGTTCGGGGGAATGCGTCCAAAGCACGCCCCAAAGCCTTGGAAGTGTAGAAAACCTCGTTTCAGGGAATAATCAGGCAATAATCAAAACATTATTGCCATACAGGGATAATCCACATGCATCGCTGGGAAGGACTGGACGAATTCGTCGCCGTCGCCGAAACCGGCCAATTCACCGCTGCCGCCGAGCGCCTGGGGGTGTCTTCATCCCACGTCAGCCGCCAGGTTGCGCGGCTGGAGGAACGACTGCAGACCCGCCTGCTCTACCGCAACACCCGCAAGGTGACGTTGAGCGAAGCCGGCCAGACTTTCCTGCAGCATTGTCGACGCCTGCAGGACGCTCGCGAAGAAGCGCTGCGAGCCGTCAGCGATCTGTCCGCAGAACCCAAGGGCCTGCTGCGCATGACTTGCGCCGTGGCCTATGGCGAGCGTTTCGTGGTGCCGCTGGTAAACGAGTTCATGGCGCAGTTTCCGCAACTGCGGGTGGAGATCGAACTCTCCAACCGCCAGCTCGATCTGCTCCACGAAGGCTTCGACCTGGCGATCCGTCTCGGCCGACTCAGCGATTCACGGCTGGTGGCGACGCGCCTGGCACCACGGGTGATGTACCTGTGCGCCACGCCGGACTATCTGGCCCGCCACGGCACGCCGCACAGCGTGGCAGACCTGACGCTGCACAACTGCCTGGTAGGCAGCAGCGACCAATGGAGCTTCCTGGAGGACGGCCGCGAAGCCCAACACCGGGTGCAAGGCAACTGGCGCTGCAACAGCGGCCAGGCGGTGCTCGACGCGGCGCTGCGCGGCTTCGGCCTGTGCCAGTTGCCGGACTACTACGTGCTGGAGCACCTGCGCAGCGGCCGCCTGGTCTCCCTGCTGGATGCGCACCAGCCGCCCAATACCGGAGTCTGGGCGCTTTATCCACAGCAGCGGCATTTGTCGCCCAAGGTGCGGCAACTGGTGGATCACCTGAAGGACGGCCTGCAACATTTGCAGCCACCACCCTTGTCCTAGAGCAGGCAGGCGCAGCCTTGCCCAGCTAGAATGGGCGGCTTCCCATCCTTCGGATCAAGGACGACGAGATGTCAGCCCTTTCTTCATTCCGCGAGCGCTTTCTGCTGCGTTTCTGGTCGCCATTGCCAACATTGGTCGCCCTGGGCGTCATCTCCGCCTATTACTTCGCCATGACCGGCACTTTCTGGGCAGTTACCGGCGAGTTCACCCGCTGGGGCGGCCACGTACTGTCCTGGTTCGGCCTGCAGCCGCAGCAGTGGAGCTACTTCAAGATCATCGGCCTGCAAGGCACGCCGCTTGACCGTATTGATGGCGTGATGATCATCGGCATGTTCCTCGGCGCTCTGGTTTGTGCGCTCTGGGCCGGCAACGTCAGCCTGCGCTGGCCAACCAGCAAGCGTCGCCTGCTGCAGGGCCTGATCGGCGGGGTGATCGCCGGCTTCGGTGCGCGCCTGGCGATGGGCTGCAACCTGGCGGCTTTTTTCACCGGCATTCCGATGTTCTCGGTACATGCCTGGGCCTTCATGTTCTCCACTGTCATTGGCGCCTGGCTTGGCGTGAAGATCAGCCTGCTGCCGTTCCTGCGCATTCCGCTGAAGGTCGGCGGCAAGGCCGCAGCCCTGCCGAGCGCCGGGTCTCTCGCTCGCCGCGCCAAGCTGCAATGGCGCCTGGGCATGGGCGTACTGGCCATCGCTGCGCTGTTCGCTGCCTGGCGCTTCGAAGTCTCCCTGGTGCTGGGCATGGCCTGCCTGTTCGGCCTGCTGTTCGGTGGCCTGATCGAGCGCGCGCAGATCTGCTTCACCAGCGCCGCCCGCGACCTCTGGACCACCGGCCGGACCCAGGCCGCGCTGGGCATCCTGCTGGGCATGGCCGCTGCCTGCATCGGCACCTTTGCCGCAATCCACAACGGCCTGCCGCCAAAGATTTTCTGGATGGGCCCCAATGCCGTGATCGGCGGCGTGCTGTTCGGCATCGGCATCGTCCTGGCCGGCGGTTGCGAGACCGGCTGGATGTACCGTTCGATGGAAGGTCAGGTGCACTTCTGGGTGGTCGGCGTCGGCAACGTGATAGGCGGCACCCTGGTCGCGGTGTACTGGGACGAGCTCGGCACCCGCCTCGCCCTGCCCTATCCGAAACTCAACCTGCTGCAGGAGTTCGGTCCTGGCGGCGGGCTGCTGATCACCTTCGCCGGCCTGGCCCTGTGCATGCTGCTGGTGCAACTCAACGCGCAACGCTTCACTCGCAAACGGAAAACCACCGATGCCCGACACCAAGACGCCGACGCTGTCGCTTGATCTGCGCGGCGAACATTGCCCGTATAACGCCATCGCCACCTTGGAAACCCTGGAGACCCTCAAGCCGGGCGACCTGCTGGAGGTGATCACCGACTGCTCACAGTCGGTGCATGGCATTCCGGAAGACACGAAGCGCCACGGCTACCATTGCCTGGCGGTGGAGCAGCATGGGGCGTTGTTCCGTTTCCTGATCGAGGTGCCGATGCTGGGCTGAGGCTGCTTTTGCAGGAGCGGACTCCGTCCGCGATGAGCCCGAATCGCGCCGGAAGCCAATCGCGGACAAAGTCCGCTCCTACGGCCCAGCCCGGCGCGCAGCCTGTAGGAGCGAGCTTGCTCGCGAACCTGCCCAGCACTGAAGTCGCCGGAAACTTTGTTCGCGAGCAAGCTCGCTCCTACAGGGATACAGGATCAGTGCTTGGCGAAGTTGCGCTGCAGGCGTTGCAGGTCTTCCGGGGTAGTGACCTTGATGTTGTCCACCCGCCCTTCCACCATGCGCGGCTTGTAGCCCGCCCACTCCATGGCCGAAGCCTCGTCGGTGATGGCCGCGTCGGCCACCAGCGCATCGGCGAGCGCACGGTGCAGCGCGCCCAGGCGGAACATCTGCGGGGTATAGGCCTGCCAGACCACGCTGCGGTCGATGGTTTCCACCACTCGGCCGTCAGCGCCGACGCGCTTCAGGGTATCCCGCGCGGGCACGCCCAGCAGGCCACCCACGGCGTCGAATTCCAACTCGCCCAACAAGCGATCCAGATCCGCACGGGCCAGGTTCGGCCGGGCGGCGTCGTGCACCAGCACCCAGTCGTCGCTGCCAGCGCCCAGCTCAGCCAGGCGCAGCAGGCCATTGAGCACGGAGTCGGCGCGCTCGCGGCCACCTTCGGCACGCTGGATCAGCTCGTTGGAAGCGCTCGGCAGGGTCGGCCACCAGGGGTCGTCGGCAGCCAGGCACACCACCAGGCCCTTGAGCCTGGGATGGCCAAGGAAGCAATCGAGGGTGCGTTCGAGAATGCTGCGACCGGCGAGGTCGAGGTATTGCTTGGGGCGGTCGGCGCGCATCCGCGAACCGATGCCGGCGGCCGGGATCACGGCCCAGAAGGCGGGAGTGGTCATTGCGCGAGCTGGTAGAGGGTTTCCTTGTCCTTGACCATGCCGAGTTCGTGGCGGGCACGCTCCTCGACCGTCTCGGTGCCTTTCTTGAGCTCGGCGACTTCCGCCTCGAGGATGCGGTTACGCTCGAGCAGGCGCTCATTCTCGCCCTGCTGGTCGGCAATCTGCTTCTGCAGGTCGCGCACCTGCGCCAGGCTGCCATCGCCAACCCACAGGCGATACTGCAAGCCGGCCAGCGCCAGGATCAGCACGACGAACAGCCAGTAAGGGCTACGTAACCTCAAACCATCAGCTCCATATGCAAAGGGGTGGCTCCTGCCACCCCTTCACCGTACCAGACTCGGATCAGCCGCGGAATTCCGCGCGACCACGGTACGGCGCCTTGGCGCCCAGCTGCTCTTCGATGCGCAGCAGCTGGTTGTACTTGGAAACGCGGTCGGAGCGGCACAGGGAGCCGGTCTTGATCTGACCAGCGGCGGTGCCGACGGCCAGGTCAGCGATGGTGCTGTCCTCGGTTTCGCCCGAACGGTGCGAGATCACCGCGGTGAAGCCGGCGGCCTTGGCCATCTGGATGGCTTCCAGGGTCTCGGTCAGCGAGCCGATCTGGTTGAACTTGATCAGGATCGAGTTGCCGATCTTCTCTTCGATGCCGCGCTTGAGGATCTTGGTGTTGGTCACGAACAGGTCGTCACCGACCAGCTGCACCTTCTCACCGATCTTGTCGGTCAGGACTTTCCAGCCAGCCCAGTCGGACTCGTCCATGCCGTCTTCGATGGAGATGATCGGGTAGCGCTGGGTCAGGCCGGCCAGGTAGTCGGCGAAACCTTCGGCACTGAACACCTTGCCTTCGCCTTCCAGGTCGTACTGGCCGTCCTTGAAGAACTCGGAGGAAGCGCAGTCCAGGGCCAGGGTCACATCTTCGCCCAGCTTGTAGCCGGCGTTGGCGACGGCTTCGGCGATGGCGGCCAGGGCGTCTTCGTTGGAAGCCAGGTTCGGCGCGAAGCCACCTTCGTCACCCACGGCGGTGTTCAGGCCACGGGCCTTCAGCACGGCTTTGAGGTGATGGAAGATTTCGGCGCCCATGCGCAGGGCGTCGGCGAAGTTCTTGGCGCCCACCGGCTGAACCATGAACTCCTGGATATCAACGTTATTATCGGCGTGCTCGCCGCCGTTGATGATGTTCATCATCGGAACCGGCATGGAGTATTGGCCCGGGGTGCCGTTCAGATCGGCGATGTGCACGTACAGCGGCACGCCCTTGGCCTGAGCGGCAGCCTTGGCGGCGGCCAGGGACACGGCCAGGATGGCGTTGGCGCCCAGCTTGCCTTTGTTCTCGGTACCGTCGAGGTCGATCATCGCGTGATCCAGACCTTTCTGGTCAGCCGCGTCCTTGCCCAGCAGCAAGTCGCGGATCGGGCCGTTGATGTTGGCCACGGCCTTCAGCACACCCTTGCCCAGGTAACGGCTCTTGTCGCCATCGCGCAGTTCGAGAGCCTCGCGGGAACCGGTGGATGCACCGGACGGGGCGCAGGCGCTGCCGACGATGCCGTTGTCCAGGATCACGTCCGCTTCAACGGTCGGGTTGCCGCGGGAGTCCAGGACCTCACGGCCCTTGATGTCGACGATCTTTGCCATTCTTGATAACACTCCGAAGATAGAGATAAACGGGGCGGCTGGTGAGACATCGGAAGCGGCTCAATGGCCTGCCGTGCTCAGCGCGGCAGGCATCGAGCCGATTCTCAGGCAGTCTCGATGGTAGGGAAACTCTTGACCAGGTCGTCCAGCTGCTTGAGCTGGGACAGGAAAGGCTCGAGCTTGTTCAGGCGCAGGGCGCACGGTCCGTCGCATTTTGCCTGCTCGGGGTCCGGATGGGCCTCGAGGAACAGGCCGGCGAGGCCCTGGCTCATGCCGGCCTTGGCCAGGTCGGTGACCTGGGCGCGGCGGCCGCCGGCGGAATCGGCGCGACCGCCCGGCATCTGCAGGGCATGGGTCACGTCGAAGAACACCGGATACTCGAACTGCTTCATGATGCCGAAGCCGAGCATGTCCACCACCAGGTTGTTGTACCCGAAGGATGAGCCACGCTCGCAGAGGATCAGTTGGTCGTTACCTGCCTCCTCGCACTTGCGCAGGATGTGTTTCATCTCCTGCGGCGCGAGGAACTGGGCCTTCTTGATGTTGATCACCGCGCGGGTCTTGGCCATGGCCACGACCAGGTCGGTCTGCCGGGACAGGAAGGCCGGCAGCTGGATGATGTCGCAGACCTCGGCCACCGGAGCGGCCTGGTAGGGCTCGTGCACGTCGGTGATGACCGGCACCTTGAAGGTCTTCTTGATCTCTTCGAAGATCTTCAGCCCTTCTTCCATGCCCGGACCACGGAACGAGGTGATCGAGGAACGGTTGGCCTTGTCGAAGCTGGCCTTGAATACGTAAGGAATGCCGAGCTTCTCGGTGACCGTCACGTACTCTTCGCAGACCTGCATCGCCATATCGCGCGACTCCAGCACGTTCATGCCGCCGAACAGCACGAACGGCAGGTCGTTGCCGATCTGGATATCCCCGACGCGGATGATCTTCTGGGTCATGTTCAGGCTTTCCCGGCTTGCTTCAGGGCGGCGTTGACGAAGCCGCTGAACAGCGGGTGGCCATCACGCGGGGTGGAAGTGAATTCCGGGTGGAACTGGCAAGCCACGAACCAAGGGTGATCCGGCGCTTCCACGACTTCCACCAGCGCGCCGTCGCCGGAGCGACCGGAAATCTTCAGGCCGGCGGCTTCCAGTTGCGGACGCAGGTTGTTGTTCACTTCGTAGCGGTGACGGTGACGCTCGACAATGACTTCCTTGCCATAGCAGTCGTGCACCAGGGTACCGGCGGACAGCAGGCATTCCTGGGCGCCCAGGCGCATGGTGCCGCCCAGGTCGGAAGCCTCGGTGCGCACTTCGGTGGCGCCGGTAGCGTCCTGCCATTCGGTGATCAGGCCGACGACCGGGTGGCCGCTGGACTTGTCGAACTCGGTGGAGTTGGCATCGGTCCAGCCCAGCACGTTACGGGCGTATTCGATGACGGCCACCTGCATGCCCAGGCAGATGCCCAAGTACGGAACCTTGTTCTCACGGGCGTACTGCACGGCGGTGATCTTGCCTTCCACGCCGCGCAGGCCGAAGCCGCCCGGAACCAGGATGGCGTCGGCGCCTTCGAGCAGGCTGGTGCCCTGCTGCTCGATGTCCTCGGAGTCGATGTAGCGCAGGTTGACCTTGGTGCGGCTCTGGATGCCGGCGTGGGTCATGGCTTCGATCAGCGACTTGTAGGCGTCGAGCAGTTCCATGTACTTGCC
The DNA here is from genome assembly GCF_000313755.1 of Pseudomonas nitroreducens TX1. Classification (GTDB taxonomy): domain Bacteria; phylum Pseudomonadota; class Gammaproteobacteria; order Pseudomonadales; family Pseudomonadaceae; genus Pseudomonas; species Pseudomonas nitroreducens_A. The sequence goes on along the minus strand of NZ_AMZB01000133.1, from coordinate 149,578 downwards.
GACCATGGCAATGGTGACTTCACGCTCGGGGTTGAGCTTGGCATCGACCACACGGTCCCATTCGGACAGGTCGGCCGGGCCGCACTCGAGGCCAAAGCGCTCGACGACGAAATCATCGACGCCCTGGGCGTGCAGGACAGACGGAATGCGGTAGATGGTGTCGACGTCTTCCAGCGAAATGACCGCGCGCTCTTCCACGTTGGTGAAGAGGGCGATCTTGCGGCGGGAGGACACGTCCACCGGATGGTCGGAACGGCAGACCAGGATGTCCGGCTGCAGGCCGATGGAACGCAGTTCCTTGACCGAGTGCTGGGTCGGCTTGGTCTTGGTCTCGCCAGCGGTGGCGATGTACGGGACCAGTGTCAGGTGCATCAGCATGGCACGGCGCGAACCGATCTCCACGCGCAGCTGGCGGATGGCCTCGAGGAAGGGTTGCGACTCGATGTCACCCACAGTACCGCCGACCTCAACCAGGGCCACGTCGGCATCGCCGGCACCCTTGATGATGCGACGCTTGATTTCGTCGGTGATGTGCGGGATCACCTGCACGGTGGCGCCCAGATAGTCACCACGACGCTCCTTGCGCAGCACGTCCATGTAGACGCGGCCGGTGGTGAAGTTGTTGTTCTGGGTCATCGTGGTACGAACGAAACGCTCGTAGTGGCCCAGATCGAGGTCGGTCTCGGCACCGTCGTGGGTGACGAACACCTCACCGTGCTGGAACGGGCTCATGGTGCCCGGATCGACGTTGATGTAGGGGTCCAGCTTGAGCATCGTGATCTTCAGGCCACGCGCTTCCAGAATGGCAGCCAAGGAAGCCGAGGCGATGCCTTTCCCCAATGAAGAAACAACACCACCCGTGACGAAGATGTAGCGCGTCATGAAAAGCCCTGAATGTCAGCGTTTAGGCGGCTCGGCCGCCGGGGAAGCGAAGGTGTCGGGTACAGGACCCGGCTCACGACTTCGTCGTGAAAATAGCGAACTCCCACTGATTCGAAGGCGAATCAACAGGAGCGGTACAAGACGGGAGCGTAGTCTACCGGAAAGCCGCTATCAGCTCAAACCCGAGTCATTCGTCGGAGGTGTCCAGCGCAGGGTCCAGGCCTGCCCCGCCTCCACCCGAAGGTCCGGCAGCAGGGCCACGCCAAGCAGTTCGTCGGCTCGCCAGAGCAGCGGCAGACGGCCGCGCAGGAAGGCCGGAATGGCCGCTTCGTTGAGCAGTCGCTTGAGATCGCGACTGCCACGACCCACCAGTGTCATGAGTTCTCCGCCCTGCCTGTAGCGAATCTCCAGCGGGCCGCCCGGCGGCTCGCCCTCGAAACGCAGCGAACCGTTATCTGGCAGAGAAAGCGCTTGCGAAGGGTCGCGCCAGCCCTGATTTGCGGGTACGAAACCAAGCCACGGACTGGCCAGCCACCACAGCCGGCCATGGGCGCGACGCAGTTCGCCGTCGGCGAGACGCCAGATGGGTTCGGCGTCTTCGCGGGCATCGCGCAGGTCTCGCCAGCCGGCCCAGTGTGCGCTGTCGGGCAAACGTGCCAGCGGAGCCAGCCAGTGGCGCAACGCATTGCGCTGGCGCGGCTCGCTCAGTTGCGCCAGCGCAGCGAGGGCCAGCGAGGGCAGTTGCATACCGATGTATTCGTTGCGGGCACCGGCGCAAATCAGGTCGTTCTGCGCCAGTTCACCCAGCAGCCCGTCGGCTTCCGCCAGGTTCTCAGCGCTGCGGGTGATGGTTTCGACAGCCGAGGGCCAGCGCTGGACGATGCCCGGCAGCACCCGGTGGCGCAGATAGTTGCGGTCATGCTCGTCGCAGGCATTGGATGGGTCTTCCACCCAGTTCAGTCCATGGCTGCGGGCGTACCGCTCCAACTCCGTACGCTTGACGCCGAGCAGGGGACGCAGCAGCACTCCCTCACCGAGCGGACGGGTGGCAGCCATGCCGGACAGCCCGCGCACCCCGGCACCACGGAACAACCGGAACAGAACGGTCTCCGCCTGATCGTCCCGGTGCTGGCCGGTCATCAGGCATTCGCCCTCCCCCAGCGTCTCGGCGAAAGCCGTATACCGCGCCTCGCGCGCGGCGCGCTCCAGGCTCGCACCGTCATCGACCTGCACGCGCTCCACCCGCATCGGCACGCCGAGGGAGTCGCAGAAGTGCTGGCAGTGTTCCGGCCAGGCATCACCAACAGCTTGCAGGCCATGGTGCACATGAATGGCGGAAATGGGTGGCAAGGCCTCGCGAGAGGCGATCTGCACCAGGAGATGCAGCAGAACGGTGGAATCCAGCCCACCGGACAATGCGACACGCCACGCCGGCGCGTTGCGCCAGGGCGCGAGGAAATTCAGCAGTCGGGATTCGAATTCAGCAGGCATGGCGCAGACCGGCAGGGTCGGGGACGAGGCAAGGATACCTCGTCACCCGCGCTGCGCCGAAGGCGTCGATCAGGCGACGCCGTAGCTCATCAGGCGCTCGTAGCGGCGCGCGAGGAGTTCTTCGGTGCTCAACTGGTTCAGCGTATCGAGCTGGCCGAGCAGGGCGTTGCGAATGGTCTCGGCCATGGCGGCCGGATCGCGGTGGGCGCTGCCCAACGGCTCGGGGATGACGTTGTCGACGATACCCAGGTCCTTCAGGCGGTTGGCGGTGATGCCCATGGCTTCGGCCGCTTCCGGAGCCTTCTCGGCGGTACGCCAGAGGATCGAGGCGCAACCTTCGGGCGAGATCACCGCGTAAGTGGAGTACTGCAGCATGTTCAACTGGTCGCACACCCCGATGGCCAGTGCACCGCCGGAGCCACCTTCGCCAATCACGGTGGCGATGATCGGGGTCTTCAGGCGCGCCATGACACGCAGGTTCCAGGCAATGGCCTCGCTCTGGCCTCGCTCTTCGGCGTCGATACCCGGGTAGGCGCCGGGGGTGTCGATGAAGGTCAGGATCGGCATCTTGAAGCGTTCGGCCATTTCCATCAGGCGGCAAGCCTTGCGGTAGCCTTCCGGACGCGGCATGCCGAAGTTGCGGCGTACCTTCTCGCGCACTTCGCGTCCCTTCTGGTGGCCGATGATCATCACCGGCTGGTCTTCCAGGCGGGCAACGCCACCGACGATGGCCGCGTCATCGGCGAAATGACGATCGCCGTGCAGCTCTTCGAACTCGGTGAAGATGTGCTCGATGTAGTCCAGGGTGTAGGGGCGACGAGGATGGCGCGCAAGCTGGGCGATCTGCCAGCTGGACAGGTTGCCGAAGATGTTCTCGGTCAGCGCCTTGCTCTTCTCCTGCAGACGGGAGATCTCGTCGGTGATGTTCAGGGCGTTGTCGTTACCGACCAGGCGCAGCTCTTCGATCTTGGCGTGCAGGTCGGCAATGGGCTGTTCGAAATCGAGAAAATTCGGGTTCATGGGCTATCCGTCGTTCTGTTGGCGGCTGGGCCTGGTCCGTAGGCGCCCTACCTTACGGTATCGGGCGCCGAGGGTCGAGACTGGCGGGCGGGCGGCCTTGGGCCACCGGCCTCGCTAGCGGTAGTTCAGGAAGACGTTGTCGCGACCGAACTGGTCACGCAGCGCTTGAATCAGGTTGTCTGCCGGGTCGATACGCCACTGCTCACCGAACTGCAGCAGGGCGCGCGCCTGCTCGCCACTGTAGTCGACGGTGACCGGACAACTGCCACGGTGACGGGTGCACAGTTCGGCCAGCCAGCGCAGGCGGTCGCCCTTGAGCGCATCGGCGTGGACGCGCACTCGCAGGCTCTCCGCCAGCGAGGTGCGAGCCTCTTCCAAGCCCATCACACGCTTGGCGCGCAGACGCAGGCCGCCGGAAAAATCATCCTGGCTGACTTCGCCTTCGATCACCACCAGCGCGTCGGTCTGCAACAGCGCCTGGTTGGCAGCGAAGGCCTCGGCGAACAACGAGGCCTCGATACGCCCGGAGCGGTCATCCAGGGTGACGAAGCCCATCTTGTCGCCGCGCTTGTTCTTCATCACCCGCAGGTTGACGATCAGGCCGGCGACGGTCTGGGTATCACGCGCCGGCTTCAGCTCGACGATGCGCTGACGGGCAAAACGTCGCACCTCGCCTTCGTATTCATCGATGGGGTGGCCGGTCAGATACAGGCCGAGGGTGTCCTTCTCGCCTTTCAGGCGCTCCTTGAGGTTGAGCTCCTTGACCTTGCGATGGTTGGCGTAGACGTCCGCCTCGGGCTCGGCGAAGACGCCGCCGAACAGGTCCATGTGGCCGCTGTCATGGCTGCGCGAGGTCTGCTCGGCGGCCTTGACGGCCTCTTCCATGGACGCCAGCAGCACGGCGCGGTTGATGTCGACGTGGGCGTGGTAGGCCTTCTGCTCTTCATGGAAGTGCGGGCCGAGGCGGTCCAGCGCACCGGCGCGGATCAGCGCCTCCAGCGTGCGCTTGTTGACGCGCTTGAGGTCGATGCGATCGCAGAAGTCGAACAGGTTCTTGAACGGCCCGCCTTCATTGCGGCACTCGGTGATGGCTTCCACCGGGCCCTCGCCGACGCCCTTGATCGCACCCAGCCCGTAGACGATCTGGCCCTCGTCATCCACGGTGAAGCGGAACTCGGAGTTGTTCACGTCCGGCGCGAGAATGCGCAGCTTCATGTGGCGGCACTCTTCGATGAGCGTCACCACCTTGTCGGTGTTCTGCATATCCGCGGTGAGTACCGCAGCCATGAACGGAGCTTTCCAGTGGGTCTTCAGCCAGGCGGTCTGGTACGACACCAGGCCGTAGGCGGCCGAGTGGGACTTGTTGAAGCCGTAGCCGGCGAACTTTTCCACCAGGTCGAAGATGTTGCCCGCGAGGTTGGCGTCGATGCCATTGCCGGCGCAACCTTCGATGAAGCCGCCGCGCTGCTTGGCCATTTCCTCGGGTTTCTTCTTGCCCATGGCGCGACGCAGCATGTCCGCGCCGCCGAGGCTGTAGCCCGCCATCACCTGGGCGATCTGCATCACCTGCTCCTGGTACAGGATGATGCCGTAGGTGGGCTTGAGCACGGGTTCCAGGCCAGCGTACTGGTAGTCCGGGTGGGGGTAGGAAATCTCTTCGCGGCCGTGCTTACGGTTGATGAAGTCGTCCACCATGCCCGATTGCAGGGGGCCCGGGCGGAACAGTGCCACCAGTGCGATGAGGTCTTCCAGGCAGTCCGGCTTGAGCTTCTTGATCAGCTCCTTCATGCCACGCGATTCAAGCTGGAATACCGCGGTGGTCTCCGCTTTCTGCAGCAGGTCGTAGGTCTTCTTGTCGTCCAGCGGGATGCGGTCGATGTCGACCAGCTCGGTCTCGCCGTTCTTGCGCTGGATGCGATGGATGATCTCCATCGCCCACTTGATGATGGTCAGGGTACGCAGACCGAGGAAGTCGAACTTCACAAGGCCCGCAGCTTCCACGTCGTCCTTGTCGAACTGGGTCACCAGGCCGGCGCCCTCTTCGTCACAGGCGATGGGCGCGAAGTCGGTCAGCTTGGTCGGCGCGATCACCACGCCACCGGCGTGCTTGCCGGTTCCGCGGGTGACGCCTTCGAGCTTGAGCGCCATGTCCCAGATTTCCTGGGCTTCCTCGTCGGACTTGAGGAAGTCGCGGAGCATTTCTTCCTGCTCGAAGGCCTTCTCCAGGGTCATGCCCACTTCGAAGGGAATCATCTTCGACAGCTTGTCGGCCAGGCCGTAGGACTTGCCCTGTACCCGCGCCACGTCGCGAACCACTGCCTTCGCGGCCATCGAGCCGAAGGTGATGATCTGGCTCACCGCGTTGCGGCCGTAGGCGCCCGCCACGTAGTCGATCACCCGGTCGCGGCCTTCCATGCAGAAGTCGACGTCGAAGTCGGGCATGGAAATACGTTCGGGGTTGAGGAAACGTTCGAACAGCAGGTCATAGGCCAGCGGGTCGAGGTCGGTAATCTTCAGCACGTAGGCGACCAGCGAGCCGGCACCCGAACCCCGGCCAGGGCCAACCGGCACACCGTTGTTCTTGGCCCACTTGATGAAGTCCATCACGATCAGGAAGTAGCCGGGGAAGCCCATCTGGATGATGGTGCCCAGTTCGAACTCCAGGCGGTCGACGTACACCTGCCGTTTTTCTTCGTAGTTCGGCGTGGTTTCCTTCGGCCAGAGCACCGCCAGACGCTCCTCCAGCCCCTCGTAAGAGACATGGCGCAGGTACTGGTTGATGTCCATGTCGTCGTAGGGAATCGGGAAGTTGGGCAGGAAGTATTTGCCCAGCTGCACCTCGATATTGCAGCGCTTGGCGATCTCGACGGAGTTTTGCAGTGCTTCGGGAATATCGCTGAACAGCTCGGCCATTTCTTCCGGGCTTTTCAGGTATTGCTGGTCGGAATAGTTGCGCGAGCGGCGCGGGTCATCCAGGGCGCGGCCTTCGCCGATGCACACGCGGGTCTCGTGGGCCTCGAAGTCCGCTTCCTTGATGAAACGCACGTCGTTGGTTGCCACCAGCGGCGCACCACTGCGCCCAGCCAATGCCACGGCGGCATGCACGTGTTCTTCATCGTTGACGCGGTTGGTGCGCTGGATGTCCAGGTAGAAACGGTCCGGGAACACGTCCAGCCACTCGGCCAGCAGCGAATCCGCCAGGGCATCGTCACCCTCCAGCAGCGCCATGCCGATCTCGCCTTCCTTGGAGCCGGACAGCGCGATCAGACCTTCAGCCGCTTCCTTGACCCACTGCCGCTCGATGATGATCTCGCCATTGCGCTGGCCTTCCTGCCAACCACGGGAAATCAGCTCGGTGAGGTTGCGATAGCCCTTGGCGTTCATCGCCAACAGAGTCAGGCGCGTCAGCGGGCCGTCCTCGTCGCGGTTGGCCAGCCAGATGTCGGCGCCGCAGATCGGCTTGATGCCGCCGCCCATGGCCGTCTTGTAGAACTTCACCAGCGAGCACATGTTGCTCAGGTCGGTCACCGCCACCGCCGGCATGCCCGCCGCGCCGACCGCCTTGATCAGCGGCTTGACCCGCACCAGACCGTCGACCAGGGAGAATTCGGTGTGCAGACGCAGGTGAACGAAGGTGGCGGTCATGGTGGTCCTTGGCAAACGCGAAAAACGGCAAGCCCCGGATTGTACCGGGGCTGTCGGTAAAGCTACAGGGATCAATGGGCCAGCCGTCGCACCGGGTGATTGAAGTCGCCGGCGGCTCGCTGGCCCGAAGGAATACAGAGTAATAACAGGGTGTTACAGGATACCCGCGGGGTTTTCCAGCAGATCGCGCACCGGACCGAAGGAGCGCCGATGGATGGGTGTCGGACCGAGGCGCTTGAGAGCTTCCAGGTGCACAGGAGTCGGATAGCCCTTGTGACCGCCAATCCCGTAGCCGGGGTACAGCGCTTCCATTTCCTGCATTTCACGGTCGCGGCTCACCTTGGCCAGGATCGAGGCTGCGGCAATAGCAGGGACCTTAGCGTCGCCCTGCACCACCGGTGCGGCCGGTACCTTCAATTTCGGGCAGCGGTTGCCATCGATCAGCGCCAGTTTCGGCGTAACACTTAACCCCTCCACGGCACGCTGCATGGCCAGCATGGTGGCATGGAGGATATTGAGCTGGTCGATCTCATGCACGTCCGCACGGGCAATGAACCAGGCCAGGGCTTTCTCGCGAATCTCGTCGAAGAGTTTTTCACGCTTGGCTTCGGTGAGTTTCTTGGAGTCGTTCAGCCCCTGGATCGGACGCGCGGGATCGAGGATCACCGCCGCTGTGACGACAGGACCGCACAACGGCCCGCGACCGACTTCATCGACGCCTGCAACCAGTTCTTCCACCAGGGTGAAATCCAGGCCCATCTGCATCAGCGTTTCTCCACCAGTGCGAGTACCGCTTCGGCGGCCTGCGCGGACGCATCCTGGCGCAGGGCGCGATGGATGGCGTCGAAGGATTCCGTCTGCACGCTGCCATCATCCAGCAGTGGCAACAAGGTTGCGCCGAGCGCCTCGGGGGTAGCCGCATCCTGAATCAGCTCCGGCACCAGCAGACGGCCAGCCAGGAGGTTCGGCAACGAGATATACGGGCTTTTCACCAGGCGCTTGAGGATGCGATAGGTCATGGGTGCCACCTTGTAGGCGACGACCATCGGCCGCTTGTACAGCAGCGCCTCCAGCGTGGCGGTGCCGGAGGCGATCAGCACGGCGTTGCAGGCGGCGAGCGCTTCATGGGACGCACCGTCGAGCAGTTGCACTGGCAGATCGCGCCCGGCGAGCATTTCTTCGATCTGCACACGGCGTTCGGGGCTCGCGCACGGCAGCACGAAGCGCAGCTCAGGGCGCTCCTGAAGCAGGCGCTGGGCGGTATCGAGGAACAACGCACCGAGCTTGCCGACCTCCCCGCCGCGGCTACCCGGCAGCAGCGCAACGACGCAGGCATCCTGCGGCAGGCCGAGACGCTCACGCGCACCGATGCGATCGGCTTCAAGCGGGATGGTGTTGGCCAGCGGATGCCCGACGAAACGCACGGGCACCGCATGCTCTTCGTAGAAGCGCGCCTCGAAGGGAAAGAGTGCGAGCATCAGGTCGCAGGCTTGCTTGATCTTCAGGACGCGTTTCTGCCGCCAGGCCCAGACCGAGGGACTGACGTAGTGCACCGTACGAATGCCTGCACGGCGCAGCTTCAATTCGATGTTCAGGTTGAAATCCGGCGCGTCGATGCCGATGAACACGTCCGGTTTGGCGGCGATCAGCATCCGCACCAGATCCTTGCGCCGGCGCAGCAATTCGCGCAGCCGACCGAGGACTTCCACCAGACCCATGACGGCCAGGCGCTCCATCGGGAAATGCGATTGCAGCCCTTCGGCCTGCATGCGCGGTCCGCCGACACCGATGAACTCGATATCGGGATGGCGCTGCTTGAGTGCCTGCATGAGGCCGGAGCCGAGGATATCGCCGGACGCCTCGCCCGCGACCAGGGCGACGCGCAGCTTGCGTGCGGTCGGTTGCATGGTCAGCGGGTGATGCCGCGGGTGGAGCTCTGGATGGAATCGCGGAACACCGCGACTTCCGGGAATTGCTCGGAAGCTTCGACCAACTCCGCCAGCGCCTCGTCCACCGTCAGCCCCTGGCGGTAGACCACCTTGTAGGCCCGGCGCAGTGCCTGGATCGACTCGGTGCTGAACCCACGGCGGCGCAGGCCCTCGAAGTTCATGCTACGGGCCTCGGCAGGGTTGCCGAAGACAGTGACATAGGCCGGTACATCCTTGCCGATGGTGGTTCCCATGCCCGAGAAGGCGTGAGCGCCGATGCGGCAGAACTGGTGCACCAGGGTATAGCCGGAGAGGATGGCCCAGTCATCCACATGAACATGACCGGCCAAGGCGGTGTTGTTCACGAGGATGCAATGGTTGCCGATCACACTGTCATGCCCGACGTGAACGTAGGCCATGAACAGGTTGTGGTCGCCGATGGTGGTTTCCGAGCGATCCTGGATGGTGCCGCGATGGATGGTCACACCCTCGCGGATCACGTTGTGGTCGCCGATCACCAGGCGGGTCGGTTCGCCCTTGTACTTCAGGTCGGGAGTGTCCTCGCCGACACTGGAGAACTGGAAAATCCTGTTGTGCTTACCGATCTTCGTGGGGCCTTTGACCACCACGTGCGGACCGATCACCGTACCTTCGCCGATCTCCACATCCGGCCCGACCATGGACCAGGGGCCCACTTCTACGTCGTCAGCCAGCCTTGCGCGCGGGTCGATGATGGCGCGAGGATCGATCAAACTCATAGTTTGCGTTCCGCACAGATGATTTCGGCCGAGCATACCGCCTTGTCATCGACGGTAGCGTGGCAGTCGAACTTCCAGATGCCGCGCTTGACGCTGATGAACTGGGCGTTGAGCTGCAGCTGGTCACCCGGCAGCACCGGCTGACGGAAGCGCAACTTGTCGGAACCGACGAAGTAGTAGAGCGTACCGTCGGCCGGCTTCACGTCGAGCATCTTGAAGCCAAGGATACCGGCCGCCTGGGCCATGGCTTCGATGATCAGCACACCCGGCATGATCGGATGCTGCGGGAAGTGGCCATTGAAGAACGGCTCATTGATGCTGACATTCTTGTAGGCGCGAATGCGCTTGCCTTCAATGTCCAGCTCCACCACCCGATCCACCAGCAGGAAAGGGTAGCGATGAGGCAGGTATTCGCGAATCTCGTTGATGTCCATCATGTTCAGGGGAGCCTGTTCAGAAAAGGGAAACGCCAAAAAATGCGTGGATCACGCATCTGATGGAGCGTCTCCGCTTGGGGTCACGGCGGCCAGGCGCTTTTCCAGCTGCTGCAGACGACGGGCCATGTCATCCAGCTGACGTATACGCGCGGCGCTCTTCTTCCATTCAGCCGCGGGCTGCATGGCGGTGCCGGAGGAGTAGGAGCCCGGTTCGGTGATCGAACGGGTCACCATGGTCATGCCGGTGACGAAGACGTTGTCGCAGATCTCGATGTGCCCGACCAGGCCGACGCCACCGGCAAGCATGCAATGCTTGCCGATCTTGGCGCTGCCGGAAATCCCGCAGCAGCCGGCCATGGCGGTGTGATCGCCGATCTGCACGTTGTGGGCGATCATGATCTGGTTGTCCAGCTTCACGCCGTTGCCCACCAGGGTGTCGGATAGCGCACCACGGTCGATGGTGGTGTTGGCGCCAATCTCGACGTCATCACCCAGGGTGACCCCGCCGATCTGCGCGATCTTCTGCCAGACGCCCTTGTGGTTGGCGAAGCCGAAGCCCTCGCCGCCCAACACTGCGCCGGACTGGATTACCACGCGCTTGCCGATGCGCACATCGTGGTACAGGGTGACGCGCGGGGCGAGCCAGCCGCCCTCGCCAACCACGCTGCGCGCACCGATGAAGCAATGAGCCCCGATGGTGACGTTCGCACCGATCTGCGCTCCTGCCTCGATCACCGCGTAGGGACCAACGCTGGCCGTCGCGTCGACCTGTGCACCTTCATCGACCACCGCGGTGGGATGAATGCCGACCGGCGCCCTGGGCTTGCGGTCGAACTGGTGGGACAGGCCGGCATAAGCCAGGTAAGGATTGGGAACGATCAGCGCATTACCGGTAAAGCCTTCGGCATCAGCAGCGGTAAGCAGCACAGCGCTGGCCTGGGTGCCTTCGAGGAACTTGCGGTACTGCGGATTGGCCAGGAAGCTCAATTGGCCGGCACCTGCATCCTGCAGGGTGGCCAGCCCACTGATCACCTGAGCGGGATCGCCGCGCAACTCGGCGTCGAGTTGCGCGGCCAGTTCGGCAAGGGTAAACGACAGCTCGGTCATCATCAGCGCAGCTGGTTCATGCGCTCGATGACTTGGCGGGTGATGTCGTACTGCGGCTTGACGTCGACCACGGCACCACGCTCGACCACGAGGTCATAACCACCTTTCTTGATGGTTTCCTCGACAGCCTGATCCAGCTTCGGCTTGAGCTTCTTCAGCATGTCGCGGTCGGCAACGGCCTTGGCTTCGTTCAGTTCCTTGGACTGGAACTGGAAGTCACGGGCCTTCTGCTTGAAGTCGCCCTCGGCTTTTTCACGCTCGGCATTGGACATCTTGCTGCCGCCGTTGACCAGCTTGTCCTGCAGGGACTTGGCGTCGCTTTCCAGCGCCTTGAGCTTGTTCAGCTGGGGACCGAACTTCTTCTCGGCGTCGACGGCGTACTGCTTGGCCGCGTCCGACTCGAGGAGTGCCATCTGATAGTTGAGCACCGCGATCTTCATGTCGGCGAACGCGGGGCTCGCTGCCAGGGCGGCGGTGATCAGGACGAACTGGGTCAACTTACGCACAATGCACTCCTGCACAAAGCATGGTTGTCATTACAACGGTACGGCCAATTAGAAGGTCTGTCCCAGGGAGAACTGGAAGATCTGGGTTTCGGCGTTGTCCGGCTTCTTGATCGGGGTCGCCAGGCTGAAGCTCAGCGGGCCCAGGGCAGTGATCCAGGTCAGACCCACACCCGCGGACATGGCCATGTCCTGGAATTTGACGCCGTCACAACCCTGAGTGGTCGATGTCGGGCAATCGGTGTCGAACACGTTACCGATGTCGTAGAACAGGACGGTACGCAGCTGGCGCTGATCCTTCACGAACGGCAGCGGGAACAGCAGTTCGGCGCCACCGGTGATCAGGATGTTACCACCGAAGGCCTCGCGACCCTGATCCGGGTCGGTATAGCGGCCCTTGGAATCAGGACCACCGCTGTCCATCTGAGACCCATCCGGGTTTCGCGCAATGCTCGGGGTACTACGCGGGCCAAGGGAGCTGTCCTTGAAACCACGCACCGAGTTGAAGCCACCGGCGTAGTAGTTCTCGTAGAACGGCAGGCGATCGGTATCGCCGTAGGCGCCGCCGTAACCGAGCTCGGTGTGGAAGCGCATGGTGTAGGTTTCGGTGAGCGGCGCAAAGATCTGGCCGCGGTAGTCGAGCTTGTAGAACGACAGGTCGCTGCCCGGAATGGTGGTTTCCAGCACCAGGCTCTGCGAGTGGCCGCGGTTCGCCAGCACACCCTTGTTCAGGGTCGATTCGGACCAGCCGATGGAGGCCTTGAAGTTGGTGAAGCTGTCGCCTTCCTTCTCGATGAAGTCGAAGATCTCGTCGACGGTATAGGCGCCAGTGTCGATGTCGTCGCGCTGCACGGTCAGGCCGTAGGTCAGGCGCGAGGTCTCGCTGATCGGGTAACCAATGCTGACGCCGGCACCCAGGCTGTTCACCGAGTAGCTGGAAACGTCGACATCGAGCTCGTCGTAGTCGGTCTTGCGGTAGAAGGCGTTGTAGCCCAGGCTCACGCCGTCGACGGTCCAGTAGGGGTCGACGAAGCCGAAGTTGTAGCGAGTCTGGTAGTCGGACTTGGTCAGGCCGATGCTGACCTTGTTACCGGTACCCAGGAAGTTGTTCTGGCTGATCGAGCCGCCGAGGATCAGGCCGGCGCTCTGGGCGAAGCCCACGCTCGCGGTGATCGAGCCGGATGGCTGTTCTTCCACGCTGTAGTTGACGTCGACCTGGTCGTCGGTGCCCGGAACAGCCGGGGTCTCGACGTTGACTTCCTTGAAGTAGCCCAGACGCTCCAGGCGCTGCTTGGACTGGTCGATCAGGTAGGTCGAGGCCCAGCCGCCTTCCATCTGGCGCATCTCGCGACGGAGCACTTCGTCCTCGGTCTTGGTGTTGCCACGGAAGTTGATGCGGTTGACATAGGCGCGCTTGCCCGGATCGACCACGTAGGTGATCGACACGGTCTTGTTCTCGTCATTCGGCTCAGGGACGCCGTTGACGTTGGCGAAGGTGTAGCCCTCGTTACCCAGGCGGCGGGTGATCAGGTCGGAAGTGGTGGTCATCACCTTGCGGGAGAACACCTGCCCCTTCTTCACCAGCAGCAGCTTCTTCACTTCGTCTTCCGGCACTTTCAGGTCGCCGGAGAGCTTCACGTCGCTGACGGTGTACTTTTCACCTTCGTTGACGTTGACGGTGATGTAGACGTGCTTCTTGTCCGGGGTGATGGAAACCTGGGTGGAGGCGATATCCATGTGGATGTAGCCACGGTCCAGGTAGTAGGAACGCAGACGTTCCAGGTCACCGGAGAGCTTCTCGCGGGAGTACTTGTCGTCGTTCTTGAAGAAGGACAGCCAGTTGGTGGTCTTGAGCTCGAACAGGTCGGTCAGGTCTTCCTCGGAGAAGACGGTGTTGCCCACCACGTTGACATGGGCGATGGCCGCCACGGTGCCTTCGTTGATGTTGATTTTCAGCGCGACGCGGTTACGCGGCTGCGGCACCACCTCGGTTTCGATCTCGGCGGAGTAGCGGCCCTGCGCCACGTACTGGCGCTGCAGTTCGTTGCGCACGCCTTCGAGGGTCGCACGCTGGAAGATTTCGCCTTCGGAAAGGCCGGATTGCTTCAGACCCTTCATCAGGTCTTCGGTGGTGATGGCCTTGTTGCCTTCGATCTCGATGCTGGAGATGGAGGGGCGCTCTACCACGTTGACGATCAGCACGTTGCCGTCGCGGCTGAGCTGGATGTCCTGGAAGAAACCGGTCTTGAACAGCGAACGGGTCGCTTCGACCAGGCGGCGATCGTCGATCTGCTCGCCGACGTTCAGCGGCAGTGCCGCGAACACGCTGCCGGCCGACACACGCTGCAGACCGTTGACCCGGATATCGGAAACAGTGAAGGACTCGGCGTGAACCTGGGCGATCATCAGCGCGGAAAGGGCCGCGGGAAGCAGAAAGCGTTTCATGGAGTCCTTTTATTCCAACTGACAAATAGAGAATCTGCCGCAAAGGGCGGCAGATCCGAAATCCAACGGCGGGTTACAGCCGACTCAGATCGTTGACCAGGGCCAACAACATGACCCCGACTACCAGGCTGATGCCAATCTGCATCCCCCAAGCCTGGACCCGCTCCGACAATGGGCGACCACGCACCCACTCGACCACATAGAACAGCAGATGCCCGCCGTCGAGGACAGGAATCGGCAACAGGTTGAGAACCCCCAAGCTGATGCTCAGATAGGCGAGGAAATGCAGAAAATCCCCTACGCCGGACTGGGCTGAAGCGCCCGCCACTTTAGCAATGGTTATCGGCCCGCTCAAGTTTTTTACCGAGAGCTGCCCGAGCACCATTTTCTTTAGAGAATCCAGAGTTAGCAGGCTCATGGACCAGGTTCGGGAGAGCGCCTGCCCCACCGCTGCCACCGGTCCGTAGCTCACTTCGCGGAGCATTTCCGGCGGCCACTGCCCCCCGGCGACGCCCGCGCCCAGGTAGCCGGTACGGGTCTTGCCTTCCCCTTTGGCCGCCAGGGTAAGGGCGAACTCCTCGCGCTGGCCGGCACGTTCGATGCCCAGGGTGACTTTGCCTTCAGGCATGGCGCGGACACGCGAGACCACTTCCTGCCAATCTGTGACCGACTGACCATCCAGACTGACGAGTCGGTCACCAATCTGCAGGCCGGCGGCCTTGGCAGGTCCCTTTTCGTCCAGCTCGGCGACCACCGGTGCGACAGCGGGTCGCCATGGCTGGATGCCGAGGCCACCGATGGGATCGGGGTTGTCTTCGTTCTTCAGCCAGGAACTGATGCGCACCTGGTGCACAGTCGGAACGCTCGAACCCTGCTCCAGCACCGAAACGCTCAGCTCGCCGGTTTCCCCCAGGCGACGCACCAGCTGCAGGTTGACGCCGCTCCAGCCATCGACCGCCTCGCCGTCCACCGCAACCACTTCCTGGCCGGACGCCAGGCCAGCAACGGCTGCCGGACTGTTCGCCACTACGGAGCCGATGATCGGCTTGATCTGCTGGCTGCCCAGCATGGCCAGGATCCAGAAGAACACAATGGCCAGCAGGAAATTGGCGATAGGCCCCGCCGCAACGATGGCGATGCGCTGGAATACGGTCTTGCGGTTGAAGGCGCGGTCGAGCAACTCGGCGGGAACATCGCCCTCCCGCTCGTCGAGCATCTTCACGTAACCGCCCAGGGGAATGGCGGCCACTACGAACTCGGTGCCGTGGCGATCATGCCAGCGAACCAGCGGCGTGCCGAAACCGACGGAGAAGCGCAGGACCTTGACCCCGCAACGTCGGGCCACCCAGAAGTGGCCGAACTCGTGGAAGGTGACCAGTACGCCAAGGGCGACTATCAGTCCTACCACCATGTAAAGGGCGCTCATCGCTACCTCCTCGGGCTCAACGCCCGCGTTCCTGCAACCACGCCTGCGCGGCGCCGCGTGCACGCTGGTCGGCCGCCAGCACCGCATCGAGCGATTCGACCGGCGCGTGCGCCTCGTGGTTCAGCACCTCGTCGATGATAACCGGGATATCCGTGAAGCGGATGCGCCGCTCGAGGAACGCAGCCACCGCCACCTCGTTCGCGGCATTGAGCATCGCCGGCGCGCTGCCACCCGCTTCGGCGGCCTGGCGCGCCAGGCGCAGGCAGGGGAAACGTTGCGCGTCGGGGGCACTGAAGTCCAGGCGGGCGATGGAGAACAGGTCCAGCGGCGAAACACCGGAATCGATCCGCTGCGGCCACGCCAGCGCGTGAGCGATGGGCGTACGCATGTCCGGGTTGCCCAGCTGCGCCAATACCGATCCGTCAACGTAATCCACCAGGGAATGAATGACGCTCTGCGGGTGGATCACCACTTCGATCTTCGACGGCGCGGCGTCGAACAACCAGCAAGCCTCGATCAGTTCCAGTCCCTTGTTCATCATGCTGGCCGAATCGACGGAAATCTTCCGCCCCATCGACCAGTTGGGGTGCGCGCAGGCCTGCTCGGGCGACACCTCGGTCAATTGCTCCAAAGGCGTTTCGCGGAACGGGCCGCCGGAGGCGGTCAGCAGGATGCGACGAACGCCCACCTCCCCCAGACCGCGGGAGTAGTCCGCCGGCATGCACTGGAAGATGGCGTTGTGCTCGCTGTCGATGGGCAGCAGTACGGCGCCATTGGCGCGGACGGCATTCATGAACAGCGCGCCGGACATGACCAGCGCCTCTTTATTGGCCAGCAACACCCGCTTGCCAGCCTCGACGGCGGCCAGGGTCGGCTTAAGGCCAGCAGCCCCTACGATGGCGGCCATTACCGCATCCACTTCGGGATGGGCGGAAATCTCGCAAAGACCCGCCTCGCCGACCAGCACCCGAGTCTCGAGGCCAGCGGAGTTCAGGCGATCCTGCAGGGCACGCGCCTGCTCAGCATCCGGGACGACCACGAATCGCGGCAGGTGACGCAGGCAAAGCGCCTGGAGCTCAGCCAGACGGGAATAGCCACTGAGCGCAAAAACGCGGTAACGATCAGGGTGACGGCCGATGACATCCAGGGTGCTGAGGCCGATCGAACCGGTCGCCCCCAGCACGGTAATCCACTGCGGATGACTCACGGCGCCCCCCAACCCACGGCCCAGAGCAGCGCGGTGAACACCGGGATGGCTGCCGTCAGGCTGTCGATGCGGTCCAGCACGCCGCCGTGGCCAGGCAGCAGATTGCTGCTGTCCTTGAGGCCGGACTGGCGCTTGAACATGCTTTCGGTCAGATCACCAATTACCGACAGGGCCACCACGATGGCCGTGCAGGGCAGCGCCAGCAGCAATTCGCGGACAGTCCAGTCGCGATAGATGGAGACGGCCACAGTGATCGCCAGGCACAGCGCCATGCCGCCGAAGAAGCCTTCCCAGCTTTTGCCCGGGCTGACGCGCGGGGCGAGCTTGCGCTTGCCGAATGCCTTGCCGGAGAAGTAGGCCCCTACATCGGCGGCCCAGACCAGCACCATCACAGCCACGATCAGCCAGTTGGACAGCAGCCATTGCTTGAGCAGCACCAGGCCCTGCCATGCCGGGAGCAGGATCAGCAGGCCGATCAACAGGCGGCGCCAGCGTCCACCCCAGCTCGACGCGCTATCCGGGTAGGTCAGCACCATAACGATTGCCAGCATCCACCAGAGCAGCGCGAGGACCAGCACAGCCCCCGCCAACTGCGGCAGCCAGGCCAGCACCAGCATCAATGCGGCGACTACGGCAGCGTAACCAACACGGGCAGATTGCTCGTTATAGCCTGCCAGGCGCGCCCATTCCCAGGCACCGAGGCTCACCACTAGGCCGATGAATAGCGAGAACGCTGCTCCATCAAGCAGAAAAAAACCACCCAGCGCGATCGGCAACAGGATCAGCGCCGTGATGATGCGTTGTTTCAACATGACGGAGGTGCCTCGGCCTCGACCTGCTCGCTGGTCTTGCCGAAGCGGCGCTGACGAGAGGCATAGTCCTGCAACGCCGCCTGCATGGCTTCGTGCTTGAAGTCGGGCCAGTAGAGATCGGAGAAATACAGCTCGGCGTAGGCCAGCTGCCAGAGAAGGAAGTTGCTGATGCGGTGCTCGCCACCGGTGCGGATGCACAGGTCGGGCAATGGCTGGTCACCGGTGGACAGACAGCCCTGGATCAGCTCCGGGGTAATCTCTTCCGCGGCCAGGTGCCCCGCCTGCACTTCACGGGCGAGGCGCTGGGCAGCCTGGGTGATATCCCACTGCCCCCCATAGTTCGCAGCCACCTGCAGCAGCATGCTGCCACCATTGGCGGTCAGCGCTTCGGCCTCGCGCATCGCCGCCTGCAATTCAGGAGCGAAGCGGCTGCGGTCGCCGATGATGCGCAGGCGAATGCCATTGGCACTGAGCTTGCGCACCTCACGGCGCAGGGCCATGAGGAACAGCTCCATCAGCGCGCCGACCTCGTCGGCCGGGCGCTGCCAGTTCTCGCTGGAGAAGGCGAACAGCGTCAGCACTTCGACGCCTGCCTCGGCGCAGGTCTTGATCACCGCACGAACGGCGTCCACGCCGGCCTTGTGCCCGGCCACGCCAGGCATTAGGCGCTTCTTCGCCCAGCGGTTGTTGCCGTCCATGATGATTGCCACGTGCCGGGGCACGGGCGTCACCTGCTTGGTCTTTTCCATGACGAGAACCCGGCCGTCAGACGGCCATCAGATCCGTTTCCTTGGCCTCGAGGGCCTTTTCGATCTCCGCGACGAACTTGTCGGTGATCTTCTGGATCTCGTCACCAGCGCGACGCTCCTCGTCCTCGCTGATTTCCTTCTCCTTCTGCAGGTCTTTCAACTGCGCCAGGGCATCGCGACGGATGTTGCGTACGGAAACGCGAGCCTGTTCGGCTTCGGCGCGGGCCTGCTTGGTGAAGCCCTTGCGGGTTTCCTCGGTCAGGGCCGGCATCGGGACGCGAATGGTGGTACCGGCGGTGGCCGGATTCAGGCCCAGATCCGAAGTCATGATGGCTTTCTCGACAGCCTGGATCATGCTCTTGTCGAAGACACTCAGAGCCAGGGTGCGCGAATCTTCCACGGTAACGTTGGCCACCTGGCGCAGCGGCGTGTCGGAACCGTAGTAGGACACCATCACGCTATCCAGAATGCTCGGGTGCGCACGGCCGGTACGAATCTTGGCGAAGGCATGACCCAGGGCTTCCAGGGTTTTACCCATACGATCCTGCGCTTCCTTCTTGATCTCGTTGATCATCTCAATCCTCCTCGATCAGGGTGCCTTCAGCACCACCTACAACAATATTCAGCAGCGCGCCAGGCTTATTCATGTTGAACACGCGCAGCGGCATTTTCTGGTCCCGGCACAGGCAGATGGCGGTCAGGTCCATCACGCCCAGCTTGCGATCGAGCACTTCATCGTACGTCAGACGCTCGAATTTCTCGGCATTCGGGTCCTTGAACGGGTCGGCAGTGTACACGCCGTCCACCTTGGTCGCCTTGAGTACTACGTCAGCATCTATTTCGATGGCGCGCAGGCAGGCGGCCGAATCAGTGGTGAAGAACGGGTTGCCGGTACCGGCAGAGAAGATCACCACTTCGCCGCTTTTCAGATGGCGCATGGCCTTGCGGCGGTCGTAGTGATCGGTCACACCGACCATGGAAATGGCGGACATGACGATAGCGGTGATATTGGAGCGCTCCAGGGCGTCACGCATGGCCAGACCGTTCATCACGGTAGCGAGCATGCCCATGTGGTCGCCGGTGACGCGATCCATGCCGGCCGCGGACAGCGCCGCGCCACGGAACAGGTTGCCACCACCGATTACCAGGCCGACCTGCACGCCGATACCGACGAGCTGGCCGATCTCCAGCGCCATGCGGTCCAGCACCTTGGGATCGATGCCGAACTCCTCGGAGCCCATCAGGGCCTCGCCGCTCAGTTTTAGAAGAATGCGTTTATAGCGAGGTTGACGAGCGCTCAGCTGCTGAGCCATGACCTTTTTCTCCTGCGGCGATTGAATGCTGTGCGCCTTGTGGGCGCTTGGCGGAAAGCTTGGACCAGCCAGCCTTACGGCGCCTTCAAACCCGCCTTGCGGGCCCGCGCCGTGGAAACCGCCCCTTTTGGTTTCCCCATTTTGGCAAAGAGGCCGCGCGCGTTAGCGGGCAGCCTCTTGCGGGGCGACAGTCGTGAGACTGTCTATTACTGCTTGGAAGCGGCTACTTGAGCAGCAACCTCGGCAGCGAAGTCAGCTTCGACTTTCTCGATGCCTTCGCCTACTTCGAAACGAACGAAGGAAACGATTTCAGCGCCGGCTTTCTTGGCCAGGTCACCGACCTTGACTTCCGGATCCTTGACGAACGCTTGCTCGACCAGGCTGGCTTCGGCCAGGAACTTCGAGATACGGCCCTTGACCATATTCTCGACGATGTTTTCCGGCTTGCCAGCGATCTTGTCGGCGTTCAGAGCAAGGAAGATTTCCTTCTCTTTGGCAACGGCTTCTTCGGAAACCTGCGACGGATCGAGGAATTGCGGGTTGCTGGCAGCGACGTGCATGGCGATGTCGCGAGCCAGTTCGGCATTGCCGCCCTTCAGGGTGACCAGAACACCGATGCGGTGGCCGTGCAGGTAGGCGCCAACCACTTCGCCTTCGGTGCGAGCCAGGCGACGGATGTTGACGTTCTCGCCGCACTTGGCAACCAGGGCTTCACGAGCCGGCTCTTGCTCGGCGATCAGCGGAGCAGCATCGGTCAGCTTCTGGGCAACAGCCTTGTCCAGGCTGGCAGCGACGAAGTTCTTGAAGTCGTCCTGCAGGGCCAGGAAGTCGGTCTGCGAGTTGACTTCGATGATGGTGGCGGATTTGCCGTCGTCAGCCACTTTGGCCGCGATAGCGCCTTCGGCGGCGATGTTGCCGGCCTTCTTGGCAGCCTTGATGGCGCCGGAAGCGCGCATGTCGTCGATGGCTTTCTCGATGTCGCCCTCGGCGGCTACCAGTGCCTTCTTGCACTCCATCATGCCCTGGCCGGTACGCTCACGCAGTTCCTTGACCAGTGCTGCAGTAATTTCTGCCATTTCGAAATCCTCTTGAGTTGCTCTCAAAACCAGATCGCCCGGCTGCCCGGGCGGAATTTACAGGGTGGCAAAAAGGGGGCCTAGCCCCCTTTCCGCGCACCGCAGGACGTCTGGACGTCCCGGAATCAGCCTTCGGCGGATTCGGCCGGCGCTTCTTCGACGAACTCGTCAGCAGTCACGCCACCGGCGCTCTTGCCACGCAGGACGGCTTCAGCCATCGAGCCCAGGTACAGCTGCACGGCGCGGATGGCGTCGTCGTTACCCGGGATAACATAGTCAACGCCTTCCGGGCTGCTGTTGGTATCGACGATGCCGATGACCGGGATGCCCAGCTTGTTGGCTTCGGTGATAGCAATGCGCTCGTGATCAACGTCGATCACGAACAGAGCGTCCGGCAGGCCGCCCATGTCCTTGATGCCGCCCAGGCTGCGATCCAGCTTTTCCAGATCGCGGGAGCGCATCAGAGCTTCTTTCTTGGTCAGCTTGGCGAAGGTGCCGTCCTGGGACTGAACTTCCAGCTCACGCAGACGCTTGATCGACTGACGGATGGTCTTGTAGTTGGTGAGCATGCCGCCCAGCCAACGGTGGTCGACGTACGGCATGCCGCAACGGGCGGCTTCTTCGCGAACGATCTTGCCGGCGGAACGCTTGGTGCCGACGAACAGGATCTTGTTCTTGCCCTGGGCCAGGCGCTCAACGAAGGTCAGGGCCTCGTTGAACATCGGCAGGGTTTTTTCGAGGTTGATGATGTGGATCTTGTTGCGCGCGCCGAAAATGAACTTGCCCATTTTCGGGTTCCAGTAACGGGTCTGGTGGCCGAAGTGCACACCGGCCTTCAGCATATCGCGCATGTTGACTTGGGACATGATAGTTCCTCGATAAGTCGGGTTAGGCCTCCATGCATCCCAACGGCCAACCCTCCGACTGTGTCGAAAGGCACCCAGGCCATCGTGTCGATGCATGTGTGGGTTAATGCCCCGAAATGGCCGTAGCCTTCAGAGCGGGGCGCTTTATACCACAACCCCGGCCAGAACAAAACCCGCAAGGACGTCCGGCGCTTCCCCCACCGCTTCGCTGCACCTTGCCCTGCCCTTAATAGAAGAGCCCCAATTCTGATAGACTTGCGTATTCCTCTCATTTACCCGCGCGTTTGCAGCGCCTGAAGAGAAGTCGCATGACCGTCACCATCAAGACGCCCGAAGACATCGAGAAAATGCGCGTCGCCGGCCGTCTGGCCGCCGAAGTGCTGGAAATGATCGGCGAACACGTCAAGCCTGGCGTCACCACCGACGAACTGGACCGTATCTGCCACGACTACATCGTCAACGTGCAGAAGGCCATTCCGGCGCCGCTGAACTACAAGGGCTTCCCCAAGTCCATCTGCACCTCGATCAACCACGTGGTGTGCCACGGCATTCCCAACGAGAAGCCGCTCAAGGAAGGCGATATCGTCAACATTGACATCACCGTGATCAAGGACGGCTACCACGGCGACACCAGCAAGATGTTCTCGGTCGGCAAGACCCCGGAATGGGCTGACCGACTGTGCCAGATCACCCAGGAATGCATGTACAAGGGCATCGCCGTGGTCAAGCCCGGCGCGCGCCTGGGCGACATCGGCGAGGTGATTCAGAAGTACGCCGAGAAGAACGGTTTCTCCGTGGTACGCGAGTACTGCGGTCACGGCATCGGCAAGGTCTTCCACGAGGAGCCCCAGGTGCTGCACTACGGCCGCGCCGGCACCGGCCTAGAACTCAAGGAAGGCATGATCTTCACCATCGAGCCGATGATCAACCAGGGCCGCCCGGAAACCCGCCTGCTGGGCGACGGCTGGACCGCCATTACCAAGGACCGCAAGCTGTCCGCGCAGTGGGAACACACCGTGCTGGTCACCGCCGACGGCTACGAGATCCTGACCCTGCGCAATGACGAAAGCTTCCCGCGCACTTCGGCTGCCTGAATCGCGGTTTGCAAACTTGCCGACGGCTGGGTAGAACATAGAAATCCCGGCCCGGCACAGCCATCGGGCCTGGCGCCACGAGCGCAGGCCCGGTTTCCCTCTTGCCCCTGCCCTCCCCTAAGCCATTGATCAGGAAGGCCGCCATGCCGCAGGTGGATCCCGAGTTGTTCGACCGTGGGCAGTTCCAGGCGGAACTGGCCCTCAAATCCAGCCCCATCGCCGCATTCAAGAAGGCCATTCGCCAGGCCAACGAGGTGCTCGACGCCCGCTTCAACGGCGGCCGCGACATTCGCCGGCTGATCGAAGACCGCGCCTGGTTCGTCGACCAGATCCTGCAGCGGGCCTGGAATCGCTTCGACTGGGGCGACGACGCCGATATCGCCCTGGTTGCCGTGGGCGGCTACGGGCGTGGCGAGCTGCACCCGCACTCGGACATCGACTTGCTGATCCTGCTCGACAGCGAGGACCAGGAGACTTTCCGCGAGCCCATCGAGGGCTTCCTCACCCTGCTCTGGGATATCGGCCTGGAAGTCGGCCAGAGCGTGCGTTCGGTAGCCGAGTGCGCCGAGGAAGCGCGCGCCGACCTCACCGTGGTCACCAACCTGATGGAGTGCCGGACCATCTCCGGCCCTGACAGCCTGCGCCAGCGCATGCTCGAAGCCACCAGCGCAAAACAGATGTGGCCCAGCGGGCAGTTCTACCTGGCCAAGCGCAAGGAACAGATCCACCGCCACACCAAGTACAACGACACCGAATACAACCTCGAGCCCAATGTGAAGGGTTCGCCCGGCGGCCTGCGTGACATCCAGACCCTGCTCTGGGTCGCCCGCCGCCACTTCGGCAGCCTCAACCTGCACGCCCTGGTGCGCGAAGGCTTCCTGGTGGAAAGCGAATGCAGCGTGCTCGCCTCCAGCCAGGAATTCCTCTGGAAGGTCCGCTACGCCCTGCACATGCTCGCCGGCCGCGCCGAAGACCGCCTGCTGTTCGACCACCAGCGGCGCATCGCTGGCCTGCTGGGCTACGAAGGCAACGACGCCAAGCTGGCCGTCGAGCGCTTCATGCAGAAGTACTACCGCGTGGTGATGGCTGTTTCCGAGCTGAACGACCTGATCATGCAGCACTTCGAGGAAGTGATACTGCGGGCCGGCGAGAACGGCCAGATCCAGCCGCTCAACAGCCGCTTTCAGCTGCGTGATGGCTACCTGGAAGTCACCCACGCCAACGTCTTCAAGCGCACACCCTTCGCCCTGCTGGAAATCTTCGTGCTGCTGGCCCAGCACCCGGAAATCAAGGGCGTACGTGCCGACACCATCCGCCTGCTGCGCGACAGCCGGCACCTGATCGACGACGACTTCCGCCACGACATCCGCAACACCAGCCTGTTCATCGAACTGTTCAAGTGCCAGGAAGGCATCCACCGCAACCTGCGGCGGATGAACCGCTACGGCATTCTCGGCCGCTACCTGCCGGAGTTCGGCCTGATCGTCGGGCAGATGCAGCACGACCTGTTCCACATCTATACGGTCGACGCGCACACCCTCAACCTGATCAAGCACCTGCGCAAGCTGCGCCGTCCGGACATGGCGGAGAAGTACCCGCTGGCCAGCAAGATCATGGAGCGCCTGCCCAAGCCGGAGCTGATCTACATCGCCGGTCTCTACCACGATATCGCCAAGGGCCGCGGCGGCGACCATTCGGAACTGGGCGCGGTGGACGCCGAGCAGTTCTGCCAGCGCCACCAGTTGCCGCCGTGGGATACCAACCTGGTGTCCTGGCTGGTGCAGAACCACCTGATCATGTCCACCACGGCCCAGCGCAAGGACCTGTCCGACCCGCAGGTGATCTACGACTTCGCCCAGCTGATGGGCAACCAGACCTACCTGGATTACCTCTACGTGCTCACCGTGGCCGACATCAACGCCACCAACCCGACACTGTGGAACTCCTGGCGCGCCAGCCTGCTGCGCCAGCTCTACACCGAGACCAAGCGCGCCCTGCGTCGTGGGCTGGAGAACCCGGTGGACCGCGAGGAGCAGATCCGCCAGACGCAAAGCGCGGCCATCGACATCCTGGTGCGCGGCGGCATCGACCAGGACGACGCCGAGCAACTCTGGAGCCAGCTGGGCGACGACTACTTCCTGCGCCATAGCGCCGCGGACGTGGCGTGGCACACCGAGGCCATTCTCCAGCACCCGGACGACGGCACCCCGCTGGTGCTGATCAAGGAAACCGCCCAGCGCGAGTTCGAGGGCGGCACGCAGATCTTCATCTATGCCGGCGACCAGCACGACTTCTTCGCCGTGACCGTGGCGGCAATGGACCAGCTCAACCTGAACATCCAGGACGCGCGGATCATCACTTCCACCAGCCTGTTCACCCTCGACACCTACATAGTGCTCGACGCCGATGGCGGCTCGATCGGCAACAATCCCAGCCGGGTCGAGGAAATTCGCGAAGGACTGGTCAATGCATTGAAGGACCCGGACGAGTACCCGACCATCATCCAGCGCCGCGTCCCGCGCCAGCTCAAGCACTTTGCCTTCAACCCGCAAGTGACCATTTCCACCGACGCGGCGCGCCAGGTCAGCGTGCTGGAGGTGATAGCACCGGACCGTCCGGGCCTGCTTGCACGCATTGGCGGGCTATTCCTGGACTTCGACCTGTCAGTGCAGAACGCCAAGATCGCCACCCTGGGCGAGCGCGTCGAGGACGTGTTCTTCGTGACCGATGGGCACAACCAGCCACTCTCGGACCCTGAGCTGTGCAAACGCATCCAGACCGCCCTGGTGGACATTCTCTCGGATGGCGGCCAGCCCAGCATGCCCGTGCGCATCAGTATCTAGACCCGATCTCGTAAAAGTCAGCAAAGAAAGAGCCTTGCCATGAACCCTGCCCTCGATTCGCTCCAGCCCTACCCCTTCGAGAAGCTCCGCGCCCTGCTGGCCGGGACCCAGCCGCCGGCTGAGCTCAAGCCCATCGCGCTGTCCATTGGCGAACCCAAGCACCGCTCACCGGAGTTCGTCGCCAAGGCCCTGGCCGACAGCCTCGACCAACTGGCCGTCTACCCGACCACCCTCGGCATCCCCGCCCTGCGCGAGACTATCGCCGCCTGGTGCGAGCGCCGCTTCAAGGTGCCGGCCGGCTGGCTGGACGCTGCGCGCCATGTGCTGCCGGTAAACGGCACCCGTGAAGCGCTGTTCGCCTTCACCCAGACCGTGGTGGACCGCAACGCCAAGGGCCTGGTGATCAGCCCGAACCCGTTCTACCAGATCTACGAAGGCGCAGCCCTGCTCGCCGGCGCCGAGCCGCACTACCTGCCGTGCCTGGAAGACAATGGCTTCAACCCGGACTTCGACGCCGTACCGGCGGATGTCTGGGCGCGCTGCCAGATCCTCTTCCTCTGCTCGCCGGGCAACCCCACCGGCGCGCTGGTCCCGCTGGAAACCCTGAAAAAGCTGATTGCCCTGGCCGACGAGCACGACTTCGTGATCGCTGCCGACGAGTGCTACAGCGAGCTGTACTTCGACGAGCAGAACCCGCCGGCCGGCCTGTTGACCGCCTGCGCCGAACTGGGCCGCGCGGATTTTGCGCGCTGCGTGGTGTTCCACAGCCTGTCCAAGCGCTCCAACCTGCCGGGGCTGCGTTCGGGCTTCGTCGCTGGCGATGCCGAGGTGCTGAAGAAATTCCTCCTGTACCGCACCTATCACGGCTGCGCCATGCCGGTTCAGACCCAGTTGGCCAGCGTCGCAGCCTGGAAGGACGAAGACCACGTGCGCGCCAACCGCGACCTGTACCGCGAGAAGTTCGACGCCGTGCTGGACATCCTCGGCGGCGTGCTCGACGTGCAGCGCCCGGACGGCAGCTTCTACCTGTGGGCCAGGACCCCGGTGACGGACACCGAGTTCTGCCGCGGCCTGTTCGATGCGCAGCACGTCACCGTGGTGCCGGGCTCGTACCTGTCCCGCGAAGTGAACGGCGAGAACCCCGGCGCCAACCGCGTACGCATGGCGCTGGTGGCTCCGCTGGCCGAGTGCGTGGAAGCGGCCGAGCGCATCAAGCGTTACGTGCAGAACCTGCAAGTCTGATAGCTGTAGGAGCGAGCTTGCTCGCGAACAGAGCGATCCGGCAGCTCCAGAGCCCAGCGGTTCGCGAGCAAGCTCGCTCCTACAAGACCACCATTACACCCAACGCCCCGCCTTACTGGTCACCCAGGCCTCCTGGCTGTCCAGCTCACCCAACACCTCGCGCATGGTTTCGTCGTCGATCTCATGCTCGCGGCGCATCCGGTACAGCTCCAGCCGCTGCGCGCGCAACGCCTTGATACGCAGCGCCTGATCGGCCAACTCCAGGGCGCGGGCGCGCTCGCGGGCTTCCTGGCTATCCGGTGCCGGGTCCAGTTCGTGGCGGTATTCGGCCATCAGCCGCGCCTTCACCTCCGCCAGCCGGGCCGCTTCGTCGGCATCCGCGCCGTCACGGGCAGGCATTTCCTCACCTTCAAGCATGTGAATGGCGGCTGCCGCGGTCTTGCGCCAGACCGACTGCACCTCGCGCTCGCGCTGGTCATTGCTGGCCGCTGGTAGCCCCCGAAGCAAAATCGGTAGTCCGATGGTGGCGGCGATCAGCGACACCAGGATCACCCCCGTGGCGATGAAGATGATCAGATCGCGTTGCGGAAAAGCCGAACCATCGAGCAGCAGCAACGGCACCGACAGTACGCCCGCCAGCGTCACCGCGCCGCGCACCCCGCCCAGCGCCGAGATTGCCGACAGCCGCAGCACCGGCTCGCCGGATCGGCCGCCCAGCTCGATCCCCCACCACTGCTCGAAGCGCACCGACACTTTCCAGTAGCACCAGACCCAGCAAAAGCGCAGCAGGAGCAGCACGGCGAACACCGCCAGCACGTAGAACAGCAGCAGCGAGGAGCGCCACATGACATCGTCGGCGTGATGCGCGACGGACTTGAGAATGTCCGGCAGTTGTAGCCCCAGCAGCAGGAACACCACGCCGTTGAAGGCAAACTCCAGCATCGACCAGACGCTGCGGTTGAGCAGGCGGGTGTTGGTCTGCCGCGGCAGCAGGTCGGCCCAGCTCTGCATCATGCCGGCCGCCACCGCCGCAAGGATGCCTGACACCCCAAGCTCCTCGGCGATCATGTAGCAGGCGAAGGGCAACAGCAGCATCAGCACCACGTGGGTCGCCGGATCATCCCAGCCGCGACGGATCATCCACCCGCGAATCCGCCCCAACAGCCAACTGATGAAAACCCCGCAGGCCAGCCCGCCAACCGCCACCAGCAGGAAGTTCAGGCTGGCGTCCATCAGCGAGAAGGTGCCGGTCAGGGCGGCAGCGATGGCGAACTTGAAGGCCACCAGTCCCGATGCATCGTTCATCAGCGCTTCGCCCTGCAGCACATGCATCAGACGCTTGGGCAGGCGGTCCTGGGCGATGGCCGAGACCGCCAGCGCATCGGTCGGCGACAGCACCGCCGCCAGGGCGAAGGCCGCCGCCCAGGGAATCTCGGGAATCAACAGATGAATGAAGACACCGCCACCGAGCACGGTAAACAGTACGAGAGCGAAGGCCAGGGTGAGGATCGGCCAGCGCATCTTCCAGAATTCGCCCTTGGGCATGCGCCAGCCGTCGGCGAATAGCAGCGGCGGGATGAACAGGAACATGAACAGCTCGGGGTCCAGTCCCACGTGCAGCCCCAGGCTCGGCCAGGCGAGCGCGGCGCCGGCGGCGATCTGGATCAAGGGCAGCGGCAACGGGATCAGCTGAGCGGCGAGCCGGGTTCCCCCCACGACCAGCAGCAGGATCAGAACGGTGTAAACGGTTTGCATCGACGAACTCCAGCACAGCCATCCATTGAAGCACCCAGGACGAGATGGATCAGCCCCGCATTGGGCAAAAAACTGTTGCAATACGCCGCCCTCCCGGCGGCGTCCCGCAAGGCGCTGGGAAATGGCATAATCCCGCGCCTGAAAAATGTATCGAAAAGGAGTAGCGCCCCGTGAGTCAGCGGACGCTGTTTGGCATCAAGGCTTGCGACACCATGAAGAAAGCTCGCGTTTGGCTGGATCAGCATGGTGTCGACTACGTCTTCCACGACTACAAGAGTAGCGGCATCGACCGCGAACACCTGCGCCAGTGGTGCAACGAGCATGGCTGGGAAACCGTCCTGAACCGTGCCGGCACTACCTTCCGCAAGCTGGACGACACGCAGAAGGCCGATCTCGACCAGGACAAGGCCATCGAACTGATGGTCGCGCAGCCGTCGATGATCAAGCGTCCGGTGCTGGACCTGGGTGACCGTACCCTGGTCGGCTTCAAGCCCGACGCCTATGCCGCGGCGCTGACCTGAGCAACGCCACGATGAGCATTGCCTGGGCCCTGTTCCTCCCCGCCTGCTTCGCCCTGAATATGGCGCCGGGACCGAACAACCTGCTGTCGCTGAACAATGCCGCCCGCTTCGGCCTGCTGCGCGCGACCGTCGCGGGCGGCGGTCGGCTGCTTGCCTTCGCCGGCATGCTGGCCCTGGCCGCTTCGGGCCTGGCGCTGGTACTGCAGGCCTCGGCCTGGCTGTTCCTGGCGATCAAACTGGTGGGTGCAGGTTACCTGCTGTGGCTGGCCGTGCAATTGTGGCGCGCGCCGACAGCGAACCTGCCGGTGGATGGCTCCCCGGTTGCCGCCACCAGCCTGTGGCGCCTGGCCCGCCAGGAGTTCTGGGTGGCTGCCGGCAACCCCAAGGCCATCCTTATCTTCACCGCTTTCCTGCCGCAGTTCGTCGATCCGCGTCAGGCCGTGGGCGCCCAGTTCGCCCAACTCGGTGCAGCCTTCCTGCTTCTGGAGTGGCTGGCCATCGCCCTTTACGGGCTCGCCGGGGTCCGCCTCGGCAAGCTGCTCGCCGGCACACGCGCCCGGCGCCTGTTCAACCGTGGTTGTGCCGCGCTGCTGGGCAGCGCCGGGCTGGGCCTGCTGCTCAGCCGCCGTCCGGCCTGACCGAATTCGTTATTCGAGAATCTCTTTCAAGGAATCCCACACATGTCGAAATCCCTGTTCAGCATCGCCTTCGGTGTCGGTACCCAGAACCGCCAGGGCAACTGGCTGGAAGTCTTCTACGCGCAGCCGCTGCTCAACCCCAGCGCCGAACTGATCGCTGCCATCAGCCCGCTACTGAACTACGAAGGCGGCAACCAGGCGATCGCCTTCACCGCTCACCAGGCCTACCAGCTGGCCGACGCCGTCGAGACCGTGGACGCCGCCCAGGCCGCCCTGCTCAACCGCCTGGCCGAAAGCCAGAAGCCGCTGGTCGCGACCCTGCTGGCCGAAGACGCCGCCCCCAGCTCCACCCCGGAGGCCTACCTGAAGCTGCACCTGCTGTCCCACCGTCTGGTCAAGCCGCACGGCCTGAACCTGACCGGTATCTTCCCGCTGCTGCCGAACGTGGCCTGGACCAACCAGGGCGCCGTCGACCTGGCCGAGCTGGCCGAGTTGCAACTCGAAGCGCGCCTGAAGGGCAAGCTGCTGGAAGTCTTCTCCGTCGACAAATTCCCCAAGATGACCGACTACGTAGTGCCGGCCGGCGTGCGCATCGCCGATACCGCCCGCGTGCGCCTGGGCGCCTACATCGGTGAAGGCACCACCGTGATGCACGAAGGCTTCGTCAACTTCAACGCTGGCACCGAAGGCCCTGGCATGATCGAAGGCCGCGTCTCCGCTGGCGTGTTCGTCGGCAAGGGGTCGGACCTGGGCGGCGGCTGCTCCACCATGGGCACCCTGTCCGGCGGCGGCAACATCGTCATCAGCGTCGGCGAAGGCTGCCTGATCGGCGCGAACGCCGGCATCGGCATCCCGCTGGGCGACCGCAACATCGTCGAAGCCGGCCTGTACGTCACCGCGGGCACCAAGATCGCCGTGCTGGACGACCAGAACAACCTGGTGAAAGTGGTCAAGGGCCGCGACCTGGCCGGTCAGCCGGACCTGCTGCTGCGCCGCAATTCCCAGACCGGCGCGGTCGAGTGCAAGACCAACAAGACTGCCATCGAGCTGAACGAAGCGCTGCACGCGCACAACTAAGCTTGAGCGCCCCGCTCGCGCGGGGTTCGCACTAAGCTTGGAGAAGCGGGGGCTGCGGCCCCCGTTTTACTTTCTTCCGCAACCGGCCGCACGCCCATGTCCATTCCCTCGCCCTGGCGCTCCGACTTCCCAGCCCTCGCCGCCTTCGAGGCCGAAGGCCAGACCTACCTCGACAGCGCCGCCACCGCGCAGAAGCCGCGCGCCATGATCGACGCCCTCGCCGGCTACTACGCCAGCGGCGCCGCCAACGTGCACCGCGCCCAGCACCTGCCCGGAGAGCGCGCCACCCGCGCCTTCGAGGCGACCCGCACGCTGGCCGCCAACTGGCTCAATGGCGGCAGCCCCGCGCAGATCATCTTCACCCGTGGCGCCACCGAAGCGCTGAACCTGCTGGCCTACGGGCTGGAAGGCCAGTTCCAGGCGGGCGACGAAATCGTCGTCAGCGCGCTGGAGCACCACGCCAACCTGCTGCCCTGGCAGCAACTGGCCAAGCGGCGCGGCTTGAAACTGGTGGTCCTGCCGCTGGACAGTGACGGCCGCATCGATCTGACCCGCGCTGCCGGCCTGATCGGCCCGCGTACGCGCCTGCTTGCCGTCAGCCAGCTGTCCAATGTGCTCGGCACCTGGCAACCGCTGCCGGAACTGCTGGCGATGGCCCGGCAGTACCGCGCCCTGAGCGTGGTCGATGGGGCTCAGGGCGTGGTCCATGGCCGACACAACCTGTCGGCGCTGGGCTGCGACTTCTACGTCTGCTCCAGCCACAAGCTCTACGGCCCGGAAGGCCTCGGCCTGCTCTGGGGACGCACGGAAGCGCTGGAACGCCTGTCGCACTGGCAGTTCGGCGGCGAGATGGTGCGCGTGTCGGATTACTTCGACGCGCAGTTCCACAGCGCCCCCATGGGCTTCGAGGCCGGCACCCCGCCCATCGGCCCGGTGATCGCCCTGGGCGCCACGCTGGAATGGCTGGCCGCGCAGGACAGTGCCGAGGTCAGCGGCCACGAGAGCTTCCTCCACTCGCGCCTGCTGTCTGGCCTGCGCGCCCGCGATGGCGTGCGCATGCTCGGCGAACCAGACGTGGCACTGGCCAGCTTCGTGGTCGAAGGTGTGCACGTCTCCGACCTGGGTCACCTGCTCACCGAGCAGGGCATCGCCGTACGTGCCGGGCACCACTGCGCCATGCCGCTGATGAAGACCCTGGATCTCGCCGGCGCCCTACGCGTCTCCCTCGGCCTGTACAACGACGGAGCGGATCTGGAGCGCTTCTTCGCTGCGCTGGACAGTGCCCTGGAGCTGCTGCGATGAGCCTGCCGGCCGCAGCAGCCGAGGCCCTGCAAGCCTTCACCGCCCTGCAGGGCTGGGAGCAACGCGCCCGCCTGCTGATGCAGTGGGGCGAACGCCTGGAGCCGCTAAGCGAAGCCGAGCTGGGCGACCAGCAGCGCGTACAGGGCTGCGAGAGCAACGTCTGGCTGGTGGCGGATCGGCGGGATAAAAGCTGGCACTTCCGCGCCTACAGTGACGCGCGTCTGTTGCGGGGGCTGCTGGCGTTGCTGCTGGTACGGGTGGACGGCTTGCCCGAAGCTGAATTGGCAGCGGTTGATCTGGCGGACTGGTTCAACCAACTGGGGCTGGGCCGGCAGCTGTCGCCGTCGCGTAGCAACGGGCTGAATGCAGTTCTCAAACGCATGCGGGACTTGATCGCCACCTGAGTGCGTGGCTTTTCGTAGGAGCGAGCTTGCTCGCGAACGCTTTGGCGGGATGCCACGGTGTCGGGCGGATTCGCGAGCAAGCTCGCTCCTACAAAGGCAATCAGCCTGCAGCGCGTTCCGAAGGCCGCCGCGCGCCAGCGACGATCTTGTCCACCGCCCGCGCCGCCGCCACCATCCCGAAGGTCGCGGTCACCATCATCACTGCGCCGAAACCGCCCGCGCAGTCCAGCTTCACGCCTTCGCCGACGAAGCTCTTGGACTGGCACACGGTGCCGTCCGGCTTGGGATAGCGCAGCTGCTCGGTGGAAAACACGCACTGCACGCTGTAATGCCGGCCCGGCGTGCGCGAGAAGTTGTAGTCCCGGCGCAGCATGGAGCGGACCTTGGCGGCCAGCGGATCGTTGAAGGTCTTGTTGAGGTCGGCGACCTGGATCTGCGTCGGGTCCACCTGCCCACCGGCACCGCCGGTGGTGATGATCTGCAGCTTGCGGCGCTTGCACCAGGCGATCAGCGCGGCCTTGGCGGCGACACTGTCGATGCAGTCGATCACGCAGTCCAGTTCGGGCCTGATGTAGTCCGCCATGGTTTCGCGGGTGACGAAATCGGCTACGGCGTGCACGACGATGCCGGGATTGATGGCTTTCAGACGCTCCGCCATGACCTCGACCTTCGGCTTGCCCATGGCGCCCTGGATCGCATGCACCTGGCGGTTTGTGTTGGTGACACAGACGTCGTCCAGGTCGAACAGCGAGATCTCGCCCACACCGCTGCGCGCCAGGGCCTCGGCCGCCCAGGAGCCCACGCCGCCGATCCCGACTACCGCCACATGGCTGGCCGCCAGCCGCTCCAGGCCCTCACGGCCATAAAGCCGCGCAATTCCGCCGAAACGCTGTTCATCCAGTTGCATCGCCACACCTCATTTCGAAACGGCCGGCATTCTATACCGGCAGCCGCCGGCACGCCTGCAACAAAGGCGCGTTGCCGCAGTCTCAGTCACGCACCTGCCGCACATTCTAAACTGTCAGAAATTGCCTACGAACGCCCACGCGGCGGACGGCCCCGGCAACCTGTACAGCCCCTGGAGTGCGGGGTAGGATGCGCGCCGACCGAGCTATCCCGTACAGAGATTGTCCCGGCCCCTCCCCGTTCCACCCTTTGGAACCCGATCGCACCATGCCTGCACGCAAGTTCGGCCTCAACCTGGTGGTATTCGTCGCCCTGGCGGCGCTCTTCACCGGCTTCTGGGCACTCTACAACCGTCCCGTCAGCGTCCCCGACTGGCCGGAAAGCATTTCCGGATTCTCCTTCTCGCCCTTCCGCCTGAACCAGAATCCGCAGAAGAACCAGTTCCCCAGCGACGACGAGATCCGCTCGGACCTGGAGCTGGTCTCCAAGAACACCGACAACATCCGCACCTACTCGGTGAAGGGTTCGCTGGCCGACATCCCGCGCCTGGCCGAGGAACTGGGCATGCGTGTCAGCCTGGGCATCTGGATCGGCCCGGACGAGGCCGAGAACGAGGCCGAGATCGAGCGCGGCATCGAGATCGCCAACAACTCACGCAGCGTCGTGCGGGTAATAGTCGGCAACGAGGCGCTGTTCCGCCGCGAGGTCACCGTCGAGCAACTGACGGCCTACCTGGACCGCGTGCGCAAGGCGGTGAAGGTGCCGGTGACAACCGCCGAGCAGTGGCACATCTACGAGAAATACCCGGAACTGGCCAAGCACGTCGACCTGATCGCCGCCCACGTGCTGCCGTACTGGGAATACACGCCGATGAACGACGCCATCCCGTTCGTCCTCGAGCGTGCCCGCGAACTGCGCGCCAAGTTCCCGCGCAAGCCGCTGCTGCTGGCCGAGGTCGGCTGGCCGAGCAACGGCCGCATGCGCGGCGGCGCCGACGCTACCCAGGCAGACCAGGCCATCTACCTGCGCACGCTGACCAACGCGCTGAACAAGAAGGGCTACAACTATTTCGTCGTCGAGGCCTTCGACCAGCCATGGAAAGTCGGTGACGAAGGCTCGGTGGGCGCCTACTGGGGCGTCTACAACGCCCAGCGCCAGCCGAAGTTCAACTTCGACGGGCCGGTGGTGAACATCCCGCAATGGCGCGCCCTGGCGGTTGCCTCGGTGGTGATGGCGCTGCTTGCCCTGACCCTGCTGATGATCGACGGCA
Source organism: Pseudomonas nitroreducens TX1 (assembly GCF_000313755.1). Lineage (GTDB taxonomy): Bacteria > Pseudomonadota > Gammaproteobacteria > Pseudomonadales > Pseudomonadaceae > Pseudomonas > Pseudomonas nitroreducens_A. The sequence continues at coordinate 114,861 of NZ_AMZB01000133.1, read as the reverse complement.
GCGCCCTGCGCCAGCGCGGACGGACCTTCCTCACCGTGGTCGCCTTCGCTGGCGGCTCGGTGCTGGTGTGGATCGCCTACGACTACAGCCAGCAGTACAGCACCTGGTTCAGCCTGACCGTCGGCGGCCTGCTGGGCATCGGCGCGCTAGGCGTGTTCATCGTCCTGCTCACCGAGGCCCACGAACTGGCCGAGACGGTCTGGGTGCGCAAACGCCGCCGGCCGTTCGACCCGGTGCTCACCGATACGGGCTACCGGCCCAAGGTGTCGGTGCACGTGCCCTGCTACAACGAGCCGCCGGAGATGATGAAGAAAACCCTGGATGCGCTGTCCAGGCTCGACTATCCGGACTTCGAAGTCCTGATCATCGACAACAACACCAAGGACCCGGCGGTGTGGGAGCCGGTGCGCGACTACTGCGAAGTCCTCGGGCCGCGCTTCCGCTTCTTCCACGTCGCACCGCTGGCCGGCTTCAAGGGCGGCGCGCTCAACTACATCCTGCCGCACACCGCGCCGGACGTCGAAGTCGTCGCGGTGATCGACGCCGACTACTGTGTCGAACCGAACTGGCTCAAGCAGATGGTGCCGCACTTCAGCGACCCGAAGATCGCCGTGGTGCAGTCCCCGCAGGACTACCACGACGGCGAGGAAAACCTCTTCAAGAAGCTCTGCTACGCCGAGTACAAGGGCTTCTTCCACATCGGCATGGTCACCCGCAACGATCGCGACGCGATCATCCAGCACGGCACCATGACCATGATCCGCCGCACGGTGATGGACGAGCTCAAGTGGGCCGACTGGACCATCTGCGAGGACGCCGAACTGGGCCTGCGGGTATTCGAGAAGGGCTATTCGGCCGCCTACTCGCACCAGAGCTTCGGCAAGGGCGTAATGCCCGACACCTTCATCGACTACAAGAAGCAGCGCTTCCGCTGGGCCTATGGCGCCATCCAGATCATGAAGGGCCACGCCCGCGCGCTGTTCCAGGGCAAGGACAGCAAGCTCACCCTCGGCCAGCGCTACCACTTCATCGCCGGCTGGCTGCCGTGGATCGCCGACGGCATGAACATCTTCTTCACCCTGGGCGCGCTGCTGTGGTCCTCGGCGATGATCATCGTGCCCAAGCGGGTCGACCCGCCGCTGCTGATCTTCGCCATCCCGCCGCTGGCGCTGTTCTTCTTCAAGTTCGGCAAGATCATGTTCCTTTACCGCCGCGCGGTGGGCGTGAACCTTGTGCGCTCGTTCCAGGCGGCGGTGGCCGGCCTTGCGCTGTCGCACACCATTGCCAAGGCAGTGCTCTACGGGACGTTCACCAAGACCATCCCGTTCTTCCGCACACCGAAGATGGCCTCCAACCACGGCCTGCTGGTCGCACTGGCCGAGGCGCGCGAAGAAGTCTTCATCATGCTGCTGCTGTGGGGCGCGGCGCTGGGCATCGTGCTGGTACAGGGCGTGCCCAGCCGCGACATGATGTTCTGGGTGGCCATGCTGCTGGTACAGTCGCTGCCTTACCTCGCGGCATTGGTGATGGCGCTGCTGTCCGCGGCGCCCAAGGCTCAGGAGGCGCCGGCAGCGGGCGCCGCAGCGGCCAGCTGAGGGTGGGCCGTTCCTTGTAAGTTCTGAGCAGAGGTGCCCTCTCCCCCGCCCTCTCCCTGAAGGGAGAGGGCGTTAATCCGTGCTGGCGGGCAGCGCAGTTTCATCCTGCACCGAACGGTCCCCTCTCCCTTCAGGAAGAGGGTTAGGGAGAGGGCGATCACCGATACGAACTTTCAGAAAACGACCGCAGCTCCTGCGAAGAACCTCACCGCCCATCTCCTTGCAGAAACGCCGGCCATCCACCGGCGTTTTTGCTTTAAGATGGGCGCCTTTTTCCGTTCCACCCCCAGGATGCCCCTCATGTCCCTCTCGCCGACACTGGCCCTTGCCTGCGAGCTGATTCGCCGTCCCTCCGTCACACCGGTCGATGCCGACTGCCAGCAGTTGATGATGCAGCGCCTGTACGCCTGCGGCTTCGCCCTGGAGCCCATGCGCATCGAGGAAGTGGATAACTTCTGGGCCCTGCGCCAGGGCCGCGACGGCGCCAACGGCCCGGTGTTGTGCTTCGCCGGCCACACCGACGTGGTCCCCACCGGCCCCGAGCAGGCCTGGCAGCACCAACCGTTCGACGCGCTGATCGATGCCGACGGCATGCTCTGCGGCCGTGGCGCGGCGGACATGAAAGGCAGCCTGGCGTCGATGATCATCGCTACCGAGCGCTTCGTCGCCGATCATCCGGACCACCGCGGCAGCATCGCCTACCTGATCACCAGCGACGAGGAAGGCCCGGCCCATCACGGCACCAAGGCCGTGGTCGAGCGCCTGAAGGCGCGCAACGAGCGCCTGGACTGGTGCATCGTCGGCGAGCCGTCGAGCACCACGCTTGTGGGTGACATCGTCAAGAACGGCCGCCGTGGGTCGCTCGGCGCCACCCTGACCGTGCGCGGCAAACAAGGCCACGTCGCCTACCCACACCTGGCGAAGAACCCGATCCACCTGGCCGCCCCGGCCCTGGCGGAGCTCGCCGCCGAGCACTGGGACAACGGCAACGACTACTTCCCGCCGACCAGCTTCCAGATTTCCAACATCAATGGCGGCACCGGCGCGACCAACGTGATCCCCGGCGAGCTGAAGGTGATCTTCAACTTCCGCTTCTCCACCGAATCCACCGTAGAAGGGCTGCAGCAGCGCGTTGCAGCCATACTCGACAAGCACGGCCTGGACTGGCACATCGACTGGGCGCTGTCCGGCCTGCCTTTCCTCACCCAGCCGGGCGAGCTGCTCGATGGCGTGGCCGCAGCGATCCGCGCCGTCACTGGCCGCGAGACTACCCCGTCGACCTCCGGTGGAACCTCCGATGGCCGTTTCATCGCCACCATGGGCACCCAGGTGGTCGAACTCGGCCCGGTGAACGCTACCATCCACCAGGTGGATGAACGCGTACTGGCCAGCGACCTCGACGTGCTGACCGAAATCTATTACCAGACCCTGGTGCGACTGCTGGCATGAGTGGACCGAACAAAGGCTTCTGCCTGGGCGCCGTACAGCCCGATACTCCGCCGCCCGCGCCAGCCGCCGAGCGCCGTTATTCCCTGCGCGTGTACCAGATCGCCCAGCGTCGCCGTTCGTTGCCGACCGTGCTGCGCAACGACCTGCCGCTGCCGCTGGTGCCACCGCAAGGGAAGAAATGATGCTGATCTGCCCGCTGTGCCGCGAGGCGCTGACCGAGGTCGACAACGGTGTCGCCTGCTCTGCCGGCCACCGCTTCGACCGCGCCCGGCAGGGTTACCTGAACCTGCTGCCGGTGCAGCACAAGAAGAGCCTCGATCCGGGCGACAACGCCGCCATGGTCGAGGCACGCCGGCTCTTCCTCGGCGCAGGCCACTACGCGCCACTGGCCGGTCGCCTGGCCGAACTGGCCGCAGAACGCGCTCCGGGGCGCTGGCTGGACATCGGTTGCGGTGAGGGTTACTACACCGCGCAGCTGGGCGAAGCCCTGCCGCAGGCCGACGGCTATGCGCTGGATATCTCCCGCGAGGCCGTCAAACGCGCCTGCAAGCGCGCCCCGCAACTGACCTGGATGGTCGCCAGCATGGCCCGCATACCGCTGGCCGATACGTCCTGCCAACTGCTGGCCAGCGTGTTCAGCCCGATCGACTGGAAGGAAGCGGCTCGCCTGCTCACTCCCAGCGGCGGTGTGCTGCGCCTGGGCCCGGCGCGCGATCACCTGCTGGAACTGCGCCAGCGCCTGTATGACGAAGTGCGCGAATACGTCGAGGACAAGCATCTCGCCGACCTGCCCGAAGAGCTGAAACTGGCGCACACCGAACAACTGAGCTTCAAGCTGCCGTTGCACACTCGCGAAGCCCGCGAACACCTGCTCGCGATGACGCCCCACGGCTGGCGGGTCAATCCCGAACGGCGCGAGCGCATCCTCGCCGAGCCCTTCGAGGTGACGGTCGCGGTACGCTACGATTGGCTGCAACGCCAAGAACCCTGACGAGGACGCCATGCGCCAACCGGATATCGAAATCTACCTCAAGGATGCCGACCAGGCCGCCGTCGGCGTCTGGCTGGAAAAGGCACTTGGCCCCTGCTCCGAATGGCGCGTTCAGGGCGAGACCTTCAAATGCACCGCGGGCAGCATTTCCGTCACCTGGCTGCCCAGGGCCGTGGGCAAGTGGAACAGCCTGTTCCTGGACAGCGACCAGACACCATGGGACGACGATGTCGCCTGCGCTCGCGCTGCCTGCGCCGCACTGGACGTGGAAGTACGCTGCGCTCCCGGCAGCTGGAGCGAGGATCAGGGCGAGGAAGACGCCGATCGCTGGCTGAAAGTGACCGCCGCGGGCGTCGAAGAGATCACCTGGCGTACGGGCTGAACCCGTCACATGCAAGGCTGGAAAAACAAAGGCCCGTCCACTGGACGGGCCTTTGTTCTTTCGGGGGCTCAGACCTTGGCGACGTCTTCCGCCTGGAGGCCTTTCTGACCCTGGATCACCGAGAACTCCACTTTCTGGCCTTCGACCAGGGAGCGGTGACCATCGCCACGAATGGCACGGTAGTGAACGAAAACGTCCGGACCGCTATCGCGTTGAATGAATCCATAACCTTTGGCGTCATTGAACCACTTGACGGTTCCGACCTCACGATCAGCCATTACCACACTCTCCAACTTGCCTATTATTTTTTGGATTGGCCCCCGGGAATGAGGACTTCGGCAGTCATCCGCTGAACGCTTTTCTTATCATCCAACCCGCGCCGAATGGCACGTAGGAAGGAAATTCGAATAACGCCCGCAGGCGACAGCACTCCCGAGTATATAAATCAAAAGTTACAGCTGAAAAGCACTTTTTCATCCACTGCGCGCCCCTATGACCAAACAGGCCAAAGTGCCATTTTCCGGGGCTTGCAGAGCCATTTTGGTGCTCGTTACCCAGCGTAACGAAAGTGTTTCGAACGTGGACCTGTTCGCACTTTCCCGACTTCACGGCGGGTAGTTTCGTTCCCGCTCATCGGGTTCCAGCAAACTGCGGGAATGTCTTTCGGACGCAGTCGGAATGCGACTTACAGTTTTTTGCCGCTGCAGTAATGCCAGTCATTTGTCTGCTGAATTGGCGGTCCATCCAATCCATCAGGCTCGATGAATAATGCTCATGAGTATCCATCGACCGCGCCCGATGCGCGGTCAGTCGTGCACCATCAAAGGTCCCGACCGTTCAGGGACTGACCTGATAGCCCCGACCTTGCAGGCAACCACTGTAGGCGCTGGAGCTGGCGGTGTTCTGCGCCTCGCTCTGCGTACGACGATCCTGCCGGCGCTCCTGGCGCTGGCGCGAAGCTCCAACCACGGCCCCCGCGGCAGCGGCATCGCCCGCTCGGTTCTGCCGGTACTGCTGCTTGGCATCATCGCTGACGCGGTCATAAACCTCCTCATGGCGCTGCCCACGCACCTCCGCCGCCACGGCGCCTGCAGCCGCCCCCCTGGCCGCACCCCGAACCCGACCACCCACATTCGGGTCGGAACTGCTGGTAGCGCTGCTCGCGGCATTGGCAGCCACGCTGTTGCATTCACTCATGTCCTGCTGCATCTGCTGGCTGCTCTGGCCCTTGAGCGGCACGACGGTCTGCGCCGCGGCGGGCAACGCAACCGACAAGGCGAACAGACATCCCCAGGTGAACGTACGCATCGCGGAACCTCCATAGAATGTCATCCCCTAAATGGCAGGATAGCCGCTGATCACGGGGTATCCGCCCTCGCCGACCAAGCGCGTCCGGCTTTGCTGGCGAAGGGCTAATCCGGCAAACTAGCCGGCCTGAGCAATCGCTCGTTTTACCTACGCCAGCCATAGGGCCTGTATGCCTCGTTACCCGTTCCGCCGCTTCGGTTTCGGTGCCCTGCGCCGCCTGCTGTACCTCTGGGTGCGCTCGGAAACCATCAACCAGTCGGCCTTCAGCCTGAAGATCGACCGCAGCAAACCGGTCCTCTACGTCCTGCAGCAGCCCTCGGTCAGCGATCTGGCCGTGGTCGACACCGAGTGCCGCAAGGCCGGCCTGCCGCGTCCGGTGATGCCGGTGGCAGTGGGTGAATCCATTGAGCCTGCGGCCTTCTTCTACCTGACCCCGGAGCCCGACTGGCTCGGCCGTCAGGATAAGCGCGGCGCGCCGCCGGCGCTGGTGCGCATGCTCGGCGCCATCGGCCAGAACGGCATCGACGACGCACAGATCATCCCGGTCAGCGTGTTCTGGGGGCAATCGCCGGACAGCGAAAAGAGCGCCTGGAAACTGCTGTTTGCCGACAACTGGGCCGTGACCGGGCGCCTGCGCAAGCTGGCGCGCATCCTCATTCTCGGTCGCAAGACCCGCGTGCAGTTCTCCGCACCCATCCATCTGCGCGAGCTGGTGGAACAGGGCAAGGGCCACGAGCGCACCTTGCGCATGGTCCAGCGCATCCTGCGCGTGCACTTCCGCAACCAGAAGACCGCGGTGATCGGCCCGGACCTTTCCCACCGCCGCACCCTGGTCAAGGGCCTGCTGCGCGCCCCCCTGGTGCGCCAGGCAATCCAGGAGGAGTGCGAAACCCAGAAGATTTCCCAGGAGAAGGCCGAGGCCGCCGCCCTGCGCTACGCCAATGAAATCGCCGCCGACGTTTCCTATCCGGTGATCCGCTTCCTCGAAGTGACCCTGACCTGGTTCTGGAACAAGCTCTACGAGGGCGTGAAGGTCAACCACATCGAGCGCGTGCAGGAGGTCGCCCAGGGCCATGAGATCGTCTACGTGCCCTGCCACCGCAGCCACATCGACTACCTGCTGCTGTCCTACCTGCTGTTCCGCAACGGCCTGACGCCGCCGCACATCGCCGCCGGCATCAACCTCAACATGCCGGTGGTGGGCTCGATCCTGCGGCGTGGCGGCGCCTTCTTCATGCGCCGCAGCTTCAAGGGCAACCAGTTGTACACCGCGGTGTTCAACGAATACCTGCACACCCTGTTCAGCCGCGGCTTCTCCACCGAGTACTTCGTCGAAGGCGGCCGTTCGCGCACCGGGCGCATGCTGCATCCGCGCACCGGCATGCTGGCGATCACCCTGCGCAGCTTCCTGCGTGATTCGCGCCGGCCCATCGTCTTCGTCCCCGTGTACATCGGCTACGAGCGCGTGCTCGAAGGCCGCACCTACCTGGGCGAGTTGCGCGGCGCGGCGAAGAAGAAGGAGTCGATCTTCGACATCTTCAAGGTCGTCGGCGCGCTGAAGCAGCGCTTCGGCCAGGTCTGGGTGAACTTCGGCGAGCCCATCCACCTCGACCAGTTCCTCGACCAGCAGCAACCGGACTGGCGCGAACAGGAGCTCGGCCCCGAATATCGCCCGGCCTGGCTCTCGGAAACCACCAACCACCTGGCCCGCGATGTCGCCCGCCACCTCAACGACGCCGCCGCGATCAACCCGGTGAACCTGGTAGCACTGGCGCTGCTGTCCACCACCCGCCTGGCCCTGGACGAAACCGCCCTGGCGCGGGTGATCGACCTCTATCTCGACCTGCTGCGCAAGGTCCCCTACTCGCCCAGCGCCACCCTCCCCGAGGGGGACGGCCAGCAACAGATCGAGTACGTGAAGAGCATGAACCTGCTCAGCGAGCAGAAGGACGCCCTGGGCCGCATCTGCTACCTCGACGAGCAGAACGCGGTGCTGATGACCTACTACCGCAACAATGTGCTGCACATCTTCGCACTGCCGGCACTGATCGCCAGCTTCTTCCAGAACAGCGGACGAATCAGTCGCGAACAGCTGCTGCGCTACACCCGCGCGCTGTACCCCTACCTGCAGGCCGAACTGTTCATCCGCTGGAGCCTGGATGAGTTGGATGCGGTGGTCGACCAGTGGCTGCAGGCCATGGTCACCAGCGAACTGCTCAAGCAGGAGAACGACACCTTCATCCGCCCACCGCCCAGTTCGCGCCAGTACGTGCTGTTGACCCTGCTGGCCCGCGCCATCGCCCAGACCCTGCAGCGCTTCTACATGTCAATCTCGCTGGTGCTCAACGCCGGGCAGAAGCAGCTCACCGCCGAGGAACTGGAAAACCTCTGTACCGTGATGGCCCAGCGCCTGTCGGTACTCCACGGTCTCAATGCCCCGGAGTTCTTCGACAAGAGCCTGTTCCGCCACTTCATCCAGACCCTGCTGGACGAAGGCGTATTGCGCAAGGATGAGCACGGCAAGCTGAGCTTCCACGAGTTGCTCGGCGAATTGGCCGAGGGTGCAGCCAAGCGCGTGCTACCGGCGGAGATCCGGCTGTCGATCCGCCAGGTCGCCCTGGAGCGACCCTCCCAGCACGAGAGCGCCCCCGCCGACCAGCCGCCTGCCAGTCAGGGCTGACCCACCCTCTGCCGGCGGCTTGACGCCTGCGCACCGCGACCGATAGATTTCTGACGATCCATCGGTCGCGGTCAGGGACGCTCTCCGTGTTCAACAGGATTCTGATCGTCTGCGTCGGCAACATCTGCCGCAGTCCCATCGCCGAACACCTGCTGCGCGAATCCTTGCAGGGTAGCGACATCTCGGTGGCCTCCGCTGGACTCAGCGCGCTGGTCGGCCACTCCATCGACAACACGGCCCTCGCCATCCTCCGCCGCCACGGCCACCATCCCCACCCGCATCGCGCCCGCCAACTCACCGCCGAACTGATCCACGAAGCCAATCTCGTTCTGGTCATGGAGCAGTCACAGATCCAGAGCGTTATCCGCCTGGCGCCCGAGGCTCGCGGCAAGACCTTCCTGCTGGGCAAATGGCAGACCGACCAGGAAATCCCCGACCCCTACCGCAAGGGCCCGGAAGCCTTCGAGCGTGCCTATGCCCTCATTGAGTCCGCCGTGACTCCCTGGAGCGATCGCTTGCGAGCCCGCCGGTAATTTGACGGAACCTTTCGATCTCAACAAAAGCGTCAAAATCCCTTACAAATCCTGTATGAAAAAGGCTACGCTCTAGCCCAGCAAGACCATATTCAGCTGTTTGGTCTCCCAGTTACGACACGTAATTTTCCAGGGACCTGCATTGCTTTATGAAAATCCTGCACATCACCGAGTCGTTCGGCGGCGGCGTCACCTCGGCAATCAATTCCTACATCCTCAACTCCCAGCAGCATGAGCATTACCTGCTGGCCGCGGTGCGCAAAGGCGACACCACCGGTGAGGAAAGCCAGGGCCTGTTCAAGCACATGCAACTGGTGCCGCGTCGCCTGTCCAGTCTGGCTCGGGTGAAACCCTATATCGATCGTGTGCAGCCGGACGTCATCCATTTGCACAGCACCTATGCCGGTGCGCTGATCCGCGCCCTGCCTTTCGTCCCTGCGCAGAAGGTCGTCTACACACCTCACGGTTTCGCCTTCCTGCGCGGCGATCACCCGATGATGCTCAAGGCCTACCGGGCCATCGAAGCGTTGCTGGCGAAGCGGACCGCAGTGATTGCGGGCTGCGGCCTGGACGAACAGCGCATCGCCGGGGAACTGATCGAGCCGACACATACCCTGGGGCTGGTGAATGTCTGCGATGACTTGCCGGAAGTACCGGCCGTACGCAGCCTCACCAGCAAACCCGTGGTCGGCATGGTCGGGCGCATCAGCCGACAGAAGGGCCACGACTACTTCCGTGCCCTTGCACAGAACTGCGCGGAGGTTGCGCACTTCAAGTGGATCGGTGGCGGCGACGCCCAGGTCATGACGGAAATGGTCGAGACGGGCATCGAAGTGACGGGCTGGCGCCCGCGCGGCGAAGTCATCGCCCATATGAAGGGTCTCGACCTGTATTTCCATACCGCCGCGTGGGACGGATTTCCTATTTCGGTACTGGAGGCGGCGAAGCTCGATCTTCCCATCGCCTTGCGCCGTATCGGCCCCTTCGTCGCCGAGGGTTTGTCCACCGCCCCGGACGTTGCGGAGGCACAACGGCAAGTCATCGCCTTCGCCAAGGGCGACCCTGGCGTGATCGCTGAACTGACCCGCAACGGCCTCAGCATCCAGAGTCTGCATTGCGGTCAGCACCTGCAAAGCTCGCTGGAAAATCTCTATTCCCGCTTCACCCCGCCGCATACCGCCAACCCATTGGCCGCAGGCTGACCCGCTGGCCTGCTGTCGAAGCAGGCCCCTTCCCAGCGCCACTTCGCAGCCCGCCGCTTCTGGCCGGTTGCCTGCCTGGATGTCACAGCAACGGCGCGCTTTTCAGTCGCAGCAAACCTCGGTCAATGGCCAACGAAACGGCATTACGCCACCAGAATTGTCCACCCTTACCTGCGATTTGAAGGGATTCCCTTTAACCCTCCTCAGAGAATTCCCAAACCCCTCTAACGGGGGCCTGCATGCATTGAATCGTTCCGGCGCGAGGCTTAATTTTCGCGGCCCATAGGTAGCGATCTATCAACACAGCGGTGGTCAGCGTGTTCAAGAACGTACTGGTTGTCTGCGCAGGAAATATCTGCCGCAGCCCGACAGGTGAGCATCTGCTCCGACGGAACCTGACTCAAACAGGCATCCAGGTCAGCTCTGCCGGCCTGACCGCCGTTGTCGGTCATCCACTCGAACGCCACGCGCTCGCGACACTGCAACGCCACGGCCAAGCCCCCCGGGAGCATCAGGCGCGCCAACTGACGCCCCAGCTTCTGCAGGCTTCCGACCTCGTGCTGGTCATGGAGCACCGCCAACTACAGGACGTCATCCGGCTCTCCCCCGTATCGCGCGGCAAGACCTTTCTGCTCGGCAAATGGCAAAGCGAACGCGAGATCCTCGACCCCTACCGTCGAGGAACTGCCGCCTTCGAGCACGCCTATGCACTGATCGAGGAAGGCGTCAAAGCCTGGTCCCAACGCCTTCAACCTCAACGCTGAATACGTCAAGAAGTCCCTTATGCAATACCCTCAAGCGCCCTCCCTTCCGCCGGCCGTCAGCGATGACGACGAAATCGACCTGCTCGCCCTGTTCGGCACCTTGGTCGATCACAAATGGCTGATCGCAGGTATCACCGCCGGCTTCATGGTCGTGGGGACTGCCTATGCCCTGCTGGCAGCCCCGGTTTATCGGGCGACGGCCACTATTCAGGTCGAGCAGAAAAAGCCGGGCATTCCAGGGCTGTCGGACATGAGCGATCTGCTGGGAGCGCAGTCGCAGGCTGTCACTGAAATCCAGCTGCTGACGTCTCGTACGGTGATCGGCAAAGCCGTGGATGCGCTCAAGCTGGATATCGATATCCAGCCATCGCTTCTGCCGGTGCTCGGAAACTTCCTCCATCGCCACTACTCCCCGGAACATCAGGGAGACGTTGCCCCGCCTCTGCTGGGCATGAGCCGCTTTGCCTGGGGCGGTGAAACGCTGAAGATCTTTCAACTCGATGTTCCCAATGCGTTGCTCGAGACAGACCTGAAACTCATCACCGGCGAAAAGGGCCAATTCACCCTGTTCGACGATGACGACAACCTTCTGGTGGAAGGCCGCGTCGGCCAGCCATGCGAACAGAATGGCGTGAGGATTCAGGTAGAAGCGCTGAACGCCAATGCTGGCACACGTTTCACCGTCACTCGTGAACGTCGCCTGAGCGCCATCATCGATTATCAGCAGGTTCTAAATGTCAGCGAGACTGGCAAGGAGTCCGGCATCCTCACCTTGTCGCTGGATGACGAACAACCTGACCAGGCGCTCGCCGTCCTCAATGCCATCAGCCAGCAGTACGTGCTGCAAAACGTCCAGCGTGCTTCTGCCGAAGCCGCATCCAGCCTCGATTTCCTACGTGGCCAGTTGCCAGAGGTGCGTCATGACCTCGAACAATCCGAGAACGCCTTGAGCAGTTATCAATCCCGCGCCAAGTCGGCCGACATCAGCCTGGAAACCAAGGCCCTGCTGGACCAGATCGTCGCGCTGGACACCAACATTTCCCAGCTCAAACTCCAGCAAGCCGAAATGGACCACAAGTTCACCCGCCAGCACCCGGCCTACCAGGCGCTGATGCGACAGATCGGCGAACTCACCAGCAAGCAGTCCGGCCTCGCAAAGCGCGTGGAGGCCCTGCCGGAAACCCAGCAGGACCTGCTGCGCCTGACTCGCGACGTGCAGGTCAGCACCGCCATCTATACGCAGATGCTGAACAAGGCCCAGGAATTGGACGTCATGCGGGCGGGCACCGTCGGCAACGTACGCATCATCGATCCGGCCGACGTCGACATCACCACGCCGGTGAAACCGAAAAAGCCTCTGGTCGTCGCTATCGCCACCCTGCTCGGCCTGTTCCTCGCCATTGCTCTGGTGCTGCTGCGCAAGGCGCTGAATCGAGGTATCGAAAATCCGGAGGCGATTGAACAGCTCGGCTTGCCGGTCTATGCCTCCATCCCCTTCAGCGAACTGCAGAAATCGGAAGAAGACCAGCGCAACAAGAACAATAGAAAAGGCAAAGTCGCTCGCCACCCCGCTCCGCTGTTGGCAACCGGCCATCCCACCGACCTGGCGGTCGAGTCCTTGCGCAGCCTGCGGACGAGTCTGCACTTCGCCATGCTCGAATCCGGCGACAACCGCCTGATGATCTCCGGCCCCAGCCCGACAGTAGGCAAATCCTTCGTCAGCGCCAACCTGGCCGCAGTGATTGCCCAGGCGGGGCAACGAGTACTCCTGATCGATGTGGACATGCGCAAGGGCTACCTGCACAAGGTTTTCGACACGGATGACAAGAATGGTCTCTCGGACCTACTCATCCAGCGTTGCACCTTCGAACAGGCGCTACATAAAACGGCGGTCGAAAACCTCTGCTTTATCTCCCGCGGCCAGATCCCGCCGAACCCCTCCGAACTGCTGATGCACCCCAACTTCACCGACTTGCTGGAGAAAGCGAGCGCCGAGTTCGACCTGGTCATCCTGGATACCCCTCCCCTGCTCGCCGTCACCGATGCCGCCATCGTCGGTCGACAGGCCGGTACGAGCCTGATCGTCACCCGCTTCGGCAAGAACGCCCCACGGGAAGTCGAACTGACGATTCGCCGCTTCGAACAGAACGGCATCGAACTAAAGGGGGCAATTTTCAATGGCGTTGAACGACGCGCCTCGGACTATTACAGCAAAGGGGCGTATGCCAATTACCAGTATGAATACCTGTCGGGAAACAGCTGACACCAGCCGGTCATTCCGGAGCGAATCCATGCAAGCAGTCAAAGAAAAACGCTGGTACCTCGTGCAATGCAAGCCCAGGCAAGACCTGCGGGCACTGGCCAATCTGCAGCAACAGCACTACGAGTGCCTGTTGCCAATGCGTCAGGTCGAGCGAATCAGCCACGGAACCCTGCAGCTCCGCTCGGAACCACTGTTTCCTGGCTATCTCTTCATCGAACTCGACACGCTGCAAGACAACTGGATGCCGATCCGTTCCACTCGGGGTGTCAGTCAGATAGTTCGTTTTGACAGCACCCCACTGCCCGTCCCGCACTCGGTCATGGAAGGAGTGCGATCACACACAGCTACCGTGGCTCGCCTGTTTCAGGCGGGAGATCGAGTTCGAATCAGCGGGTCAGGATCCCTCGAGGTGGAGGCGATATTCGAAGCAAGGGACGGCGCCAAGCGAGTGATCCTGCTGCTCAATCTGCTGCAAAGAGAGTCACGCGTCAGCGTGCCAGTCATCCAAGTCCAGCCGATCACACACGACAGTTAGAGCAGCACACGACAGGCTGCGACACCGCACTGCAACCCGGCCCCGGTGGCCGGTAACAATCACCTCATCCGCGTTCTCGGGAAATCAACCAAAAATCCTGGGGCGGTAGCGTGCCGACGCCTAGGTGTTGAAGCACGCGCCACGAACTATGCGCTCAATGAAAACGACCGTTCTCACCTATGGCACCTTCGATCTTTTCCACCACGGGCACCTGAAACTGCTGACCCGCCTAAAAGCCTTGGGCGATCGATTGATCGTTGGCGTTTCCACCGACGAGTTCAACGCTGGCAAGGGCAAGAAGACCATCATTCCGTTCGCCGATCGAATCGAGATCGTGCAATCGATCAAGTTCGTCGACCTGGCGATTCCGGAAACCGACTGGGGGCAGAAAGCACAGGACATCGTGGCCTACGACGTGGCGATTCTCGGCATGGGACACGATTGGGAAGGAAAATTCGATCACCTGAGCTCGTTGTGCAAGGTCGTCTACCTGCCTCGCACCGAAGGCATCTCCAGCACTCAGATCAAGCAAAGCCTGGGCTATTTCGACAAGTCCCATCTCTCGGACCTGAAGGCTTCGCTCGACACCATCTCATCGATCATCGAGCGCCTGCGCTGACTCCCATGAGATTGATCACACGGCTCGCCACCCATCCGCTGGCAACAAACACATTGGCTGCCAGCCTGACGCAGCTAGCCAACTTCCTACCGTTACTTTTGCTGCCGATCCTAACCCAACGCCTAGGCATAGCCAATTTCGGCTCGGTGGCGATGGTGCTATCCCTCAGCCAGTTGTCGCTGATCATCACCGACTTCGGCTACGGCCTCTCGAGCACCTACAGGATCGCTTGCCATCGCGAAGAGCCGCTGCTGATCGGCCGACTGCTGGGTTCGGTATTCCTGGGAAAGTTGCCACTCGTTGTCGTGGCGTCGTTGATCAGCATGCTGGTTCCGATGTTGATTCCGGCATACCGCCAGGATGCTCCGCTCTTCGCCCTGGGCATTCTCGCGACCGTAGGCCAGGCGTACCAGGCCAACTGGCTGTTCATCGGCCTGGAACGCATGCAGGTCATCACCTTCTACAACCTCGCGACCAAAGGGCTCTACCTGCTGATCGTGCTGTTGTTCGTTCACGATAGCCACGACGCTTGGCTGGTGATTCTCGGTTGGGGCCTGGCCCAGCTGGCTGCGGCCGGACTTTCGATCCACCAGATCTACCGTTGCGGCTTTCGCGTGCTGCGGCCGCCGATGCAAGAGGTCGTGCAGGAGTTTCGCACGGCACTGCCTTTCTTCACCTCGCGAATCGCCGTCGCGACCTACACATCGGCAGCCACGACGGTCGTCGGCCTATCCGGACAGATCCAGGCAGCACAGTTCTATGCCTGCCAGCAGGTCTATCGGGTCGGCTCTGCCCTGCCGGTGAATCAGGTGCTCTATCCGTTCATGGCCAAGCATCGCAACTGGCGAGTATTCCTGCTGGTGACCCTGTGTTCTGCCGCGGCACTCGCCTTTCTGGCAAGTCTACTTGCCGTCTTTTCCGGAGAAATCCTGCAAAGGGCGCTGGGCGATGACTTCATCTCAGCCCGGAGCACCTTCATCATCATGCTCACCGCCATGGTGGCCAGCTACCTTGCTGCCGCATTCGGTTATCCCGCCTTTGCCGCGCTGGATCGTCTGGACTATGCCAACCGCACGGTCGTACACGCCTCGATTGCCAACATCCTCGTTCTGGCATGCCTCTATGTTTTCGACCAGATCAGCGCCCGCAACGTCGCCCTGACAATCCTGGCAACCGAACTTCTGGTGCTTGTACTGCGCATTCGCGCACTCCTGAATTGCCGGAACCCCCTTCCACAACCAATCACTACCGACAGCCATGCCGACCATTACTGAAATCAAGCAGTCCATGCCACGGGACAAGAGCCACTACGACCGTTGGGGAAATCCGGCGGCGTACTTCTGTGCCAGGCCACTGTCCTATCCCGTCACCGCACTCTTCATCACTCTTGGCATGAGCGCCAATGCGGCGTCTGCCGCCTCCATTGTGTTTGCCCTGCTCTCTATCGTCGCGGCGGCGATGGCGTCATCGGCCTGGCTGGTAGGTGGGCTCGTGATGATGTGGCTCATACTCGACTGCGTAGACGGCAACATTGCCCGCTTTACGCGTACCGGCTCCAACCGGGGAGAATTCCTCGATGCCATGGGCGGCTATACCATCACCGCAGGTCTCTACCTGGCAATCGGCTACGGTATGGGAAACATGGAAAGCCTGCTGCTGGGAGGACTGGCCAGCATCTTTTCGCTTTTCTCCCGATTGATTCTGAACAAGGTCAACGTATTGGCGGGAGCACGCCGAGACGGATCAGGGGACACCGGGTCGGGCAGAGTGGCCATGTGGCTGCTGTCCATCTACAACCTCTCTGGCATCGGCATGCTCCTGCTGATACTCGCCATCCTGTTCCAGCACGAAACGGCATATCTCGCATTCCAGGCACTGACCGGAGCGGCCCTCACCGGCGGAGCATTCCTACAAGGCTGGAAGAAGCTTCAGGCAAGCTGACCTCCGACCATGTCCACGCAACTGTCCCGGATGCTCTACTGCATCATCGTCGTTTTTCTGGTAGCACTTCCCAAAAGTGGCTTCTATGCAGGAAGCACCCCGATCTACTGTCTTTACCTGATCGTCCTAGTGTTCACTCCGATCCTGCTGATGCTTCGGCTAAACACGCCAGTGCGACAAATTGGGCCACTGTGTCGCTGCACTTTGGCAATTGCGCCCTTCTGGACAGTCTGGGTTGTAACTGAGCTGTTCTTCGGTTACGAAAACGTCGGTTATCTGGGTGGACATCTTTTCGTGTTCATCCTGATACCGGTCTTCTACTACCTGCTATCGCTGCTTTACAACGAACTGACCCAGGCAACCATCTTTCGAACACTCAGACTCAGCATTCGAGTGGTGGCGGTGTTCGGAATTCTTTCTTTCCTATACGCAGCGCTGACCGGCGACTATCTCAATATCCCCTACCTAACGACTGGGGGTGGCGATGATGTGCTTTCCGTCTGGCAGCGCAATAACCAACGCGGGGAGCTGTTCAAGCTGGTCTCCACCTACAACAACGGAAACATCTATGGCCTCTGTATGGCCGTGCTAGCCCCGCTGTACTTCCGCCTCGAGCACCGATCGCTCTTCAAGTTGATCCTGATCGCCAGCATGATCCTCACCCTTTCTCGCACGGTGTGGCTGCTCACCGCCCTTGCCTTACTGATGACTTACGGGCAAGGGCTCACACTTCGCCGGCTCACTGCCCTGGTCGCAAGCCTCGTTGTCTGCGCCGCCGCCGCCATATTCCTCTCCGCCAACTACCTCGGTGGCGATCGTTTCCTGATGGATAGCTCTCTGGGCAATCGTGATCAGTTCTTCTGGATGCTCGATGAGTTCCGGCTCATGCCTCAGGAGCCGATATCCGCCATCACTGAAATTCCCTACCTGTCGATCTATCACGACTTCGGCCTGACGGGACTGACCTGCTTTGCCCTTTTCTTCGTCTCGCCGTTGCTGATCGGAAATCCGAGCCCGTTCAGTCTCCGCCTCCGCCCCGATATGCGCGCGGTTAATGCTGGAGTACTGATCTATCTGTTCGCCTCCTTGAGCGACTCGGCACTGCTTTTCGTACCGAGTTTCGCCTGCTACGGATTCCTCGCATTCCTGAAACTTTCCCTGTCACGCCGCCATGAACGAACTTTCCC
Organism: Pseudomonas nitroreducens TX1; assembly: GCF_000313755.1. Taxonomy (GTDB): domain Bacteria; phylum Pseudomonadota; class Gammaproteobacteria; order Pseudomonadales; family Pseudomonadaceae; genus Pseudomonas; species Pseudomonas nitroreducens_A. The sequence continues at coordinate 97,412 of NZ_AMZB01000133.1, read as the reverse complement.
TGAGAACCCTTAAAATCCTCCACGTCGCAGAGACCATCCAGGGCGGTGTCGCCACCTACCTGGAGACACTGGACAAGACATCGCCCCATGATAATCAGTACCTGATCCCAGGCAGCCACCGCGAATGCATCGCCATCGATAGCGCAAAGCTCCTGCTATTCAATGGAAATGGTCGCGTCAGCCGTGCAGCCCATCTTTTTCAGGTACTACACAAGGTACTTAAGCTGGAACGCTATGATCTGATCCACCTGCACAGCTCATTGGCCGGCTACGTTTTCGTATTACGCCGGTTGATGCTGCTGAAGAATCCGCCGGCGATCTATTGCGCCCATGGCTGGTCGTTCCTGCGCGAAACCTCGCGCCTGGAAAACCTGGCCAGCAGGTCACTGGACTTCCTCACCGGAATGCTCTCCGACGGCATCATTCATATATCCAGGACTGAGCAGCAGCGGGCAGCGTTCATCCCCAATGCCAACCAGGTGATCATTTACAACCCGGTCGACCCACACTACTTGTCAGGACTACCTTGGCAAGGTCACAAGTTGGACCGCACGGTCCTGTTCGTCGGCCGGCTGGACCGCCAGAAAGGATTCGACCTCCTCTATCGCGCTTTCAAAAGTCCATCTCTCAGAGACGTCCAACTCCTGGTCGCCGGCTCAGCGGTATTGGAAGGCCGCAAATATATCGCTACCGACAATATTCGTTTCCTGGGATGGCAGGACAAGAACGCTCTGGCCGAGCTCTATGAGCGAGCGACACTGACGATCATGCCGTCTCGCTGGGAAGGCTTCGGACTGGTCGCCATCGAGTCCCTCGCCAAAGGCACGCCGGTGCTGGTAAACCAGACAGGCTCTTTACCGGAAATAGTTGCCCCCGTTGGACTGGTAGCAGACCTTTCCAGTGAAGAAACACTGATAAGGCATATCAAGAGTGCCCTCTCAACGGGGACGACTCGATCCCCCGAAGAACTGCGCGCCTTTGTTTGCCAACGCTTTGCACCCGACAGATTCGCCCGTGAGCTCTCGGCGTTCTACAGCCATACCCTGGGTCTCACCGCCTGACCAAATTGTCCTAGAGCCTCACCCGATGAACAGAAGAGATCGCGGAATCTTGCGCGCCCATGAGGCCGGCATATCTGTGCTTCAAAGACTGCTCGACCTGTTGATCATCCTGATCACCATAGCGTGCCTCTACATCCTCCAGGGGATTGAGCAGAATAGGGATATGTTGGCGGTCGCTGCCTTTACGCTGCTGGCGTTTTCCCATCTCGCCGATACCTTCGGCCTCTATGGCTCCTGGAGAGGTGAGCGAATTCGAGACGAGCTTCAGAAACTGACCGGCACCTGGCTCGTCAGCGCACTGGTGCTCATCAGCACGGACAAACTGTTGCTTGATCCGAAGCCAGCCTATCTAGTGCAACTCTCGCTATTGGCCAGCCTCCCCCTGCTGGCCCTGGCGATATACCGCACTCTCCTTCGAAAGGCCCTGAAAGCCTTGCGATACCGTGGATTCAATACCCGGAAAGTCGCTGTCGTGGGAGCAGGTTCGCTTGGTGTTCGACTGGCGGGAAACATTGCCAGGGCTCCCTGGATGGGACTGGAGCTGCTCGGTTTCTATGATGACGAGCGAATCGAGCCAGTGAAACTTCCGGGCCGCCGGGTAAAACTGGGTGTTTCCGGCAATCTCGAGCAACTGGTGCAGCAGGCCCGCGCCGGAGCCCTTGACCGCATCTACATTGCCCTACCCATGCGCAGCGAAGAGCGTATTCGCTGGCTGGTCGATCAGCTCAGCGACACTACCGCGTCGGTCTACATCGTTCCGGACGTCTTCGTCTTCAACCTGCTGCACGCGCGCGCGGAAAACATCGATGGCATCCCGACCATCAGCATCTTCGATAGCCCGATGGCGGGCACCGGGGCCCTGGTCAAACGCCTGGAAGACATCCTGCTGTCCTCGGTGATTCTCTGCCTCATCGCCATCCCGATGTTGCTGATCTCCGTTGCGGTGAAACTCACGTCGCCCGGCCCTGTATTCTTCAAGCAGAAGCGCTACGGCATCGACGGCCGCTCGATTGAAGTGTGGAAGTTCCGCAGCATGCGCGTTATGGAGAACGGCGCGACAGTCACCCAGGCCACGCGCAACGACAATCGCATCACCCCGGTTGGGTCCTTCCTGCGCCGAACCTCGCTGGATGAACTCCCCCAATTCATCAACGTATTCCTGGGCGATATGTCCATCGTCGGCCCACGCCCTCATGCCATTGCGCACAACGAGGAGTATCGCGGGCAGATCAGCAGCTACATGCTGCGCCACAAGGTCAAGCCCGGCATTACCGGTTGGGCCCAGGTGAATGGCTGGCGTGGCGAGACGGACACTTTGGAGAAGATGCAGAAGCGGGTCGAGTTCGACCTCGCCTATATCAATAACTGGTCAGTCTGGTGGGACCTGAAAATTGTTTTCCTGACCCTGTTCAAGGGTTTCGTTCACCAAAACGCCTACTAACCAAACTCTCCTGCAGTTAAAGAATTCCCTCTCGTAGCCCACCATCCTTTTCCTACATCCGCCCGTAAGTTCCGTTGCTAACCTGCGCAGCCTCCTGAGCAGCCTCCCAGCCCAGGAAAACCGGTGCTGAAAGCCTTTGCGCCATCCTGATTACTCCTGCTGTGTAGCCATTCATGATCCGTCCACTGTCTGTTGCTGTCCTGTCCGCCCTCGCGCTTCAGGGGTGCATGTTTTCTCCTGGCCAGAATCTGGATACCAGACAACTCATTCAGGAGGACTCGGCCGAGTCCAGCCGCGTTCAGTTGGTACAGATCACACCAAAACTGCTCACCGTGGAGGCCGCAGTGCAGGAGGACGATCGGGTTCCGCCGGAGTTGCTCGGCTATCAAGCGGAAAGCTATCGAATCGGTGCTGGGGACCTCCTCTACATCACCGTGTGGGACCACCCGGAGCTGACTTCGCCGGCCGGGCAACAACAACAGATCGATGCCAATGGCCGTCTGGTCCGCCCCGATGGAACTCTTTTCTACCCCTACGTAGGACAGATCAAAGTGGGCGGCCGGACCATAGAAGATGTTCGTCGTCACATCACCGAGGCGCTTGCCGATTATGTCGAGCAACCGCAGGTGGACATTGCCGTCATGCGCTATTCCAGCCAGCGCGTGGTGCTTAATGGAGCCTTTGTCAAAGCCGGCCAGCAACCCATCACCGACACACCTTTGACTCTGATGGAAGCTATAGGCGCCGCGGAACTGGACACGGCCAATGCCGACCTTTCCGGCCTGACGCTCCAGCGGGACAAACAGGTGTATCACCTGAATCTGGATGCCCTGAATACTGCCCAGGGCTCGGACCTGTACAACCTCTACCTGAAAGACGGCGACCGCATCTACCTGCCCTACAACGATCGCAAGAAGGTCTACCTGATGGGCGAGGTCAACGCACCGCGCGCCCTGACCTTCAAGACCCGCGAGATGAACCTGGCTGACGCGCTGGGCAGTGTCGGCGGCCTCAACCAGACCACCGCCAATGGCAAGGCCGTGTACGTCATCCGCGGCGTGGAGAACCTGGAAGCCGAACGTGCGACGGTCTTCCAACTGGACGCGAACTCACCTACCGCCTTCATCCTTGCCCAGCAGTTCCAACTGCGCCCCCAGGACGTCGTCTACGTCGGCCCGGCCGGGGTCACTCGATGGAACCGTCTGATCAGTCAGTTGGTGCCATCTGCCGGCATCGTGGGCACCGGCTCAACCATCCAGCACAACCTCAATAACAACTGATACGACCCCATGATTGCCCTTCGCCTGATCGCGCTGGCCGCATTGGCCGCGTCACTGAGTGGCTGCAATCCCTTGATGCAAGGCTCCCTGAATACCCTGGGCGCCAGCCTTCACGGTCCTGCGAAGCTGGAAGTCACGCAAGCGCAGGTCGATGCGCTGCCCTATTACCAGATCCAGGTGACGACCGAGTATGGCTCCGCGGTAATGGCGCTGGTGCGCGTGCAGGGCAAGCTGCAGTATTGGCGGACCAACGCCAATCAGCTGTTGCTGCTGGAAGACGGTGTCATCGTACGCACTCTCGGCTTCCCGAATGATCTTCTGGGGACGCGACTGGCACCGGATTCCCCCTTTTCCCGAGGGTTGCAGGGCATTGCGAACGGGCAGCCAAGCCAGCGCTGGATCGATCTCGACTCGAACGCCCAGTTCGATGTCCCCCTCAAGGGCGCTTTCCGTCTCGCCGGTATCGAGACTGTGCACATTCTCGACCGGGACCACTCCCTGCTGCGCGTCGACGAATCCCTGGAGTCCCCACTTGCCGGCATGTCTTCGACCAACCACTACTGGGTCGACCCACAGGATGGCTTCGTCATGCAAAGCCGCCAGCAGGTCACGCCGAGCCTGAGCGTCACACTCACCCAACTGCGGCCACTGCGGGGGCAACCATGAGTCTTGCGCGGATCGGCTGCCTGCTGCTGGGCCTCACGCTCGGCAGCACATTGTCTGCCAATACCCGCATCGAGGTACTCGGAGCGATCCCTTCTCCAGGGGAAAAGGAAATTGTCGAAGGCTTGCGCCTGGGTGACCTGTTAGGTCAACTGCGGATAGATCCGCTGGGCTACTGGCTGGGTGCGTCCTGGCAGCGCGAAAGCCTGAAACAGGAACAACAGCGCCTGAAAGCAGGCATCCTGTTCGACCTGATCCAGCTCCGGCGCCTCGCGCTGCTTCGGAACGAGCCTGGGATGGCCAATGCGGCCCGGCAATTGAACGAGCAGGTGAGCCGCCTTCCAGTCACCGGGCGGCGTTTTTACCGGCTCGACCCATTGGCCGTCGAGCTGAATGCCGCCCACTCGCCCAAGCTTCAGGGCGGCGACCGACTGATCTTTCCACCACGCCCCGACAGCATCCGTGTCATCGGCGCGGTATCGAGCGATTGCACCCTTCCGTTCGCCACCTTGCAGCAAGCCTACCGGTATGCGCAGCAGTGTCCCGCCCTGGCGGAGGCGGATCCGGATTACCTCTACCTGATTCAGCCTGACGGGCAGGTCTACCGGCTGGGTATCGCCCTGTGGAATCGAGAAGAAGCCGATCCCCCCGCGCCCGGCGCCGTGGTGCTGGTCCCTCTGGATGCCACCCGGGTTGATGCAATTACTCCGGACCTGAACCGTGAGCTGGCCCAATTCATCGCTACCCAGCCTCTTCCGATGGAATCGCCATGAACTGCCGCCACGGTCTTTACCTGCTGCTGGCGGGCGCCAACCTGGCCTGCGCCGAGCCACGCTACACACAGAACGACTTCGGCGGTGTCGGCCTGCTGCAAACGCCGACCGCACGCATGGCGCCATCAGGCGAGATCAGCATCAACGCCAACCGCACCGCCCCCTACTCGCGCTACAGCTTCTCGCTGCAGCCCTTCGATTGGATGGAGGGTACGTTCCGCTATACGTCCATCAGTAACCGGAAGTATGGCGCCGAGGACTTCAGCGGAGATCAGAGTTACAAGGACAAGGCTTTCGACGTCAAATTCCGCCTTTTGCAGGAACGCCGCTGGGCTCCCGAGATCGCCCTTGGCGGCCGCGATATCGGCGGTACCGGCCTGTTCTCCAGCGAATACCTCGTGGGTAACAAGCGCGTCGGCAATCTCGACTTCAGCCTGGGGCTCGCCTGGGGTTACATCGGCAACCGGGGCGAGTTGGACAACCCACTCGGCTGGATCGATAACCGATTCAATACCCGGCCTAAGTCCGAGGGAACCGGGGAACTGAGTGCCAACAGCTACTTCCGTGGCCGCCCCTCCCTCTTCGGCGGTATCAACTGGCAGACGCCCTGGAAACCGCTGTCCTTCAAGCTCGAATACGACGGCAACGACTACCAGCACGAACCGCTCGACAACCCACAGAAGCAGGATTCCCCGTTCAACATCGGTCTGGTCTACAAGGCCAGCGATTCGATCGACCTGACGGCCGCCTTCGAGCGCGGCAACACCGCCATGTTCGGCATCACCCTGCACACCAACTTCGCTACCCGCAAGGCGCCGGCGAAAGTGAGCGACCCCGCTCCCGAAGCCTTGGCACCACGAGTTGAGCAGAAGCCAGGCGAGACTACCGACTGGGCCGACGTCTCCCGTCGCCTGGAAGAAAACGCCGGCTACAAGGTGAGACGCATCACGCAGAAAGACCGCGAGATCGTGGTCTATGGCGAGCAGACCCGCTATCTCTACGCGCCCGAAGCGGTAGGACGTACCGCACGTATTCTCGACAACACGACCGACGACAATATCCAGTGGTTTACCGTCGTCGATACGCGCTATGGCCAGCCCATCGTCGAAACCAGCGTGCCGCGTCGACTATTCGAGGAAGTGGCCAATCAGGAACGGCCGCTGGAAGACCTGCGCCGCACCACCGAACAGAACGTGCCGCTGCCGCAGCGGGAACAGTTGCTGTATCAGCAGAAGCCCGATCCCTTCAGCTACAACGTCGGCCTCGGCTACAACCAGAGCATCGGCGGGCCGAACGACTTCCTGCTTTATCAGTTCACCGCCGACCTCGACAGCGAATACCGCTTCACACCGAGCCTGTGGGCAAACGGTCTGCTCAGCGTCAACCTGTTCAACAACTTCGACAACTTCACCTACGACGCGCCAAGCAACCTGCCGCGCGTGCGCACCGATATCCGCGAGTACATGACGACCTCCAACGTCATGCTGCAGACCTTCCAGTTGAACAAGACCGCACGGCTGGACCAGGACCTGTATGGCATGGTCTACGGCGGTTATCTGGAAAGCATGTATGCCGGGGTGGGCGGCGAACTGCTGTATCGCCCCATGAACGAGAACTGGGCATTGGGCGCCAACCTCGACCTCGTTCGCCAGCGCGAGTTCGACCAGCACTTCGCTCTGCGCAACTACCAGACGGCCACCGGCTTCGTCACCCTCTACTGGCAGACCGGTTTCGAGGACATCCTCGCGCAGGTCAGCGCCGGCCGTTATCTGGCGCGTGACTGGGGCGGCACCCTCGACCTGTCCCGCCAGTTCAGGAACGGCGTGCGCTTCGGCGCCTGGGTCACGCTGACTACAGCGAACAAGGAGGCCTATGGTGAAGGCAGCTTCGACAAGGGCATGTACGTGTCGATCCCCTTCGACGAGCTGATGAGCAGCTCCACCATGCGCCGCGCCAACCTGACCTGGGACCCGCTGACCCGTGACGGCGGGGCGCGACTGAGCCACGACTACTCACTCTACGACCTCACCGACGGTCGCGATCAGGTCATGTTCCAGAACCTCTTTGGACGCATCGTGAAATAACTCGGAGCTCACCCAGATCATGGCGCGGAAACCAAAGTCACCCACAATGGTCTGACGCGCCCTGGACCCAAGGAGAGCTCCCCAATGAAAACCCTCCCCCTGCTGCTGATGACCGGCCTGCTCGCCGCTTGCAGCTCCACGTCTTCCGGCGACAAGGTATCGCTGGAGGGCGAAGTCTTCTACCTTCAGCGCATCGCCCTGCCGCCAACCGCCCAGGTGACCGTCAACCTGCAGGACGTATCGCTGGCCGACGCCCCGGCCATCGACCTTGCCCAGCAGCAGTTGGAGCCCGGCCGCCAGGTGCCGCTGGCGTTCCATCTGGATTACGACCGCAACCAGGTCAAGCCGGGCCACAGCTACAGCATCAGCGCACGCATCGAAGACAGCGGCCGACTGCTGTTCATCACCACCGAGCGCCACAGCGTCAAACTCGATGGCAGCGATCCGCAGCCGCTGCGCGTCCGCGTCGATCCCGTGCGCTGATTCACCGCGCCGCCGGGTTTTCTCCGGCGGCCATCCTCCGTTAATCTCCCTCCTCCGTTCTCCACCTCGGCGGTTCACAACCGTCGTGTTTCACCAAGGAAGTATCGATGCTGCGATTCCCCGTTCTGCTGGCCGGCGCCCTGCTGTCCGTCAATGCCTTTGCCCTGTCCCTCTCCGACCTCAGCCAGAGCGACGCCACTGGCGGCCTGAAGGACGCGCTGACCCAGGGTGCGCAGGTGGCCGTGAAGCAGCTCAGCCAGCCCGGCGGTTTCAGCAATGATCCGGCCGTGCGCATCGAGCTGCCCGGCAAGCTGGGCAAGGCCGCCAAGACCATGAAGCAGTTCGGCATGGGCGCCCAGGTCGACCAGCTCGAAGCAAGCATGAACAAGGCCGCCGAGGCCGCCATGCCCCAAGCCCAGGTTCTGCTGGTGGATGCGGTCAAGAAGATGACCGTGACCGACGCCAAGGGCATCCTCCAGGGCGGCGAGCACTCCGCCACCGATTACCTGAACCGCAGCAGCCGCGAGCAACTGCGCGCCAAGTTCCTGCCGATCATCAAGCAGGCCACCGACCAGGTCGGCGTGGCCAAGCAGTACAACGCCTTCGCCAGCCAGGCCGCTGCCTTCGGCGTGGTCGATGCGAAGAATGCCAATATCGAGAACTACGTGACCGAGGAAGCGCTGGACGGCCTGTTCAAGCTCATCGCCGAGCAGGAGAAGACCATTCGCCAGAACCCCACTGCCGCGGCCACTGGCCTGGCGAAGAAGGTGTTCGGCGTGCTTTGATCGGCTATGTGCCGAGAGCGGCGTAGCGTTCGCGAGCTCGTTCCTACCAGTAAAAGAAAAAGCCCGGCAGATGCCGGGCTTTTTCATGGACTCACGTCACCGCAGCTAGGCCTCCTTCTTCACCCTGAACCACGCCGCATAGAGTGCCGGCAGGAACAGCAACGTCAGCGCCGTGGCGACGATCAGGCCGCCCATGATCGCCACCGCCATCGGCCCGAAGAACACGCTGCGCGACAGGGGGATCATCGCCAACACGGCGGCCAGGGCGGTCAGTACGATGGGGCGGAAGCGTCGTACCGTGGCCTCGATGATGGCGTGCCAGGTGTCCATGCCGTGGGTGCGGTCCTGCTCGATCTGGTCCACAAGGATCACCGAGTTACGCATGATCATCCCCGCCAACGCGATGGTGCCGAGCATGGCCACGAAGCCGAAGGGTTTCTGGAATATCAGCAGGAACAGCGTCACTCCGATCAGCCCCAGCGGCGCGGTGAGGAACACCATGATCATCCGCGAGAAGCTGCGCAGCTGGATCATCAGCAGGCTGAGCACCACCACGATGAACAGCGGCACGCCGGCGTTCACCGAGTTCTGGCCCTTGGCCGAATCCTCCACGGTGCCGCCGACGTCCAGCAGATAGCCGTCGGGCAGTTCGGCGCGGATGGGGTCCAGCGTGGGCGATATCTGTTTCACCAGGGTCGCCGGCAGCGAGTCGTCGTAGATATCGGCGCGCACGGTCACGGTGGGCAGGCGGTTACGCCGCCAGATGATGCCTTCCTCGAAGCCGTATTCAAGTGTCGCCACCTGCGACAGTGCCACGCTGCGCCCGCTGCTGGTCTGCATCGACAGGCTGGGCAACTGCGACAGGTCATGCCGGCCGCGCTCGTCGCCGCGCAGGAGGATCTCGATCAGCTCGTTGTCCTCGCGGTAGAAGCTGACAGTGGAACCGGTCAGCGAGCTCTGCAGGAACTGCGAGATATCCGAGGTGCTCACGCCCAGGGCTCGGGCGCGCTCCTGGTCGATGTCGAGGAAAATGGCCTTGCTCGGCTCCTCCCAGTCCAGGTGCACGTTCACCACGTGGGGGTTTTCGCGCATCTTGTCGGCGACCTTGCGCGCCAGCGCGCGGACTTCCGGGATGTGTTCGCCGGAGACGCGGAACTGCACCGGGTAGCCCACCGGCGGGCCATTTTCCAGCCGGCTGATCCGGGTACGCAGGGTCGGGAAGTCTTCGTTCATGTGCTTGATCAGCCACTGACGGACTTCCTCGCGGGTCTCCAGGCTTTTCGCCAGGACCACGAACTGGGCGAAGCTCGCCGCCGGCAATTGCTGGTCCAGCGGCAGGTAGAAGCGCGGCGAACCGGTGCCGACGTAGGCTACGTAGTTGTCGATGCCCGGATGCTCGGCGAGCATCTTCTCCAGGCGATTGACCTGCTCGGCGGTGGCGGTGAGCGAGTCACCCTCGGCCAACTTCAGGTCCACCAGCAGCTCCAGGCGCGCCGAGGGCGGGAAGAACTGCTGCGGTACCAGGCGGAACAGCATGATCGAACCCATGAAGGCCGCCACGGTGAGCAGGATCACCGTCTTGCGGTAGCGCACGCACCACTCCACCACACGGCGGAAACGCTGGTAGAAAGGCGTCGAGTACGGATCGTGTCCCTTGTCGCTGCCACCGTGTCTGGCCGCGTGGCGCTTGGCGAGATCGGGCAGCAGCTTCTCGCCCAGGTAGGGCACGAAGACCACGGCAGCGATCCACGACACCAGCAGCGCGATGGTCACCACCTGGAACAGCGAGCGGGTGTATTCGCCGGTGCCCGATTGCGCGGTGGCAATCGGCAGGAAGCCGGCGGCGGTGACCAGGGTGCCGGTGAGCATCGGGAAGGCCGTGCTGGTCCAGGCGTAACTCGCCGCCTTGAGCCGGTCGTAGCCCTGCTCCATCTTCACCGCCATCATCTCCACGGCGATGATCGCGTCGTCCACCAGCAGCCCCAGCGCCAGCACCAGCGCGCCGAGGGAAATCTTGTGCAGGCCGATGCCGAAGTAGTACATGCAGGCGAAGGTCATCGCCAGCACCAGCGGGATCGACAGCGCCACCACCAGGCCGGTACGCAGGCCGAGGGAGAAGAAGCTCACCAGCAGCACGATGATCAGCGCCTCGGCCAGCACGCGGACGAACTCGCCCACGCCTTCGCGCACTGCCGCCGGCTGGTCGGAAACCTTGCGCAGCTCCATGCCCGCCGGCAGCGTCTGCTGCAGGCGCTCGAACTCGGCGTCAAGCTTCTGGCCCAGCACCAGGATGTCGCCGCCGTCCTTCATGGCCACGGCGATGCCGATGGCATCCTCGCCCATGAAGCGCATGCGCGGCGCGGGCGGATCGTTGAAGCCACGGTGCACGTCGGCAACATCACCGATGCGGAAAGTGCGATCACCGACGCGTATCGGGAAGGCGCGGATGTCCTCCACCGAATCGAAGCGTCCGGACACACGCAGCTGCACACGGTCGGTCGCCGTCTCGAAGAAGCCGGTGGCGGTCACCGCGTTCTGCTCTTCCAGCGCCTTCTGCACCGCCGCCAGCGGCAGGCCGAGGGTCGCGAGCTTGGTGTTGGACAGGTCGATCCAGATCTTCTCGTCCTGCAGGCCGACCAACTCGACCTTGCCAACGTCCTTGATGCGCTGCAGTTGCAGCTGCAGGCGGTCGGCGTAGTCCTTGAGCACCGCATAGTCGAAGCCCTTGCCCGACAGCGCGTAGATATTGCCGAAGGTGGTGCCGAATTCGTCGTTGAAGAACGGCCCCTGGATGCCCTGCGGCAGCGTGTAGCGGATGTCGTTGACCTTCTTGCGGATCTGGTACCAGAGTTCGGGAATGTCGCGGGAATGGAAGTCTTCGCGGGCGACGAAGGTCACCTGGGATTCGCCGGGACGGGAGAAGGACACGATGCGGTCGAAGTCGCCGGTCTCCATCAGTTTCTTCTCGATGCGCTCGGTGACCTGGCGCGAGACTTCCTCGGCAGTCGCGCCCGGCCAGTTGGTCTTCACCACCATGGCCTTGAAGGTGAACGGCGGGTCCTCGCTCTGCCCCAGCTTGGTGTAGGACAGCGCGCCGACTATGCCCAGCAGGAGCATCAGATAGAGGACGATGGAGCGGTTCTGCAGCGCCCAGGCGGAAAGGTTGAATTGCATCGGGCGTTACTCCTTCGCCACCAGCTTGATCGACCGGTTTTCCCGGTCGACAGGCCGTACCTCCTGCCCTTCGCGCAGCACCTGCACGCCGGCGGCCACCACCCAGTCGCCGTCCTTCAGGCCTTCGAGCACCGGCACGCGATCCTCGGCGTAAGGTCCGATGCGCACTGGGCGGCGATGCAGGGTGGAAGTCTGCGGGTCGACCACCCAGACGAAGGGCTGACCGGCCTCCGAGGTCAGCGCGGCGAGCGGTACCGCCAGCGGCACGGTACCCTCGGCCTGGATGTAGACACGCGCGCTCTGTCCGAGCTCGGCGGGCACCTTGGCGTCGTCGAAGGCGACCCGCGCGGCGAAGGTGCGCGACTGCGGATCGGCGGCCGGCGACAGTTCGCGGATCTTGCCGCTGAAGCGTTTGTCACGCTGCGACCAGAGCTCGACGCTCACCGTCTCGCCAATGCGGAAGCGGTCGATGGCATGTTCAGGGAAGCTGATCAGCACCTCGCGGTCGCCATCGGCGGCCAGGGTGAAGACGGTCTGCCCGGCGGCGACCACCTGTCCCACTTCAACCCGGCGGGTGGCGATCACGCCGTCCTGGGGCGCACGCAGGATCGCGTAGTCCGCCTGGTTGCGGGCCACGTCGTACTCGGCGCGAATCTGCTTCACCCGCGCCTCGCCGGCGCGGTAGGTGTTTTCGATGTTGTCGAACTGCGACTGGCTGACCAGCTGGCGCTCCAGCAGGGTCTTGTAGCGGGCGTATTCGGAGCGGACGGTCTGCAGGTTGGCCTCTGCGGCAACCACCTGGGCGCGCGTGGCTTCGAGCTGCAGGCGAACGTCTTCAGGATCGAGTTCCGCCAGCGGCTGGTCCTTTTTCACCCGTTCGCCAGTTTCCACCAGACGCTTGCTGACTTTTCCGCCGATGCGGAAGGCCAGTTCCGGCTCATGGCGGGCATGGACTTCGCCGGGATAGGCCTCGGTGATGTCCCGCGCCGGCAGCGGCTGCACCACGATGGCCGGGCGCACCGCTGGCTTTGGGGGCTCGCCGTTACCGCAGGCGGAAAGGGAAAGGATGAAGGCAGCAGGCAGCGCGACAGACAGAGCATGGCGGAACATGATGTGTGACCTTTCGCAAAACGCGGTTGGAATTCTTATACTCCCCGGTATAGTAAAAATACAGAACCCATCAGTCCAGTATTAGAAATGTAAAGACATGTCACCATCGAACTCATCGAACGGACCGGGTCGCCCGAAGGATCCGGCCAAGCGCAAGGCCATTCTCGAAGCAGCCAAGGAGCTGTTCGTCCGCTACGGCTACGACGGCAGCAGCATGGAGGCCATCGCCGCCGAGGCCGGGGTATCCAAGCTCACCGTGTACAGCCACTTCACGGACAAGGAGACGCTGTTCGTCGAAGCGGTGCAGGCCAAGTGCGCGGAAAACCTGCCCGAGCTGTTCGCCGAGCCGCCTGCCAATGCGCCCCTGGAAAGCCTGCTGCTGACCTTGGCGCGTGGTTTCAACCAGTTGATCAACAGCCCCGAGGCGATTGCCCTGAGCCGGCTGATGGTGGCTCAGGGCGCAGGCAACCCGCATCTGTCGCAGCTGTTCTTCGAAGCCGGTCCGCAACGCGTTCTGGACCAGATGGAGCGCCTGCTCGAGCAGGCGCGCCAGCAGGGCAAGCTGACGATGGACAGCCCGCGCCGCGCGGCCGAGCACTTCCTGATGCTGGTGCAGGGCTGCGTGCACTTCCGCCTGCTGATCGGCTGCGAAGCACCGCCCACGGAGGCGGAAGCCGAGGCTCATGTCCAGGAAGTGGTGGCGCTGTTCCTCAAGGCGTTTGCGCCCTGAGTCTTTGCTTTTGTAGGAGCGAGCTTGCTCGCGAACCCGCTCAGCACGGGAGCCGCCGGATATTTCGTTCGCGAGCACGCTCGCTCCTACAGGTCCCGCAATCTCCCTGCCTCGGCTCGACGCAGTGTCCGTCAGCCCTTCAGGCTCTTCAGCGGATAGATGTCATAGCGGCTGGACTTGCCTTCGAGGCTGTAGCTGGGCTTGGCGCCCTCGATGATCGGCGCCTTGCGGGGGCGCTTGACCACCACGCGGTGGCTGGCCAGTTTCAGGGCGGCTTCGAGCAGCGCCGGGGCGTCGAGGTCATCGCCCACCAGCGGGCGGAACAGGCGCATCTCCTTCTTCACCAGCGCACTCTTGTCGCGGTGCGGGAACATCGGGTCCAGGTAGATCACCTGCGGCGCCACCCCGTCCCATGCGGCCATGCGCTCGATGGCGTTGCCCTGCAGCAGACGCATGCGCGCGACGATGGCGCCCACCTCGAAATCCCCCGCCGCCCGGGCCAGACCGTCTTCCAGTAGCGCGGCAATGATCGGCTGGCGCTCGGTGAGGTGCATCTCGCAACCCAGGGTCGCCAGCACGAAGGCGTCCTTGCCCAGGCCGGCGGTGGCGTCCAGTACATGGGGACGCACGCCCTGCTGGATGCCGACGGCCTTGGCAATCATCTGCCCGGCACCGCCGCCGAACTGCCGGCGGTGCGCGGCAGACCCTTCAAGGAAATCCACTCGCACCGGGCCGGGCGAATCCGGCCCCAGCTGCAGCAGTTGCAAACCGTCGTCGCCCAGTTGCAGGGCGAAGTCCGCCTCGTCCTCGCCCACCGGCAACCCGAGCCGTTGCGCCCACTGCTCGGCGGCGGCCTGCCAGGCAGGCGCCAGCGCCTGGACGACGATGCGCGGCGGGGTGAGGACTTCGGTCATGACGAGGCGATCCTGGGAAAAACCGCGATTCTACCGCAGCGTGAACGGCCGCGGGCTCACCGGCAGATCTGCCAACCGCCCAGGTCGAGGTGGAAATGGTCGTGGTGCGCGCGGTTGTAGTCCGGCCCGAGCACGCCGTCGAAGGTGCTGCACGCGCCATCGCGCACGGCGCGCAGGAAGCGCGGGGCGTCGCCCTCGCCTTTCCAGTCCTTCGCGACGACGATGCGCCGGCCATCGGCGAGGCGGAAGGCGGCTATGTCCAGCGCGTTGGCGGAGGCGTGCTGGCTGCGCCGGGCATCGGTGCGACCGTAGATATTGCGACAGGCGAAGCTCCCCAGATGCTCCACACCAGCAACCGGCTGGCCATAGGTTTCCCGCGCGGCGGGCTGCAGGGAATGCCGCTCGAACAGCGCGAAGCTTACCGCCAACGGACAACTGGCGAGGAAGCTGCTGCTCAACTTCACCTCGGCGGCCTGCACGCGCCAGACGTTCTGCAATGGGCAACCGGCCACCGGCTCGCTGTCGGCCAGGGGTTGCGCCTTCACATCAGAGCTTTGCAGCGCCAGCCGGCACAGCTCGGCATCATCGCGCAGGCGCCAGAGCTTGTAGCGGGTCAGCAGGTTCGGCTCGTCGCGCACGTCCAGCGGCGCCCAGGGATTCCAGCGATCGGGCAGCTTCACCCATTGCTGCTGCACCGCCAGCGCAAGGCCGCCGAGAGCGAATAAAAATCCCAGCAGCCACCGGCGCAAGCGTCAGCCCCGGAACAACCCGTTGAGTTGGTCGAACGGCATGGCGCCGTGCATGGGCTTCAGGTCGCCTTTCGCCAGCGCCTGCGAAGCGCTGAAGAAAGCGCCATAGGCCGCGCGCGCCAGGGTCGAACCGACGCTGACGCGCTTGACCCCCAACTCAGCCAGCTCATCCAAACTCAATTGCACGGCGGGCGAGCCCACCAACACGTTGACCGGGCGCGGCGCCACCGCCTGCACCACCGCCGTGACTTCCTCGCGGGTCTTCAGCCCTGGCGCGTAGAGCACGTCGGCTCCGGCCTCGGCAAAGGCCACGAGGCGGCGAATGGTGTCATCCAGGTCGGCACGGCCATGCAGGAAGTTTTCCGCCCGCGCCGCCAGGGTGAAAGTGAACGGCAGCGCGCGAGCGGCCTGCACAGCGGCGGCGACGCGCTCCACGGCCAATTCCAGCGGGTAGATCGGCGCATCGGCACGGCCACTGGCATCTTCGATGGAACCGCCGACCAGCCCGCAGGCCGCCGCCAGGCGAATGGTCTGCGCGCAGTCTTCCGGCGTATCGCCATAGCCATTCTCCAGATCGGCAGCGACCGGCAGCGGCGTCGCTTCGAGGATCTCGCGCGCGTTCGCCAATGCCTCGTCGCGACTCACCGCGCCTTCGGCGTCGGGGCGGCCGAGCGCGAAGGCCAGGCCCGCGCTGGTAGTCGCCAGCGCCTCGAAGCCCAGGTGCGCGAGCAGCTTCGCCGAGCCGGCGTCCCAGGGGTTGGGCAGGACGAACAGGCCGTCGCGCTGGTGCAGTGCGCGGAAGGCTTCGCCGCGTTCTTGTTGGCTGCGCTGGGGTTGTTGCGAGGTCATGGCCGTCTCCTTGCCGAACGGGGGAAGCAGCAGGTTAGCCCCCTCGCCCATCGAACGCCATGCACAGTGGCCGGCTCAGAGCAGGCCGAGCTGTTCCACTTCCGGTTTGGGCTCAAACAGCGGTGGCAGCCCCGGCAGGCGCTCGCGCAGCAAGGCGTGGAAGCGTTGCGCCTGTTCGGCGGCGCGGTGATTGTCCGGAGTATGGAGGAAGACGTAGGGCGTCAGGCCCTGCTCGATCCACTGGGCGACCTTGCCAATCCAGGGCGTGAGATGGACGAGATTGGCGTCCAGATCCGGCCCGCCGATGAAGCGCACCTGCGGGCTGTCGCTGAAGGCCGCCGGGCGCACCGGCACCTTGGGTTTCTTCGACTGCGCATGGAGCACAGCCGGGTCGTCGGACTGCACTGCGAATAGCGCACGCGAGTCCAGGCAGATGCGTTCGACACCGCGATCCAGCAGCAGGCGGTTCAGCGCGCGCTCCTCGTCACCCTTGGCGAAGAAGGCCGGGTGGCGCACCTCCACGGCGATGCGCCGCGCGGAGAATTCATCCAGCCAGGCGGCCAGCTCGCCCAGGCGATCGGGCCCGAAACTGGCAGAAACCTGCAGCCACAGCGGCGCAACGCGCTTGCCCAGCGGCGCCAGCAGGTCGAGGAAGTCCCGCGTGGTCTCCAGTTGACCGCGCAGGTCGCCGCCATGAGTGATGTCGCGCGGCAGCTTGGCGCAGAAGCGAAAGCTCTCCGGCATGGTCTGCGCCCAGCGCACAAGCGTTTCGGCGTTGGGACGGGCGTAGAAGGTAGTGTTGCCTTCCACGGCATTGAACACCTGGGAATAGAAACCCAGGGTGTCGGCAGGGCGAAGATCAGCAGGATAGAAGGTGCCACGCCAGGCGGGCTCGTTCCAGGAGGGACAGCCGAGGTAGTACGGCAGCAGCATCAGGCGTAGAGGTCGAGACCGACGACTTCCTGGCCTTCATACGGGCCGGCCATGCTGGCGGTGCTGGTGTAGCTGGCCAGGGCCTGGGCGGCGCGGGAACTCAGCGGGCGCTGGTATTCGAGGTTGTCGCGCAGGGTCGCGGGCACGCCATAGCTGCTCGGGCTGGAAGACTCAACGCGGCGGGTGCGGGCCTGGGAGTCCAGCCCCTGGCTGGCCGAGGTCGGCGCTGGCTGCTCGCGGCGGGTCTCGACGTCACGCTGCACTTCCCGATACGGAGTGACCGCAGTACCCGTTCGGGAACCGCGCTCCGGCATCTGGGAAGTGGAGGTGAAACCATCGATACGCATGGCAGAAACTCAGTGGGAATGCAGCCACTCTAGCGAGCGGGGTCCGCTGCGGTCAATTGGCGCCGGTCAGGCTTTCTTGGGAGTCGCCACGTTGTCGCGCAGGTACACTGGCTGGGCCTGCTCTGCGTCAACCGCCTCACCGCGAGCCCAGGCGAATTCGGCCAGGGTCAGCAGGTCTTCTGCATGCGGCAGCAGGCTGGCGTCATGGGCGGCTACCTGAACCGCCAGGCGCTCCTCGAAGCCCCAGCCGGTACCGGAACCGAACCACTCGCCCTGGGCGTCGCGCGGCAGTTCCACGCGCTCGGGCGGCAGTACCGCCTCGGCGCCGGCCAGGCGCATCTCGCCCTGCCCCAGGCGGTAGCAGCCCCAATACACCTCGTCCATGCGCGCATCGATGGCGGCAGCCACCTGACTGGCGCCGTGCTCGCGGTAGGCGCGCTGGGCCAGTACGGCCAGGTCGGAGATTGGCAGGACCGGTTTCTGCAGTGCGAACGCCAGGCCCTGCACCACGCCGATGGCGATACGCACGCCGGTGAATGCGCCGGGGCCGCGACCAAAAGCGATTGCGTCGACGGTGGACAGCGCGATGCCGGCCTCGCCGAGGAGGTCCTGCACCATGGGCAGCAGGCGCTGGGCGTGCAGGCGCGGGATCACCTCGTGGCGTACGAACCGGCGGCCGTCATGCAGCAGGGCGACGGAACAGGCTTCGGTCGAGGTATCCAGGGCCAGCAGCGTGGGCATGGTGTTTTCCATCAGAAGAAAAAACGGGCGGGCATTATAAACGCCAAAGGCCCGCATGTGCGGGCCTTTGGCTGTTACGGCGATGGATCAGTTCAGAGCGCCGAGCACCTTGGCGGTAATCTGCTCGACCGAACCGACGCCTTCGACGCGGGTGTACTTCGGAGTGCCCTGGGCGTCGGCCAGCTTCTGGTAGAAATCGACCAGCGGCTTGGTCTGCGAGTGATAGACCGACAGGCGGTGACGCACGGTGGCTTCCTTGTCGTCTTCGCGCTGGATCAGGTCTTCGCCGGTCTCGTCGTCCTTGCCTTCCACCTTCGGCGGGTTGTGCTCGATGTGATACACGCGACCCGAGGCCGGGTGAACGCGGCGACCGGCGATACGGCCGACGATTTCCTCGTCGTCCACGGCGATCTCGACCACGTGGTCGATGCTCACACCGGCTTCCTTCATGGCCTCGGCCTGGGGAATGGTGCGCGGGAAGCCGTCGAACAGGAAGCCTTTGGCGCAGTCGGGCTGGGCGATGCGCTCCTTGACCAGGTTGATGATCAGGTCATCGGATACCAGGCCGCCGGCGTCCATGACGCTCTTGGCCTGCAGGCCGAGCTCGGTGCCCGCCTTGACCGCTGCGCGCAGCATGTCGCCGGTGGAAATCTGCGGAATGCCAAACTTCTCAGTGATGAAGCGAGCCTGGGTACCTTTGCCGGCACCGGGCGCCCCGAGCAGAATCACACGCATCGATATGCTCCTTAATACTTGTTAAGCGAAATCACGGATCCGCCTCGTGGGGCCAATCTCATCATGCTTGCAATGGCGCAGAGGTGCGCCGAAAGGTTGCTCACGATACACAGCGGTCCCACACCACACAAGCCGGCCATGGGGACTGCGCACGGCGATCCCGGGCCATGTTTGCGCCCGGAATCAGCCATCAAATTAACCTCATTTGGCGGCTCGGCAATCCACCTTTGGTGGGGGTAGCGGCCCCTCAACCGGTATTGCGCAGGCCCGCTGCGATACCCGCCACCGTCACCAGCATGGCTTGCTCCAGACCGCCGCAGGCATCGCCCGTGCAGCGCCGCGAGCGGGCGAGCAGCTCAGCCTGGAGCAGGTGCAACGGGTCCAGGTAGGTGTTGCGCACGCCGATGGATTCGCGCGTCTCGGCGGCGTGGGCGAGCAGTTGCGATTGCCCTGTAAGCCCCAGCACCACTCGCACCGACTGCGACAATAGGTCGCGTAAATGCGCACCTAATGGTCGCAGTTCCGATTGCACCAGTCGCTCATCGTAGAGTTGGGCGATTTCCCGGTCGGCTTTTGCCAGCACCATTTCCAGCATGTCGATGCGCGTGGTGAAGAACGGCCATTCCTTGCGCATGCGCCCAAGCAGCGCGCCTTCGCCGCGCTCGATGGCCTTGAACAGGGCGTCTTCCCAGCCGAGCCACGCCGGCAGCATCAGACGGGTCTGGGTCCAGGCGAAGATCCAGGGGATCGCCCGCAGGCTTTCCACCCCACCCTCCCGGCGCTTGGCCGGGCGGCTGCCCAGCGGCAGCCGGCCCAGTTCCTGCTCCGGCGTGGCCTCGCGGAAGTAGTCGACGAACTGCGGGTTGTCGCGCACCACCGCGCGGTAGGCCAGCACGCCGTCGGCGGCCAGGCGGTCCATCTCCTCGCGCCAGGCGGGTTCGGGCACCGGCGGCGGCTGCAGGGTGGCCTCCAGCACGGCGGCCAGGTAAAGGTTGAGGTTCTGCTCGGCGATATCCGGCAGGCCGAACTTGAAGCGGATCATCTCGCCCTGCTCGGTGGTACGGAAGCGCCCGGCCACCGAGCCCGGCGGCTGCGAGAGGATCGCCGCGTGGGCCGGGCCGCCGCCACGGCCGACGGTACCGCCGCGGCCATGGAACAGCAGCAGCTCGACACCGTGGTTGCGGCAGATGTCCACCAACGCCTCCTGCGCACGGTACTGCGCCCAGGCGGCGGCGAGGGTGCCGGCGTCCTTGGCCGAGTCGGAGTAGCCGATCATGACTTCCTGCGGCCCGGCCAGCCCGGTGCGGTAGCTGTCGAGGCTGAGCAGGCGGTCGATGCAGGGACCGGCGTTATCCAGGTCGTCCAGCGTCTCGAACAGCGGCACCACGCGCATCGGCCGTTGCAGCCCGCATTCCTTGAGCAGCAGCTGCACGGCGAGTACGTCGGATGGCTGCCCGGCCATGGAAATGACGTAGGAGCCCAGCGACGCCGCTGGCGCCTGCGCGACCACGCGGCAGGTAGCGAGCACTTCGGCGGTCTCCGGCGAGGCCTGGTAGTGGGCCGGCAGCAACGGCCGGCGGCTGGAGAGTTCTTCCAGGAGGAATTCCTGGCGCACGCTTTCGTCCCACTGCGCGTAGTCGCCAAGGCCCAGGTAGTCGGTGATCTCGCCCATTGCTTTGGCGTGGCGAGTGGAGTCCTGGCGTACGTCCAACCGCGCCAGGAACAGCCCGAAGGTCGCGGCGCGGCGCAGGGTGTCGAGCAGGTCGCCATCGGCGATCACGCCCATGCCGCATGCTTGCAGCGAGCGATAGCAGAGCTGCAGCGGCTCCAGCAGTTCGCGGTTGTCCTGCAGCACTTCCGCGCCCGGTTCCTCACCGGTATGGATGGCGCGCTCGGCCCAGGCACGGGTGGCGCGCAGGCGTTCGCGCAGTTGCTTGAGCAGCGCGCGGTATGGCTCGGCGACGTCGCCAACTTCAGCGCGCAGTTCGGCGCTGGCCCGCTGCATGGAAAGCTCGGCGGCCAGGCTGTCGACGTCGCGCAGATACAGGTCGGCGGCCATCCAGCGCGCCAGCAACAGCACCTCGCGAGTGATGGCGGCGGTGACGTTGGGATTGCCGTCGCGGTCGCCGCCCATCCACGAGGCGAAACGGATCGGCGCCGCCTCCAGCGGCAGTCGCTCGCCGAGTGTTTCCTGCAAGGTGCGGTCGACGTGACGAAGGAACGCCGGCAGCGCCTGCCAGAGGGAATGCTCGATGACCGCGAAGCCCCATTTCGCCTCGTCCACCGGGGTCGGCCGGGTGCGGCGGATCTCGTCGGTGTGCCAGGCCTCGGCGATCAGGCGCTGGAGTTTTTCCTGCACCGCCTGGCGCTCTTCGGGCAGCAGGTCGGAGTGATCGCCGGCGGCCAGTTGCGCGGCGATGGCGTCGTATTTCTGAATCAGCGTGCGCCGCGCCACCTCGGTGGGGTGCGCAGTGAGCACCAGCTCGATCTCCAGCTCCGCCACCTGGCGCGCCAACCCCTCTGCAGCCAGGCCGGACTTGCGCAGGCGCCCCAGCAGCTCGGCCAGCACGCGGTTTTCGAAAGGCTCGGGCTCCTTGGGCGTGCGCCGGCGGATGCGGTGGTACTGCTCGGCGATATTGGCCAGGTTGAGGAACTGGTTGAAGGCGCGCGCCACCGGCAGCAGTTCTTCCTCGCCCAGGCCGTCGAGGGTCGCGGTGAGCTGCCTGGCGCCTTCGGCGGAGCCGCGGCGGGCGGCCTTGGCGCCGGTGCGGATCAGCTCGATCTTGTCGAGGAAGCCTTGCCCGTACTGGGCGCGGATGGTCTGCCCGAGCAGCTCGCCGAGCAGGTGAACGTCCTCGCGCAGGCGCGCGTCGATATCCGGCATCACGGTCTCCTTGGTGCGAGTCCTTGATTGAAAAGGCGTCGCTTGGCGCTTCACAGTGCCGCCCAGTGCGCTGGCTGGCAAGGGCGCGACGAACGCCCGCAGTCATGCTCGGACAACGTCTAGGCTGAAAGTTATCCCCATCGACGGGAAAACCCGCGGCGACCTCACGAGGGCCGACCGCCATGCAAAGACCCTAGAGGTGAACATGAAGATTCGCGAGCTGGTACGCCATTGGGAAAAGAACGCCAGGGGGCGCATGACCCACCACCAGTACAGCATTCCGCTGGACATCGAGACCGCCGCGCGCCTGGGCGCGCTGCACGACATGTACCCCAAGCGCAGCGTCGAGGAATTGCTGGGGGAACTGGTCAATGCGGCGCTGGAAGAACTGGAGGCAAGCTTCCCCTACGTGCAGGGAAACAAGATAGTGGCGCAGGACGAACAGGGCGACCCGATCTACGAGGACATCGGCCCGACCCCGCGCTTCCTGGCGTTGTCGCGCAAGTACCTGCAGGAACTGACGGAGGCCGAGCATTCCTGACGAAAGCGCCCCGGCAGATGCCGGGGCGTTTGTTTTACCTGGAGAAGCAACAGCATCCCTCTGGGAGGTCGTGCCCAGGGCTTCCCTCTCCCCCGCCCTCTCCCTGAAGGGAGAGGGAGCAGATCGTGCCAGCTGACGCGATAGTTTCATCCCGCACCGAACGGTCCCCTCTCCCTTCAGGGAGAGGGCTAGGGAGAGGGACGATCCTCGACCAGACCTCAAGCAGGAGCAGGCAATATCCCCGATCGCGCCTATTGGCGCCTCCATACAAAGCAATCAATGCCGCCCATGCACGCCCGGCACATGCAGATGCCCCGCCTCGGCGCAGGCTTCAGGAATCACCGAAGGCTCTGCCGGCTGTTCCAGCTCGCGCAGGATGCCGCAATCCTCACTGTTGCCTTCGCCCTGGCACTGCGCACGCAGGTCGCGCAGTTGCTGGCTGAGCGACTGCAGCTCGGCGATACGTACCTCGACATGGTGCAGGTGTTCGTCGATCAGGCGATTGGCGGTGCCGCAGTCGGATTCGGGGCGGTCGCGCAGGCCGAGGAGAATGCGGATTTCCTCCTGGGTCATGTCCAGCGAGCGGCAATGGCGGATGAACGACAGCCGCTCGACGTGGCTGGCATCGTACTGCCGGTAGTTGCCTTCGCTGCGCGACGGCGCGGGCAGCAGGCCTTCGCGCTCGTAGTAGCGGATGGTTTCCACCGGGCAGCCGGTCAGTTTCGCCAGTTCACCGATCTTCATTCGAGACTCCTCGCCAAGGGACTCTTGACTCTGTAGTTGCTACAGGGTGTGCAATCAGCAGCAACTCGTCAAACAGGAACGACGACATGACTGCCAATCGCCAGGGGCCGATCATCCATGGCCCCGCCTCAATCCAGGAGCAGCACCGCGAACACGAAGCCGCCGGCTGCTGCGGCTGCGACAAAGGCGCGCTGCTGCGTGCCCCGGCCGCCGAACCTGCACTGCACTCGCACTCGCACGATCACGATCACGATCACGATCACGATCACGATCACGATCATGGCGAGGGCCACGGCGCTCGGGCGCAAGACGCGGCGAAAGCTGCCGCCGGCTCGGCCAGCGGTGAGCTGCGCTGGACCAGCCTGCGCATCGAAGCCATGGACTGCCCCACCGAGGAACGCCTGCTGCGCGATGCGCTGGGCCGCGTATCCGCCGTGGAGGACCTGGACTTCAACCTGATGCAGCGCCTGCTGCGCGTGCAGCATCGCTTCGACAGTGTCGAGCCGCTGCAGAGGCTGGTCGCTTCCCTCGGCATGCAGGCCGAGCCAGTGGACGAAAACGCCCCCGTTTCCGCACAGCCCACCCAGCAGAAGCCCTGGTGGCCGCTGGCGCTGGCCGGTGTCGCAGCGGCAGGCGCGGAGTTCTTCGAGTGGTTCGCCATCGGCCCGCAGTGGTTGGTGGCAGCGCTGGCGGTGGCGGCCATCCTCGGCGCCGGCCTGCCGACCTACCGCAAGGGCTGGATCGCGCTGAAGAACCGCAACCTCAACATCAACGCCCTGATGAGCATTGCCGTGACCGGCGCCATGCTCATCGGCCAGTGGCCGGAAGCGGCAATGGTCGCGGTGTTGTTCGCCATCGCCGAACTGATCGAGGCCAAGTCGCTAGACCGCGCACGCAATGCCATCCGCGGCCTGCTGCAATTGGCTCCGGAACTGGCCACGGTGCAGGTGGACGGGCAGTGGCGGGAAGTTTCCGCCAAGTCCGTCGCCCTCGGCGCACGCGTGCGGGTGCGTCCCGGCGAGCGCATCGCCCTCGACGGCGAGGTGCTCGAGGGCCGCTCCAGCGTCAACCAGGCCCCCATCACCGGCGAGAGCCTGCCGGTGGAAAAACAGGCCGGCGACACCCTGTTCGCCGGCACCATCAACGGTGAAAGCGCGCTGGAATACCGCGTCACCCGCGTCGCCGACGACAGCACCCTGGCGCGGATCATCCACGCGGTGGAAGAGGCACAGGGCTCGCGCGCACCGACCCAGCGCTTCGTCGACCAGTTCTCGCGCATCTACACCCCGGTGGTCTTCCTCATCGCCATCGCCACCGCCCTGCTGCCGCCGCTGTTGTTCGGCGGCGCCTGGCTGGACTGGGTCTACCGCGCCCTGGTGCTGCTGGTGATCGCCTGCCCCTGCGCCCTGGTGATCTCAACCCCGGTGACCATCGTCAGCGGCCTCTCGGCGGCGGCGCGCCTGGGCATCCTGATCAAGGGCGGGGTGTTCCTGGAAATGGGCCGTTCGCTGGAGTGGATTGCCCTGGACAAGACCGGCACCCTCACCGAAGGCCGCCCGCGCCAGACCGACTTCACCGCCCTGAGGGAGACCGCCGCCGGCGACGTGCGTGCACTTGCCGCCAGCCTCGCTGCTCGCTCGGATCACCCGGTGTCGCACGCCGTGGCCCAGGCCGCCGAAGCCGACAATATTTCGCTGTACAGCGTCGGCGAGCTGACCGCGCTGCCCGGCCGCGGCGTGAAAGGCAAGATCGACGGCCACACCTACCACCTGGGCAACCACCGCCTGGTGGAGGAGCTGGAGCTGTGCTCGAAGGAACTCGAAGCACGCCTGGACGCCCTCGAGCAACAGGGCAAGACGGTGATCGTGCTGCTCGATGCCGAAGGCCCTCTGGCGCTGTTCGCGGTGGCGGACGGCGTCAAGCAGACCAGCCGTGAAGCGGTTGCTCAGTTGCACGACCTGGGCGTGAAGACGCTGATGCTGACCGGCGACAACCCGCACACTGCCCATGCCATCGGTGCGCAGGTCGGTATCGACGTCGCCCTGGGCAACCTGCTGCCCGAAGACAAGCTGAGCGAGGTGAAGCAGCGCCAGGAAGGCGGCAAGCGCGTCGGCATGGTCGGCGACGGCATCAACGACGCCCCTGCCCTGGCCCGCGCCGATATCGGCTTCGCCATGGGTGCAGCGGGCACCGACACGGCCATCGAGACCGCCGGCGTGGCGCTGATGGACGACGACCTGCGCAAGCTGCCGTCCTTCATCCGCCTGTCGCGCCAGACCCACCGCGTGCTGATCCAGAACATCACCCTGGCGCTGGGCATCAAGGCAGTGTTCCTGGCCCTCACCCTGGCCGGGGAAGGCACCTTGTGGATGGCGGTTTTCGCCGAAATGGGCGCCAGCCTGCTGGTGGTGTTCAACGGCCTGCGGTTACTGCGTCATCGCGGCTGATTCCAGCGGATCGTCGCCAATGCCCGCCAATACGGCGGGCATTTTTTTTGAACCCCCTGACAAAACCCTTAGTCCCCTAATCAGATGCCCACGAAGCCGCAGACCCGTGCGGCGGCATCCGCCGGCACTCGAAACGCCGAGGGAACCCCTTACCAATCGTCAGAGGATTCACCCAATGGAACTGAAATCTCAAAGCGCTCGAACCGTCCCTGCTCTTTCCACCTCCACTTCGCTGCGTCGCTGGCGCCTGGGGCTGCTGGCCGTGGGCAGCGCCGTGCTGCTGGCCGGCTGCGCCGGCAACCCGCCCAGCGAGCAGATGGCCGTTACCGAATCGGCGGTGAATGCCGCTGTCAGCAACGGCGGGCCGGAATACGCCCCGGTGGAAACCAAGAACGCCCAGGACAAGCTCGCCCAGGCGCGTATCGCCCTGAACGACAAGGAATACGACCAGGCCAGGAAACTGGCTCAGCAGGCCGAGTGGGATGCTCGCGTGGCCGAGCGCAAATCCCAGGCCGTGAAGGCCCAGAACGCGGTGAAGGACGCCCAGCAGGGCGTGATGGAGTTGCGTCAGGAAGGCCTGCAGCAGGCCCAGTGATCCCGCCCTTACGCCCGGTCAAATAAGGAATTTCGACATGAAAAAGTTCATCGTACTGCCCGCTGTTTCCACCCTCGCCCTGGCCCTGGCCGCGTGCTCCACACCGCCGAACGCCAACCTGGAGAAAGCTCGCGGCGACTTCCAGGCACTACAGGCCCAACCCCAGGCGACCCAGCAGGCCGCCCTGGAAACCAAGGATGCCGGCGACTGGCTGGCCAAGGCCGACAAGGCCTACCGCGACGGCGCCGACCAGAAGGAAGTGGACCAACTGGCCTACCTGACCCAGCAGCGCATCGAACTGGCCAACCAGACGGTGGCCCTGCGCGATGCCGAGGATCAGTTGAAGAACACCTCCGCCCAGCGTGCCCAGGCGCGACTGGATGCCCGCACCGCGCAGCTGAACAAGCTCAAGGGCGAGCTCAACGCGAAGCAGACTTCACGCGGGACCATGGTGTCCTTCGGCGACGTGCTGTTCGACCTCGACCGTGCCGAACTCAAGCCCGGCGCCATGGGCAATGTGCAGAACCTCGCCGGTTTCCTGCAGCAGAACCCGGAGCGCAAGGTGATCATCGAGGGCTACACCGACAGCAGCGGCTCGGCTTCGTATAACCAGAGCCTGTCCGAGCGCCGCGCCGACGCCGTGCGCATGGCGCTGTTGAGCCAGGGCGTGTCGCCCGAGCGCGTGACCACCCGTGGCTACGGCAAGGAGTACCCGGTGTCGAGCAATGCGACCCCGGCCGGCCGCGCCATGAACCGTCGCGTGGAAGTGACCATCTCCAACGACGCCAATCCGGTGCAGCCGCGTTCCTCGGTGAGCAGCGCTTACTGAGCCGGCTAACGCCCCGCTCCTGCGCCCATTGCAGGAGCGGACTCGTCCGCGATGCGCCTGGCGCGGGGCAGGGCCGGTCGCGGACGGACTCCGCGCCTGCCTGAAATACCGAGTCGGGGCCGCCCTCCGCCGCCGGGGAGGGCTGGGGTGAAGGGATGTCGGCGAGGGCCACGGTTCGCGAGCGAGCCCGAGCCTACGGAAAAGCCCGGCGCAGCCCGGCGATCAGGCGAGCAATCGCCGATACAGCTCTGCCATTTCCGCCGAGAACGGCACCAGCACCAACTCCCTCAACGTGCTCCCCTCCCCGCGTGGACGACGCAGTTCGTCCACAGCGATCCGCGCGGCCGCTTCGGCGGGATAGCCATAGATGCCGGTGCTGATGGCGGGAAAGGCGATGCTGGCGAGAAGGTTTTCCTCGGCCAGGTGCAGGCTCTTCTGGTAGCACTGGGCGAGCAGCTCCGGCTCGCCCTGCTCACCGCCGTGCCAGACCGGCCCGACGGTGTGGATGACGAAGCGCGCCGGCAGGCGAAAGCCGGGGGTGAGCTTCGCCTGGCCGGTCTTGCAGCCACCCAGCGGGCGGCAGGCATGGACCAGGTCCGGGCCGGCGGCCCGGTGGATGGCGCCGTCGACGCCTCCACCGCCCAGCAGCGAGCTGTTGGCGGCGTTGACGATGGCATCGACGTCAAGACGGGTAATGTCGCCTTGCCAGATGCGGATCTCGGGGTGGCGCACGATGATCCCTCCCTTCATCAGCGACGGCAGTTCAGGCCGTCATTTGATTTCCTGCGGAGTCTCTTCGCCCAGGCAGCGCACGGCGCGTTTGCGGCCGTCGACCAGCACGCCGGTCAAGCCCTTCTGGGTCATGTCGAACATCACCAGCACGCCATCGATGCACTGCGCCTGCTGGTCGGCCGGGTCCAGCGCGAGCTTGGTGTCCTGACCAGGAATGCTTTTCAGCATGGTGAACTGGGTCAACTCCAGCGCGTCCTCGGGCTTGGCGAAATGCAGGTAGCCGTAGTACCAGAGCGTGCCGACCGAGACGAAGATGGTGGCGATGACGGTGAGGATGTAGGAGATCGGGTTGCGGTCGTTCATGGGGTGCCTTGTTGTTTCGGGTCGGCCTGCGATTCCTCTGGCTTCGCCGGAGAGGGAGAGTTCGGGACTTCGGCCAGCCGGCGCAACCCGGTGAAGTGCTGCGGGTCGTCGAGGAAGCGCAGCATCACTTCGCGCCATACGGGTTCGCCGAAGGTTTCCACGTGGTTGCCGCGCGTCAGCTGCAAGACCTTGGGCGGTGGCGCGGCCTTGTAGAGGCTCAGGCCGTTGTCCAGGGGCACAATGGTATCGTCGATGCTGTGGAAGAACAGTACGGGTGCGCCAGAAAGTCGCGGCACGGAGCGAATCGCGCTGTCGCCATCGGGCACCAGCCAGGACAGCGGCACCTGCAACGGCCAGGTCAGCCAGCTGGTGTTCAGAGTGTATTGCGCAACGTTGCGATAGCTGGCCGGCACCCCGTCTAGCACTACGGCGTACAGCTGTTTCTGGCGCTGCGGGTGCACACCCAGGTAGTGCACGGCCATGGCGCCGCCCAGGCTCTGGCCGAGCAGGATCACCGGCTTGCCCTGCACCTCCGGTGCCTTGTCCAGCCAGGCGAAGGCGGCATCGATGTCCTGGTAGATCGCCGGCAGGCTCGGTTCGCCCTCGGATTTGCCGTAGCCACGGTAATCCACCATCAGCACCTGATAGCCCTGCTCCGGCAGCCAGTAGGTGCCGCCCAGGTGCCAGGCCATGTTGCCGCCATTGCCGTGCAGGTGCAGCACGGTGCCCTTCACCGGCACGCCCGCTTTCACCGGCAACCACCAGCCGGCGAGCTTCACGCCATCGGCGGTGGTGAGGATGACCTCTCGGAACTCCAGCTTGGCCCGCGCAGGCGTGATGGCGACGTCGTCGCTGGGGTAGAACAGCAGGGAGCTGCAGCCGCCGAGGGCGAAGAGCAGCGTGAGAACGGCAGCCTTGAAGCAACGGATCATCGGCAAGTCATCCTTGGGAGCTTCCTTCAAATGGATCAGCAATGGCGCGCTACCAAAGCCCCTCTCCCCCGCCCTCTCCCTGAAGGGAGAGGGAGCTATCCGTGTCGGCTGACGCTACGGTGTCATCCTGCACCGAACGTTCCCCTCTCCCTTCAGGGAGAGGGTTAGGGAGAGGGCGTGCGCCGCCCAATCGTCAGAGGATATTCGCGTAATCCGCCTCGATACGGTCGAGGCTGAGGTGATTGAGGAAGTTGGAGAAGCACATCCACGCCGACAGGGCGTTGAGGTCGCGGAATTGCGGCGGCAGGTACTTGGGCGGCACCACCAGGCCCTCGTCCACCAGCTGCCGCAGGGTACGCATGTCTTCCAGGGTCGCCTTGCCGCAGAACAGCAGCGGGATCTGCTCGAGCTTGCCCTTGCGCACGGCGAGCTGGATGTAGTTGTAGATCAGGATGAAGCCCTTCAGGTACGACAAGTCCTTGGTGAATGGCAGGCCCGCGGGCGTCGAGCCGCGGAACACGCGGCTGGAATTCTGGTAACTGCTTTCCTGGCTGTAGCCCTGCTCACGGTAGAAGTTGAAGACTTCCATGAAATCCGCGCCCTCCTCGGCCATGTGGATGGCGCGGGTGCGGTTGGTGAGCTTGCGCAGACGCGTCGGGTAGGAGGCGAAGGCAATCACTTCCATCAGGATCGCCAGGCCTTCCTGGGTCACGGTGGAGGATGGCGGGCCCTTGGCCAGGAAGGTGCAGATCGGCTGGTTGAGCCCGTTGAGCGTGGTGCCTACGTGCACCAGCCCTTCATGGACTTCCAGCGCGCGTACGTCGCGTTCGTTGAACATGGCGTCGGCGCGCACCTTGATGTAGTCGGCGCCGGCCGCGGCGTCAGCGACTATGCCATCGGACTCGAAGACGCGGATGGTGTCTTCCTTGCCGTCGAACACCTGGTTCAGGCGCTCCTGCAGCATCTTCACCGCATCGCTGGCGGTGAGGGTCTTGGGTTCGTCCTTCAGGTCGCCGCGGTCGGCGATGTTGTTCAGGTAGTCCGAGAGCATCAGGCCGAGGTCCGCCAGGGTCGGATCGCCGGCATGGAAGGCGTCCGAGGCCGAGCCATAGAGTTCCTGGGAAATCAGGCCGAAGTCCTGGGTGCCGCGCGCTTCGAGCATGCGGATGACCATGCGGTATTCCTTGCACATGCGCCGCATGATCTGCCCCACCGGGTTGAACTGCCCCAGGTGGCGGGTGATGTCGCGCTCGATGTTCTGGAATTCCTGCTTCTTCGCGCTGCTGTCGAAGGACAGGGGGCGGCCGTCATAGTAGGTGCGGTCGACCCTGGGCGCGTGCTTGCCGCGCCCCTTGAGGAAATCGTCGCGGATACCGTCGTCCCACTTGATGGCGTCGAGGACGCGGATCGGCGTCTGCGCCTCGACGATGCGGTCGGACAGGCCACGGATGATCTGCTGGTATTCGTTGGGCGTGGACTTCTTGCGCCGTGGGGTCATTGCTTTTCTCCCGGGGTCACGCGCGAAAAGCGTAGCGCTTCGACGAACACGTCGGAGTTGGCCGGCTCGTTGAGGTACTTGATCACCTCCGGCAGCGGGCTGCTCACCAGGGCGCCGGCGCCCTGCTCGGTATCGACCTTCTCGCCCTTCAGCGCGCCGTCTTTCATGTCCTGCAGAATGTGGTCGACGTCGAGGTTATAGATCACCAGTTCGTCCTTGTCGGTGATCTCGAAACCGGCCAGGGCAAAATTGCCGCCCATGCTTTTCGGCAGCCCGGCGGAGAGGTACCAGCGCTTGCCATGGTGGGCAACGGTAAAACCGAAGTCCTCGACGCTGTCGGTATTGTCCTTGCTGTCGACATAGCTGACAGCGCGGTAAAGGTTGGAGCCGGAACGGGTGACTTCGAGGAACTGCTCCTCGCCGTACTCGTCCACACGCGACCACTGGCCCAGCAGGTGAGCCGGCGCGGGCTCGTTGGCCGGAATCGGGGCCTTGAACGTCACCAGGCAACCACTGAGCAGGCAGATGCTCAATAGCAGCAGTGCACGCCAGACTTTCATCACGCCCTCCTTAGATCCGTTTGCCTTCCCATGCGACAGGCGCAGGCATCCGGAATTCCGACACGAAAACCCCGCCGGATGGCGGGGTTGGAATGCAGCAGCCGGGGCTACAGGCCCATCACCAGGTCGAGATAGCGGCTAAGGATGGCACGCATTTCCTCGATCTGCAGGTGGTCGGCCCCGTCCAGCAGGCCCTGATACTCCATCTGCAGGATGATGGCCGTCAACACCCGGGCATCCTGCTCGGGCTGTCTGGAGCCAAGCACTTCGAAGAAATGCACCACGCCCAGGGAGAGAATGCGCCGGTGGCGCTGCGCCAGTTCGCTGAGGCTGGGGTTGAGCAGCGCTTCCTGGCGGAAGGCCTGTTCGGCCAACAGGTGCTCGCGGCGCTCGGTGAGCTGGACCTGCACGTACTTGATTGCCAGCTCGACGATATTTGCCGTCAGCTCGCGGCGCGCCTGCGGGTCGTCCTGGGCGAGACCGGCGGCCATGGCCTGGAGATCACCTTCGACGCTGGACCAGAAGGTCGACAGGGCTTCGGCGCTGCGTTCGACGAAGAGCGCAAAGGTGTCGGTGATGAGGTCCTGGATGTCCTTGAAGTAATAGGTGGTGGCCGACAACGGCACACCCGCCTCGGCGGCCACGGCACGGTGGCGCACGGCGCGGACGCCATCGCGCACGATGATCCGCAGGGCGGCGTCGAGGATCGCCTGACGACGCTGCTCGCTGCCCTGGCGGCTGGCCTTGCGGCCCTGGTATTTGACACTTTCTGCGATGGCGCTGGCGACTTGCGCTGCGCTGTCTCGCGGGGACACTTGGGTCACTGGCATTACCTCCGGCGGCGCGGCCTGATGGCGCATTGTTCGAGCTTTTCGGTGGGAAAACAATTGCCGCCGTGCTGCTGCAACACCGGCGCATGAAACGAACCGCGAGGCAGAGCAGGCGGCCGGGAATCAGGCCTGGGTGTGAGACGTGCCACATCGCGGCCGAGCCACGGCGACGGGGATACATTTCGTCGGATGGTGTACCGTCAGATTCCAGGGATTCTGTGGGAGCGAGGGGGACGCCATCGTTATTGCTCGCGAACGGTAGGCCCAACGGCACCGGAGCAGCCCGGTTCGCGAGCAGGCTCGCTCCTGCAAAAGCCATCCCCTGCAGAAACGAAAAAGGCCGCCCCGAGGGCGGCCTTTCTCTACCACGTCCTGCGCTTACGCCTGCGGGCGCATGTGCGGGAACAGGATGACGTCGCGGATCGACGGCGAGTTGGTCAGCAGCATCACCAGGCGGTCGATGCCGATGCCTTCGCCGGCGGTGGGCGGCATGCCGTATTCGAGCGCGTTGACGAAGTCGGCGTCGAAGTGCATCGCCTCGTCGTCACCAGCGTCCTTCTCCTTGACCTGCAGCATGAAGCGCTCGGCCTGGTCTTCGGCGTCGTTGAGCTCGGAGTAGGCGTTGGCGATCTCGCGGCCACCGATGAACAGCTCGAAGCGGTCGGTGACGCTCGGGTCGTTGTCGTTGCGGCGGGCCAGCGGCGACACTTCGAACGGGTACTGGGTGATGAAGTGCGGCTGCTCCAGCTTGTGCTCGACCAGCTCTTCGAAAATCATCACCTGCAGCTTGCCCAGGCCTTCGTGGCCGAGGACCTTGGCGCCGGCCTTCTTGGCGATGGCGCGGGCCTTCTCCAGGTCGGTGAGGTCAGCCGCGGTGAGTTCCGGGTTGTACTTGAGGATGGCGTCGAACACGGACAGGCGGGCAAACGGCTCGCCGAAGTGGAAGACCTTGTCGCCATAGGGCACGTCGGTGCTGCCGAGCACGGCCTGGGCCAGCTCGCGGAACAGTTCCTCGGTCAGGTCCATGTTGTCTTCGTAGTCGGCGTAGGCCTGGTAGAACTCGAGCATGGTGAACTCGGGGTTGTGCCGGGTCGAGACGCCTTCGTTACGGAAGTTGCGGTTGATTTCGAAGACCTTTTCGAAGCCACCGACCACCAGGCGCTTCAAGTACAGCTCGGGGGCGATACGCAGGAACATGGGCATGTCCAGCGCGTTGTGGTGGGTTTCGAAGGGCTTGGCCGCCGCGCCGCCGGGGATGGTCTGCAGCATCGGGGTTTCCACTTCGAGGAAGCCGCGATCGGACAGGAAGCGACGGATGTGGGCGATGACCTGGGAACGCACACGGAAGGTGTGGCGGGTTTCCTCGTTGACGATCAGGTCGACGTAGCGCTGGCGGTAGCGCTGCTCGGTGTCGGTCAGGCCGTGGTGCTTGTCAGGCAGCGGGCGCAGCGACTTGGTCAGCAGGCGCACGCTGGTCATTTCGACGTACAGGTCACCCTTGCCCGAGCGGGCCAGGGTGCCTTCGGCGCCGATGATGTCGCCCAAGTCCCAGGTCTTGATCTCGGCCAGGGTCTCCTCGGGCAGGGTCTTGCGGTTCACGTAGACCTGCAGGCGGCCGCTGCTGTCCTGCAGGACGATGAAGGAGCCGCGGTTGAGCATGATGCGACCGGCAACCTTGACCGGGATGGCGGCTGCTTCGAGCTCTTCCTTGGTCGCGGTTTCGTACTGTTTCTGCAGGTCCGCGAAGTAGTTCTCGCGGCGGAAGTCGTTGGGGAAGGCGATCGCCTTGGCTTCACGCACGGCGGCAAGTTTTTCCTTGCGCTGGGCGATCAGCTTGTTTTCTTCCTGTTGCAGTTCGGTAGCGTCGAGTTGTTGGTCGCTCATGGTCGTCTATCTGCCTGGCGTCTAAATCAAATTGGGGGATACGTGTAGGAGCGAGCTTGCTCGCGAAGCTCTTGGACGGGTTCGCGAGCAAGCTCGCTCCTACAATGGGGCTATGCGTCAGAGCCCTTGTTTGAGGCTGGCCTCGAGGTACTCGTTCAGGTCGCCGTCGAGCACCTTGTCGCAATCGCTGCGTTCCACGCCGGTACGCAGGTCCTTTATGCGCGACTGGTCGAGCACGTAGGAACGGATCTGGTGACCCCAGCCGATATCGGACTTGGTGTCTTCCAGCGCCTGCGAGGCGGCGGTGCGCTTCTGCATCTCCTGCTCGTACAACCGGGCCCGCAGCATCTTCATGGCGGTGTCCTTGTTGGCGTGCTGGGAGCGTTCGTTCTGGCAAGCCACCACGGTGTTGGTCGGCACGTGGGTGATACGCACCGCGGAATCGGTGGTGTTCACGTGCTGACCGCCTGCGCCGGAGGAGCGGTAGGTGTCGATGCGCAGGTCGGCCGGGTTGATCTCGATCTCGATGTTGTCGTCGATTTCCGGCGAGACGAACACGGCGGTGAACGAGGTGTGGCGACGGTTGCCGGAGTCGAACGGGCTCTTGCGCACCAGGCGGTGCACGCCGATCTCGGTGCGCAGCCAGCCGAAGGCGTATTCGCCCTTGATGTGCACGGTGGCACCCTTGATGCCGGCGACCTCGCCTTCGGACAGCTCGACGATCTCGGCGTCGAAACCGTTCTTGTCGGCCCAGCGCAGGTACATGCGCAGCAGCATGTTGGCCCAGTCCTGGGCTTCGGTGCCGCCGGAGCCGGCCTGGATGTCCAGATAGGCGTTGTTGGGGTCCATCTCGCCACTGAACATGCGGCGGAACTCGAGCTTCTCGAGGATTTCGCGCAGGCGCTGGACCTCGGCCTCGACGTCGCCGACGGCGCCTTCGTCGTTCTCCTCGACCGCCATGTCGAGCAGGTCGCGGGAGTCGGCCAGGCCGCCGGTGAGCTCGTCGAGGGTCTCGACGATCTGCGCCAGCATGGCGCGCTCGCGGCCCAGGTTCTGGGCGTATTCGGGCTTGTTCCAGACCGCCGGGTCTTCCAGTTCGCGGTTTACTTCGATCAGACGATCATGTTTCAGATCGTAGTCAAAGATACCCCCGAATGGAGTGGGTACGGTCGGAGAGGTCCTTGATGCTGTTGAGGATCGGTTGGATTTCCATGGCGGGCATCTCTCACGGGTAAAGGGCGTAGAAAAGCCGGCAAGTATACGTGAACTGTCGCGCCCCTAAAAAGGTTTACGACAGATCGCCACCGCCCGCCCGGCGCCCTTCCCCGCTCGCTCAGCCGGCGATGGCCACCTGGTTGCGCCCGCCGTGCTTGGCGTTGTAGAGCGCCTGGTCGGCCAGCTCGATGAGCTGGCGGCAGGCTTGCCCCGCCTGCGGGATCAGGGTCGCGACGCCGACGCTGACGGTCAGCGGGGACCCGGGACTCGGCAGTTCGTGGCGGATGTTCAGTTCCTGCACCGAGCGACGCAGCTTCTCGGCCAGCAGGCGTGCGCCGCCGGGAGAGGTGTTGGGCAGGACCATGACGAACTCCTCGCCGCCGTAGCGCGCCGGCAGGTCGGAGGGCCGGCTGGCGCTGGAACGCAGGGCCCCGGCCACCTGACGCAGGGCCTCGTCGCCCTGCACATGGCCGAAGGTGTCGTTGTAGGCCTTGAAATGGTCGACATCGACCAACAGGATCGACAGCTGGGTCTGTTCGCGCAGGCAGCGGCGCCACTCCATTTCCAGGTATTCGTCAAAGTGCCGGCGGTTGGACAGCCCGGTGAGGCCGTCGGAATTCATCAGCCGCTGCAACACCAGGTTGGTCTCCAGCAGTTGCTGCTGGCTCTCGCGCAAGGCGCGGTAGGCCTCGTCGCGCTGCTGCAGGGCGAGGTAGGAGCGCGAGTGGTAGCGCACCCGGGCGATCAGCTCGATGGCGTCGGGCAGCTTGACCAGGTAGTCGTTGGCGCCAGCGCTGAACGCCGCGCTCTTCACCGCCGGGTCTTCCTTGGTCGACAGGACGATGATCGGCAGGTCGCGGGTGGCCGGGCTGGCGCGGTATTCGCGCACCAGCGAGAGGCCGTCGGCGCCCGGCATGACCAGGTCCTGGAGGATCACCGTGGGCTTGATCTGGATCGCTAGGGCGATGGCCTGGTGCGGGTCGGAGCAGAAGTGGAAGTCGATGCTGGGATCGTCCGCCAGGGCACGGCGCACGGCCTCGCCGATCATCGGCTGATCATCCACGAGCAGCACCATCACAGCGGAGTCGCCGGGGGTGTTCACGGGGTAGTTACTCTGACTTGAATTCATGGATAGGGGGTTCATGCAATCAGCTCCGTAGCCCGCGCTCAGGCGCAGACCTCAGCGAGTCTGCGGGCGATGTCGCCCAGGGGGCGGATCTCTACCGCGGCGCCAATCGCCGCCGCGGCCTTGGGCATACCGTACACGGCGCTGCTGCCCTGGTCCTGGGCCAAAGTCAGGAAACCGCGCCCACGCATGCGCTTCAGGCCCTCGGCGCCGTCCCGGCCCATGCCGGTGAGCAGCACGCCGACGGCATCGCCGCTCCAGCATTCGACCACGCTGTCGAAGAACACGTCTATCGAGGGCCGGTAGATATGACCGCTGGGCTCGGCGGTATAGGCCAGTTCGCCGCTCCTGAGCAGACGGATATGGTGGTTGGTGCCGGCCAGCAGCACGCAGCCGGGCTGTGGCGATTCGCCATTGCGTGCCAGGCGCACCGGGATACGCGACTGGGTCGACAGCCATTCGGCCATGCCCGCGGCAAAGACTTCATCGACGTGCTGGACCACCACGACAGCCGCCGGGAAGCTTTCCGGCAGCGCGGCGAAGAGTTCCGCCAGCGCCGCCGGGCCGCCGGCCGACGAGCCGATCGCCACCAGCTTGTGCGCACCGCTGCCCTTGCGCACCAGCGGCGCGCTGGCGATCGGGCGGCTGTCCTGCGGGGCATTGAGCCATGCCAGGTTCTGCAGCTTGCGCAGCAGCGGGCGCGCGGCTTCAGCCGGGTCGCCGCAGCCCATCACCGGGGTATTCACCGCATCCACCGCGCCGTTGCCCATGGCATCGAACACGCGGCTCATGTTGCGCTCCAGGTCCACCGTGACGACGATGATCGCGCAGGGGCTCTGCGCCATGATCCGGCGGGTCGCCTCGACGCCGTCCATCACCGGCATCAGCAGGTCCATCAGCACCACGTCGGGCTTGTGCGCGGCGCACATCTCGAGGGCCTCGGCGCCGTTGGCGGCGACCCAGACGACGCGGTGCGCCGGCTCGAAGGCCAGCGCGCGGCGCATGGCCTCCACCGCCAGGGGCATGTCGTTGACTATCCCTATCTTCATCCCTGCGCACTCCCGATCAGGTCGACCACCGCATCCAGCAAGGCCTCGTCGTGGAAGCTGGCCTTGGCCAGATAATAGTCGGCGCCGGCGTCCAGGCCGCGCCGGCGGTCTTCTTCGCGATCCTTGTAGGACACCACCATGACCGGCAGCGATTGCAGGCGGGTGTCGCGGCGGATCAGCGTGACCAGCTCGATACCGTCCATGCGCGGCATGTCGATATCGGTGATGACCAGGTCGAAATGCTCCGAGCGCAGGGCGTTCCAGCCGTCCATGCCGTCCACCGCCACGGCGACGTCATAGCCACGCCCCAGCAGCAGCTTGCGCTCCAGCTCGCGCACGGTGAGCGAGTCGTCCACCACCAGCACGCGCTTGCGCGCGGGGCCGCTGAGGCGGCCGGTGGGGTCGATGCGCTCCAGGCGACCGGTGGCAAGGAGCTTTTCCACCGAGCGCAGCATGTCCTCGACGTCGAGGATCAGCACCGGCGTGCCGTCGTCCAGCAGTGCGCCGGCGGAGACGTCCTGTACCTTGCCCAGGCGAGCATCCAGCGGCACCACCACGAGGGTACGCTCGCCGATGAATTTCTCCACCGCCACGCCGTAGGTGCTGTCCCGTTCGCGGATCACCACCACGGCAATCTCGTCGGGCGAAGCCTCGCCGTCGGGGCGTTGCAACAGCTGGCTGGCGGACACCAGGCCGACATGCCGGCCCTCGTGCCAGAACTGCTGGCGGCCTTCGAGCTGGACGATCTCGTCCGGCGCCAGGCGGCGCATGCGTTCGATGTGCGCCAGCGGGAAGGCGTAGGCTTCGCCGCCGATGCTGACCACCAGGCTGCGCACCACCGACAGCGTGAGCGGCACTTCCAGGTGGAAGCGCGCGCCCTGCCCGCGCACCTGCTCCATGCGGATGCCGCCGCGCAGCTGGCGCACCATGTGCTGTACGGCGTCCAGGCCGACGCCACGGCCGGACACCTCGGTGACCTGCTCGCGCATGCTGAAGCCGGGCAGGAACAGGAAGCTCAGCAGTTCCTCCTCGGTGAGGCGCGCCACGGTTTCCTCGGTGGACAGCTGGCGACGCACGATGGCGCTGCGCAGGCGTTCGAGGTCGACACCACCGCCGTCATCCTGCAGCTCCAGTACCAGCATGCCGGCGTGGTGGCGGGCCAGCAGCTGGATCGTACCCTCCTCCGGCTTGCCATTGGCGGCGCGCGCTTCGGCGGACTCGATACCGTGGTCTACGGCATTGCGCAGCAGGTGGGTGAGTGGCGCCTCGAGCTTCTCCAGCACGTCGCGGTCGACCTGGGTGGCGGCGCCGTGCACTTCCAGGCGCACGGTCTTGCCCAGCGAACGCCCCAGGTCGCGGACCATCCGTGCCTGCCCGGAGAGCACGTCGGAGAAGGGCCGCATGCGGCAGGACAGTGCCGTGTCGTAGAGCGACTGGGCGCGCTGTCCGGCCTTGAAGCTGAATTCGTCCAGCTCGGCGATCTGCTCGCTGAGCAGTTGCTGGCACTCGCCGACCAGGCGGCGCGCGTCAGCCAGGTAGGCCTGCGCCTCGGCGTCGAGATTGGCCGTGTTGGCGGCGTCGCGGGCGCCGTCGAGCACGCGGCTGGCGCTGGCCTGGATGCGCTTCAGACGCTGTAGCGAATCGAGCAGCGGCTTCAGGCGCTGGGACTCCACCAGCGACTTGCTGGAATAGTCGAGCAACTGGTTCAGGCGCTCGGCGGTCACCCGCAGTACACGCTCGCCCGCTTCATCGCTGTCGCTGGAACGACGACGCTGGGGGCGTTCAGCGGGGGCCGACGGAGCTTGCGCGGGCACATCCACAGCTGCCGGAGCAGGCTCGACGGGTATCGCCTGCGGCGGCGCGGCCTGGGCTGGCGCCTTGCCCGACAGCAAGGCCTGCAGACGCTCGACCATGACCGGCACGCCCTGCTGCGCCTGCTCGGCCCGCTCGGGCTGGGCATCGGCGATATGCAGGAGGATATCGGTGCCGGCCAGCAGCGCGTCGATATGCCCCGAACTCAGCAGCAGGCGGCCCTCCTGGGCGCCGACCAAGCAATCCTCCATCACATGGGCAACCTGCACGCCGGCATCCAGCCCGACGATCCGCGCCGCACCCTTGAGCGAATGCGCGGCACGCATGCAGGCTTCGAGCTGGTCGGCCTGGGTCGGGTTGCGTTCCAGCGCCATCAGCCCTTGCACCAACACCTGCGTCTGGGCCTCCGCCTCCAGGCGGAACAGCTCCAGCATCGATGCATCCTTCATCTGGTCCGGGGTCATGCGAGGCTCCGGGCGGCGGCGTCGAGCAGGGCTTCCTGATCGAGCAGGCGGATGCTGCGTTTGCGCCACTGCATCACCCCGCGGGTGAAGCGGTCGTTGGCGGCGTGGCTCTGGGAGGCGGCTTCGACGATGGCCGTCTCGTCCAGTTCATGGATGCCGTCCACTTCATCCACCGGCGAAATGATCGGCCCGCCGACGGCGGCCAGGATCAGCATGCGCGGCACGATGCGCGCGTTGTCACGGACGGCCGCGCGAGCATCGAGGCCCAGCAGCTCGCCCAGGGAAATGCAGGCCACCAGCGTGCCGCGCACATTGGCCACGCCCAACAATGCCGGCGAACGCTGGTGCGGTAACGAATGCACGACACAGGCAGGCGCCACCTCCGCCAGGGCACGGGTGGGCAGGCCCAGCCATTCCTCGCCGAGGCGGAAGATCAGGTGCGGACAGCCCTCTTCGACCGCAGGCTCGGGGCTTTCCATCGGGTCCAGGTCTGCCGTTTCACTGCTCAGTGCGTAACGGTCCAGCAGACTGATGGCGGCGGCGGCATGCACCGGACAATTGCGGCAATGAATGTACTCGGCGAGCCTCGGGCAACTGCGGTCGCCGCGCACACCGATGCGGTTCCAGCAGTCGTCCACGCTCGGCAGGTCGCCGCCCAGGGACGAACTGTCGAGGTATGCAGAATCGCGTTCAACCATTGCGCTTCACTCCTCGCGCGGCACGCTCCTGCAGGCGCCGGGCGCCGGCGGCATCCCCCTGCGCCGCGAGCAGCGCGGCCAGGTGTTGCAGGCTTTCCTGGTGATCGGGCTGCAGATACAGGGCCTTGCGGTAGAACGCCTGCGCCTCGCTGCCGTGGCCCTGCGCATCGGCCAGCAGGCCGAGCCAGTAGAAGGCTTCGGCGTTCGGCCCCCTTTCGGCCAACAATGCCTCGCAGCGCTGGCGCGCCTCGGCGGCATGGCCGGAATTGGCCAGCCGGGCAATGTCTGCCAGCGCGTCACCCGCGGTCGCAGGCACCGGCTCCTGGGCCCTGGCGACCAGACGCGGACGCACCGGCGCCGGCTTGGGCGGCGCCGGACGAGGAGTCGGCGCGGGCGCTTCCCAGTTCAGCGGCTTCGCACGGGGCGCCGGTTCGGCAACCTGCAGCGGGAAGGCAAAGGACTGCGGCACGCCCAGCGGACGCAGGCCCACGCGCGACATCAGGCTGGCCTCGGCCGGGCCGATGAACAGCACGCCGTCGGCCCGCACCAGGCGGCGCAGAACATCCACCACCTGTTCCTGGGTCGGACGGTCGAAGTAGATCAACAGGTTGCGGCAGAACACATAGTCATAAGGCGCCTCCCCGGCCAGCAAGCCCGGCGCCAGAAGGTTGCCGGCGCGGAACTGCACCTTGCGCCGCACCGCCTCGGCCACCTGGTAATCGTTGCCGTCGGCGCTGAAGTAGCGGTCACGGAAACTCAGGTTGGCGCCGCGGAACGAATTGCGCCCGTAGCGCCCCTCCTGCGCGCGCTCCAGCACCGCACGGCTGACGTCCAGCGCATCCACCTGGAAGGCGGACGGCGCGAGGCCGGCGTCCAGTAGCGCCATGACAATGGAGTACGGTTCCTCGCCGGTGGAGCACGGCAGGCTGAGAATACGCAGCGGCCGGAAGCCGGCCAGTTCCAGCACGCGCCGGGACGCGAGGTCGGCCAGCGCGCCGAAGGATTCGGGGTAACGGAAGAACCAGGTTTCGGGGACTATCACCGCCTCGATCAGCGCCTGCATTTCCTCGGCGGAGCCTTGCAGTTGCATCCAGTAATGCTCGGTACTGCCACCGCTGACCTTGTTGCAGCGCTGGCGCACGGCGCGCTCGATCACGGCGTCGCCGACCGACTCGGCATCCAGGCCGATACGCTCCTTGAGCAATTGGGCGAAACGCGGATCGGTCATGCCGGCGCTCCTCCCGCGTCCTGCAGAAGGCGCGCGCGGGCTTCATCGCTGAGCAACTGGTCGACGCCCACGCGCTGCAGCAGGCCCTGCTCGTCTTCCAGCACGGGGCCAAGGTAGCGGGCGCTGCCGTTGTCGAGTTCGTAGTCACGGAAGGCCGCAGGATCACGGCGCAGGGTGTGGGTCGCCTGTTCGAGAATCAATCCGAGGCGCTGCTCCGGCCCCTCGCCTGCGGCGCGGTAACGCACCAGCACCAGGCGCGTACTGGTGCGGCGCGGCGCGCTGTGCCCAAAGGCCAGTTGGTTCATGTCCAGCACCGGCAGCAGTTCGCCGCGGTGCGGGAACAGCCCTGCGACCCACGCTGGCGCTTGCGGCACGCGCTTGAGCGCAGGCACCGGCAGCACCTCGATGACGTCGTGGACGTCCAGCGCATAGCGATCCGCGCCCAGGCGGAACTGCAGGTACAGCCTGCCCGCCGCGGCGGCGTCAGACCTTGAAGCGGGAGACGCCATTGCGCAGTCCGTTGGCCACGAGGTTCAACTCGTCGATGGCGAAGCTCGCCTGGCGCAGGGATTCCACGGTCTGGCCAGTGGCCTCGCCGAGCTGCACCAGCGCCTGGTTGATCTGCTCGGCGCCGGTGGCCTGGGCCTGCATGCCTTCGTTGACCATCTGTACGCGCGGCGCCAGCGCCTGCACCTGCTGAATGATCTGCGAGAGCTGCTCGCCGACCTGGCCGACTTCCGAGATGCCGCGACGCACCTCCTCGGAGAACTTGTCCATGCCCATCACACCGGCGGACACGGCGGACTGGATCTCGCGGACCATCTGCTCGATGTCGTAGGTGGCCACGGCAGTCTGGTCGGCCAGGCGGCGCACTTCGGTGGCGACCACGGCGAAGCCGCGGCCGTATTCGCCGGCCTTCTCCGCCTCGATGGCGGCATTGAGCGAGAGCAGGTTGGTCTGGTCGGCCACCTTGACGATGGTGGTCACCACCTGGTTGATGTTGCCGGCGCGCTCGTTGAGGATCGCCAGCTTCGCGTTGACCAGCTCGGCCGCACCCATCACGTGATGCATGGTTTCTTCCATGCGCGCCAGGCCCAGTTGGCCGGAGCCGGCCAGGGTGGAGGTCTGTTCGGCGGCCGAGGACACTTCGGTCATGGTGCGCACCAGGTCGCGCGAGGTGGCGGCGATTTCCCGCGAGGTGGCGCCGATCTCGGTGGTGGTGGCGGCCGTTTCGGTGGCGGTGGCCTGCTGCTGCTTGGAGGTGGCGGCAATCTCGGTCACCGAGGTGGTGACCTGGATGGCCGAGCGCTGCGCCTGCGATACCAGGCCCTTGAGCTCTTCGGCCATGCCGTTGAAGCCGGTCTCGATCACCGCGAATTCGTCGTTGCGTTCCATCGCCAGGCGCGTGGTGAAGTCGCCGCTACCCATGACCTGCAGACCCTTTACCACCTGGCGCACCGGCTCGGTGATGGCGCGCATCAGCAGCAGCCCGCAAACCACGGCGGCGGCGACGGCCAGTAACAGGGAGATGAGCATGATCGCCTTGGCGGCAGCCACCTCGTCGACGATGTCGGACGCTGCGGCATCGGCGATTTCCTTGTTCAGTGAGATCAACTGGTTGAGCGTCTTGCGGCCGTCGTCCCACAAAGGTTCCAGGCGCTCCAGCAGCAGGCGCCGCGCGCCTTCACGGTCTGTGCCGTAGAGCTGCAGTACCTGCGCCAGCATGGTGTCGTACTCGCTCGCCTGCTGCTTGAAGTGAGCGAGCATTTCCTTATCGCGGGGGTCATTGACCGTGAGCTCGTAACGAGCGATGCGCTCGACCAGTGCGTCATGGTTGGCGCGGAACTCCTGGCGACGGGCATCGTCCAGAGGCTTGCCATCACTCAGGCCGACCACCACCTGGGTCATCAGGATGCTGTCGGTCCATGCCGAACGCACAGTGGTCAGCGCGTAGGTGCCGGGCATGGCGTCCTGGCTCACCCGCTGGGTGCTGTGCTCCACCCGCAGCAGGCGCGTGTAGGAAATCACCACCATCAGCAGCATGATCGCGACGACGACGGCAAAGCTGGCCAGGATGCGTTGGCGTAGAGTCCAATTCTTCACAGCGTTCCCCAGAAGATGTGTGGCGTGCCGACGGATGATGGATTCAGGCGGACAATCGCGCGAATGTAAATTCCTACTAAATCGTCAGCAAGATAGGACATATAGTATCTGTAGACGCCTGAAGCTCCTCTCTTTATTCCAAATTTTTAGTACGACGGTTCCTTTCATTCTGACCGCCCCGACTCGCCGTTTCGCCCGTACCCGATGTTGAGCCTCTCTCTCGCCGCCCACGCCGGTCTCTTCCTCTCCGCCTTTGGCGCCGCCACCCTGCTGCCGCTGCAATCGGAAGCCGTGCTGGTCGGCCTGTTGCTGGGCGGCCAGTACCCGCTGTGGTCGTTGCTGCTGGCCGCCAGCCTGGGCAACGTGCTCGGCTCGCTGGTGAACTGGTTGCTGGGACGCGGAATAGAGCGCTGGCACGGTAGCCGCTGGTTCCCGGTGAGCGATGCGGCGCTGGAAAAGGCCCAGCGTCACTACCGGCGCTTCGGCAGCTGGTCGTTGCTGCTGAGCTGGGCACCGGTGATCGGCGACCCGCTGACCCTGATCGCCGGCGTCATGCGCGAACCGCTGTGGCGCTTCCTGCTGCTGGTCACCGTCGCCAAGGTCGGGCGCTACGCGGTGCTGGCCTGGCTCACGCTCGTCTGAATATTCCCTCGTAAAAAGCGGACACGAATTTCGTCTGCTAGTCCTGTTTTGCCACTGCCTGGAAAAAATGGCGCCAATTAATATCAATGCGCCACTATTGCCTTGGCAGGGGCCTGCGGGCCTAGACCACGACCGATGAAAAGGAATTCGCGATGTTCAGAAGCATGAGTATTGGCCGCCGCGCCTCCCTGGGTTTTGCCGTGATGGGCTTGTTGCTGGTATTCCTCGGGCTGTTCTCGCTATACAAGCTCTCGACCTTGCGCGCCGCCTCCGAAGAGATCGACAGCAACTGGCTGCTGAGCATCAACCACATGAACCAGCTGTCGGGCGACATCGCCCGCATCCGCCTGGAGTCCATGCGCCTGCTGGTCAACCACGACAGCGCTGCGCGCCAGCGCAGCCTCGACCTGATCGCCGAGGCGCGGCAGGACAAGGACAAGGTGCTCGCCGACTACCGCCGGCTGATCCTCAGCGCCGAGGAGCAGCAGCACACCGATGAGCTGCACCAGGCGCTGAATGGTTACCTGGGATACGTCGACCAGCTGCTGGAGAATGTCCGCCGGGACGACAACGAAGGCGCGCTGCAACTCCTCAACGGCAGCATTGCCCAGCAAGG
Organism: Pseudomonas nitroreducens TX1; assembly: GCF_000313755.1. GTDB lineage: Bacteria > Pseudomonadota > Gammaproteobacteria > Pseudomonadales > Pseudomonadaceae > Pseudomonas > Pseudomonas nitroreducens_A. The sequence goes on along the minus strand of NZ_AMZB01000133.1, from coordinate 52,768 downwards.
CGCGGAACTGAACAAGCGCCTCACCGCGCTGATCGCCCTCAACCGCAACGGCGCTGCTGCGGCAGCCAACCGCGCCGTGGAGCAGTACCAGAGCGGTCGGCTGGTGGTGGGCACGGTGCTGCTGCTGAGCGTCGGTCTCACCCTGCTGCTGGCCTGGCAACTCACCCGCAGCATCGTCGTGCCGCTCAACCAGGCGGTGCGCGTGGCCCGGACCATTGCCAGCGGCGACCTCAGCCAGCGTTTCAGCGTCGAAGGTCGCGACGAGCCGGCGCAACTGCTCAACGCCCTGGCGGACATGCAGAACAGCCTGCGCGAGACCATCCGTGGCATCGGCAACTCGGCCAGCCAGCTGGCTTCGGCCGCCGAAGAGATGCACAGCGTGATGGAGCATAGCAGCCACGCGCTGCAGCAGCAGAGCGACCAGATCGAGATGGCCGCCACCGCCGTCAACCAGATGACCAGCGCCGTGGAAGAAGTGGCCAGCAACGCCGCCTCGACCTCCGCCGCCTCCCGCGAGGCCATCGACGCCGCGCGCAGCGGCAGCGAGCGGGTCGACGAGACCTCCAGCGCCATCGGAACCCTGGCCGACGAAGTGGGCCAGGCCTCGCAGCAGGCGGAAGTCCTGGCCAGCCAGGCGCAGGACATCGGCAAGGTGCTGGAAGTGATCCGCAGCGTCGCCGAGCAGACCAACCTGCTGGCACTCAATGCCGCCATCGAAGCCGCCCGCGCTGGCGAAGCCGGGCGCGGTTTTGCGGTGGTCGCCGATGAAGTGCGCTCGCTGGCCCAGCGCACCCAGAGCTCGACCCGCGAGATCGAGGAGCTGGTCTCGGCCATCCAGAACGGCAGCGACCGCACCGTTGCCGCCCTGCTCAGCAGCACCGCCCACGCCGAGCGCACCGTCAGTCGCACCGGCGAGGCTGGCGCATCGCTGCAGGTGATCCTCGAGCGCATGTCGCTGATCAACGAACGCAACCTGGTCATCGCCAGCGCCACCGAGGAACAGGCCCAGGTCGCCCGCGAGGTGGACCGCAACCTGCTGAACATCCGCGACCTGGCGACCCAGACCTCGGCCGGCGCCACCCAGACCAGCGCAGCGAGCCAGGAGCTGTCCCGCCTGGCCGTGGACCTGAACGGCATGGTGGCGCGTTTCGTGGTCTGACGCGCCACTGCTTACTCCCGTTTCGCTCGATATATAGCGAAACGGGAGCTGTCAGCAGGGAATTTTTCCGGCATTTTCCTATCCAATGGCCATCATGGAATGCCACAGGGTGGATTGATGAAACTGTTGAAATTGTCGGCCGTGCTGGCCGCAGCCGCGTTGCTGAGCGCCTGCGGAGGCAACGAGGCCAAGGTCTGCGGTTCGGACGATGTGAAGAACCAGTTGGTGAAGATCTTCCTGTCCGGCGCGCTTTCTGCCCAGTCCGACGCGCTGAGCAAGGCCGAGCTGAAAGACGTGGCGATCATCGAAAAGGACCCGGACAGTGGCGTACTGGAGTGCGTCGGTACCCTGACCGTGCCGGTGGTTGGCCAGGTCGCCTCGGGCACCCTGAAGTACCAGATCGCCCCGGCGGCCAAATCCGAGCACGACTACCTGCTGCTGCTCGCCGATGGCCCGCTGGCGAATGCTTTCGCCAAACGCATCGAAGGGATGATCCCGCGGCAGTGAGGGGTCTGCGCAGGCAATGAAAAACCGGCCCATGTGGCCGGTTTTTCATGGGACGGTTTTTGGCAGGCAGGAGCCCGCAGCCTCCGGAGAAATCAGAACCCTTCCAGATCGATCAACTCGCCCTCGAAGCGAATCGACCCACCCTCCTCGTTCGCCTCGCCACCCTGGATTTCACCGTAATAGGACAGCCCATTCTCCAGCGTCACACAGACGTGGGTCGGCTCTTGCGGCGCATCCAGTTGGCCTTTGAAACTCACTTCGATCACACCCTCTTCCGGCGCGCTCAGGCTCACCGTTACGCGGGCATTGTCCACCGCCTCAGTCTCGCGACCCCAATGCTCGGCGCTGACGGTCACGGTGGCGATTTCCTGTTTCATGTTCGATGACTCTCCACGATGGGTTCGGCGCAAGGCGCGCCGGAAGTAGCGCAAGGGTATTCCAGTGCCGGCCGCCAGGCGAGCCCGGATACCTTTGGGAAAAGCAAAGGGCGCCCAATGGCGCCCCTCGCTCCACCTGGCGCCCTCAGCCGGCGTGGATATCATTGTCCTTGGTCTCGCGCAGGAACAGCAGCGAGCAGACCAGGCTCATCGCCGTGATCAGCACCGGGTACCACAGGCCGTAGAAGATGTTGCCGGTGTACACCACCAGCGCGAACGAGATGGTCGGCAGCAGCCCGCCGAACCAGCCGTTGCCGATGTGGTACGGCAGCGACAGCGAGGTGTAGCGGATGCGCGTCGGGAACAGCTCGACCATCAGCGCCGCCAGCGGGCCGTAGCAGCAGGTCGCGATGAAGATCAGCGCGACGATGATCGCCACCACCATCGGCCGGTTCACCAGCGAGGAGTCGGCCACGGTCGGGTAGCCGGCCTCCTTCACGGCAGCGCCCAGCGCGGCGGCGTCGAATCCCTCGATACGCTTCTCGCCCACGGTCACCACCAACTCGCTGCCGGCCGGGGCGGCCACCGAACTGTAGGGCACGCCGCCCTTCACCAGCAGGGTCTTGGCCTTGTCGCAGGCGCTGTCGAATTTGGCCTTGCCCACCGGGTCGAACTGGAAGGTGCAAGTCGCCGGATCGGCCATTACCGTCACCGGAGCCTGGCGCGAGGCCGCGTCGATCTGCGGGTTGGCGTAGTGGGTCAGCGCCTTGAACAGCGGGAAGTACAGCACCGTGGCCAGCAGCAGGCCGGCGATCAGCACCGGCTTGCGGCCGACCTTGTCCGACAGCCAGCCCATGATCACGAACAACGGCGCGCCGATCACCAGGGAAATGATCAGCAGTCCGTTGGACAGCGCCGGGTCGACCTTCAGCACCTGGGTGAGGAAGAACATCACGTAGAACTGCGCGGCGTAGAAGGTCACCGCCTGGCCGGCGTTGATGCTGAACAGCGCGATCAGGACGATCTTCAGGTTGCTCCAGTTGGTGAAGGACTCCTTGAGCGGCGATTTGCTCACCTTGCCCTCGGCCTTCATCTTCAGGAACGCCGGCGACTCCTGCATGGACAGGCGAATCCAGGTGGAGATGCCCAGCAGTACGATGGAGATCAGGAAGGGCAGCCGCCAGCCCCAGGTCTCAAACTCCGGCCCGGTGATCTGCCGGCAGCCCCAGATCACCACCAGCGACAGCAGCAGGCCGCCGGTGGCGGTGCACTGGATCCAGCTGGTGTAGGCGCCGCGCTTGTGGTCCGGCGCGTGCTCGGCCACGTAGATCGCCGCGCCGCCGTACTCGCCGCCCAGCGCCAGGCCCTGCAGCAGGCGCAGCACGATGAGGATGATCGGCGCGGCCACGCCGATGGTGGCGTAGGCCGGCAGCAGCCCCACCGCGAAGGTCGACAGGCCCATCAGCAGAATGGTCACGAGGAAGGTGTACTTGCGCCCGATCATGTCCCCCAGCCGGCCGAACACCAGTGCGCCGAAGGGGCGGACGAGGAAGCCGGCGGCGAAGGCCAGCAGGGCGAAGATGAACGCGGTGGTGTCGTTGACCCCGGCGAAGAAATGCTTGGCGATGATTGCCGCCAGCGATCCGTAGAGGAAGAAGTCGTACCACTCGAACACGGTGCCGAGCGACGAGGCGAAGATCACCTTGCGCTCATCGCGGCGCGAGGTCGCGGGCCGCTCGTAGGAACTGGACTGCGCTACATCGGTCATTACGGGCTCTCCTGCCCCTTCTGGGGGCTTTTGTTTTTGTCAGCCTCGACTGCCACGGTTGTCACACCGCGCGATAGCGTTTTCTTCGGCTCCTTGTAGGAGCGAGCTTGCTCGCGAGCCACCGTGCACTCAGGCGGACCGATAGCAGAAATCCACGCAACGGAAGGTGGGGAGACGGTTCTACCGTCACGCCACCGGAGCTTCCTCCTGTGTGCGCCCACTGGAAGGGATGACCTCCGCGCCGCGCGCGGGTTCGCTCAAAATCATCTGTGCGGCCTTCTCCGCGATCACCAGCACCGGCGAGCAACTGTTGCCGGAGGTCAGGCTGGGCATGATCGAGGCATCGGCGATACGCAGGCCGGGAATACCGTGCACGCGCAACTGGCTGTCCACCACCGCGCCCTCGCCCTGCCCCATGCGGCAGGTACCGGCCGGGTGGAAGATGGTGGTGCCGATCTCGGCGGCGGCGCGGTGCAGGTCTTCTTCGGTCTGGTAGTCCGGGCCGGGCTTGAACTCCACCGGATTGAAGCGCGCCAGCGCCGGCGCGGCGGCAATGCGCCGGGTCAGGCGGATGGCGTCGGCAGCCACGCGCAGGTCCTGCGGGTGGCTCAGGTAGTTGGGCTGGATCACCGGCTTGTCGCGCGGGTCCAGCGAGCGCAGCGTCACCGTGCCACGGCTCAGCGGGCGCAGGTCGCACACCGAAGCGGTGAACGCCGGGAAGCTGTGCAGCGGCTCGCCGAAGCGCTCCAGCGACAGCGGCTGCACGTGGTATTCGAGGTTGGCCGAGCGCTGGCTCGGATCGGACCTGGCGAACGCGCCCAGCTGGCTCGGCGCCATGGACAGCGGGCCGCTGCGCTTGAGCAGGTACTCCAGGCCCATGCCCATCTTGCCCCACAGGGTGGAGGCGATCTGGTTCAGCGAGGGCGCGCCGTTCATGCGGTAGATCAGGCGCAGTTGCAGGTGGTCCTGCAGGTTGCCGCCCACGCCGGAAAGCTCATGGCGCACACCGATGCCATGCTTCTCCAGCAGCTCGCGCGGGCCGATGCCGGAGCGCTGCAGCAGCACTGGCGTGTTGATCGCCCCGGCACAGAGAATCACCTCGCGCCGGGCTCGCAGCTCACGCCGCGCGCCCTGCCAGCTCACTTCCAGCCCGGTGGCGCGGCCGTTCTCGAGCAACACGCGCAGGGCCTCGACATTCGTCAGCACGGTGAGATTGGGGCGATTGGCAATGGGCCGCAGGAAGGCCTTCGACGCGTTCCAGCGCACACCAGAGCGCTGATTGACCTGGAAGTAGCCACAGCCTTCGTTGTCGCCGCCGTTGAAGTCTTCCACCGGGCGCACGCCGGTCTGCGCCGCCGCCTCGCGGAAGGCATCGAGAATCGCCCACGACAGCCGCTGCTTCTCCACCCGCCATTCGCCGCCCGCGCCGTGCAGTTCGCTCGCCCCGCCGAAGTGGTCCTCCATCTTCATGAACAGCGGCAGCAGGTCGTTCCAGCCCCAACCTGGGTTGCCCTCCGCCGCCCAGCCGTCGTAGTCCAGCGCCTGGCCACGCATGTAGATCATGCCGTTGATCGAGGAACAGCCGCCGAGCGTGCGCCCGCGCGGGTACTTGATGGCGCGACCGTTCAGGCCCGGCACCTGTTCGGTGTCGAAACACCAGTCGGTGCGCGGGTTGCCGATGCAGTAGAGGTAGCCGACGGGAATGTGGATCCAGGGATAGTTGTCCGGGCCGCCGGCTTCGAGCAACAGCACGCGGTTGGCAGGGTCGGCGGACAGACGATTGGCCAGCAGGCAGCCGGCAGGGCCCGCGCCGACGATCAGGTAGTCATAAGCATCCCGTGCCTGGGGCATGGAGAAGTACCTCGTCGTGCTTGTTCTTTTTATCTGAAGACCGAGCCTAGGCTCAGTTCGACAGTTGTCGAGCGAAGGTCAGGCGAGGCAAAAATCGGTGAGGACGCGGAGTTAACACGCAGTTAATGAGCAGTCCGAAGCGATTTTTAACGAAGCATCACCGATGCGTAGACACTGTCGAGCTGAGCCTAGTCGCTCGTTCGTGATAAAAGAACAGTCATTTCGAGTCAGCTGCTGTGCGTTTTCTAACAACAAGGACTGCCGAGATGTTCGACTGGAATGACCTGCGCTACTTCCTGGAGCTGCACCGCAGCGGCCGCTTGCTGACCACCGCCAAGCGCCTGGGCACCACCCATGCCACGGTGGCGCGGCACATCGAGAGCATCGAGCGCGACCTCGGCACCCAACTGTTCGCCCAGCACACCGGCGGCTACCAGCTCACCCCGGCCGGCCAGGCGCTGCTCAAGCACGCCGAGGCCATGGAGAACACCGCCCTGCTCGCCCAGGAAGAAATGAGCCAGGCCATTTCACCGCTGGGGCAGATCCGCATCGGCGTCACCGAAGGCCTGGGCACCATGTTCCTCGCACCGCGCCTGGGCGAGCTGATGCAGCGCTACCCCGGTCTGGAAGTGGAACTGGTGTCGGTGCCGCGCTTCGTCAGCATCACCAACCGCGAGGCGGACATCGCCATCACCCTGGAACGCCCCAGCGCCGACCTGGTCATCAGCCGCCTGCTCACCCGCTACCGCCTGAGCCTGTTCGCCAGCCCCGCCTACCTGGAGAACGCCCCGCCCCTGCGCGACCGCGAAGACCTCGGCCAGCATCCGTGGATCGGCTACGTCGACGATCTGCTGTTCAGCCAGGAACTGCTGTTCCACCACAGCTTCTGCCGCCACCCGCAGGTGGTGTTCCGCAGCACCAGCGTGGTCGCCCAGCAACAGGCCGCGCAGGCCGGCATCGGCATCGCCATCCTCCCGCAGTACATGGGCCTGCACGACCCGCGGCTGGTGCCGGTGCTGCCGGAGGAATTCATCGAGCGGGAGTACTGGATGTGCACCCGGCGCGAACTGCACCGGTCGGTACGGCTGAGATTGGTGTGGGATTTTCTGGTGGAGGTCTGTGGGCGCGAACAGGGGATGCTGGTGGGAGGGAAAACTCCAGTGCCAGCGTCGGGCGGATAACGCTTGGGGCGTTATCCGCCCTACAGGGAATCAACCAGCAGCGCAGGATCTGGCAGATGCTCGCCAATCCATCAACAAAAAAACCGCTGCATCCGCCAGTGAATCACCCAGACCATAGTCCCCAGCCCTTGGGCGGATGCGCAGACGCCAGATGAACAGCCACGCCGACGCCTGCTGCGCTGGGAGCGCCAGCAGTTGAGCGTGCTGGATGGGAAAGGGCAGCTGTGGGTGCCCTTGCCGGAGTTGCCGCAGGCGTTGAGTCCGGGGTGGGGCGAGGCGCCCCGCCGCCGATAGCGGCGGAGCGTTGCGTTTCATGTAGGCACGCCATGCGCGCGATCTCGGGCATGGCCAGGTCCTACAGGGGAAACGCAGGGATTACTCCGCGCGAGCCTTCTCGACCTTCTCAGAGGCCGACCACAGGCGGTAACGCACTTCGACGTCCTTCGGCGCGTAGACCACGATGGGCAGCTTGCTGTTGTAGCGCAGCACGAAGCCGTCACCGATCACGGGCACGAAGGCCTCCTGCTTCTTGCCATCCGGGCAGGCCATCAGCGTGCTGGCCGGGCCGCTGACCTTGTCCAGGCGGTAGAAGGTGTAGCCCCAGCCTTCCAGGGTCTTCTCTTCCAGGGTGCCGCCCAGGCGCTGGCGGTTGCAGTCGACGGTCAGCGTCTTGCCGGCCAGGATCTCGACCTTGAAGTTCTCTTCATGGGCCTGCTTGGGCAGGTGGATGACCTGGCGGACGAAGCCGTCATCGGCCTTTGGGTAAGGCGCGATATCTTCGAGCTTGGCGGCGTTGGCCAGGGTGGCGGTGGCGCTGAGCAGCAGCACAGTGGGCAGGGTGTAACGAGCGAACGGCATGAAGCCTCCTTGCAGAATTGAGGAACGAACGCGCCGTGACGGTGCGTTCGTCCGAGCCTCTCTGACCGTTAGATTGTACGAATACTCCTACGGCCATGCCCTGAGTTGTATCAAGCTACTTCGCCGCCCGTCTTGGCCTGTTGCTCCAGGTGCGCCTGCAACTGCGGGTCGAGGTTGAGGTTGTAGGCCAGTTCGTCGAGGTAGGTCCGCTCGGCGTCCTGCTGGTCATCCACCAGCATCACGCTGACCAGGTACATCTCCGCTGCCACCGCAGGGTCGCCCTGGGCCGCGCGGGCGACATCGGCGGCGTCCAGCGGCTTGCGCATCTCGGCGTCGATCCACGCTTGCAGTTGCGGCTCGCCGGCATGGCGCTGCAACTCGCCCTGGATGGCGGCCTGTTCGCGTTCGTCGATGCGGCCGTCCGCCTTGGCCGCCGCCAGCATGGCCTGGAGGATGGCGTGGCTGTGGGCTTCGGCCTCCGGACCTTCGAGCTGGTCGACCGTGGCCAGCGATTGTTGCTGCGAGGCATTGGCGTTCTGCTGGCGTTGCCAGTTCTGGTACGCCTGGAAGGCCATCATGCCCAGCGAGGCGAGCATGGCGTAGTTGACGCCACCACCGCTGGAGCGGCCTTGCGGCATGCCACCGCCGCTGTTGCCGCCACCGAGCATGCTGCCGAGCACGCCACCCAGGCCGCCAAGACCACCTCCACCGGCACTGCCACCGCCGAGGATCGAGCCCAGGCCGCCACCGCCGCCGCCCAGAAGCCCGCCGAGCAGGCCGCCCAGGCCACCCAGCGGGTCCGTGCCACCGGCGCCGCCCTGTTGCTGTTGCGCCGGCGCGCCCTGTCCGGCCCGCAGCAGTTGTTCCAGTAGATCGGTTGTGTTCATGACCAGTCCCTCGCCTTCGCGCGGTGTGCGTTGGGCAACGATAGTCCCGCCACACCGATGCGCCAGCGCTGTCCGCCGGCCGGCCCGGCATGCTCGGGACGCCCGGCGACGGAGACTGCCGCCCCGCGCTATCAGGAGCCAGACGAAGCGCTGCTGCGGCGACCTTTATTCAGCGCTTGCGAGGGAGATCACGGGGCTAGGCCGGAACAGCCTCCAGTGCCTTCTGCGCCTGGGCCTCCAGTTCCACCTTGAGGCCGGCGTCGAGGCTCAGCTGGCGGGCCAACTCGTCGAGGTAGGCGCGTTCCATGAAGTTGGTTTCATCGATCATCAGCAGGCTGGCCAGGTACATCTCGGCGGCCATTTCCTCGCTGGTGGCGGCGCGGGCGACTTCGGCCGGGTCCAGGGGCTTGGCCAGTTCGCGGTCGAGCCAGCCCTGCAGCTCAACGTCGCCGGTGAGCTTGGCGATTTCGCCATCGATCAGTTGGCGTTCGCGATCATCGATATGGCCGTCGGCCTTCGCGGCGGCGACTATGGCCCGCAGGATGGCATGGCTGTGCTGCTCGGCCTGCGCCGGCGGCAGGCGGTCGACGGTCTGCGGCTCACCGCGCGGGGCACTGGCCTGTTTCTGTTGCCAATTGCCGTAGGCCTTGTAGGCGAGCACGCCGAGTGCCGCGAGGCCGCCGTAGGTGACGACCTTGCCGCCGATCTTGCGTGCCTTCTTGCTGCCCATCAGCAGGCCCAGTGCACCCGCCGCCAGGGCGCCGCCACCCGCACCGGAGAGCAGACTGCCGAGGTCCAGGCCGCCCTTGCCGGACGAAGAGGTTTTGCCGCCGTCCTGCCGGGCAACGCCCTTGTTCTGCAGGAGGTCCTGGCCGGATTTGAGCAACTGGTCGAGCAGGCCGCGTGTGTTCATGGCGATCTCCACTGTCTCTTGGAATCGGAAAATGTGGATTCCGACTCTAGCCCGACGGGCGATTCAGACGGAGCTGCAGTGTGCTTCCGGATATTGCGAGCCATTTGCCAGCGAACCCGCAGCGCGATAAGCGGCTTTCCTTCGATAAAAAAGAATGCTCCTATAGATTTTCGATAATCAACAATGAAAAGCGCTGGAGTGCCGTCCTAGACGCTTGCACTCTGCCATCACCGACTCGCAAGCGGCCCACCGCCCATGATGACGCTCCGCCAGATCCGCCATTTCATCGCCGTCGCCGAGACCGGCTCGATCTCTGCCGCCGCCCAGGCCGTGTTCATTTCCCAGTCGACCCTGACACTGGCCATCCAGCAGCTGGAAGAGGAAATCGGCGTGCGCCTGTTCGACCGTCACGCCAAGGGCATGACCCTGACCCACCAGGGGCACCAGTTCCTGCGCCAGGCGCACCTGATCCTGGCCACGGTGGAGAACGCCAAGCGCAGCCTGCAGCAGAGCACCGACCAGGTGGCCGGCAGCCTGACCATCGGCGTGACCAGCCTGGTGGCGGGCTACTACCTGGCGGACCTGATCAACCGCTTCCAGCGCGCCTACCCCAACGTGCAGACCCGCGTGGTGGAGGACGAGCGCCCGTACATCGAGCACCTGCTGGTGAGCGGCGAGATCGACGTCGGCGTGCTGATCCTCTCCAACCTGGAAGACCGTCACGCCCTGCAGACCGAAGTACTGACCCACTCGCCGCACCGCCTCTGGCTACCGGCACAACACCCGCTGCTGGAGCGCGACAGCATCGCCCTGGCCGATGTGGCCGGCGAGCCGTTGATCCAGCTGAACGCCGACGAGATGGGCCTGCACACCCAGCGCATCTGGTCGCGCGCCGGGCTGGTACCGCAGGTGACGCTGCGCACCGCCTCGGTGGAAGCGGTGCGAAGCCTGGTGGCGGCCGGCCTGGGCTTGTCGATCCAGCCGGACATGACCTACCGCCCTTGGTCGCTGGAAGGTGACATCATCGAGGCTCGGCCACTGGTGGACCTGTCCGAACCACTGGACGTGGGGCTGGCCTGGCGTCGCGGCACCGCGCGACCGCCGCTGGTAGACCCGTTCCTGACCGTGGCCCGCGAGCAGCCCAACGCGAAGAGGCTGTCCATTTAGACGTAGGGCGAATAACCGCTTGCGGTTATCCGCCGATAAGGTTTGGCGCTGAATCTGCGGCGGATAACGCCAGGAGCGTTATCCGCCCTACGACTTCCGGCCATTCGATTTAATCGAATGGCACTTTCAGTAATTAGAATTTGTCGACCCCACGCCCGGACTCTAGTCTCTCGTCCCATACCAAAGGGCCAAGTTCCGGGCACCGCCCCTACGCCGGAGCACGCACATGGCCCCCGAAAACAAGACAGATAAAAGACGAGTTTCCAAGATGACCGGCGCAACCCTGCATACCGCCTTGCTGATCGACGGCCAACTGGTCGCCGGCGAAGGCATGGCCGAGCCGATCATCAACCCGACCACGGGCGAGACTATCGTCAGCATCGCCGACGGCTCCATCGATCAGGTCGAACAGGCCATCGCCAGCGCGCACCGCGCCTTCCCCGCCTGGGCCCGCACGACTCCTGCACAACGTTCCGCCGCGCTGCTGGCCATCGCCGATGCCATCGACAAACGCGCGAACGACCTCGCCCAGCTGGAATCGCTGAACTGCGGCAAGCCGCTGCACCTCGCGCGGCAGGACGACATCCCGGCCACCGCCGACGTGTTCCGCTTCTTCGCCGGCGCCGTGCGCTGCCAGCAGGGCCAGCTCGCCGGCGAATACGTGCCCGGCCACACCAGCATGGTGCGTCGCGATCCGGTGGGCGTGGTGGCCTCCATCGCGCCGTGGAACTACCCGCTGATGATGGCCGCGTGGAAGATCGCCCCGGCACTGGCCGCCGGCAACACGCTGGTGTTCAAGCCCTCCGAACACACCCCGCTGAGCATCCTGGCGCTGGCTCCGGCGCTGGCCGAGATTCTCCCGCCGGGCGTGATCAACATCGTCTGCGGCGGCGGCGAAGGCGTCGGCAGCCACCTGGTCAGCCACCCGAAGGTGCGCATGGTTTCGCTCACCGGCGACATCGTTACCGGGCAGAAGATTCTCCAGGCCGCCTCGCGCACGCTCAAACGTACCCACCTGGAGCTGGGCGGCAAGGCGCCGGTGATCGTCTGCAACGACGCCGACCTCGAAGCCGTGGTCCAGGGCATACGCACCCACGGTTACTACAATGCGGGCCAGGACTGCACCGCCGCCTGCCGCATCTATGCCCAGGCCGGCATCCATGACCGCCTCGTCGCCGAACTCGGCGATGCCGTGGCGAGCATCCGCTTCGCCCGCAAGCGCGACGCCGACAACGAGATCAGCCCGCTGATCAGCGCCCGCCAGCGCGACCGCGTGGCCAGCTTCGTCGAACGCGCCCTCGGCCAGCCGCACATCGAGCGCGTCACCGGCGCCGCCGTGCATTCGGGCCCCGGTTTCTACTACCAGCCGACCCTGCTGGCCGGCTGCAAGCAGCAGGACGAGATCGTCCAGCGCGAAGTGTTCGGCCCGGTGGTCACCGTGACCCGCTTCGACCAGCTGGAGCAGGCGGTGGACTGGGCCAACGACTCCGAATACGGCCTGGCCTCCTCGGTGTGGACGCAGAACCTGGACAAGGCCTTCCAGATCGCCAATCGCCTGCAGTACGGCTGCACCTGGATCAACACCCATTTCATGCTCGCCAGCGAGATGCCCCACGGCGGGCTCAAGCGCTCGGGCTACGGCAAGGACCTGTCCAGCGACTCGCTGCAGGACTACAGCGTGGTGCGCCACATCATGGCGCGCCACGGCCAGCAGCTGGATTGAACCGTCCGGCGGCATCGCCCGCCGGCATATAAGAAACGCCCCGACGCCAAGCCGTTAGAGGGCTGTTGCTCGATTGAACTGCCCCACCAATAGAGACAACAACGAGAGGGAGACACCCGATGCGCAAGACTGCACTGCTCAGTGCCATCACCACCGCCCTGCTGGCCAGCGCCGGCGTCCAGGCCGCCGAGGCCCTGAAGGAAGTCGGCAAGGGCGAAGGCCGCCTGGACATCATCGCCTGGCCCGGCTACATCGAGCGCGGCCAGTCCGACAAGAACTACGACTGGGTCACCCAGTTCGAGAAGGACACCGGCTGCCAGGTCAACGTGAAGACCGCCGCCACCTCCGATGAAATGGTCAGCCTGATGGCCAAGGGTGGCTACGACCTGGTCACCGCCTCCGGTGACGCCTCCCTGCGCCTGATCTACGGCAAGCGCGTGCAGCCCATCGATCCGTCGTTGATCCCCAACTGGAAGAACATCGACCCGCGCCTGAAGGACGCCGCCTGGTACGTGGTCAACGGCAAGACCTACGGCGCGCCGTACCAGTGGGGCCCGAACCTGCTGATGTACAACACCAAGGTCTTCCCCACCGCGCCGGACAGCTGGAAGGTCGTGTTCGAAGCGCAGAACCTGCCCGACGGCAAGCCGAACAAGGGCCGCGTGCAGGCCTACGACGGCCCGATCTACGTCGCCGACGCCGCGCTGTACCTCAAGGCCACCCAGCCGGAACTGGGCATCACCGATCCGTACCAGCTCGACGAGAAACAGTACGCCGCCGTGGTTGACCTGCTGCGCAAGCAGCATGACCTGATCCACCGCTACTGGCACGACACCACCGTGCAGATGAGCGACTTCAAGAACGAAGGCGTCGCCGCTTCCGGCGCCTGGCCCTACCAGGCCAACGCCCTGAAGGCCGAAGGTCAACCGATCGGCACCGTGTTCCCGAAGGAGGGCGTCACCGGCTGGGCCGACACCACCATGCTGCATGCCGAAGCCCAGCACCCGAGCTGCGCCTACAAGTGGCTGAACTGGTCGCTGGAGCCCAAGGTACAGGGCGACGTGGCGGCCTGGTTCGGCTCGGTGCCGGCCGTGCCGGAAGGCTGCAAGGCGAGCACCCTGCTGGGCGGCGAAGGCTGCGCCACCAACGGCTACAACCAGTTCGACAAGATCGCGTTCTGGAAGACCCCGGTGGCCGAGGGCGGCAAGTTCGTCCCGTACAGCCGCTGGACCCAGGACTATATCGGGATCATGGGCGGCCGTTAAAAGTCATCAGGTAGCTGCTGCGCGGCCCTGATCCGCGCCCGGGCAGAGCTCGGAATCCTCACGTACTGAAGTACGCTGCGGTTCCTGCGCGCTGGCCGGACGCGGCTGAGGGCCTGCTCGCGACGCTTCCTGAAAGACTTTTCCGCTTTTTTCTATTTATCGATTCACCCGTATCTCAGATTCACGGGCAGGGCTCCCCTACGCCGGATTCCTGCCCCTTGGAGCGTGCACCATGACCACTCCCGCTGTTCAATTCACCCAGGTCTCCCGCCAGTTCGGCGACGTCAAGGCCGTTGACCGGGTGTCCATCGACATCAAGGACGGCGAGTTCTTCTCCATGCTCGGCCCGTCGGGTTCGGGCAAGACCACCTGCCTGCGCCTGATCGCCGGTTTCGAGCAACCCACCGCAGGCTCCATCCGTATCCATGGCGAAGAGGCCGCGGGCCTGCCGCCCTACCAGCGCGACGTCAACACCGTATTCCAGGACTACGCGCTGTTCCCGCACATGAGCGTGCTGGAAAACGTCGCCTACGGTCTGAAGGTGAAAGGCATCGCCAAGACCGAACGCCTCAAGCGCGCCGAAGAGGCGCTGAGCATGGTTGCCCTGGGTGGCTACGGCGTGCGCAAGCCGGTGCAGCTCTCCGGCGGCCAGCGCCAGCGCGTGGCCCTGGCCCGCGCGCTGGTCAATCGCCCGCGCGTGCTGTTGCTGGACGAACCTCTTGGCGCGCTGGACCTCAAGCTGCGCGAGCAGATGCAAAGCGAGCTGAAGAAGCTGCAGCGCCAACTGGGCATCACCTTCATCTTCGTCACCCACGACCAGAGCGAAGCGCTGTCCATGTCCGACCGCGTGGCGGTGTTCAACAAGGGCCGCATCGAGCAGGTCGACACCCCGCGCAACCTCTACATGAAGCCGGCCACGCCGTTCGTGGCGGAATTCGTCGGCACCTCCAACGTACTGCGCGGCGACATCGCCCAGCATCTCACCGGCAACGCCCAGCCCTTCTCCATCCGCCCCGAGCACATCCGTTTCGCCAACGGCGAGCGCGGCGCCTCGGACATCGAGATCAGCGGCCTGCTGCACGACATCCAGTACCAGGGCGCGGCGACCCGCTACGAGATCCGTCTGGACAACGGCCAGAACCTCTGCCTCAGCCAGGCCAACAGCCAGTGGGCCGACGTCGACCTCGCCCACCAGCCGGGCCAGCGCGTGACCGCTCGCTGGTCCCGAGAGGCCATGGTGGCGCTGAACGAGGGCGCGTGACATGGAGCTGACGATGAATGCACCGGTGCAGGCGGCTGCCAATGGCCCGCTGCGCCGGCTGTCGAACCTGCTGTACCGCAAGCCGACGCTGTACCTCTCGCTGCTGCTGATCCCGCCGCTGCTGTGGTTCGGCGCGATCTACCTGGGCTCGCTGCTGACGCTGCTGTGGCAGGGCTTCTACACCTTCGACGACTTCACCATGACGGTGACGCCGGACCTGACCTGGGCCAACTTCGGCTCGCTGCTCAGTGGCTCCAACTTCGACATCATCCAGCGCACGGTGCTGATGGCGGTCGCGGTGTCCATCGCCAGCGGCGCGGTGGCCTTCCCCATCGCGTACTACATGGCGCGCTACACCACCGGCAAGACCAAGGCGTTCTTCTACATCGCCGTAATGATGCCGATGTGGGCCAGCTACATCGTCAAGGCCTACGCCTGGACCCTGCTGCTGGCCAAGGGCGGCGTGGCGATGTGGTTCGTCCAGCACCTCGGTCTTGAGCCCGTGCTGAACCTGCTGCTGGGCCTGCCAGGCGTCGGTGGCAACACCCTGTCCACCTCCAGCTTCGGACGCTTCCTGGTGTTCGTGTACATCTGGCTGCCGTTCATGATCCTGCCGATCCAGGCCTCCCTGGAGCGCCTGCCGCCCTCGCTGCTGCAAGCCTCGGCGGACCTCGGCGCGCACCCGCGGCAGACCTTCTTCCAGGTCATCCTGCCGCTGTCGATCCCCGGCATCGCCGCCGGCTCGATCTTCACCTTCAGCCTGACCCTGGGCGACTTCATCGTGCCGCAGCTGGTGGGCCCGCCCGGTTACTTCATTGGCAGCATGGTCTACGCCCAGCAGGGCGCGATCGGCAACATGCCGATGGCCGCCGCCTTCACCCTGGTGCCGATCGTGCTGATCGCCGTGTACCTGTCCATCGTCAAACGTCTGGGGGCCTTCGATGCACTCTGAGAAAGCGTCTTGGGGCCTGAAAGCGGCCGCCTGGGGTGGGCTGGTGTTCCTGCACTTCCCGATCCTGATCATCTTCCTGTACGCCTTCAACACCGAGGACGCGGCCTTCAGCTTCCCGCCCAAGGGCTTCACCCTGCACTGGTTCAGCGTCGCCTTCGCGCGCCAGGACGTGCTCGAAGCCATCGAGCTGTCGGTGAAGATCGCCAGCATCGCCACGCTGATCGCCATGCTGCTGGGCACCCTGGCCGCGGCCGCGCTGTACCGCCGTGACTTCTTCGGCAAGGAAGGCATCTCGCTGATGCTGATCCTGCCGATCGCCCTGCCCGGCATCATCACCGGCATCGCGCTGCTGTCGGCGTTCAAGACCCTCGGCATCGAGCCGGGCTTCCTGACCATCGTCATCGGCCATGCCACCTTCTGCGTGGTGATTGTCTACAACAACGTCATCGCCCGCTTCCGCCGCACCTCGCACAGCCTCATCGAAGCCTCGATGGACCTGGGTGCCGACGGCTGGCAGACCTTCCGCTACGTCATCCTGCCCAACCTCGGCTCGGCGCTGCTGGCCGGCGGCATGCTGGCGTTCGCGCTGTCCTTCGACGAGATCATCGTCACCACCTTCACCGCCGGCCACGAGCGCACCCTGCCGATCTGGCTGCTCAACCAGCTGGGCCGCCCGCGCGACGTGCCGGTGACCAACGTGGTGGCAATGCTGGTGATGATCGTGACCATGCTGCCGATCCTCGGCGCCTACTACCTGACCAAGGGTGGCGAAGGCGTGGCGGGGAGCGGCAAGTAAGTTGGGTGCCGTGCGCCCTCTCCCCCGCCCTGGCTGCGCGCCCCGCTCCGAAGGGAGAGGGAGTTATCCGTGCCGGCTGACACCCCAGGTTTCATCCTGCACCGAACGGTCCCCTCTCCCTTCAGGGAGAGGGTTAGGGAGAGGGAAAGCCCCCACTCCAAACCCACAGAACCCCTCAGGCCCGCCGTCCACAAACCGGCAGGCCCCTAAAAAGAAACACCCCAACCGTATTTGCACCACGTTCCTGACCAAGAGGACTCAACCATGCAAACCAACCTGCTGATCAACGGCCAACTGGTCGCTGGCGAAGGCGAGAAGCTCGCCGTCCTGAACCCGTCCCTGGGCACCACCCTGGTGGAGATCGCCGAGGCTACTCCGGCCCAGGTCGACGCCGCTGTGCTGGCCGCCGACGCCGCCTTCGACAGCTGGTCGCAGACCGCGCCGAAAGACCGCGC
This sequence comes from Pseudomonas nitroreducens TX1, assembly GCF_000313755.1. Classification (GTDB taxonomy): domain Bacteria; phylum Pseudomonadota; class Gammaproteobacteria; order Pseudomonadales; family Pseudomonadaceae; genus Pseudomonas; species Pseudomonas nitroreducens_A. The sequence goes on along the minus strand of NZ_AMZB01000133.1, from coordinate 35,648 downwards.
GATGCTCCTGCTGCAACTGGCCGACGCCATCGACGCCAACGCCGAAGAACTGGCCCGCCTGGAATCCAACAACTGCGGCAAGCCCTACTCCGCCGCGCTGAACGACGAACTGCCGGCCGTGGCCGATGTGTTCCGCTTCTTCGCCGGCGCCTGCCGCGTGATGCAAGGTTCCGCCGCTGGCGAATACCTGCCGGGCCACACTTCGATGATCCGTCGCGATCCGGTGGGCGTGGTCGCCTCCATCGCGCCGTGGAACTACCCGCTGATGATGGTCGCGTGGAAACTCGGCCCGGCCCTGGCCGCCGGCAACACCGTGGTGCTCAAGCCCTCCGAGCAGACCCCGCTGACCGCCCTGCGCCTGGCGCAACTGATGGCCGGCATCTTCCCCGCCGGCGTGGTCAACCTGGTCTTCGGCCGCGGCCCGACCGTGGGCGAACCGCTGACCACCCACCCGAAAGTGCGCATGGTGTCCCTGACCGGCTCGGTCGCCACCGGCAGCCGCATCATCGCCGGCACCGCCGACACCGTGAAGCGCATGCACATGGAACTGGGCGGCAAGGCCCCGGTACTGATCTTCGACGACGCCGACATCGACGCCGCCGTGGAAGGCATCCGCACCTTCGGCTTCTACAACGCAGGGCAAGATTGCACCGCCGCCTGCCGCATCTACGCGCAGAAGGGTATCTACGCCAAGTTCGTGCAGAAGCTCGGCGAAGCGGTGGCCAGCATCCAGTACGGCGAGCAGGACGACCCGAACACCGAGCTGGGCCCGGTCATCACCGAGCAGCACCTGGAGCGCGTGATCGGCTTCGTCGAGCGCGCCCGCCAGGTGCCGCACATCGAAGTCGTTACCGGCGGCAAGCGTGCCGACCGCGCGGGCTTCTTCTTCGAGCCGACCGTCCTGGCCGGCGCCCGCCAGGACGACGAAGTGGTCCGCCGCGAAATCTTCGGCCCGGTGGTCTCGGTCACCGAGTTCGAGGACGAAGCACAGGCACTGGCCTGGGCCAACGACTCCGACTACGGCCTGGCCTCCTCGGTGTGGACCCGTGACATCGGTCGCGCCCATCGCCTGTCCGCGCGCCTGCAGTACGGCTGCACCTGGGTCAACACGCACTTCATGCTGACCACCGAGATGCCCCACGGCGGCATGAAGCTGTCGGGCTACGGCAAGGACATGTCCATGTATGGCCTGGAGGACTACACCGCGATCCGCCACGTGATGATCAAGCACTGATCCTGACTACCGTCAGTAGAACCCGGCGCCACGCCATGCGTGGCGCCGCACTCATCGGCCGCCCGGCCGACAACCCGCGGGCACGCCCGCAACGGAGGCAAGCATGCGTCACCTCGTCAGAGCGTTTTACCTGCTGTCGCTGTTCACCTTTGCCGGTCTTGTACAGGCAGCAGAGTCACCCAAGCAGATCGTCGACGCCTACATGGCCGCGTGGAACGCCCACGACGCCGAGAAGGCCGCCGGCTACCTGGCCAAGGACGCGGAGTACTTCGACGTCACCGTCGGCACCCCGCAGAAGGGCCGCGAAGCCGCGCGCGACAATGTGATCAAGGTGTTCGTGGGGGCCGTGCCGGACCTGAAATGGAAGATGAATGGCAAGCCGATCGTCGACAAGGACGGCATCGCCTTCCAGTGGACCTTCAGCGGCACCAACACCGGCGCCTGGGATGCCCAGACCCCGGCCACCAACAAGCCGCTGTCGTTCGACGGTGTGAGCTACGTAAAGGTCAAGGACGGCAAGATCGTCTACCAGGGCGACTACTACGACGCCCTGGGCCTGCACAAGCAGCTCGGCTGGTAAGGCTGTTCATGGGAGCGCACACCGTCCGCGATAGGTCTGCCACCGCTGGAGACCATCGCGGATGAATCCGCTCCTGCGCGGAGATTCCGGAAACGTAGGGCGCATAACCCGGGACGGGTTATCCGCCATTGGCCACGACGGCGGATAACGCTGCGCGTTATTCGCCCTACGGCATCGCAGATCCACGGTCACGCCGTAGGGCGCGGCTGGCACAAGAAGAAGACAAGCTCTCGCCTACCCCTGCCCTCATCCGTCACAGCAGTCGCAATCCATGCCAACCACACTCGAACCACGGCCCGCCAAGGCCGAAGACAGCGCCAGCCCCCGCTCCACCATCGACCAGGTCAAGCAACTGATCGCCGACCTCAACGAGCGCTGGACGCAGATCAGCAAGGTCTCCGAAGTCATCAAGCAGATCGCCAGGAACACCAACCTGGTTGCTCTGAATGCCGCTATCGAAGCCGCCCGCGCCGGGGAAAGCGGGCGCGGCTTCGCGGTGGTCGCCGACGAGGTGCGCCGCCTGGCGACCCAGTCGGCCAACGCCACCGCCGATATCGGCAATGTCGTCGCCTCGATCAGGAGCGAGAGCGCTCGCGCCCTGGCCGACGTCGAACAGGCCGAACACTCCAGCCTGCTGGACACCGCCCGCGTGGTGCTCGCCAGCGAGGCCCAACGCCTGGAGGCGCGTTTCGCCATAATGGCCACCGCGCTCTATGGCCTCAAGCACTTCATCCTCGGCATGAAGAGCCGCAACCTCGGCCCGCAGCGCGAGCAGATCGACGCGGTGATGCACGAATACCTCACCCGCAACCCCGAGCTGCTGGCCTTCGCCTGCGCTTGCGAGCCCAACGCCTTCGACGGTCGCGACAGTGAATTCATCGACGCCCCCGGCCACGACGCCAGCGGACGCCTCATGGCCTACTGGCACCGCGGCAGCGGCGTGGCGCAGCGCGAATGCCTGGTCGGCTACGACAAGGCCGATGGCAGCGGCGACTGGTACCAGATCCCCCGCGACAGGGGCCGCGACGTGTTCATGGAGCCCTACGAGTACAGCGTCGGCGGCAGCACCGTGCTGATGACCTCGTTCATGTCGCCGATGTTCGCCAACGGTCGCTTCCTCGGCATCCTCGGCGCCGACTACACCCTGCACCAGTTGCAGGAAAGCCTCGGCAAGCTCACGCCCATGGGCAACGGCCAATACGCGTTGATTTCCAACGCGGGCGTCTATGTCACCCACCCCGACGCCCACCGGCTGGGCGACAAGGCCAGCGAACTGCCGCAGGAGGCACGCAACGCCGTCGCGCAGGGGCGCAGCTGGGAACGGGTGAAGGGCCGCAGCGTGCAATTGCTGCACCCCATACGCGTGGGCGACAGCGATGCGTCCTGGGCTCTGTTGATGAGCTTCGAGCTGGCGCAGGCCGGCGAGTAGCACCAGGGGCGTGACGCTGCAGGGGGTTCGCGAGCTACCCCCGATCCGGCAGCTCGGTGATATGGATTTCCGTCACCAGCGCCGGCTTCACCAGTGGCGTACGCGCCAGCAGCGGGCAATAGCGCGCCAGGGCGCCAATCAGCTCCCACTGGGTATCCAGCGATTTCGACAACACATCCACATCCGCCAGCACCCGCTGCCCCACGCGTTGCAGGTGCGGGTCCGGGCTGTGGCCGAGCTCCACCGACAACTGGGTGATCAGGGTGCTGAGATCGGTCATGTTGCGGGTGGCGAGGGCGAGGATGTTCGCCAGCAGGGCGATTTCCGATTGCGGAATGACAGCAGGCGTTGCAGAGGCGTCCATGCGTGCTCCGATGGTGCTCAGGTGGGTAGGGCGCAATCCTTGCGCGAGCCCCGTGAGAGTAGCATCAGAACGCCACATTGCGACAGATATCACATTTCATTTCTTTTCCTGACCACTTGGTCATCTTCATCCAAGAGCCGCACACTCCGCCGTCAAAGCGCGACCTGATACGCAATTCCCCCTCCCCGGCGACGGAACCCCCCAGGCGCGTTTGAGCGCAATAACCCCGCTTCCTATGATCCGCGACCATTTTCGAACACTGTCTGCCTACCCAGCACGGGAGCCAGGCCTTCGCCTCCTGAAGATGCCGCCGATGGAACCGACCGCGAACTCCCCCCGCCCTCCCGACATCCGGACGCCGCCGAACCGCCCGTCCGCCAACGCGTTCGAACCCGTCGATCCCTCGGTTGAGGAGTCCGCCGCCGGCGACCCCCTGAGCTCCTGGTACGGTCCCGGCACGTCCTACACCGTGATGCCACGCGCCGTGCCGCCTGCGCCCGTCGAGCCAGCCCTCCAACCGAGCCCCGAGGTACCGGCTGACGCCTTGTCACCGGGAGTCGCGGAGCTTGATGGCGCCGAGACCGCTCTGCTGAAACCTGCTACCAGGCCATTGATGAACTGGCCGCTGATGGTCGGTGTTGTCGTTGGCATGCTGCTCACAGTGCTGCTCATGGCGCTGTGGTATTTCTGGGCGGCCTACAGTGCGCCGGACGCCCCGGCCAATCGGGCAGGCGCACCGGCAGAGCCGTCGGATTCCGCTTCCCCCGCCCCTGCCAACTACAGCCAGGACGACATGCTGATCCAGGAACCGCTGGACGATGCTCCATGGCTCACGGCGCCCTCCGAGCCGACACCGCAAGCACTTCCCGCCCCGGCTGTGGATGACCGGCAACCCGCGGCCGACGCCGCTGGTGCAGTGCATTTGCCGCCGATCCGGTCGAGCGCTCCAACAGCTAAGCCTGGCGCAGAACAGACAGCCCCCACGGCACCGGCCCCGGTGCAGAAGCTCCCGCAACCGAAGCAGCCGGCGCTTCCTTCGCCGGCTACCCCGGCGCCGAGGAATATTCCTGAGCCAATCAAAACCTCGACCATCACCGACAAGAAGCCAGTCATCCCGGCAAAGCCTCGCAGCGCACCCACGCCTGCCGCATCCGGCACGCTGGTCGTCGCCGTGCAGCCGTGGGCCGAGGTCTGGATCGATGGCCGCAAGCGCGGCATCAGCCCGCCGCTGCTCAAGCTGCAACTACCCCCCGGCATCTACACCATCGAACTGCGCAACCCGGACCTGCCCAGCTACAGCCAGAAGGTGCAGGTCGCCGGCGGCCAGTCGGTGACGTTGCAGCACAGCTTCCAATGAGCGCCGGCAGGCATTCTCTTCCGCATACGGACCGCCCTATGAAGACGCTGCACTTTCTTTCGACATCGCTGCTGACCGGACTTGTGGCGCTGGCCTCAGGCTGCGGGAGCCATCCGGACGCACCACCCGCGCCGCTTGCAAACGACACCCAGGCACACGCCGAGAGCACCTTCGGCGAAGGCCTGCGGTTGTATGAGGCAGGGCATTACTACCTGGCCGAGGAGCAGTTTCTCTCTCCGTCCCTGTGGGCCGGCGACACCCAGGTACAGTTGAAGGCGCTCAAATACCTGGCGTTCAGCTACTGCGTCACCGAGCGGCCGATCCAGTGCCGCTTCTCCTTCGACCGCGCCTTGCAGATCGACCCGACCTTTCATCTGGGAACCGCCGAAGCGAGCCATCCTCTCTGGGGGCCGGTGTTCGTTTCGGCGGCACGCCGTTGAACCTCTTCCCCGTCCCCGAGGCCCCCATGTTTCTCACTCACCGACCACGCCGCAGCCTGGCGCTATGCTTGCTGGCGGTCTTGCCGCTGGCCCAAGCCGACGCCCATGAAAGCCCGAGTGCCGCCGTGCAGAGCCTCTGGAGCGGCGAGCAGGTTTCCAGCCGCGTGCTGAGCGCCACTTTCACCGGGCAGGTGTCCAAGGCCGGCCCCGAGTTCCGTACCGAGGTGAAGAACGCGCCGATCTATCGGCAAGCCGCCGGGGAATCCGCCTGGGTGGCAGTCGGCAACAAGCGCTTCGACGCGGTCGCGACAGCCTGGGGTAACTTCCCCCGGCTGGACATGCGCCATACCCGCCTGCTGGAAATCAGCCTTCCGAAAAAACGTTATCAGCTGCTCGCCGGGCCCGGCGCCGGCCTGTTCGGCGTCGGCGACTGGCAGCGCTACGGCTTTCTCCACGTGGTCGACGTGAGCTCGCCGTCGGTGCCGGTCTATTACCCGCTCTACGCCGACGCCGACCTGGCTGAACACGCGTTGGGCCGCCTGCCCGACTCGCCGGAGCTCAATTATGCACGCCTGGTGCCCGCCAGCCGCGACAAGGCCGGCGAGATCGACGCTTATGAAGTCTCGCTCTACACGCTCGGGCGCAAGGGGGTTGAGCGCGTCCTCAGTCAGGGCGTTCCGCTGGCCTATCTGCTCAAGCACGAAGGCGAAGCCTGGATGATTGATCGTGTGGAGCGCACACCCGTGACGAAGGCGCGGGACGAAGAACATCGCTCCTTCACCACCCCACTGCGGCCAGCACTGTTCTGGGTGAAGGAAAGCGGCCAGCCGTGAGTCTCAGCCGCTCCCAGCCCGGCTGCAACTTCAGGATTTGAAGCAAAGAGGGGCACTCGGTACCGGCCTACGCGCCCCCGGTCAAGCGTCAAACCTGCCCGTAGGCCTTGCGCTTGGGCGTGCCGCGTTGCGCGGCCCGCAGGTACTGCGCCGGCCAGGGCACCGGTTGACCGCCCAGTTCGTCGGCAGCATGCAGCGGCCAATACGGGTCGCGCAGCAACTCACGGGCCAGCAGGATCAGGTCGGCCTGCCCGGTCCGCAGGATGTGCTCGGCCTGCACCGGTTCGGTGATCATCCCCACGGTGCCGCTGGCAACGCCCGCTTCCTTGCGCACCCGCTCGGCGAATTGCGTCTGGTAACCCGGCCCCACGGGAATCTCGGCGTTCACCGCAGTCCCCCCGGACGACACGTCGATCAGATCCACCCCCAGATCCTTCAGGCGGCGCGCCAACTCCACGGTTTCGTCGGGGTTCCAGCCGTCCTCTACCCAGTCGGTGGCGGACAGCCGGACGAACAGCGGCAGTTCCTGCGGCCACACCGCACGCACGGCTTCGGTGACTTCCAGAAGGAAGCGGATGCGGTTCTCGAAGCAGGTGCCGTACTGGTCACGGCGCTGGTTGGAGAGCGGCGAAAGGAACTGGTGCAACAGATAGCCGTGGGCCGCATGTACTTCGGCGATCTTGAAGCCGGCGGCCAGGGCGCGCTCGGCGCCGCGCACGAACTGCTGCTTGATGGTCGCCATCTGCTCTTCGCTAAGCGCGATGGGCGCAGTGTGCTGCGGATCGAAGGCGATGGCCGAGGGCGCCACCGGCGTCCAGCCACCTTCGCTGATCGGCACCGAGCCATGCTTGCCCAGCCAGGGCGCCCAGGTGCTGGCCTTGCGCCCCGCATGGGCGAGTTGCACACCTGCGACCGCACCCTGGGATTCGATGAAGCGGGTGATGCGCCGCAGCGGCTCGACCTGGTCGTCATTCCAGATGCCCAGGTCCTCGGCGCTGATCCGCCCTTCCGGAGCGACCGCCGTGGCCTCGACTATCACCAGGCCGGCGCCACCCACGGCGCGGCTGCCCAGGTGGACCAGATGCCAGTCGTTAGCCAGGCCGTCCTGGGCAGAGTACTGGCACATGGGCGATACGGCGATGCGGTTCGACAGGGTCAGCTGGCGCAGGGTCAGGGGCTCGAACAACTGGCTCATGATGGCACTCCCTCTTGGGTCTTCAGATCTTGTCCTACAACTGTAGACCGGGATCGCCTAAGGATAGGTCCGGATGATCGGTGGCTCCGACGCAACCGGGGTAGCTGCGGCAGGACGGAAAACGCTGGCGCTCGCGCAGGAGCGCATGTATTCGCGATAGGCACCGCCCAGGTAGTGGATGTACCGGCGGAAAACAAACGCGGACGCAGTCCGCTCCTGAGCCACGAACTCTCAGAAGAAGACTGTCGCTCCGGCAGAGGAGGCCCAACGACCGGCTGTCAGTGCAGCCCGCTCGATCTGCCCATGGCCGCCGCCACCGCTCCCGGTGCCAGGCTGTAGCGTTTGTTGCGATCGCGTTCGAGCAGGCCCGACAGGTGCAAGCGGCGCAGCGTCTGGCTGACGCAACTGAGCGAGATGGGCAACCCCGGCTCCTCCAGGTAGGCGTGCAGCTCGACCGCGGTGGCCCTGCCGCAGACCACCAGTGCATCGAGGATGTTCAGCCGCGGCAGGCTGCTGCGCAGGCCGGCATGTTCCAGCAATTGACGGGCCGGGCGCGGCAGACGCGGCTGCACCGGGGAACTGACTTTCATCGCTGCTCGTGCGGGAGCGGTCATGGGCGCACCTCGAAAGACAGTGTGGAAACGTGGATCACGCTGTCATAGCGCTTGCCATCGAAGCTGGCGCCGCCATTGACCTGGGCGGAGACCTCCAGCACATAGCGCGCCGGGAACGGCGTGTTCAGGGTCACTGTGCCGTCCTCCGCCGGTTTCAGGCTGCGGCTCCACTGCTCGGAGGTGTACACGTTGACCTGCGAGGCCGGCACTACCGTTCCTTTCCAATGCAGGGCAAAGGTATTACCGCCGGGCGCGGTGGGCACCAGTTCCAGATCATTCTGCGCCCGAGTTTCGGTTCGTCCCTCACGCGCCTCATAGATGGTCAGCGTGCTGCCGTCCACGCGCTGGGCGGCGACGCGCAAGTCTCCCGCCGGCGCGTTGCCGATCTCGAAGGACTCGACCCCGGCCTTCATCGGCGCACGCTTGCCCTCGCCCAGCACGACGTGAGGATTCTGCAACTGCGCCACCGGCAGATGCTCGCCCGGCTGCAGTTCGCTGAAATAGCTTTTCGCGCTCTGGCCTGCATTGCGTTCCAACCACAGATAGTCCGCGCTGGCCAACGGCGCGCCGCTCAGCGCCAAGGCCAGCAGAACGGGCTGGCGAAGGGAAACGTTCATGCGGGGGTTCTCCTGTGTGGGGCGCTATCTGGAAAAGACGTCGCTCGCATCCGTTGCGAATCGATGGCTTTCACATACAAGACGGATGAGCCACGGAAAACACGCAGCGAAATTGTGTAAATAAATCGAAAAGTCCGGCCAATGCGTTCCGAAACATTTGTTTGCAACTGCAGCTGGCCGGTTTTTCGATCTCATCCGTCCTTATTCCTAGAGCACCGCTGCGACTGGGTGTTTTCGCACCTCTGCGGCCTGGTCCGGGAGGAGCCCTTTCCCTTCCTCCCCTTTGCGTGACCGTGACCCCATGTCCAAGAAATCCCGCTCCAGGCTCTGGTTCCTGGTCCACAGCTGGCTGGCCCTGCCCATCTGGTTCTTCGTACTGCTGGTGTGCATCACCGGCACCCTGGCGACGGTGAGCCAGGAGATCGTCTGGCTGGTCGACCCGGCGGTGCGCGCCAATGCACCGGACGGCGACGCACCACGTCTGGGCTACGATCAGGTACTGGCTGCCGTCGCCGAACAGCAGCCGCAGGCCGCGGTGCGCATGCTCAGCGCGCCGACCGAAGCGCACTTCGCCTTGCTGGCGCAGGTGACTTACCCCGACAGCTCCACCGCCACGCTCTATGTGAACCCCTACACCGGGGTCATCCAGGGCAAGACGCCGCTGTTCGACTTCCGCCAGTTCACCCGCGCGCTGCACGGCTGGTGGCTGGTGCCCTTCACCCACGGCTTCAGTTGGGGCTGGTACTTGGTCTCGCTGCTGGGCTTGCCGATGCTGGCCTCGCTGGTCACCGGGCTGGTGGTCTACAAACGCTTCTGGCGCGGCTTCCTCAAACCGACCCTGCGCTTGCGCCAGGGCGCGCGGATTTTCTGGGGCGACCTGCACCGGCTGATGGGTATCTGGTCGATCTGGTTCATTGCGGTGATTTCCATCACCGGCACCTGGTTCCTGATCCAGGCGGTGCTCTACGACAACAGCATCTCCATCTCCAGCGAAGGCGTGCCGACCATCATCCAGCGCGACAGCATCCCGCTGGGCGAGAACGGCGCCGCACCGCCGCGCATCGGCCTCGACGCCGCGGTGCTGGCTGCCCAGCAACGCATTCCGGGCTTCGAGGCGAACTTCTTCCGCCTCCCGGCCAGCGCCTACGATCCGGTGACGATCTTCGGCAAGGCCTGGTATCCGCTGATGTTCGAAAGCGCCCAGGTGAATCCCTATGACGGCAGCGTGGCGGCGACCCGCCTGCTGGGCGACCGCACGGGCCTGGAGTTCGTCACCGAGTCCATGCGACCGCTGCACACCGGCGATTTCGGTGGCCTGTGGGTCAAGCTGATCTGGTTCGTGTTCGGCCTGATCCTCAGCATGATGGTGCTCAGCGGCCTGATGATCTGGAGCAAGCGCACCCTGATCGCCACCGCCAAGGAACTGAAGAAGCAGAAAGCCGGCGAGCGGAACACCGTCGCGGCCACCCCGGAGGCCATCCAATGAGCGGCCACAGCACGCTGCACCGCCAGTGGCTGCGCTGGCGATTCCACCTCAGCGCCCTGCTGGTGCTGATCCCGCTGGGCTTCATGCCGCAGTACTTCCACGAGGCGAAGCTGGACCGCGGCCTGCGTGGCCTGGGCGAGCGCGAGTTCGGCGCCGTGCAGGTCGGACCGTGGACCGCGCGCATGGCCGAATGGGAAGTGGGCGATCCGGAGGACGAAGGCCGCGCGGGCTTCGTCAAGGCCTTTACCCTGGCCTTCTGCGACAGCTGTTCTGCACAGGTGAAGGCCGCCTACCTGCGCATCGGCGAACCGCGCAGCCTGCGCGCCGCCGGTGGCCTCTTCACCGGCACGCCGCACCAGTTGTTCGCCGAGGTCACCATCCCGGCCCGCGTCACTCCGAGCGATCAGCTGTGGCTGACCGTAGAAGGCTGGGACGGCGCCGTGCACCAGGCGCAGGTCCCTCTCGACAAGGCCTCGCCCTCGCTGGTGGCCTGGCTGGAAAAGACCCGGAGCACTCCATGAACGCGATCCTCTCCTGCAGCGCCCTGCTGCTGGGCTTCACCCTCAGCGCCAGCGCCCTGGCCCATGCGCCCTTCTGCGAATGCAAGGCGCTGGATGCCGAAACCATCCGCTGCGTTGGCGGCTTCACCGACGGCAGCGCCGCACCGGGCGTAACCCTTGACGTGATGAGCGCTGCCGACAACAAAGTGCTGCTGCCCGGCAAGCTCGGCGCGGACTCCAGCCTGACCTTCAAGCGCCCCGCCGAGGGCTTCTACATCCTCTTCGACGTCGGGCCGGGGTATCAGGTCGAGGTCGAGCCGAGCGAGATCAAAGGCATCTGAGCTTCGCAACGGGATAGCTCGGCGCAAGAATCGGCCCTCTCCCTAACCCTCTCCCTGAAGGGAGAGGGGACTGAACGGCAGCAAGCGGAACGCCGTACTTCCCGGCCATACCGAGCGGCGCCCTCTCCCTTCAGGGAGAGGGCGGGGGGAGAGGGGGATCCCAGGCACGGATTTTCAGTAGCAGACAGATGTTCCTGCCTGTGCCAGTGAGCGCGCAGACCTGAAGCCCTCTCAGCGCGGCGCGATATGCGCCACCATCAGTTGCACGCTTTCGTTGCCGCGGAACTCGTTGACGTCCAGCTTATAGGCCACTTCCGCCCAGCGCACGGTGGGGTTCGGCCAGATTTCGCGGTCGATGTTGAAGGCGATGGCGTCGAGCTGCAGCGAGCCGCATTCGGTCTTGAGCACCAGCTTCAGGTGACGCTCGCCGACCACGCGCTGCTGGACGATCTGGAAGATGCCGTGGAACAGCGGCTCGGGAAAATGCTGGCCCCAGGGCCCGGCCTGGCGCAGGGCGCGGGCCAGTTCCAGGTGGAACTCCTCGGCGCCCAGCTGGCCGTCGGAGAGCAGGCGGCCGGTGAGATCGTCTTCATCCAGCTGGCGGCGCACCTCGGCATCGAAGGCGGCGGCGAAGGCGCCGAAGTTTTCCTGCGGCAGCGACAGGCCGGCGGCCATGGCGTGACCTCCGAACTTGCTGATCAGCCCCGGGTGGCGCGCCGCCACGGCGTCCAGCGCATCGCGGATATGGAACCCCGGTACCGAACGCGCCGAGCCCTTGAGCGTGCCATCGCCGGCATCGGCGAAGGCAATGGTCGGGCGGTGGTAACGCTCCTTCAGGCGCGAGGCGAGGATACCGATCACGCCCTGGTGCCATTCCGGGTCGAACAGGCACAGGCCGAAAGGCATCTCTTCCATCGGCAGCTCCTTGAGCTGGGCCAGCGCCTCGCGCTGCATGCCCTGCTCGATGGCCTTGCGGTCCTGGTTGAGCTGGTCGAGCTGCACGGCCATGTCACGGGCGACGCTTTCGTCCTCACAGAGCAGCAGCTCGATCCCCAGAGACATGTCATCCAGGCGGCCGGCGGCGTTCAGGCGCGGGCCGAGGATGAAGCCTAGGTCCGTGGAGGTGATGCGCCGGCAATCGCGCCCGGCGACCTCCAGCAGCGCACGCAGGCCTGGGCGGGCGCGGCCGGCACGGATGCGAGCGAGGCCCTGGTGCACCAGGATGCGGTTGTTGGCGTCCAGCGGCACCACGTCGGCGACGCTGCCCAGGGACACTAGGTCGAGCAGTTCGGCGAGGTTCGGCTCGGCGATACCGCGCGCAGCGAACCAGCCGCGTTCACGCAGGCGGGCGCGCAGAGCGAGCATCACGTAGAAGATCACACCGACACCGGCCATGGCCTTGCTGGGGAAATCGCAGCCGGGCTGGTTCGGGTTAACGATCGCATCGGCGGCGGGCAGCTCCGGCCCCGGCAGGTGGTGGTCGGTGACCAGCACGCGCAGGCCGGCGGCCTTGGCGGCGGCCACGCCGTCGATACTGGAGATGCCGTTGTCCACGGTCACCAGCAGCTCCGGGCCCTTCTCCAGCGCCACGGCGACGATTTCCGGGGTCAGGCCGTAGCCGTACTCGAAGCGGTTGGGCACCAGGTAATCGACCCAGGCCGCGCCGAGCATGCGCAGCGCCAGCACGCCGACGCTGCTGGCGGTAGCGCCATCAGCGTCGAAGTCGCCGACGTAGAGAATCCGCTGACCCTTTTCCAGCGCATCGACCAGCAGCTCCACCGCCGCGTCCACACCCTTGAGCTGCTGGTACGGGATCAGCCGCGCCAGGCCCTTGTCCAGCTCGGCGGCGCTCTGTACGCCGCGGGCGGCGTAAAGACGGGTCAACAGCGGCGGCAGGTCGCCCAGGTCGGGCAGGGTTGGCGGGAGGGGGCGGGATTCAATGCGCATCAGGCTTCCAACTATTCCTTTCTCGACTCTTATCTCGCGCCTTGCGAGCTAGAGCACGGCAAGGCGGAAGTAGGCACGGGCGGCGGAGTTTACTTTAGTAAATGAGCACGCCCGGGCCTACTTCCAACGCAGCCGGGCCGACGCACAGCTAGCGCGATTAGCGTTCGCCCATCAGCCATTCCACCTGCAGCTCGTGCTGGCCGCGCTCGTCGGTCACGAAGATGGTCCCTTCGCTGATCATCACGGTCCAGTTGATCGAACGCGGCAAATCGCGGGAGATTTCCTCCAGCGCGTCCTGGGGCATGGCGACGACGTTGAGGTTCTTCAGGTGGCGCACGCTGTCGAGCACCTTGGTGGTCCACACGCGCAGGTTGCCATAGGCGACCAGGGTCAGCTTCTCGCAGCGGCGCGAGCACCAGGTCAGCCGGTCAGCGTCGGGCTGGCCGACTTCGATCCAGTGCAGCACGCGGTCGTCCAGGCTCTTTTCCCAGAGCGAGGGCTCTTCCACGTCGGACAGGCCGCGTCCGAACGCCAGCTGCTCGTTGTACCAGATGACGTAGGCGAGCAGGCGCACCGCCAGGCGCTCCTCGGTTTCCGAGGGATGACGGGCGACGGTGAAGCGCAGGGTCTCGTAGACCCCCCGGTCGAGGTCGGTCAGGCTGATATCGGCTTTGTAGGGCGTGGCGGACAGGGCCATGGGAGTTCCCGGCGAATTTTCGAAGGCGGCAAGTCTACCGCGAAAGCGCCGCCACCGTGGCTCAAGTGCGCGGACGTCGGTCGGCTCCGGGCTCAGGCGCGGCCAGCTCGATGCGGTTGCGGCCCTTGGCCTTGGCAGCATAGAGCGCCTGGTCGGCCAGCGATAACAGGCGCAGCAGGTCATGCCCCGCCTCGCGCGTGGTAGCGATGCCAATGCTCACGCTCAACTGGCCCTCGGCCATGAAAGGCAGCTCGGCGAACTCGCGGCGCACCCGCTCGGCCACCTGGCAGGCGCCCTCGGTATCGGCCGCCACCAGCAGGCAGGCGAATTCTTCGCCGCCGATGCGGGCGAACTGGTCGTGCTTGCGCATGCGCGAGGCGGTGATGCGGCTGAATTCCACCAGCACGCGGTCGCCGGCGGGGTGGCCGAAGGAGTCGTTGAGGCGCTTGAAGTTGTCCAGGTCGCAAAGCAGCAGCGAGGCCTGCTCGCCGCGCTCGGCGCACAGGCGCAGCAGGCGCTCGCCGGTTTCCATGAAGGCGCGGCGGTTACCCACCCCGGTCAGTGGGTCACTCAGGGCGGCGCTGCGGAACTGCAGCTCGGCGCGCTCCTTCACCATCGCCAGGGTGGCGAAGGCGATGCCGATGGCAAACAGCATGGTCTCGAAGACCAGGAAGGTGAAGAAGGTCGAGCCCTGGCCGTTGTTGGCGACGCTGGCGAACGGCATGCCGCGATCCACCACCAGGCGCACACCGTAGACGATGGTATGCAGGACCAGCAGCGCCAGGGTCGGGCGTAGCTCCACTTCCAGCTTGAGGCGACTGCGCCAGAGCTCGGCGATGGATGCCAGACAAAAGGCAATGGTGATCGCCGTGCTGACCAGCACTCGCGCGGGAAGGGACTCGTAGAAAGCCGGGACCAGGCAGAGCACCGCCCAGAGCGCAGCGCCCGTCCCCATCAGCGGCCAGTTCGGCTTGCGCCCGGCGAAGACGCGCATGGCCGTCCAGGTCATGGCCGAAGACAGGTGCAGCACAACGTTGCCCAGCAGGATCGCCACCCAGTCGAAGCCCATTCCACGCAGGGTGCCGAGGAAAGTACCGATGGCGCCCAGCAGCAGCGCGGCGCTCATGTAGCCCAGGGTCGGGTCGCGGCGGCCGCTGTGCCAGGCGAAAGCCATCAGCACACCTACCAGGGTCAGGACGTAGAGGTCGACGACAACCAGCGTCGGCAAATGCAACGTCATGCAGCCCCCTCGCCACCCGCCTGCGCGCATTCGTCGGGGAATGCCGCCAGGCCAAGGGGCTGTTTGCGAATCGGCGAGCGCATCACGGTGTACCTGTCCGAAAACCGGCGAGCTGAAGTAAGAAACATCCTTGAATGCCGCTACTCTACGCGCGCCAAAGGTCGGCGCAAAGCGCCGTTGCCAGGCGTCTGCCCGGCGGCCTGTTCGAAGCGACGCACAAGGGTTAGAGTCCGGCGATTCCCATCTGATCGGACAGACCGATGAACAGCACCGCCAAACCCCTCGCCGGCCTCAAGGTCATCGAACTCGGCACCCTGATCGCCGGCCCTTTCGCCTCGCGCCTGTGCGCGGAATTCGGCGCCGACGTCATCAAGGTCGAATCCCCCGATGGCGGCGATCCGTTGCGCAAGTGGCGCAAGCTTTACGAAGGCACCTCGCTGTGGTGGTTCGTGCAGGCGCGCAACAAGCGCTCGCTGACGCTGAACCTCAAGCATGAGTCCGGCCGCGAGGTGCTGAAGAAGCTGCTGGCCGAGGCCGACATCTTGATCGAGAACTTCCGCCCCGGCGTGCTGGAAAAGCTCGGCCTGGGCTGGGAGGTGATCCATGCGCTGAACCCGAAGCTGGTCATGGTGCGCCTGTCCGGCTTTGGCCAGAGCGGCCCCTACAAGGATCAGCCCGGCTTTGGCGCGGTGGGCGAATCCATGGGCGGGCTGCGCTACATCACCGGTTTCGAGGATCGTCCGCCGGTGCGCACCGGCATTTCCATCGGCGACTCCATCGCCGCGCTGTGGGGCGTGATCGGCGCGCTGATGGCGCTGCGGCATCGCGAGGTGAACGGCGGCCCCGGCCAGGTGGTCGACGTGGCGCTCTACGAGGCGGTGTTCGCCATGATGGAGTCCATGGTTCCGGAGTTCGACGTGTTCGGTTTCATCCGCGAGCGCACAGGCAACATCATGCCCGGTATCACGCCGTCCTCCGTGCACACCACGGCGGATGGCAAGCACGTGCAGATCGCAGCCAACGGTGACGCCATCTTCCGCCGCTTCATGACCGCCATCGGCCGCCTCGATCTCGCCGAAGACCCGGCCCTTGCCAGCAACGACGGCCGCGATGCACGGCGCGATGAGCTCTACGGCATCATCGACCGCTGGGCGCGCTCCGAATCGCTGGAGACGGTGCTCAAGGTGCTGAGCGAAGCCGAAGTACCGGCCAGCCGCATCTTCTCCGCCGAGGACATGTTCAGCGACCCGCAATTCCTCGCCCGCGAGATGTTCCTCTCGGCGAAGCTGCCGGATGGCAAGCCGTTCCGCATGCCGGGCATCGTGCCCAAGCTCTCCGACACCCCCGGTAGCGCCGAGTGGATCGGGCCCAAGCTGGGCGAGCATACCGATGAGGTGCTGAGC
The DNA here is from genome assembly GCF_000313755.1 of Pseudomonas nitroreducens TX1. Lineage (GTDB taxonomy): Bacteria > Pseudomonadota > Gammaproteobacteria > Pseudomonadales > Pseudomonadaceae > Pseudomonas > Pseudomonas nitroreducens_A. Next base: position 19,371 of record NZ_AMZB01000133.1, on the reverse strand, counting down.
GGGCTGGGTTACGACGCGACGACTATCGCCGCGCTGCGCAAGGTCGGCGCCGTCTGACACGAGACTTGTAGGAGCGAGCTTGCTCGCGAAGGATTTCGCCGCCTATCGCCGCGCCAAGCGGTTCGCGAGCAAGCTCGCTCCTACAGGACGGCCGGTCTTACATTCGCGCGCCGGGATCGGTCAGCCGGCTTCCTGCTCCGGTTGTTCGGTCTGGGCGATGAACTCCAGCATCTTTTCACTGCCGTCCAGCAGGTCGGCGTGGATTGCCTCGCGTGCGGCGGCGCCGTTGCGTTCGCGCAGGGCGCGCAGGACATCCCAGTGGTGCTCGATGGCCATGCGTTCGTTGAAGTCGGCGTAGGCCTGGGCGATCAGCGGGCCGGTGCGCATCCACAGGCTGTCGAGGAAGGCACGCAGCAGCGGCATGCCGGCGATGTCGGCGAGGGCAAAGTGGAAGGCCTGGTTGAGTTTGAGCGCCAGCACCAGATCGTCGGCGTGAATCGCGTCGAGGTTCTCGCGGATGTTGGCTTCCAGATCATCCAGCTGCGCGTCACTGGCGCGTTCGGCGGCGGTCTGCGCGGCAAGGCCTTCGAGCGCAACGCGGATGCTGCGGATCTCCAGGTATTGCTCGCGGGTCAGCAACGGCACGCGGATGTCACGCGGCGTCTTGAGCACCAGCGCCTGTTCCTTGGCCAGTTGCAGGATGGCATCGCGCACCGGGGTGACGCTGGTGCCAAGCTGCTGGGCGAGGTCGCGGATGCGCAGGCGGTCGTCGGGCTTGAAGCGACCGGTGATCAAAGCCTCGCGCAGAAGCGCGTACACGCCGCTGCCCAGGTAGGAATGATTGAGCCCTTCGATCGGGTAGTTCATGGCCGTCTCATCGCGTGGTGCGGAATTCGGGCGCGCATGATGGTCGCTGCTCGCTGCGAATGCCAACCGGTTTCACACATGCTGGCCGCCGTTGACGTGGATTTCCGCGCCGTTCACGTAGGACGCGCCGCTGGTGCAGAGGAAGTGGATCAGCGAGGCGACCTCCTCCGGCTTGCCCAGGCGGTGCATGGGAATGTCGCGCTCGACGATCAGCTCGGTGCCCGAGGACAGGATGGCCGTGTCGATTTCCCCGGGCGCGATGGCATTCACCCGCACACCGTGCGGGCCGAAGTCGTGGGCCATCTCGCGGGTCAGCGCTGCCAGCGCGGCCTTCGAGCAGGCATAGGCGGCACCGGCGAACGGATGCACGCGGGAGCCGGCGATGGAGGTGACGTTGATCACCGAGCCCTTGGCCGCCTTCAACTCGTCGAACAGCCCGCGCGCCAGCAAGGCCGTGGAGAACAGGTTGACGTTGAACACCTTGAGCCAGGTGCCGTAGTCGCTGCCCAACACGCCCAGGCGCTCGCCTTCCGGGCCCTTGGGCGAGATACCGGCGTTGTTCACCAGGGCATGCAGGGTGCCACCGAGCTTCTCGCGGATCATCGGCAGGCTGGCCTGCACGCTGTCGATGTCTTCCAGGTCGAGGTGGATGTGGTTGATCAACCCTTCGGCCCAGGGGCATTCGGCGCTCCAGTCCTGGCGCGAAGCGGTGAACACCCGCCAGCCGGCGGCGTTGAAGTGCTTCACCGTGGCGTGGCCGATGCCGCGGCTGGCGCCGGTGAGAAGCAAGGTACGGGTCTGGTTCATAAGTGCATCCCCTTTGCTGTTCGTTTGGGTCCGTGGACCTATGTCGCCAATAAAAACATGATGCATCATGTTTTGGAAGATGTTTTAATCGGCCCAGCTTGGTCCTACTACGAGCTATCCGAACAACAACAAGAAACGGAGCACCTTCCCATGATCGACTTCACCCGTTCCGCCCGTTCTTCTCCCTGATGTCCGAGGGCGTATCAGCCGGCCTTCCAGCTTGATCCGGCGTAGCGCCCCACTCTTGAAGCTGCCCTCTTATTCATGGGCCGGATTGGCCCGCTCAGGAGTCATCGCATGTTCAAGAAAGCCATAGCACTGATGATGTTGGCCGGCGCCGCCACCCAGGCCCAGGCTGAAACACTCACCGTGGTGTCCTTCGGTGGAGACAACAAGGTGGCCCAGGAAAAGGCCTTCTACAAACCCTTCGAGCAGCAGGCCAAGGTCACCGTCCAGGGCGCCGAGTACAACGGCGAGATGGCCAAGATCAAGGTCATGGCCGACACCGGCAAGACCAGCTGGGACGTGGTCGAGGTGGAATCCCCGGAGCTGATCCGTGGTTGCAGCGAAGGCCTGTTCGAGCAGCTCGACTGGTCCAGGCTGGGCAAGCGCGAGGACTTCCTCGACGCTGCCGTAAGCGACTGCGGCGTGGGTATCTTCATCTGGTCCACCGTGCTCACCTACGACGCCCGGAAGCTCGCCAGCGCGCCCACCGGCTGGGCCGATTTCTGGGACGTGAAGAAATTCCCCGGCAAGCGCGGCCTGCGCCGTGGCGCCAAGTTCACCCTGGAATTCGCCCTGGAAGCCGACGGCGTGAAGCAGGCCGACCTGTACAAGGTGCTGGGCACCAAGGAAGGTGTGGACCGCGCGTTCAAGAAGCTCGACGAGATCAAGCCGTATATCCAGTGGTGGGAGGCCGGTGCGCAACCGCTGCAGTGGCTGGCCGCCGGTGACGTGGTGATGACCAGCGCCTACAACGGACGCGTCGCCACCGCGCAGAAGGAAGGCCGCGACTTCGCCATGCAGTGGAACGGCAGCATCTACGACCTGGACCACTGGGCCATCGTCAAGGGCAGTCCGAAGAAGGACCTCTCCGAGCAGTTCATCGCGCTGGCCAACAAGCCCGAGCACCAGAAGGTCTTCGCCGAGAATATCCCCTACGGCCCGACCAACAAGAACACCATCCCGCTGATCGACCCGGCCATCGCGGCGAAGCTGCCCACCGCGCCGCAGAACCTGGAGAACGCGCGCGCCATGGACACCGAGTTCTGGATCGACCACGGCGAAGAGCTGGAACAGCGCTTCAACGCCTGGGCCAGCAAGTAAGCCCGCGCCGACCGCTCGGCTCCACGCCGGGCGGTCGCACTTGTTCGCCGCACTCTGGAAACACCGCTCGACCCGCAACACCTCGCTGAATCCTGCTGGAGATGTACCCGTGCCCCTCAATACCGCTCCCGTCCACGACCACCTGCTGGAAGCGGCCCCCGCCCAGGTGAGCGACGCCCAGGCCGCTGCCATCGCCGAGGAATACTTCGGCCAGCGCGGCACGCTGCACCGCCTCGCCGGCGAGCGCGACCTGAATTTCCACATCGCCTGCGGCCATGGCGACGACCGCCTGCTGAAGCTCTCGCACCCGTTGGAAGACCCACAGGTCGTGGACTTCCAGACCCGCGCCCTGCTCCGTGTCGAGGCGCAGGACCCGACCCTGGCCGTACAGCGCGTCCACCCTTCGCTCAACGGCGAGCACCAGATTCCCCTCACCGTCGACGGCCAGCCGATGATTGCCCGGCTGTTCTCCTTCGTCGACGGCGTTCCGCTGCACCGCGTGCATCAGCGCAGCCGCGCCCTGCGCGAGAACCTGGGCGACGACCTAGCCCGCCTGGGCCTGGCGCTCAAGGGGTTCGAGCACCCGGCCACCGCCGGTCACGAACTGCTCTGGGACCTCAAGCACGCCTCGCGCCTGCGCAACCTGCTGGCCTACATTCAGGACCGGGAGCAACGCGCTCTGGTCGAGCGTTTCCTCGACAACTTCGAGCGCCATGCCCTGCCCCGCCAGGCCACGCTGCGCGCCCAGGTCATCCACAACGACCTGAACCCGCACAACGTCATAGTCGATGCCCAGCACCCGGACCAGGTACGCAACATCCTCGACTTCGGCGACATGGTCCATGCGCCGCTGATCAACGACCTCGGCGTCGCCGCCGCCTACCAGGTGGGCGAACCGGACGCACCGCTGGCCACCGCTTGCGAAATGATCGCCGCCTACCACCGCCGCTGCCCGCTGCTGGTCGAGGAACAGGAAATCCTCGCCGACCTGATCGCCACGCGGTTGATCATGACCCTGAGCATCACGGCCTGGCGCGCCAGCCTGCACCCCGAGAACCGCGACTACATCCTGCGCAACACCCGCCACGCCTGGCAGAGCCTGCAAGGCCTGGCCAGCCTGAGCCGGGAACAGGCGCAGGAGCAGATCATTGCGGCCTGCCAAGCCGCCAGGAAAGAAGAGGAGCCCCGCCCATGACCATGCCCAACGGATTCAGCGCCGCCGATGCCGAGCGCCTGAGCGCACAGGAGCGCCGCCTGATCGAGCGCCGGGCGCGCCTGCTTGGCCCGGCCTACCGGCTGTTCTACGAGCGTCCGCTGCACACCGTGCGCGGCGAGGGCGTGTGGCTCTACGACAACCAGGGCAACCGCTATCTCGACGCCTACAACAACGTCGCCTCCATCGGCCACTGCCACCCGCGCGTGGTGCAGGCCATCGCCAACCAGGCAGCAGTGCTGAACACCCACACGCGCTACCTGCAGGAAGGCATCCTCGACTACGCCGAGGACCTGCTCGCCACCTTCCCCGCTGGCCTGGACCAGGTGATGTTCACCTGCACCGGCAGCGAGGCGAACGACCTGGCCCTGCGCATCGCCCGCCAGTACACCGGCGGCACCGGGGTGATCATCACCCGCTTCGCCTACCATGGCGTCACCGGGACCATTTCCGAACTGTCGCCGTCCCTCGGCGCCGGCATCACCCTGCCCGCCCACGCCCGCACCGTGATTGCGCCGGACGCCTACCGGCTGGGTCTGGAGAACGTCGGCAAGCTGTTCGCCGACGACGTGCGCGCCGCCATCGCCGATATGCGCGCCCACGGCATCAAGCCCGCCGCGCTGCTGCTCGATGGCATCTTCGCCAGCGACGGCGTGCTGGCAGGCCCGGCCGGTTTCCTCGCCGAAGCGGTGAAGGTCGCCCAGGACGAAGGCCTGCTCTACATCGCCGACGAAGTGCAGAGCGGCTTCGCCCGCACCGGCGACACCATGTGGGGCTTCCAGCGCCACGGCGTGCAACCGGACCTGGTTACCCTCGGCAAGCCCATGGGCAACGGCCAGCCCATCGCCGGTGTGGTGGTGCGCCCGGAAATCCTCGAAAGCTTCGGTCGCGAGGTGCGCTACTTCAACACCTTCGGCGGCAACCCGGTGTCCTGCGCAGCCGCCCAGGCGGTGCTCGACGTGATCCGCGACGAGCAGCTGCAGGAACGCTCCCAGCGTATCGGCACCTTCCTCGCTGACGGCATCCGCCAGTTGGCCGAGCGCCATGAACTGATCGGCGACGTACGCGGCGCGGGCCTGTTCCTCGGCGTCGAACTCGTCACCGACCGCGCGTCGAAGTCTCCCGCCGCCAACCAGACCCGCCAGGTGGTCAACGGCATGCGCGAGCGCGGCGTGCTGATCAGCGCCGCCGGTCCACTGGAAAACATCCTGAAGATTCGCCCGTTGCTGGCCTTCGAGCAGGAACATGCCGAGCTGTTCATCGATTGCCTGGACAAGTCGCTGAAGGACGTCACCGCCTGACACTTACCTCCTTCAGAAACGACGCGGGCCGCGATGCACATGCATCGCGGCCCGTTTCATTTCGGCTGACAGAAAGGTCAGAAGCGCACGCCGACGTTGATCATCGCCGCCGAGCCGCCCAACACCACGAATTCGGCACCGACCGGCCCCAGATGCGCCCCGACCGAAGGAATGATCGCCGGCGCCACGCCGAAGCGGTTCAGCGGAATCTTGTCGCGGTAGTCGCCACGATAGCCCTGCAGCGCGCCGCCTGTGACCTTGGCGTAGAACGGCGTGCCTTCCCAGTCGAAGCGCTTGCCGGCGTAGACGTAGTTGGAGCGCTGGCTGAAGGAGTTCTTGAAGGTCGCGCCGCCCCAGACGATGCCATCGGCGCGGTTACGCTCGAGGCCGATCAGTTCCTGGTGGTTGTTGTGCTCCGGATCGTGGGTCCAGTGGGTGGTGTAGACGCTGGTCTGCAGGTACCAGAATCCCCCGTCGTCATCGGCCATAGCGGTGCCACAGCCGAGGGTCAGCAACAGAGCGATCAACAGGCGGCGCATGGTGGGCTCTCCGCGTCAGCTCAAAGGGTCACGCGGCTGGCGCCGTTGACGGACAGGATGCGAACGCGATCACCGACTCGGAACTGCTGGGAATCCACCGCCTGGACATAGGCGCGGGTGCCGCCGTCATCCTCGCGGACCACGATTTCGACGCCCTGGGTGCGGGTGATGCCCTCTTCCACCGCCGAGCCTGCCGCGCCGCCAGCAACGCCGCCAAGAATGGTGGTAATGGCCTTGCCGCGGCCGCCGCCGATGGAGTTGCCGGAGATACCGCCGACCGCCGTGCCGGCCAGGGTGCCGATAGGCGTCTTGGTGCCTTCGATCTGCACCGGCCGCAGGGACTCGACAGTACCCATGCGCACGTTCTGCACGGCGCGGGCATCCGCACGGGAGTAGGAAGAACCCGACAGGTTGGAAGCGCAGCCGCTCAGCAGAGCGGCGCTGGCAATCAGGGCAGTCAGAAGCAGCGTGGGACGATTCATGATGTTGACCTCGGAAGGCTCTCAAAAGTGATGGTGAAAAGCCTAACGAGCGGTCCCTGAACTCCCCCTGAACCCTCTCTGAACCAACGCTGAACGAAGCTGAACGAACTTTCTTTCAGCCTTCCAGGGCAATCAGTTGCATCCGACTGCGTTCGAACCAGCGCAGCAGATAGTCCGCCAGAAGCTGCGTGCGGCGCGGCAGGCGCCTCTGGTACGGGTGAATGAGGAACACCGGCTGGGTGCGGGTCTGGTAATCACGCAGCAGCCAGACGAGGCTGCCTTCAGCCAATTCCTGCTGAATCATGTAGGACGGCAGTCGGCTGATCCCTGCGCCGGCCAGAGCCGCTTTTTTCAACAGGGTGTAGTGGTTGCTCGCCAGCAGGCCATTCACTGTCACACGGAACAGTTCGTGGTGGCGCTGGTAGAGCCAGACGTCGCTGTCCTGATAGTGGGTGTTCTGCAGGCAGGAATGTGCGGCCAGCTCCGCGGGAGCCTGCGGCACGCCGTGCTCGGCGAGATAGGCCGGTGTCGCGCAGGTCAGCTCCTGAAGGGCGAACAGCGGCCGCGCCACCAGACGCTCGTCCACTGCCAGGCTGCCCGAGCGGATGGCGAGGTCGAAACCGTCCGCCATCAGGTCGCGGCGCTCGTTGGACAGGTCCAGCTCCAGACGGATGTCCGGGTACTGACGGGAAAACTCCATCAGCCAGGCATCGAAGAAGGTCTCGCCCAAGGACACCGGCACACTCAGCCGGACCTTGCCCTGCGCCTCCTCCTGCAACGCCAGCACCGCCTGCCGCGCCCGTGCCGCCTGTATGTTGAGCGCCTGGGCCTCGGGCAACAGCGCAGCGCCCGCGGCGGTCAGCGACAGACGCCGTGTCGTACGGTGCAACAGCGTCGCCCCCAACGCCCGCTCCAACGCGGACATCCGCTTGGACAGTTGGCCCTTGCTGCAGCCGAGCTTCTCGGCCGCACGGGTGAAGCTACCGCTTTCGAGCAGCACGGCGAAGGCGGCGAGAGCTTCCAAGTCACTGGCGATTGTTTCCATATGAAAACCAAAGGTTATCGATTGGCTGGATTATCAAAACAGAAAGCCACTCTAGACTGAATTCACTTTCAGCCAAACACCTCAGTGGAGTGCTTATGAAAATCATCCTGATCGGCGCCAGCGGAACCCTCGGCCGGGCGGTCGACAACGAACTGTCACCACGCCACGAGATCATCCGCGTCGGCCGCAGCAGCGGCGACTATCGCGTGGACATCACTGACAGCGCCTCGATCCGCGCACTGTTCGAACAGGTCGGCGGCTTCGACGCGCTGATCAGCGCCGCCGGCAAGGTGCACTTCGGCGCGCTTTCTGAAATGGGCGAGGCGGAAATGGCGGTCGGCCTGAAGGACAAGCTGATGGGCCAGGTCAACCTGGTGCTGATCGGCAGTCAGTACGCCAACGACGGGGCGTCCTTCACCCTCACCAGCGGCATCCTCAGCGAACAGCCCATCGTCCTGGGCAGCTCGGCCAGCCTGGTGAACGGCGCAGTGGAAGGCTTCGTGCGCAGTGCCGCACTGGAGCTGCCGCGCGGTCAGCGGATCAATGCCGTGAGCCCGAACGTGCTGGTGGAGTCGATGGAAGGTTACGCGCCGTTCTTCCGCGGCTTCAAGCCGGTGCCGGCCGCCGATGCCGCGCTGGGCTTCGCCCGCAGCGTGGAAGGCAAGCAGAGCGGGCAGGTGTACAAGATCTGGTAAACCAACGGCCTCACCCCGTCCGCTGACGTAGGGCGTACAACCGTTCGCGGTTGTACGCCGATAATCCGTGGCTCGATAGCGCTGGCAATGCCCACTCGGAGCGCGCTGGGGGCAGGACAAACGGCGTATAACGTCGAACGTTATACGCCCTACATTCTGCGTCAGTCGTTGGCCTTGCTCGCGAACCGCCCCTACTCGGCCCTCCCGGCATAGCACACCGGCGAACTCCCCTCGCCCTGCTTCTCCAACTCGTCCTCGAGGAACTCCGCCAGCACCCGGGCGTTGTTGTGCTCCTCGTCCTTGGCCGCATAAAGCAGCGTCAGCGTACCCTTGCGCGCCAGGTCCAGCATCCCGATCCAGTGCTCCGGGTGGGCATTCAGCTCGCCGTGGTAGGCCTTGCGGAAGTCCTCGAACAGACCCGGATCGTGGTGGAAGCGCTGGCGCAGTTCGTTGGACGGCGAGGCCTCCTTGGCCCACTGCAGCATGTGCAGGTCTTCCTTGCGAATTCCCCGTGGCCACAGGCGATCCACCAGGACCCGCTGGCCATCATCCTTCGTCGCCGGTTCATAGGCGCGCTTGCAACGAATCATCCGAAAACCTCCTCGTCGGCTTGAGATGGCCGGCTTCGCTGGGTAACGTGGGCGCACTTTCGAGGGAGCCCGTTCCATGCGATCCAGCCGTTTCATTCTGTTCAGCCTGCTGCCCCTGTTCGCCGCCTGCCAGGTGTGGACGCCGAACAAGACCGATCTTAATGCTTCCACCCGCCTGCAGGGCGAACTGACTCGTCAGGACGGCAAGCTGGTGTTCCGCAGTTGCACCGAGCAGCGCCGCTTCAGCATCGAGGACACCGGCAATACCGGCCTGCCCCGCGACGCGCTGGAGATGTTCAACGACGGCGCCACCTCGCTGTACGCCGACCTGCGCGGCAGCTTCAGCGGCAGCAGCGCCCAGGGGACCGACGGCAAGCTGGAGGTGGCCAAGGTCTATCGCCTGCAGAACGAAGGCTCCGGCTGCGACGACCCGAACTTCAAGCGCGCGGTGGTCCGCGCCCACGGCAATGAGCCGGGCTGGAGCGTACTGGTGAACAGCCAGGGCATGCTGATCGAGCAACCGGGCAAGGAGTCGCTGGCGCTACCGTATATCGCCGAAGGCGTACCCGATGGCAGCACCAGCTATTCCAGCGAAGCCAACGGCGAGAAGGTCGAACTCTGGGTCGCCCCGGCACGCTGCCAGGACAGCATGAGCGGCGCGCTGAGTAACCTCTCCGCCGAGCTGCGCCTGGATAACAAGGTCATGCGCGGGTGTGCCTATCCGGGCGGCTCCAGCGGCGATTGATCACACCCGGCTGCGAACACCCCGGAGACCTAGGAGCAACTGTCTTCTTCTGATAGTTCGTGCCTGGGACTTCCCCTCTCCCTAACCCTCTCCCTGAAGGGAGAGGGGACCGGTTCGGCGTCGGCTGAATCAATGGCGTCAGCCGGCACGGATAGCTCCCTCTCCCTTCGGAGCGGGGCGCGCAGCCAGGGCATGCCTAGGCACGATATTTCAGGTAGGAGCGGCCCCCGCTAGATCAGCAACCCCGCCGCCATCAATCGTGCCTTGAGCACGGCGAATTCGCCCTCGTACTCCCAGTACGCCAGCCGGCCATCGCTGGCGGTGACCAGCACGTACTTCTCGCTGATCGACTGGATGCGCTCGACGCGCACCAGCTTCTCGACGAAATCCGGGTCCGAGACCTGCTCGATCACCTCGCGGTTCTGCTCGTCGTAGCCGTGCATGATGAACGCCGCGCGTACCTTCAGGCTGATGAAACTCATGCTCCGGGTCCTCCTCGAAGAGCGGCGTCGGCCGCGTGCAGGGCGTGCAATGCAGTGGTATCGAACAGCGGCACCGACGAATCCGCCGCGCCGACCAGCAGGGAAATTTCCGTGCAGCCGAGGATCACCGCTTCCGCGCCCTGCTCCACCAATGCCCCGATGATGCGCCGGTACTCTTCCCGCGACTCGTCGCGAATCCGCCCCAGGCACAGTTCCTCATAGATGATCCGGTGCACCACCTGGCGATCGGCCTCGTTAGGCGTCAGCACCTTCAGTCCGAACTTCTCCACCAGGCGATCCTTGTAGAACGCCTGCTCCATGGTGAAGCGCGTGCCCAGCAGGCCGACCGTGGAGACGCCCGCCGCGCGGATCGCCTCGGCGGTCGGGTCGGCGATGTGCAGCAGCGGGATATCCACCGCCGCCTCGATGGCCGGCGCCACCTTGTGCATGGTGTTGGTACAGAGCACGAGGAAGTCCGCGCCCGCCGCCTTCAGCGAACGCGCCGCATCAGCCAGCACACGGCCGGCGGCGTCCCACTCGCCGGCATGCTGCAGGCGCTCGATGTCGTGGAAGTCCACGCTGAACAGCGCGACCTTCGCCGAGTGCAGGCCACCCAGGCGTTCCTTGATGCGTTCGTTGATCTGCCGGTAATAGGGAATGGTCGATTCCCAGCTCATGCCGCCGATCAGGCCGATGGTTTTCATGCTTCCCTCCATGGGTATCAGTCCAGTCCGATGCAGGGCAGATCGCCGGGCAGCGCGGCGCCGTGCTCGGCGCACTGGCGCACGGCCTCGATCAGCGGATCGAGGTCGAAGCCCTGGGAGATCAGCCACAACGGGTTGTAGTAGGTGGTCTCGTAGCGCTCACCGCCATCGCACAGGATCGCCACCACCGAGCCACTCTCGCGCCGCGCCACCATCTGCCGCGCAGCCAGCAGCGCGCCGATCAGGTTGGTGCCGCTGGAGCCGCCGACGCGCCGGCCCAGGCGTTGGGCGAGATAGTGCATGGCGGCCAGCGAAAGGTCGTCCGGCACCTTGCAGCAGGCGTCGAGCACGTTGGGCAGGAAGGACGCCTCCACCCGCGGCCGGCCGATGCCCTCGATGCGCGAGCCGTAGCTCAGGGTCAGGTCACGATCGCCGGTCTTGTAGGACTCGAAGAACACCGAGCGCTCGGCATCGGCGCAGAGCACGCGGGTGTCATGCCGGCGATAGCGGGCGAAGCGCCCCAGGGTCGCCAGCGTGCCGCCGGTACCGGGGCTGGAGACCAGCCAGGCCGGCTCGGGAAAGCGCTCGTGGCGCAACTGCTGGAAGATCGACTCGGCGATGTTGTTGTTCGCCCGCCAGTCGGTGGCGCGTTCGGCGTAGGTGAACTGGTCCATGAAGTGGCCGCCGGTTTCCTTCGCCAGCCGCTCGGACTCGGCGTAGATCTGCGTCGGGTCCTCCACCAGGTGAGCCTGGCCGCCGTAGAAGGCGATCTGGGCGATCTTTTCCTTCGAGGTGCTGGCGGGCACCACGGCGATGAACGGCAGGCCGACCAGGCGGGCGAAGTACGCCTCGGAGATCGCCGTCGACCCGCTGGACGCCTCGATCACCGGCGCCCCCGGCTTCAGCCAACCGTTGCACAGCGCATAGAGGAACAGCGAGCGCGCCAGGCGGTGCTTGAGACTGCCGGTGGGGTGGCTCGACTCGTCCTTGAAATACAGGTCCACGCCCGGCAGGCCGGGCATGTCCAGGGGGATCAGGTGGGTATCGGCGCTGCGCTGGAAATCCGCTTCGATGATGCGGATCGCCTCTCGGGTCCAGTTGCGTTCCTGGGTCGCCATCGTGTCGTTCTCCTGGCAGGGCAAGCGATTCAATAGGTTCAGTCCAGCACACCGGCGGGCGCTGTGGGCGGCGCGCTGCGCCATTGGCTGAGGGCGACGCCGGCGAACACCAGGCCGGCGGCCAGCGCCTGCTGACCGCTGAGTACCTCGCCCAGCAGCAGCGCGGCGAATACCAGGGTGAACACCGGGATCAGGTTGATGAAGCCAGTGGCCTGGCTCGCCGGCAGGCGGCTGACGCCGAAGTTGTACAAGCCATAGGCACCGACAGTGACCACGCTGCCCAGGTACACCAGGGCGAACCAGCCGGTCGGGCCGGGCGCCGCCGGCAGGCCGGAGGTCGTCAGCGCCAGCGGCAGGAAGAACAGCGAACCGATGAACGCCTGCATGGCGGTGAGGATGAAGGGCGAGTAGCGCGCCGACAGGTGCTTGAGCAGCAGGGTGTAGCCGGTGGCGCAGAGCATCGCCAGCAGCTCGTAGAAATTGCCCAGCAGCGGATTGGGCGCGTGGCTGTCCGGCTCGCTGGCCAGGGTCAGCCAGAGCGAGCCGAGCACCGCCAGGGCGAAGCCCAGCCAGGTGTTGCGGGCGATCTTCTCATGCAGCAGGAAGAACGCGCCGACTGCCACCAGCAGCGGCAACAGCGCGGTGATCATCCCGGCCTGCGCGGCGCTGGTCTGCTGCAGCGCCAGGGACTCGAAGATGAAGTACAGGCAGGGCTCGCAGGCGGCCAGCGCCAGCAGCCACTTCCAGTCGCCGGAGCGGTAATCGACGCGTCCCCGCCAGCGCCAGGCGGCGAGGAAGATCAGGCTGCCCAGCGCCATGCGAGCGAAGATCACCCACATGGCCGGCATTTCCTGGAAGGCGAATTTCAGTGCAATGAACGAGCTGCCCCAGAGCGCCATGGCCAGCACCAGGCACGCGAGGGCGAACGGCCGGGATTGCTGCACGGGACGCTCCAGTCAAAAGGTCCCCGGAGTATAGGAGGCGCGCACTGGCGGCCGACAGGTACAGAATCGCGGGGAAACTGTATGGGCTGGATATCTTTCGTAGGAGCGAGCGTGTTCGCGAACAGATTCACCGGCAACTCCATCGCTGACGCGGTTCGCGAGCAAGCTCGCTCCTACAGTTGGCGGGATGATTTGGCGTGATCCTGAAAGATTCGCTTCCGCCGCAAGGGAATTCGCGGACAAGGTCCGCTCCTACGAAAAACTTCCCGGCTCCGGCTCTGAAGGCTTCCAGAGAAACACCCGCGCACTCCGAACGGCCCTGTTCAGGAGGCCTCGTTGAAGCGGAGTTTCAGGGGTTGAGCGGCATGGATGCCGCGAGAGCCGCGATGGGCCAGGGATGGCCCTTCGCGGCGTGCCCCTGAAACTTCGCTTCAACGAGGGAATTTTTCGCCTAAGCGAAAAACCGGATGTCCGGGGCAAGCCTTTTGGTTACTTTTTGGGGGGGCGGCCTTCCGTCGTTTGGAAAAGTAACTCGCCCGAGGGGGCGAAACGAAAAGCCCACGCGCACGCCGAAGCGACGCGGAACACCCAATCCAGAAGTATCGCCAACAAGACTCAAAATCAGTCCCAGGGCTTACCCTGGGTCCCCCGCTCCACCGGCACGCGCTGCTGCATCGCCGCCTTGGCCAGCAGGTGCGCGCTCACCGGCGCGGTGATGAAGAGGAACACGGTGATCAGGACCTCATGCAGGCTGACGCCTTCGCCACGCGAGCTGAAATACAGCAGCGAAGCCAGGACGATTCCGCCCACGCCCAGGGTCGAGGCCTTGGTCGGCGCATGCAGGCGCGTGTAGAAGTCCGGCAGGCGGTAAAGGCCGATGGCACCGAGCAGGGCGAACAGGCTGCCGGCGAGCAACAGCAGGCAAACCAACGCTTCAATGATCATTCGATGATGTCTCCCCGGAGGAGGAACTTGCACAGCGCCACGGTGCTGACGAAGCCCATCACCGCGATCAGCAGCGCCGCCTCGAAGTACAGGCCGCTGCCCTTCCAGATGCCGAACAGCACGATCAGCGCGATGGCTTTGATCGACAGGGTATCCAGCGCGAGGATGCGGTCCGCCACCGACGGCCCGCGGATCAGCCGCGCTACGGTGAGCAGCACGGCGACGCCCAACAGCGCCAGGCAGATCGGGATCACGATGCCGAGCACGGGAACACCTCCTTCAGCGGCGCCTCGTAGCGCGCCTTGATGTCCGCCACCAGCGCCTGTGGGTCCGGTACGTCGATGCCGTGGACCAGCAGTGTGCGGCGGTCGACGGACAGGTCGGCAGAACAGGTGCCCGGGGTCAGGGTGATGACGCTGGCGAGGATGCTGATGGCCAGGTCATCGGTCAGCTCCAGGGGAATCTCGACGAAGCCCGGTTGCAGTTTCGCCTTCGGCCCCAGCACCAGTTTCGCCACCTGCAGGTTGGCGACCACGATGTCATAGAGCACCAGGCCGATGAAGCGCAGCAGCAGACCCGGCCGCTGGATGCGCGGCGCGGCCAGCAACAGGTTGCGGCACAGCAGCGGGATCGTCAGGCCGAGGAAAGCACCGAGCAGCCAGTGGCCGAGGGAGAAATCATTGACCAGCAACAACCAGCTCAGCAGCAGCACGCCGCTGAGCAACGGGTGCGGCAGGATGCGCCGAATCATGCGCCACCTCCCAGCAGGATCGCCTGGCGGTAGAGCCCGGCATCCAGCAACTGCGCCGCCGTGGCCTGCGCGTAAGTGATCAGCGGCCGCGCGGCGACCACCATCAGCGGAGCGCTGGCCAGCAGGCCGAAAGCGGCGAGCATTTTCACCGGCTCGCGATTGGCGCTGCCCAGCACGCTCAGGCCGGTCCGCCAGAACAGCGTGCTGCCGGCGCGGCTCAGCGCGACTAGGGTGACCAGACCACTGACCAGTACCACGCTCCACAACGCAATGGCGTCGCTGCCGCCACTCACCGAACGCAACAGCATCAGTTTGCCGAGGAAGCCCGACAGCGGCGGCAAGCCGGCGACCGCAATAGCACCGAAGAAGAACGCACCACCCAGCAGATGCGGTTGCAGCAGCGCCGGCCCCTGCACCAGTCGGCCGCCCTTGTCGCCACGCTGGCGGGCAATGAGATCGGCCAGCAGGAACAGGCCGCCGGCCACCCAGATGCTGTGCAGCAGGTAGTAGAGCGCGGCGGACAGCGCCTCCGGCGTGTCCAGCGCAATGGCCGCCAGCAGCGTGCCGGCAGAAACCACCACCAGGTAGGACAGCAGGCCTTGCAGCGTGGTCGCCGCCAGCGCGCCCAGCGCACCGGCGACTATCCCGGCCAGCGCCAGCGGCCACAGCCAGGCCTGCGCGAGGTTCGCCAGTTCGCCGGCCTGCTCGCCGAAGATCAGCGTGTAGACCCGCAGGATGGAGTAGATGCCCACCTTGGTCATGATCGAGAATAGCGCCGCCACCGGGGCGCTGGCCTCGGCATAGGCTTTGGGCAGCCAGAAGTACAGTGGCAGCAGCGCCGCCTTCAGGCCGAACACCACCAGCAGCAGCAACGCTGCCGCACGCACCAGTGGCGCCTGCTCGGCGCTCAGCTGGGCCACACGTTCGGCCATGTGCGCCATGTTCAGGGTGCCGGTGATGCCGTAGAGCATGCCCACCGCAATGAGGAAGAACGCCGAGCCGACGAGGTTGAGCACCACGTAATGCAACCCCGCGCGCACCCTTCCGGCCCCGCCGCCATGCAGCAGCAGCGCGTAGGAGGCGATCAGCAGGATCTCGAAGAACACGAACAGGTTGAACAGGTCGCCGGTGAGGAACGCCCCGTTCAGCCCCAGCAATTGGAACTGGAACAGCGCATGGAAGCGCTTGCCACGCCGGTCATCCCCACGCACCGCGTAGATCAGTGACAGACTGGCGAGCAGCGCGGTGGCAGCGATCATCAGCGCACTGAGACGGTCCAGCACCAGGATGATGCCGAACGGCGGCTGCCAGTTGCCCAGCGCGTAGAACTGCACCACGCCGCTGTCGGCCTGTTGCAGCAGCACGGCGGAAAGCGGCAGCAGTGCCACGGTCGCGAGCAGCGACAGGCCGCGTTGCCAACGCTCGCCCACCAGCAGCAGCGCGCAGCCGGCTAACAGCGGCAGCAGGACGGGCAGGATCAGCCAGTGGTTCATCGACCGTCCTCCCCTTCTCCACCATCCACATGGTCACCGCCGGTTTCCGCCAGCCCGCGCAGGGCCAGCACGATGACGAAGGCGGTCATGGCGAAACCGATGACAATGGCGGTCAGCACCAGCGCCTGGGGAATCGGGTCTCCGGCGTTGGCGACCTGGCCGATCACCGCCGGGTCGCCGGCCAGCCGGCCCATGGCGAAGAGGAACAGGTTGACCGCGTAGGACAACAGGGTCAGCCCCAGCACCACCGGGAAAGTGCGTGCGCGCAGCAGCAGGTAGACGCCGCTGGCGGTCAGCAGGCCGAGGGCGATGGCGAAAAGCGCTTCCATCAGGGCGCCTCCTTGGACAGCACGGGCTCCGGTGGTGCGGTGACCGAACCGAGGCCCGAAAGGATCAATAGCGTCGCGCCGACGACAGTGAAGTACACGCCCAGGTCGAAGAGCATGGCGGTAGCCAGTTCGATATCACCCACCAGCGGAATGTGGAAGTGGCCGAATGCCGAGGTGAGGAACGGGAAGCCGAAGAACCAGGCGCCCAGGCCAGTCAGCCCTGCGATCAGCACACCGACGCCGGCCAGGCGGCTGTAGTCCAGCGGCAGGCGCGTGCTCACCCAGCGGCTGCCGCAGGCGATGTACTGGAGGATCAGCGCTACCGAGGTGATCAGCCCGGCGATGAACCCGCCGCCCGGCAGGTTGTGCCCGCGCAGGAAGATGAACACCGAGACCAGCAGCGCCAGCGGCAGCAGCAGGCGCGACAGCGTGGCGAGGATCGGCGGGAAGCGGTCTTTCGCCCAGGCGCGCCCCTCGTCGTCAGCCTCGCGGCGCAGCAGGCGCAGGCCGTCCAGCAGCGCGAAGATGCCGACCGCGGCAATCGCCAGCACGGTGATCTCGCCCAGGGTATCGAAGCCCCGGAAGTCCACCAGGATCACGTTCACCACGTTGTGTCCGCCGCCACCGGTGACGCTGTTCTCCAGGTAGTAGCCAGCGATGCTGTCATAGGGGCGGGTGAGCACGGCGTAGGCCAGCAGCGTGACCATCACCCCGGCACCCATGGCGATCACGAAATCGCGCAGGCGGCGCAAGCTGCTGGAGGTTTTCGGCGTGCGTGCCGGCAGGTAGTACAGCGCCAGCATCAGCAGGACCATGGTCACCACCTCCACCGACAGCTGGGTCAGCGCCAGGTCCGGCGCGGCGAAGCGGGCGAAGGCGAGCGCCACCAGCAGGCCGGCGATGCTGAGAATGACCAGCGCGGTCAGGCGCTGACGGTGGAACCAGACGGTAAGCGGCCCGGAGATGGCCAGCAGGACCAGGCCCAGGGCGGTGATGCCGTCCAACGGCGTCTGCGCCCGGTTACCTTCGATACCCGGCAACGGCGCGAGGCCGGCGAACACCACGACCACGGCGGCCAGCACCAGCAACATCGAATAGCGCTGCAGCGAGCCGCTCTCCAGGTAGTCGGTAACCCGCGCGGCAAAGCGCACCACTCGCTGCACCTGTTGCTCGAACACCCGCTTGGCATCCATCGCCGGCAACCCGGCGTACCAGTCGAACAGCGGCTTGCGCAGCACGTAGAGCAATATACCGCCGGCGGTGGCGACGAAGCTCATGGCCAGCGGAGCGTTGAAGCCGTGCCAGATTGCCAGGCTGTACTCGGGCAGCGCGCCGTTCAGGCTCGACGCGGCGGCGCCGGCCAGCAGGGGGCCGACGATGATCCCCGGCATGACGCCGACCAGCAGGCAGATCAGCACGAGGATTTCCACCGGCACCTTCATGTAGCGCGGCGGCTCGTGAGGGTGCGGGTTGGGCAGGTTGATCGGCTCGCCGTTGAAGAACACGTCGTGGATGAAGCGCACCGAGTAGCTCACCGAGAACAGCGCACCCAGGGTCGCCAGCGCCGGGATCAGCCAGTTGAAGCTGCCCATCATGTTCTGCGCCAGGGTCTCGCCGAAGAACATCTCCTTGCTGAGGAAGCCGTTGAGCAGCGGCACGCCGGCCATGGACGCCGACGCCACCATCGCCAGCACGGCGGTGTGCGGCATGTACTTCCACATGCCGTTGATGCGGCGCATGTCGCGGCTGCCGGTCTCGTGGTCGATGATCCCGGCGGCCATGAACAGCGAGGCCTTGAAGGTGGCGTGGTTGATGATGTGGAAGATCGCCGCGACGTTGGCCATGGGCGAATCCAGCCCGAACAGCAAAGTGATCAGGCCCAGGTGGCTGATGGTCGAGTACGCCAGCAGGCCCTTGAGGTCGTTCTGGAACAGCGCCATGAAGGCGCCCATCAGCAGGGTTGCAAGGCCCGTCAGGCTGACCAGGTAGAACCACAGGTCGTTGCCCGACAGCAGCGGATAAAGGCGCGCCAGCAGGAACACGCCGGCCTTCACCATGGTTGCCGAGTGCAGATAGGCCGACACCGGCGTCGGCGCCGCCATCGCATGGGGCAGCCAGAAGTGGAACGGGAACTGCGCGGACTTGGTGAATACACCGAGCAGCACCAGGCACAGCGCCAATGGGAACAGCGGGCTGGCCTGCAGCACCTCGCGGGCCCCGAGCACCGTGGAAAGCTCGAAGCTGCCGACCACGTGGCCAATCAGCAGGATGCCGGCAAGCAGCGCCAGGCCGCCCCCACCGGTGACCGCCAGCGACATGCGCGCGCCCTTGCGCGCGTCCGAGCGATGGCCCCAGAAGCCGATCAGCAGGAACGACGAGAGGCTGGTCAGTTCCCAGAACACCAGCATCAGCAGCAGGTTTTCACTCAACACCACGCCAAGCATTGCGCCCATGAACAGCAGCAGGAAAGCGAAGAAGCGCCCGGCAGGCTCCTTCTCCGACAGGTAATAGCGGGCGTAGAGGATCACCAGCAGGCCGATGCCGAGGATCAGCAGGGCGAACAGGAAGCCCAGGCCGTCCAGGCGCAGGCTGAGGTTCAGGCCCAGTTCCGGCAGCCAGTCCACGCGCTGCACCAGTGGCTCGGCGCCCAGCACGGCGCGCTGGGACATCAGCAGGATCAACCCGGCGAGCGGCACCCCGCCGGTAGCGGCAGCGCAGGCGGTGCGGCCGAAACGCTCAGCGAGCAGCGGCAGCAATACCCCGAGGAAAGGCAGCGCAATGATCAGCGCCAACGTCATGACCCACTCCTTTTCACCGCCGCACGGCGTTCAGACAGGCAACCCCGCGCACAGGCAGCCGGCTTGCAAAGACGACGATTATCCATATCTATCGATTACGCGTCATGGATTGAATTATTACGAAATAGCAAGCTTGAGCCGCATCAGCATTGAGCTTCGGCAGATTTTGCGATCCCCCAAACGATAGCGCGCGACAG
>NZ_AMZB01000132.1 GCF_000313755.1 Pseudomonas nitroreducens TX1 | reverse complement strand
CGACAGTCGAAACGACTGTCGCGCGCTGGGTTTCGCTGGCTGCCATGGAAGGGCAGCCGTCAGCCGGTCAGTGAGCGACGCGGCTGGTACCGTTGACGGTCAGGATGCGCACGCGCTCGCCGACACGGAACACGGCACCTTCGTCGACCTGTTGGACGTAGGCACGGGTGCTGCCGTCGTCTTCGCGGACGGTGATTTCCACGCCCTGGGTGCGGGTCAGGCCTTCTTCGGTGGCCGCACCGAGCAGGCCGCCAGCCACGGCGCCGATGATGGCGGTGACATAGCTGCCCTTGCCGCCACCGATGGCGCTGCCGCCGATACCGCCAACCGCAGCGCCGGCAACCGAGCCGATGGGAGTCTTGGTGCCTTCGATCTTCACCGGGCGCAGGGCCTGGATGGTACCCATGCGAACGTTCTGTACGGTACGTGCTTCTTCACGGGTGTAGGTGTCGCCGGTCAGGCTGGACTGGCAACCGCCGAGGGAGATGGCCAGGGCGGCGAAAGTCACGGCGATCAGGGCAGTTTTACGCATTAGGGAACCTCCGAATAGGGCTACGACTATTAGACTCCGACGGCAGCCCGCCTGTCACGCCAGGTCGTGAAACAGCTGATCTCGATTCAGCTTCCGTACAGTTTGTGCCATATCCACCAAAAACGCCTGCCGTGGCTCAGTTTTTCCTGTCGGGGGATCGGTTAGGCTGGCGTCCGCAGCAGAAGCGCCCCACACGGAACCCCACATGGACTACTTCATCATCGTCGTCACCACAGCCGCCGGTCTGTACTTCCACTGGTGGATTTACTGGCGCATCCGCCGCTGGATGGACCGCGACCTGGCGCTGTCACTGGCCGGCGACGACCCGCAAAAGCGCAGCTACCTGCTCGAGCGCCTGGCCGATGCCAAGCGCCAGAAGGTCAAGCGCCGCGACCTGCCCGACTGGTTGCAGCGCGCCGCCGACGACTACCGCGCGGCCTGAGCTAGCGACCAGAAGCGCGCCAACGCCTCGGCGCGGTTCTCCAGCTCCTGCGCTGCGCGTGCGCAGGCATCGGCCAGGGTGATGGGCCCCGGCGCCAGGCTGAACGCCGCTTCGATCCCCACTTCACGCAATTCGGCCAGCCCTTCGCCGACGCTGCCTGCCAGCGCGATCACCGGCACGCCCGCGCGACGCGCGACATGGGCCACGCCCACCGGCGTCTTGCCGTGCAGGCTCTGGCCATCCAGCCGCCCTTCCCCGGTGATGACCAGCGATGCGTCGGCCAGCGCCGCTTCCAACTCCGACAGCTCGGCGATCAGTTCGATACCCGGACGGAAGCGCGCCTTCAGGAAGGCCCGGCAAGCGAAGCCCAGTCCGCCTGCCGCACCGACGCCCGGGAACAGGCTGTGATCCTGCCCCAGGGCCAGCGCCGCGACCTCGGCGAAACGCTTGAGCGCAGCATCCAGCTGCTGCACCTGCGCCGGGCTCGCGCCCTTCTGCGGGCCGAAGACCGCCGAAGCCCCCCTGGGACCGCAAAGGGGGTTGTTCACGTCGGCTGCCACTTCGACCTCGACGCCGGCCAGTCGCCAGTCGATGCCCGACAGGTCGATACGTTCCAGCTCCGCGAGCTGCGCTCCGCCTGCGCCCAGTTCCTTGCCCTCGTGATCGAGGAAGCTCACGCCCAGCGCCTGCAGCAGCCCCAGGCCACCGTCGTTGGTGGCGCTGCCGCCCAGGCCGAGGATGATCTTCTTCGCGCCGGCATCCAGCGCTTCGCGGATCAGCTCGCCGGTGCCCCGGCTGGTCGTACGGGTGGCGTCGCGCTGCGTCGCCGGGACCCAGTGCAGGCCGCTGGCGGCGGCCATCTCGATCACTGCGGTGGCGTCCTCCAGCCAGCCCCAGTGGGCTTTCACCGGCTGCTCCAGCGGGCCGCAAACGTCCAGTTCGCGGCGCTCACCCGGCCGCGCCGCCAGCACCGCGTCCACCGTGCCTTCGCCGCCGTCGGCCATCGGTCGCAGCAGCGTCTCGTCGTTCGGCCGTGCGCGCAGCCAGCCACGGGAGATGGCCTCGGCGACCTCGGGGGCGGAAAGGCTTTCCTTGAACGAGTCGGGAGCGATGACGACTTTCATGGGGCAGGTCCGTTGAGCGGGAAGATGGAGGGCATCCTACACCGCAGCACGGTTTTCCCGACCTGCGTAGGAGCGGACTTCGTCCGCGATTGGTCTGATTCGCGACTGAAACCATCGCGAACGAAGTCCGCTCCTGCCTGGAAACCATTGCGCTTGGGGACACCCTCTCCCCCGCCCTCTCCCTGAAGAGAGAGGGCGCTGACCGTGCCGGCTGACGCCTTGGTTTCAACCTGCACCATACGATCCCCTCTCCCTTCAGGGAGAGGGAAACACAGGCACGGAATTTCAGAGGAAGACAGTTGCTCCTTACGCCAGGCTCAACTGCTGGACAGGCTCAGGGCGCCAGGCGCTCCCGCACCCAGACGCCATTTTCATTGCGGAAATTGAGGCGATCGTGCAGGCGGCTCGGACGGCCCTGCCAGAATTCGATACGGCTTGGCAGCAGACGGAAACCACCCCAGAAATCCGGACAGGTGGGTGCCGTGTCGGCGAAGCGCTGTTCGGTTTCCGCCAACAGTTGTTCCAGTTCGCCACGGCCATCGATGACCCGGCTCTGCGGCGACGCCCAGGCGCCCAGGCGGCTGCCCAGCGGGCGCACGCGGTAATAGGCGGCGGACTCTTCGGCGGAAACTTTCTCCACCCGCCCCTCGATGCGTACCTGGCGCTCCAGCGCCGGCCAGAAGAAGGTCATGGCCGCACGCGGGTTTTCCCGCAACTGCTGGCCCTTGGCGCTTTCGTAGTTGCTGAAGAAGGTGAAACCGCGCTCGTCCAGGCCCTTGAGCAGGAGCACGCGGCAGTGTGGCTGGCCGTCGGCGTCCACGGTGGCGAGCATCATCGCATTGGGTTCGACCGGCAGTTGCTCGGTCTTCACCGCGTCCTCGAACCATTGGCTGAACAGGCTGAACGGTTCGCTGGGCGCCTGGGTTTCGGTCAGTCCGTCACGGGTGTATTCGCGGCGCATATCGGCCAGGGTCTGAGCCATTGGAAATCTCCTGCAGAAGAAGTCCCTAAGCTTATCCAGAGTTACGCCTTCGCGCTTGATCCACGACAAGCGTCATTCCCGGCGGAATGACGCTTTGCGCAGCGCGGATCAGTTGGCCTGGGCGAGCGCCAGCAGGCTGGTGCGCTGGGTGACCAGCACTTCGACGCGGCGGTTCAACGCGCGGCCTTCGGCGCTGGCGTTGTCGGCGCGCGGCAGGCTTGAGCCGACGCCCTTCAGGCGCAGGCGGTCGGCGCCCAGGCCGCTCAGGCGGAAGATCGACGAGACCGCCTGGGCACGTTGCAGGCTGACCTTGTCGTTGGTCGCCTTGTCGCCCGAGCTGTCGCTGTGGCCGAGGACCAGCACGCCGCTTTCCGGGTCGTTCTGCAGCATCTTCGCCACGTTGCCCAGCGGTGCCAGGGTGATCGGCAGCAGCAGTTCAGGACGCTTGGGGTTGAACGAACCTTCCACCGGTGCGATCAGCACCAGGGCGTTCTCGCGGCGCTCGACGGTGAACTTGCTGCCGGCCACCGCTTCACGCAGGGACTTCTCGTGCTGGTCCAGCCATTCCTTGGTGACCTTGATGTCCTGGGGCTTGGCAGCCTTCTCGGCACCCGGTGCGCTGTCGCTTACACCGAACGGCCACCACCAGTGGCCACCGGGCTGCCGGCTGCCGGCATCCGCGACCTTGGAGGCCTCCACCGGTTTTTGTGCAGGCGCGGGCGCGGCGGCGATCACTTCCTCGTCGCCGCCGAAGGGCCACCACCAGTGGCTGGTGCCAGCGGCGGGCTTGGCCGCGGCAGTGTTCTGCGCGTCGTTGGACTGGAACTGGCTGCAGGCGGAAAGGCCGACGCACAGGGCAAGGGTGGAGACTTTCAGCGAATTCGAGAACAGCAGGTTCATGGGAGCGATTCCATAAGGCGGAACATGAAGGGAGGCTCGGCGCGGCTGGGTGGCAGCGGCACCGCAACTTCAGCAATCAGCTTAAGAGTTGTACATAACTTACTCAGTTGGAACGAGATTTTAATCCCGAACTGACGAGCGGCGCATACTTGTGCGCAGGGATGGCCGTCGCAGCCAGCGCGACGGCAAACGCGGACGACCTTAAGAAGGTGCGGCGGGAGGAAGGTTCCTCCCGCTCGTCGCTACAGGCAGTCGCCGGCGAGGCGCGCCAGGCGCTGGGCGCGCGGGTCCATCAGCACATAGGGGCCAAGGGTGTTGACGACGAAGCCGAAAGCCAGCTGGCGGTCCGGATCGGCGAAGCCGATGGAGCCACCGGCTCCCGGATGACCGAAGGCCTGCGGGCTGAGGCCATAGGTGGCGTTGGCCACGCTTGGCTGGTCAAGCATGCAACCCAGACCGAAGCGCGTACAGGTCAACAAAGTTCGATCCTCGCCAACGGCATGCTCGCGGGTGAGCTCGGCCAGCAGCGCGTCATCCAGCAGCTTGCCCTGCAGCAAGCCGCTGTAGAAACCAGCCAGCGAGCGCGCATTGCCGTGGCCATTGGCCGCAGGTTGCGACATGCGCCGCCATTCCGGCTTGTTGGTGCTGGTGAGCACCGAGGGCGGATTGGTGAAGGCGCGGGTGGAGAGCGCGGCGGCGTCGGTCATCATGGTGCGCAGCAGGCGTTGCGCCGCAGCATCGCCCAGGTTGCCCTTGCCCCGGGCAATGTGCGCCACGCGGTGGAACTCGGCGTCATCCAGGCCGATATGGAAATCCAGCCCCAGTGGCCGCGCGGTACGTTCGACGATGGCGGTACCCGGCTCCCGGCCGTCGACACGGCGGATCACTTCGCCGATCAGCCAGCCATAGGTGATGGGCGCGTAGCCGTGCTCGGCGCCCGGCGTCCACCAGGGCGTTTCGGCGGCCAGCGCGGCGGTCATGGTCGACCAGTCATACAGCGCTTCGGGCGCCAGCGGCTCGCGGATCGCCGGCAGGCCCGCGCGATGGCACAGGAGCTGGCGCACGCTGATGTTCTGCTTGCCGGCCTGCTCGAACTCCGGCCAGTAGCGCGCCACCGGGGCGTCGAGCTCCAGGCGGCCCTCGCCCACCAGTTGCAGCACAGCAACGGCCGCAAAGGTCTTGGTGCAGGAGAACAGGTTGAGCAGCGTGTCGGCCTGCCAGTCCTGGCCCGGGTCCTTGCCCGCGCTGCCGGCCCAGAGGTCGACCACGGTCTCGCCGCCGACCTGGATGCACAGCGCCGCGCCACGCTCCTGTGGGTCTTCGAACAGCGCACTGAAGGCATCGGCAACAGGGGTGAAGCGCGGATCGCAGTGGCCGTTCAGGGTCATCTCAAGCTCCGGAAATGCACAGGGGCGGAAGACGCCATTCTTTCAGCGCGCTCCGCCCCTGGGAACCCTGCCGAAGGCAGGGTGTGGCTTCACGAATGACGGATCATTGCTCCGAGGCCTGTTCCTCGTCGTCACTGTCGTCAGGGGCCGGCGCGGGTTTGGGTTGCGGCTCCGGCGCCACCTTGGCGGCGGCGCGGGCCTGTTCGTCGATGCCTTTGAGCGTCTGCTGGTTGGCCTTGCGCACGGCGTCGACGAAGCCGGTGAACGGCAGGTCGGTGATGCCGACCAGGCCGATGTGGCCGTTCTCGCCGTCGAGCAGGCGGCCGGTCACCGGCTGGTCGAGGTACTGGAACCAGTGCGCGCCGACGATGTTCGGTTCCTTCGCCGCCTCGGCCAGGAAGCGCTGGTAGGCCTCGCCACGCTGCTGCTCGTTGTACACCTCGGCGACACCGCCCCAGAACGGCCCGCGATCGCGGGAGCCGAAATGGAATTCGGTGATCAGCACCGGCTTGTCCAGGCTGCGCACGTAGTTGGCGTCGAAGCCCTGCTGCGGCAGCGGCACGTAGAGGTTGAAGCTGAGGACGTCGCAGTATTGCGCGCAGGAGGCCAGCGCTTCCGGCGTGCTGACGGCGAAGCGCGGACCGAGCAGCAGGTGGTTGGGCGCGTGCCACTGCAGCGAGTCCTTCAGGGTCTTGAAGTACTGGTCGGCGTACAGGCGCAGGAAGGCGCTGTAGTCCTGGGCGATGGCCGGGTGCGATTCGCTGGGGACCGGCGCCTGGTAGCCCGGCGCGTCGAGGTCTTCCCAGGAGCCCAGCTGCACGCCCCAGGCCTCGGCAAGTTGTTCGTGACCCTCGTACTTGTCCTTGAGCTGCTTGATGAAGGCGCGCTTGGCCGGGCTGTCGGTGGACAGCTTGAGCGTGCCGAAAGCCAGGGCATAGTGCGCCTGGTCGTCGTCGCCACGGCCGGCCCAGGCCAGTTCGTTGTCGGCGTAGTAACCCAGCAGCCAGGCATCCTCGCGGTGGTCGCGGGCGGCGATGGCGATGGCGCGCTCGGCGGCCATGGCGAAGCGCGGGTCGAACGGGTCGGGCATCGCGCCCCACCAATCGTAGCCCGTGCTGACTGTGGCGTAGTCGCCGCTGATGGACAGCGGCACGCTGTAGGGCATGCGCGGGTCGTCAGCAAAGGCCGGATCGCTCCAGTCCCCCAGGGTGTTGAAGCCCCAGGAACCCAGGCGCTGCAAGGTGCGCTCGCGCCAGGCGGCGGCAGCGGCGTCACCGCTCAGGCCGCCGTCGGCGCGGAAGCGGTTGGCGGCGTAGAAGTCGAACCAGCGACCGTTACCGAACGCACGGCCCTGCTGGGCGCCCACGCCGCTGCGGTCATCGCGCTGGCCGTAGAAGGCGGCCAGCGGCTCGTCCTCCTTCGGCAGGCTGGCGAACATGTATTCGCGGCCTTCAACGTAGGTCTGACTGCTGTCAGCGTTCACCGCGTTGACACCCATGGACCAGAACGAATGCCCTTCCGGCGTCACCAGCCACCAGCGACCGTTGCGCTTCTCGGTGCGGAAGAAACCGCTGCCTTCGAAGGCCGGGCCGTCCAGCAGGCCGCCAAAGGCATCGCGACCGGGCGCCGGCTGCCACTTCTTCAACTGCTCGCCTTCGGCTTTCCAGGCGCTGGCCAGTTGCTCGGGGCTCCTGACCTTTTCCGGCCAGTCGCTGCGAGTGGACTGGCCGAAAGCGTCGACGATGCCGGCGTAGGCCTTGTGGTACTCGTCGTTGCCAGCGCGGGTGCCGAAGCGGCCAACGAGGATGTCCTGCGCCGCCTTGGGCGAGGTGAGGAACAGCTTCACCGCACCGACCTGGCTGCGGTCCAACTCACCCGTGACCTTGCTCGCCAGCAGCAGGCGCTGGCCATCCAGGGTGACGGGCATGGGCACACCGGCACGCATGCCGAAGTCTTCGGGGGCGATGGCGTGCAGCGGGATCACGAGAGTCTGCGCCGGGCCCGGCGGCAGGGCGATGCTCGCGCGCAGGCCGGAGGCGCCGGCGATGCCTTCGATCTCCACCTCGAGGGTGATGGCCCAGTCCATGGCGTTCTGGATGCGCAGGCTGACGCTGTCGGCCTGGGACCAGTCCCAGCTACCACTGGAGGGTGCCAGGCGCAGGGTCGGTTGCGGCGCGGGGTTGAAGTTCACCCGGCGCAGGATTTCCCCTTCGGGCGTGGCCTCGGCGGTGGAACTGGGCAGGTCGGCGTTCTGCGTGGTGACGGTGACCACGGCCATCGGCTTGACGAAGTTGAACAGGGTTTCATTGCCGCCGGCCGACCAGGCCGGGGCACTGGCGATGGCCAGGCTGAGCAGCAGAGGCAGATGCCAACGTGGAGCAATCATTTGTCCTTGTCCTTACTACACACCGCCGCAAGGCGGGCGCTGAATTCAACCAGGAAGCATTTTCCGCTCAGGACTCAAGGATCTTGCGAGCTAGAGCAGAACAAGGCGGAAGCTGGCCCGGGAGCGGAGTTTACACGCAGTCAATGAGCATCCCGGACCAGCTTCCGAAGCAGTTATGCCGACGCGCAGCTGATCGAGCCCCGATCAAGCGATTTCGCGGCGGAACGGCGGCAATGCGTTAAGAATGGCCTTGCCGTAGCGCTGCGTCACCACGCGGCGGTCCAGCAGCGTGATGGTGCCGCGATCCTGTTCGGTGCGCAGCAGGCGTCCACAGGCCTGCACCAGGCGCAGCGAGGCGTCGGGCACGGCGATCTCCATGAAGGGATTGCCGCCGCGCGCCTCGATCCATTCCGACAGTGCCGCTTCCACCGGATCATCCGGCACGGCGAAAGGAATCTTGGCGATCACCACGTGCTCGCAATAGGCGCCGGGCAGGTCCACGCCCTCGGAGAAACTGGCCAGGCCGAACAACACGCTCGGCTCGCCATCATCGACCCGCGAGCGATGCTTGTTCAGGGTTTCCTGCTTGGACAGGTTGCCCTGGATCAGCACACGCTTGCGCCATTCGCGATCCAGGCCGTCGAAGACTTCCTGCATCTGCTTGCGCGAGGAAAACAGGATCAACGAACCGCGCGAGCCTTCGACGATTTCCGGCAACTCGCGGATGATCGCCGCGGTGTGGGCGGCGGCATCGCGCGGGTCGGCCTTGAGGTCGGGCACGCGCAGCACGCCGGCGTCGGCATGGTGGAACGGGCTCGGCACTACGGCGGTGACGGCGGCGCGCGGCAGGCCGGCGCGCATGCGGTAGCGGTCGAAGGTGCCCAGCGCGGTGAGGGTCGCGGAGGTCACCAGCACGCCGTAGGCCACGTTCCACAGGTTGCGGCGCAGGGTCTCGGCGGCGAGGATCGGGCTGGCGTTGGCCTCGATATCGTAGAAAGTGCCGCTCTCGGCGAGAGTCAGCCAGCGCGCCATGGGCGGGCTGTCTTCGGGGTCTTCGCTGGTGAAGGCGGTCCACAGCTCCCAGTTGCCCTGGGCGCGGGACAGCAGGCTGCCGAACAGCGGGTACCACTCTTCGGCCTGATGACTGGCGATGCCGACGCTGCCCTCTCCGTCCATGGCCTCCTTAAGCAGTTCGGTGAGGCGGGTGAAGAGATCGGTGAGCTTGGAGAAGCCCTTCTTCAGCTCGATGCCCATCTCGCGAATGTGCTCGGGGATCACCCCGCCCTCGAAGCGATGGCGCGGCCGCTCGCGGCCTTCCATGTCCTCGCCGGCGCGGAAGTCGCCGACCTCCTCGCAGGCGGTGAACATGAACTGCTGGTGCGTGCGCAGCTCGCGGGCCAGCTCCGGCACCTGCTCGATCAGGCGGCCGAGGTCGCCCGGTAGCGGGTTCTGCGCCAGCAGCTTGGTCAGGTTCTTCTCCACCTGGCCCAGCCAGTCGGCGGTGGCGCGCAGGCGGGTGAAGTGGGCGAAGTGGCCGATGGCCTTGTCCGGCAGGTGATGGCCTTCGTCGAACACGTAGAGGGTGTCGCGCGGATCCGGCAGGATCGCGCCGCCGCCCAGGGCGAGGTCGGCCAGTACCAGGTCGTGGTTGGTGACGATCACGTCGACCTTGGTCATGCCTTCGCGCGCCTTGTAGAAGGCGCACTGCTGGAAATTCGGGCAATGGCGGTTGGTGCACTGGCTGTGGTCGGTGGTGACCTGCGCCCAGTGCGCGTCCTCGATGGCTTCGGGCCAGGAGTCGCGGTCGCCGTCCCAGCGGTTGCCCGCCAGGCGTTCGATCATCTGGTTGAACAGCTTGGTGGAGGTTTCGTCTACGTCGATGCGGAAGCCTTCCTCCTCGAACAGCTGGGCGGTGGCGCTCTGCGCCTGGCCTTCCTGCAGCAGGTGGTCGAGTTTGGACAGGCACATGTAGCGCCCGCGCCCCTTGGCCAGGGCGAAGCTGAACGACAGGCCGGAGTTGCGCAGCAGGTCGGGCAGGTCCTTGTGGACGATCTGCTCCTGCAGGGCGACGGTGGCGGTGGCGACCACCAGACGCTTGCCGGCCGCCTTGGCGCAGGCGATGGCGGCGAGGCTGTAGGCGACGGTCTTGCCGGTGCCGGTGCCGGCTTCCACCGCGACCACGGCGGCATCGCCCAGGCGATGGCCTTCCTCGTCGCTGGCGATGGTCCCCAGGACCTTCGCGACTTCGGCGATCATCAGGCGTTGGCCGTAGCGCGGCTTGAGTTCCTTGGCCTCGAGGAAGCGCGAGTAGGCGCCCTGGATCGTGGCCTTGAGTTCGGTGCTGAGCATGGACTTCCCGGGCCCCGGACACGCCCTGGCGGACATATCCGGATGCTGGATAAATTTTCAGTGGTTCGAATCGGCGGCTATGATAGCGCGCTTGACTTCAATCGCCAGCGGAGATCGTCCGAATGACACCCTTTGCCTTCGTCTATGCCCTGCACGTCCTGGCTGCCCTGGTCTGGGTCGGCGGCATGTTCTTCGCCTGGATGGTGCTGCGCCCGGCCGCCGTCGCCGCGCTGGAAGCCCCGCCCCGGCTGAAGCTGTGGCTGGAGGTGTTCCCGCGCTTCTTCCGCTGGGTGTGGGCGGCGGTGATCCTGCTGCCGGTAACCGGCGTGGGCATGCTGCACCTGAGCTTCAATGGCATGGCCGGCGCGCCGCGCTACGTGCAGGTGATGATGGGCCTGTACGTGGCGATGCTCGCGCTGTTCCTGCGCATCCAGGCGCTGCAACTGCCGGAACTGCGCACAGCGGTAGGTGCCGAGGACTGGCCGGCCGGCGGCGCCGCGCTGGGCAAGATCCGCAAGACCGTGGGCCTGAATCTGCTGATCGGCATGGCGCTGGTGGCGTTCGTCGCCGCGCGCCCGCACTGGTAAACAAAAGGCCCGCCCGGTTGCCGGGCGGGCCTTCACTTGAAACGGGCGACAGGTTCAGAAGCGCTTCACATCCAGGCGACCCTCGCTGCCTTTCACCCCTTCCGCGCCGCCCTTGCCTTGCGCACCGGCCTTCTCGCCCGCCACCGAGTAGAACCAGCAGCCCTTCTCGCTGCTGCGCGCTCCAGCCTTGCCGGGCTTGCCGCCCGCTCCGCCAGCGCCGCCATCCAGGCGCACCTTCACCTTGTCGACGTCGAACTGCTCGGGCACCTCCAGACGCACCGCACCACCGGATGCGCCCGGCTGGCCATCGGCGCCGTTCTGGCCGTCGCCCGCGGACCTCCCGCTGCCCCACAGGCATCCGGACGTCTGCGCGCTGCCGCCATCCAGGCCGTCATAGCCCGGCGCGCCGACGCCGCCGCGCACGTCAATCAGCAGGTTTTCCACCGCCACGTCCTGCAGCCGCAGCACCAGGTTGCGACCGCCGCTGGCGGGTTTCTCGAAGCTGCCGGAACTGCCCTGCGCGGCAATGACACTGCCATCGGCGAGGCTGCCGTGCTGGACGTCGATCTGCAGCGTATCGCTGCCGGGGAACACGCCGATCCGCGCATTCTTCGCCAGGTCCAGCTCGCCGATCTTCAGCTCCTTGACCCGCGACGGAATCAGCAGCGCGCCCTCCGGGCCGACGCTGATTCGGTCCAGGCTAAGGCTGTCGCCCTTCACCGGCAGGCGCAGCACGGTGTTGGCTTCCACCGACACGCTGCCAGCGGCCGAACAGGCCAGCGGGGCGAACAGCGCCAGGCCCAGCAACGACTTACGCATGGGTATCTCCTTCTACTTTTGCGGATGCCGGCTGCGGCAGGGTAGCGAAATGGAAGACGCCGAACAGCAGGATCTGCAGGCGGTCCATGCCCGGATGCGGGCGACCCTGCAGGCGTTGGCGCAGTGCCAGGGCCTCGATGATGTGGACCAGCAGGATCAGCGCGCCCGCCGCATTGAGCAGCAGCGCGAAGGGATGTGCGAAGGGTTGGATCAGGTTGGCCAGCACCGCCAGCCAGAACAACAGGGCAATCAGTTTGCCCAGCCCCAACAACGCTTTCATGAAGTGCCCCCGTGTTTTTCTTTGCCGGGGAACATACGCCTCTGTCCCGGCCTGTGCCAGTGGCAACCGGGAATGACAAAGGGGGCCACGAAGGCCCCCTTTGCACCGATCACCCCGGACTTACTGACGGGTGATCTTGATTTCCACGCGACGGTTCTCGGCGCGGCCTTCCTTGGTCTTGTTGTCCGCAACCGGCTGGCTCTCGCCATAGCCGACGACCGACTTGATGCTGCTGGCAGGCACGCCAGAGTCGATCAGGTAGTTGGACACGGCGTTGGCGCGGCGTTCGGACAGTTTCTGGTTGTAGGCGTCGGTACCGATGCTGTCGGTATGGCCGCCGATGTTCAGCTCGGTGCTCGCGGCCTCGCCTTTCAGGCGGGTAGCGATGGTGTCGAGCTTGTCCTTGTCCTGCGCATCGATCTTCGACGAGTCGAAGGCGAAGTGCAGGTCACGCACCACGATGGTCTCTTCCTTGGGCAACGGAGCCGGTGCGGGCTCAGGAGCCGGCGCAGGCGGCGGAACCTCGGCCACTTGTTCTTCAGCGCCATGCACCCAGCAGTAGGACGCACCCAGCACGCCACCGATCAGGGCTCCCCAACCCGCCCAGGCGCTGCTCTCGATGGAACCCAGACCTGCGCCCCCGACACCGCCAACCACGGCGCAAGTCGGCCAGTCGGACTTCTGCAACCCTGCGCAACCGGTGAGCAACGTGCTTACCAGCAACAGGGGTAAAGCGGTCCTTGTGATGCTCATAAAGTTATGTCTCCTCTAATGATCGGGTCTTGACCGACAATTACCGAGTAAAGACGTGACTGACAGAATGCGCCAGCACTAGGCCATATGGGCGTCACACGCTAGTCTTCGTTCATTATTTTTTGCCTTCGACGAGCCCCATGATTTCGACACGCACGCCGCAACAAGCCCTTGCCGCCCTGCTCGATCGCTACGCGCCACGACGCCTTCTGCTGGTGGGCGCCAGCCAGATTCCGGCGGTGGATGCCTTTCTCGCGGCGCATCCCGATTGCGAACTGTTTCACGCCGATGCCGGCGCGTTGCCAGCGGAGCTGGCCGGTCAACGCTACGACCTCGCCCTGCTTGCCGATTGCCTTGAACATCTGCCGCGCCGCGAAGCACAGCAACTGGTGGGCGGCATCCGCAACCTCAACAGCAGCCGCGTGGCGGCACTCGTCGACCTCGACGCGGCGCAGGCACAGGACGCGGACTTCTACGCCCTGGCCATGCAGGCCAGCGAGCGCTTCCAGCGCGACGAGCAGGTGATCACCCTGTTCACCTACGATCTGCACGAATACAAACAGGTCCCGGACTGGCTCAACGCGAAGTTCTGGGCCAACCCGGAAAACTTCGGCAAGTACTGGTGGTGACCATGACCGAACCGACCTGCCCCTGCGGCAGCGGCCGCCCATTACCCGATTGCTGCGGGCGCTTCCATGCCGGCGTTACGGCGCCCACCGCCGAGGCGCTGATGCGCTCGCGCTACAGCGCCTACGCGCTGGGCCTGGTGGATTACCTGCGCGACACGACGTTGCCCGCCCAGCAGCAGGGCCTGGACCTGGACGCCATCCGCACCTGGAGCCTGGGCAGCACCTGGCTGGGCCTGGAGGTGGTGAGCCACGAAGTGCTCGGCGGCCAGCCTGAACATGCACGGGTGACCTTCATCGCCCGCTGGCACGATGCCGGCGGCGAACACAGCCACCGCGAATGCTCGGGATTCGTCCAGCGCGAAGGCCGCTGGTACTTCCTCGACCCGACCGTGCAGATGAAGCTGGGGCGCAACGACCCGTGCCCCTGCGGCGCTGGCGGCAAGCTGAAGAAATGCTGCGGGCCCTGGATCGAGTGAAGCGCGAACCCGCACCACTTGGGGGCAAACAGTGACTCGGCTAGAATCCGCGCTTTTTTCCGGGGCGGCGGTGATTCGCCGCACCGGCTACCCCTGCCGGACCTCGCCATGCTGCTGACCGTTCTCTACATCATCGCCATCACCGCCGAAGCCATGACCGGCGCCCTGTCCGCCGGCCGACGGAGCATGGACCTGTTCGGCGTGGTGCTGGTGGCCTGCGTCACCGCGCTCGGCGGCGGCTCCGTTCGCGACATGCTGCTGGGCCATTACCCGCTCACCTGGGTGCGTCACCCGGAGTACCTGGCGCTGACCGCTGGCGCGGCGCTGTTCACCGTATTCATTGCACCGCTGATGCGCCATCTGCGCTCGATGTTCCTCGCGCTGGACGCCGTGGGCCTGGTGGCCTTCACCCTGATCGGTTGCCAGGTCAGCCTGGAGATGGGCCACAGCCTGCTGATCGCCGCCGTGAGCGGGGTGATTACCGGGGTGTTCGGCGGCATCCTGCGGGATATCTTCTGCAATGACGTGCCGCTGATCTTCCGTCGCGAGCTGTACGCCAGCGTTTCCTTCGCCAGCGCCTGGTGCTACCTGATCTGCCTGCAGATCGACCTGCCCAAGGAGCAGGCCATGCTGATCACCCTGTTCGCCGGCTTCCTGTTCCGCATGCTGGCGATCCGCTTCCGCTGGGAAATGCCCAAATTCGTCTACAAGGACGACCCGCACCAGGGCGATTGATCAGTCCTGCAGCTTGAGATGGCTGGTGTCCGGCGCAGGGCCGGCGGGAGCCGGTTTGGCCTGGCCCATGTCACTGCCCACCGGCGCGACGCTGAACTGGCTGAGGTCCACGCGCGGCGCCTGCGCCTCGGGCTTCTCGTCCTGAAGGTCGGCGCCCACCGGGGCGAGGCCGAAGTCCGGCGCTTCGACATCGACGAAAGCGGCCATGTACTCGTCACGCGGCGCCACTTTCAAGCGGCCCTGCGGTGCAGCGCCAGGCGCCCCCGGCTGGACCGGTGCGCTGGCGGGCTCGGCGGGCGGTGGCGGGGCCAGTTCGATTTCCTCGATCTGCGCATCCATGTCGACCACTTCCACGACGGCGCCGGCGCGCTCTATCACACTGCGGTACTTTTCCGCGGCCTCGGCGTCGAGGTTGTTCTTGATCACCATGCGGCGACCGGAGAAGAGCAGATCGATGCGCTGGGCGTCGGCCTGGAACAACCTGGCCAGGTTGGCTTTCACGGTGTCGAGCTGAGCACCAGGAACAGTCTGACCGGAAAACGCGATTTCATAACGGCTCATCTTCACTCTCCTGTGTTAACCCGCCGGTTACATTCGGCCAGTATGGTGCAGCTTCTTTTAACGTAACAACAACTTGCGGCCGAGCAGGTGCTTGGTACACTGGGGCGTCTTGAGGGGTAGACATGAATTATCAGGCGCAAATGATAAGAATTCTCAGCCTGCTCTGGCTGTTCAGCCTTGTTTCGGGCTGCGGCTGGATGACGGGCAATTTCGAGCAACCCGACGTGAAACTGCAGAAAGTGGACGTCGTGAAAGCTCGTTTGCTGGAGCAGGAGTTCGTCCTGCATTTCCGCATCGACAATCCGAATGACTTCAGCCTTCCGGTTCGCGGCCTGGCCTACAAGGTCAAGCTGAACGATATCGACCTGGCCGAGGGCGAGTCGAATAACTGGTTCACAGTGCCGGCCAACGGCCATGAAACCTTCGAAGTACCGGTGACCACCAACCTGTGGCGGCACATGAAGTACATCGTCAAACTGCTGGAAGACCCGGACCAGCCGATTCGCTACCGCCTCGACGGTGAAGTGAAGACCGGCCTGCTCTTCGGACAGAGCGTGCACATCGCCCGCAATGGCGAGATAATTCCCGGCGATTTCATCCCCGAGTGAGCGTCACCATGAGCCAGGAACCCCACGTACACGGTCCGAACTGCAACCACGACCACGATCATGACCACCACCATGACCACGGTCACGTGCACGGCCCGCACTGCAACCACAGCCACGAGCCGGTGCGCAACCCGCTCAAGGACGTGGGCCGCAATGATCCTTGCCCCTGCGGCAGCGGCAGCAAGTACAAGAAGTGCCACGGCGCCTGACCCAGGCTTGCGGCACCGCGAAGAAGGCCCGCCCAGCGCGGGCCTTCTGCTGTCCGGCCCAACTATTCGTCGGCTGCTGAAAATCCCGCCGCGCGCGGCTTGCACAGCTATCCTCGGCTCACTAACGTAGCGCCTTTTCCGCGACCCCTTTTGTGCAGGAGCACATCCCCATGGCCCCGCGAGCCTTCCGCCGGCTTCCCTGCTTCGGCCTTGCCGCCTCCCTCAGCGCCGCTGTCAGCCTCACCGGCTGCCAGGGCTGGCTCAACGACCGCTACGCAGGCAGCCTGCCGCCCACCTATGGCGTGCAGCCGATCAAGGGCCTGGCGGACAACGTGTCGATCCGCCGCAACAGCCTGGGGATGCCGCTGATCGAGACCAGCACCTTCCACGACGCGCTGTTCACCCTGGGCTACGTGCATGCCAGCGACCGCCTCAGCCAGATGGTCGGCCTGCGCCTGATGGCCCAGGGACGCCTGTCCGAAATGGTCGGCCCCGGCGCGCTGGAAACCGACCGCTTCATGCGCACGGTGAACCTGAAGAAGGCTGCCGACGCCCTGTATGGTGGCGCTTCGCCGCGACTCAAGCGTTTCTTCGAGACCTATGCCCGCGGCGTCAACGCCTACCTGTACCGCTATCGCGACAAGCTGCCGATGGACCTCGCCGAGTCCGGCTACCGCCCCGAATACTGGAAGCCAGAAGACTCCGCACTGGTCTTCAGCCTGCTGAACTTCGGCCTGGCGGTGAACCTGCAGGAAGAGATCGCTTCCCTGGTGCTCGCGCAGAAGGTCGGCGCCGACAAGCTGCCCTGGCTAACACCGATCTACCCGGACGAAGCACTGCCTTTCGAGGAAGCCGAGAAACTCAAGGGCCTGCGCCTGGACGGCAGGATCGCGGGCCTGGAACAACTGGACAAGGCCGCCGGCCAGATCGCCGCCCTGCAGATGATGGGCGTCGCCGCGTCCAACAACTGGGCCATCGCCCCGCAGCGCACGCGCAGCGGCAAGAGCATCCTGGCCAACGACACGCATCTGCCGCTGTCCATGCCTTCGGTGTGGAACTACGTGCAGATCCGCTCACCCAAGTACAACGCCGCAGGCGTCTCCATCGCCGGTGTGCCGGGCGTGGTGGCGGGCTTCAACGGCAAGCTGGCCTGGGGCATGACCATGGTCATGGGGGACAACCAGGACCTCTTCCTCGAACAGGTCAAGCGCCAGGGCAGCAAGCTCTACTACCTCGCCGACGGCCAGTGGAAGCCGGCCATCGAGCGCAACGAGACCTTCTTCATCAAGGGCCAGAGCCCGGTCCGCGAAGTCATCTACGAAACCCGCCACGGCCCGCTGCTCAACAGCGCACTGGGCGAGCGCAAGCACGAACTGCAACCGCTGGAGCTGTCCAGCGGCTACGGCATCGCCTACCAGAGCATCCAGGGTGAAACCGACCGCACCCTCGACGCGTTCTTCGACCTGTCCCGCGCGAAGAACGTCGAGCAGGCCTTCGATGCCACTCGCGACGTGCGCGCCATGGCCCTGAATATCGTGTTCGCCGACGAAAAGCACATCGGCTGGCAGGTCACCGGTCGCTTCCCCAACCGCAAGGAAGGCCGTGGCCTGCTGCCCTCCCCCGGCTGGGATGGCCGATACGATTGGGACGGCTTTGCCGACCCGATCCTGCACCCGTCCGACCAGGACCCGCAGCAAGGCTGGCTGGGCACCGCCAACCACCGCAGCGTGCAGCCGGGCTACGGCGCGCAGCTGTCCAGTTCCTGGTACTACCCGGAGCGCTATGAGCGCATCGCCCAACTCGCCGGCGGCAGCAGGAGCCACGACTACCGCAGCATGATCGCCATGCAGTACGACCAGACCACGCCCTTCGCCGGCAAGCTGCAATCGATGCTGGATGCGCCGGGCATGGCCCAGCCGCTGAAGAAGGCCATCGACGCCCTGCCCGCCGACCAGCGTGCTCGCGCCCGCGAAGCGCTGGACCGGATCATGGCCTTCGACGGCAAGCTATCGGCTACCTCTGGCGACGCGGCGCTCTACGAAGCTTTCCTGCAGGAAAGCAGCAAGCAGATCTTCCTCGACGAACTCGGCCCGGAAAACAGCCCGTCCTGGAAGGCCTTCGTCGAGAACGCCAACCTCTCCTACTCGGCCCAGGCCGACCACCTGCTGGGCCGCGACGACAGCCCGTTCTGGGATGACACCCGCACCCCGCAGAAGGAAGACAAGCCGGCGATCCTCGCCCGCAGCCTGGCCGCCGCCACCGCCTTCTGCGAGCAGAAGCTGGGCAGCGACCGCCGCGCCTGGCAATGGGGCAAGCTGCACACCTACCAGTGGGTCAGCGACAGCACCAAGATGGCGCCCAACCTGAGCGCCGGCGACCGCGCCAGCCTCAGTGCGATCAAGGGCTACCTGGATCGCGGCCCCTACCCGGCCGGCGGCGATCACAGCACGCTGAACGTATCGGCCTACCACTGGGGCCAGGACTTCGATACCTGGCTGATCCCGGCCATGCGCCTCGTTGTCGATTTCGGCCAGAGCGAGCCGATGATCGGACTCAACAGCAGCGGCCAGTCCGGTAACCCGGCCAGCCCGCACTACGCCGATGGCATCGACGCCTGGCTGAAGGGCAACTACATGAGCTTCCCCTTCCAGCCACAGAACCTGGAGAAGGTCTACGGCGTGAAACGCCTGACGCTGGTGCCGGAAAAGTGATGATCTGAAAAATATTTCTCCGGGGTTGGGAACTTGCTTCCCGCCCCGGAATCAGATTTGTCGACTTACTCCATGATCATATTCAGGCACCCCTTGGGTGCCTTTCTTTTTTCCCCGCTCCGCTTCCGCCGCACCTCCCTTCGCAACACCCTTCCCCAGCCGGTACTCCCTTGCATCCTTCCTACAGGAGTCATCGCCATGTCCGAATCCCTCATCGTCATCACCGGCGGCCCTGGCGCCGGCAAGAGCACGCTGCTCGACCATCTGCACCGGCATCACGGCCTGAACGTCGTCGAAGAAGGCGGCCGCGCCATCATCCGCGACCAGATGGTCCGCAATGGTGATGCATTGCCCTGGGCGAACCGCGAAGCGTTCTGCCAGGCGATGTTCGAGCACGCACTGGCGACCCGCGTCCGAGCGCTCGACGCGGGAGGGCTGTGGCTTTTCGATCGCGGCCTGCCGGATGTGCTGGGGTATGCGCGGCTCTGCGGCCTGCCGGTTACGGATGAACTGGAAGCCGCCGCCCAGGAACTGCGCTACGCGCGGACGGCGTTCCTGGCTCCCGCCTGGGAAGCCATCTACCGCAACGATACCGAGCGCCGGCAGGGCTTCGACGAGGCGCAGCGAACAGCCATGGTCATGGCCGAGGTCTACGAAGCATTGGGGTATCGCGTACTGGAACTGCCCCTGTGCAGCGTGCATGAACGTGCTGAATTCGTCCTGGCGCACTGCCCCTTGTAGGAGCGAGCTTGCTCGCGAACCTTATCTTCCAGTGGGAGTCGAGCCGGGCGTTCGCGAGCAAGCTCGCTCCTACAGGTTTTCGACCGCAACAAAAAACCGGGCCAAGGCCCGGTTTTCGTCAAGCGCAGGGCCATCAGGCCTTGGGCAGGGTCACACCGGTCTGGCCCTGGTATTTGCCGCCACGATCGCGGTAGGACACTTCGCAGGCTTCGTCCGACTGCAGGAACAGCATCTGCGCCACGCCTTCGTGGGCGTAGATCTTCGCCGGCAGGTTGGTGGTGTTGGAGAACTCCAGGGTCACGTGGCCTTCCCACTCGGGTTCCAGCGGGGTCACGTTGACGATGATGCCGCAGCGCGCGTAGGTGCTCTTGCCCAAGCAGATGGTCAGCACGTCGCGCGGGATGCGGAAGTATTCGACGGTGCGGGCCAGGGCGAAGGAGTTCGGCGGGATGATGCAGACGTCGCTGTTGATGTCGACGAAGCTCTTCTCGTCGAAATTCTTCGGGTCGACCACGGCCGAGTGGATGTTGGTGAACACCTTGAACTCGGCGGCACAGCGCACGTCGTAGCCGTAGCTGGAAACACCGTAGGAAATCACCCGGCTGTCATCGGCACCACGAATCTGGCGCTCGACGAACGGCTCGATCATGCCGTGTTCCTGAGCCATGCGGCGAATCCACTTGTCCGATTTGATGCTCATGGCGGGTGTCCTGTGCGGCGGTTGAAAAAAGAAGGCGAATCTTACCGGCAGGCGCGCCGCCCGGCAAAGGGGCGCGCCCGGCGGCGTTGTCACGGATCAGTCGTCGCTGATGGAGATATTCGGCATGTCCGGCGCGGCCTTCTCGCTCAGGGCGATACGGGCGCCGACGCAGCGGGCCATTTCCTGGTAGATCATCGCCAGCTGGCTTTCCGGGTCGGCAATCACGGTGGGCTTGCCGCCGTCGGCCTGCATGCGGATGGCCATGGACAGCGGCAGCGAGGCCAGCAGCTCCACGCCGTACTGCGCGGCCAGCTTCTCGCCGCCGCCTTCACCGAACAGGTGCTCGGCATGGC
This sequence comes from Pseudomonas nitroreducens TX1, assembly GCF_000313755.1. GTDB lineage: Bacteria > Pseudomonadota > Gammaproteobacteria > Pseudomonadales > Pseudomonadaceae > Pseudomonas > Pseudomonas nitroreducens_A. The sequence continues at coordinate 38,977 of NZ_AMZB01000132.1, read as the reverse complement.
CGCACTTGGAGCAGATGTGCACGGCCATGTTCTCGACCACGCCCAGCACCGGGATGTTGACCTTGCGGAACATCTCCACGCCTTTCTTGGCGTCGAGCAGGGCCAGGTCCTGCGGGGTGGTGACGATCACCGAGCCGGCCACCGGAACCTTCTGCGCCAGGGTCAGCTGGATGTCGCCCGTACCCGGCGGCATGTCGATGACCAGGTAATCCAGGTCGTTCCAGGCGGTCTGGGTGATCAGTTGGATCAGCGCGCCGGAGACCATCGGGCCGCGCCAGACCACCGGGGTGTTGTCGTCGGTGAGGAAGGCCATGGACATGACTTCCACGCCGTGGGCTTCCAGCGGGATGAACCACTTCTGGTCACGGATCTTCGGCCGGGTACCTTCCGGGATGCCGAACATGATGCCCTGGCTCGGGCCATAGATATCGGCGTCCAGGATGCCGACCTTGGCACCCTCGCGGGCCAGCGCCAGCGCGAGGTTGGCGGCGGTGGTGGACTTGCCCACGCCGCCCTTGCCGGACGCTACGGCGATGATGTTCTTCACGTTGCTCATGCCCGGCACCTGGGCCTGGGCCTTGTGCGCGGCGATATGGGTTTCCACCTTCACCTGGGCCGAGTCGACACCGTCCAGCGCTTCCAGGGCCATCTGCACGGTCTGCGCCAGGCCGTTCTTGAACAGGCCGGCGGCGTAGCCCAGCTCCAGGGTCAGGGCGATGCGCCCGCCCTGGATGTCCAGTTCGCGCAGGTAGCCGGCGTCCATCAGGTTCTGGCCGGTGTGGGGATCGTTGATCTGGCGGAGAAGGTTTTCCACCGTGGCTCGGTTGGCGGCGCCCATGGGTACTCCCGATGAAAGACTGAGCAGAATAGGCGGGCATATTACGCCTCTCGTGACGCCCTTGCTCGTGATCATCGGTCGCATGAACGGCCAAGGCTTACTCCCAGGCGGCACACGGGTGAAAAATCAGCCACGTCCCTATATAGTTGCCGACTTCCCTCGTTTTTCCGTCACGGCCGATCATCATGTCCGAAGTCCGCAAGATTCTCGTCACCAGCGCCCTGCCCTACGCCAACGGCTCGATCCACCTGGGTCACATGCTGGAGTACATCCAGACCGACATCTGGGTGCGCTTCCAGAAGATGCGTGGCAACCAGGCGGTGTACGTGTGCGCGGACGACGCCCACGGCTCGGCCATCATGCTGCGCGCCGAGCGCGAAGGCATCACCTCCGAGCAGCTGATCGACGGCGTGCGCGCCGAGCACATGGCCGACTTCGCCGACTTCATGGTCGACTTCGACAACTACCACTCGACCCACTCGGAAGAGAACCGTGAGCTGTCCTCGGCGATCTACCTGAAGCTGCGCGAAGCCGGCCACATCGCTACCCGCCCGGTGACCCAGTACTTCGACCCGGAAAAGCAGATGTTCCTGGCCGACCGCTTCATCAAGGGCACCTGCCCCAAGTGCGGCACCGCCGACCAGTACGGCGACAACTGCGAAGCCTGCGGCGCGACCTACTCGCCCACCGAGCTGAAAGACCCGAAATCGGCCATCTCCGGCGCCACTCCTGTGCTCAAGGAATCGCTGCATTACTTCTTCAAGCTGCCTGACTTCCAGCAAATGCTGCAGCAGTGGACCCGCAGCGGCACCCTGCAGGATTCGGTGGCCAACAAGCTCGCCGAGTGGCTGGATTCCGGCCTGCAGGAGTGGGACATCTCCCGCGACGCCCCCTACTTCGGCTTCGAGATTCCCGACGCGCCGGGCAAGTACTTCTACGTCTGGCTGGACGCGCCGATCGGCTACATGGCCAGCTTCAAGAACCTCTGCGCGCGCCGTCCGGAACTGGACTTCGACGCCTACTGGCAGCAGGGCTCCGACGCCGAGCTGTATCACTTCATCGGCAAGGACATCGTCAATTTCCATGCACTGTTCTGGCCGGCCATGCTCGAAGGCGCCGGCTACCGCAAGCCCACCGCGCTGAACGTGCACGGCTACCTGACCGTCAACGGCCAGAAGATGTCCAAGTCGCGCGGCACCTTCGTCAAGGCGCGCACCTACCTGGACCACCTGGACCCGGAATACCTGCGCTACTACTACGCCTCCAAGCTGGGCCGCGGCGTCGACGACCTCGACCTGAACCTCGAGGACTTCGTGCAGAAGGTCAACTCCGACCTGGTCGGCAAGGTGGTCAACATCGCCAGCCGATGCGCCGGTTTCATCCACAAGGGCAACAACGGCCTGCTGGTGGATGCCAACCCCGCACCGGAACTGGTCGAAGCCTTCCACAGCGCCGCACCGAGCATCGCTGCCGCCTACGAAGCCCGTGACTTCGGCCGCGCCATGCGCGAGATCATGGCCCTGGCCGACCAGGCCAACGCCTGGATCGCCGACAAGGCGCCCTGGTCGCTGAACAAGCAGGAAGGCAAGCAGGATGAAGTCCAGGCCATCTGCGCCCTGGGCGTAAACCTGTTCCGCCAGCTGGTGATCTTCCTCAAGCCCGTGCTGCCGAAGCTGGCCCAGGCCGCCGAAGCCTTCCTCAATGTCGCCCCGCTGAAATGGGCCGACCACGAGCAACTGCTGGCCAACCACCAACTGAACCCGTTCAACCCGCTGATGACCCGTATCGAGCCCGCGAAAATCGAAGCCATGATCGAAGCCTCCAAGGAAGACCTCGCCGCCGCCAACCAGCCCAAGGGCAATGGCGAACTGACCAAGGATCCGCTGGCCGCGGAAATCAACTTCGACGCTTTCGCCGCCGTCGACCTGCGCATTGCGCTGATCGAGAAGTGCGAGTTCGTCGAGGGCGCCGACAAGCTGCTGCGCCTGTCCCTGGACATCGGCGACGAGAAGCGCAACGTCTTCTCCGGCATCAAGAGCGCCTACCCGGACCCGAGCAAGCTCGAAGGCCGCCTGACCCTGTACGTGGCCAACCTGGCGCCGCGCAAGATGAAGTTCGGCGTCTCCGAAGGCATGGTCCTGGCCGCCGGCCCCGGCGGCGAAGAGATCTACCTGCTGAGCCCGGACAGCGGCGCCAAGCCGGGCCAGCGCGTCAAGTAAGCATCGAACGGCAAGGAGGCCAACGATGAAACTGCACTACGGGGCAGCGCTCGCCCTGAGCGCCGCCCTCGCCGGCTGCGGCGCTCCCTCGGAGCACGGTGCCGGTTCCGGCGCCGCTTTCCAGGGGGAAGCGGCGAAAGCCGGTTCCTTCCTCGCCTATGAACACCAGGTCGGCATCCGCCTGGCCAGCGAGCGCATCGATGCGCAGCTGGCTGCCTCCCGCGACGCCTGCACCCAGGACCGCTTCGGCCAGTGTGAGCTGATCGCCATCGAACAGAGCGGCGACAGCCAGATGCGGAACGCGCATCTCGTGGTGCGCATCGTTCCCGAAGGCGTGGAAAAACTCGTTGCCCTCGCTGCCGAAGGCGGGCAACTGCAAAGCCGCAGCACCCGCGCCGAAGACCTCGCCCAGGCGGTCAGCGACAACCAGCAGTTGCGCGAGCGCCTGGAACGCGAGTACCAGACCCTGCAAGGCTTCCAGGGCCGCAAGGACATGAGTGTCAGCGACCTGCTGGCCCTGGCCAAGGCCACCGCCGAGGTCGAACAGCAACTGCACGCCGCCCGCCAGGACTCCGCCCAACAGCAACGACGCATCGCCACCAACCTGCTGACCCTGGACTTCTCCAGCGAATACCAGCCAACCGGCCGTTGGTCGCGCATCGGCAAGGCCTTCGGCAACTCGCTCGACGAACTCACCGACGGCACCGTCAACGCTATCCAGGTGGCCGCCTTCGGCTTGCCGCTGCTGGTCGTGCTGCTCATCGCCGGTCTGATCTTGCGCTGGCTGTGGCGAAAACTCGGAACCCGACGCGTCACCAACCAAGCATGAAGAAATCCAATCTCGTCTTCACCACCCTGCTCACCGGCGGGGTGCTCTACAGCGTGCTGCACCACAACCCGGTGTACCGCGACCTCTACGCCAACCGCGAAGACTGCCTGAAGGACTGGGGCACCACGCCCAACGCCTGCGAACCCGAGCCCTCCGGCAGCGGTGGTTCCGGCGGGTACAGCGGCAGCTCTGGCCGCTATCGCGGGCCGAGCTACGAGGACGGTTCGCGGCCCATGACCGCGCAGAACTACCAGGTGCAGTCGCGCCAGCTGGTCAGCCGCGGCGGCTTCGGCCACTCCGGCGCGCGCTTCTCCGGGGGCGGCTGATGCGTCGCCTGGCCATGACGCCGCGCCCCGACTGGCGCGAGCGCTGCGAGGCGGTCGGCTTCACCTTCCACAGCATCGACGGCCGTTACTGGGACGAGTCGGTGGCCTACGAATTCAGCCTCGAACAGATCGAGACGCTGGAGGCCGCCAGCGAAGACCTGCACCAGCGCTACCTCGAATGCGTGGAGTGGGTGATCCGCACCGGCCACTTCGAGCCCTTCCACCTGCCGCCGGGCGCCCGCGAGGAAATCATCCGCTCCTGGCAGCGCCAGGACCCGAGCCTCTACGGCCGCTTCGACTTTGCGTGGAACGGCGAAGGCCAGCCGAAGATGCTCGAGTACAACGCCGATACCCCCACCGGCCTGCTGGAGGCCAGCGTGGTGCAGTGGCAATGGCTGGAGGACGTGAACCCGGCCGCCGACCAGTTCAACTCGCTGCACGAGAAGCTGATCGCGCGCTGGAAGGCCATAGCCCCGGACGGCCTGCTGCACTTCACCGCCATCGACGGCCACGAGGAAGACACCGGCAACGCCCTCTACCTGCTCGATACTGCACATCAGGCCGGGCTGCCCACGCGTTATCTACCGGTCGAATTCATTGGCCATCACGCCGGGCGCGGCACCTTCATCGACCAGTACGAGCAGGACATCCGCCACTGCTTCAAGCTCTACCCCTGGGAGTGGCTGCTGCAGGACAGCTTTGCCGAGCACCTGGAGCGCAGCGCCATCCGCTTCCTGGAACCGGCGTGGAAGCTGCTGATGTCGAGCAAGGCCATGCTGCCGATCCTCTGGAAGCTCAACCCGAAACACCCCAACCTGCTGCCGGCCAGCTACCGCCAGGACATCCCCGGTGCGTACGTGCGCAAGCCGCTGTACTCCCGCGAGGGCGAGAACATCCGCATCGTCGCCGGCGACCTGGAGCTGGAAAGCGACGGCCCCCACGCCGACGCGCCCTGCATCTACCAGGGCTACGCACCGCTGGCCAACCACGACGGCAACTATGCCGTGCTCGGCTGCTGGGTGGTCGACGGCCAGGCCGCTGGCCTGGGCATCCGCGAGGACGCCAGCGCCATCACCCGCGACAGCAGCCGCTTCGTTCCCCACTATTTCGTCTAAGGATCCGCCATGAACCTGCTGCAGACCCTGCCCAATTTCCTTGCCTACTTCGCCTCGGCCATCGGACTGTTCGGACTGTTCACCCGTCTCTACGTCCGCCTGACGCCCTACGCGGAAATCCAGCTGATCCGCCAGGGCAACCTCAGCGCCGCCGTGGCGCTGCTCGGCACCCTGCTGGGCTTCGCCCTGCCGCTGGCCAGTGCCATCGCCCACAGCGTCAGTCTGATCGACATGCTGATCTGGGGGGTGGTCGCCATGCTGGTGCAGATGCTGGTGTTCCTGGGCCTTTCGCGCCTGGTGCCGGAGCTCAAGAGCGGTATCGAAAGCGACACCCTGGCCCACGGCGTATTCCTGGGCGGCGCCTCGCTGTGCGTGGGGCTGCTCAACGCCGCCTGCATGACTTACTGAGGGGCTTCCTCGCACTCCACATCCGCCGCTCCCAGATGTTCGAAGCCTTCCAGATACAGGCACGACGCATCCTCGGCGCAACCCTGCAGCGAGGCGTTGCTCAGGTTGGCCCGGGAAGTGGGATCGTCCAGGTTCACGTCCGGGAAAATATCGGTCACTTCCTCGTCGGACATGATCCTGTCGAAGGTGACGTTGACCGATTGCAGGCGGCCGAACTCCCAGTCCAGGTCCACCGCCGAAATGCGCCGATCGATCTGGCGCACCAGCGCTTCCGGTAGCTGCGGGCCGGCGTAGCTGAGATCCGTGGGATGGCAGGCGTCACCCCAGTTGCTCAGCTTCCTGCTGGCGGCGCAGCTGAATTGCGCATCGGCGCGGCCGGTGCGCTGCTCCAGCAGGCAGGCGAAGTCGGCGACATTCATCCGCGGCCAACTGACCAGGTCAGCCGTGGTAAAGGGCGCCGCCGAGGCCAGGGCACTGGAGAACAGCAGGCAGAGGGTGGTGAATCGTCGGAGCATGGGCAGGTCCATGGGAGAAACCGAGCAGGTGGGACAGCCGCCGATATTCCTCCCGCCGTGCCTGGCACCGCAACTGATTTACAGCACCGGACAATTGTACCTGACCAGCAATGCGCATAACCTATGCGCATCTACCGTGGAGGTGCCCATGCACACGACCTACGACCCCCAGGCGCCGAAGAAAGCCACCAACCTGAGCCTCAACAGCGACCTGTTGAAACAGGCCCGAGAACTGGACGTGAACCTTTCGGCGGTGCTGGAGGAGGCGCTGGCCGATGTGGTCAAGGAGCGCCTGGGCCAGCGCTGGCTGGAGCAGAACCGCGAAGCCATCGAAACCTACAACCAGCATGTCGAGGAAGCCGGCGTGTTCAGCGACGGACTGCGGAGCTTCTGATGAAGCAGTTCGACCTGTACCGCAACGCCAACCCGCGCACCCGTGAGGCGATCCCGCTGCTGCTGGACGTCCAGAGCGACCTGCTGGGCTCGCTGAACACGCGCATGGTGATCCCGCTCAGCCGCGCCAAGGGTCTGGCCGGAATCAATCGGTTGATGCCGGAAGTATGCGTCGGCGACGAGACGCTCCTGATGCTGACCCCGCAGATGGCCGGCATCGCCCGCCGCGAGCTGGGTGAGCCGGTGGGTAGCCTGGCGCACCTGCGCCTGGAGATCATCGCCGCCATCGACCTGTTGATCAGCGGAATCTGAGCATGAACACCCCACGCCTGTGCCCGGATCGCCAGCCATGACCGAACTCGCCCTGATCCTGGTCAGCGCCATCCTGGTCAACAACTTCGTGCTGGTGCAGTTTCTTGGCATCTGCCCGTTCATGGGCGTGTCGCGCAAGATCGAGACGGCGCTCGCGCTGGCCCTGGCGACCACCTTCGTGCTCACCCTCGCCTCCGCGTCGAGCTACATCCTGCAACGCTACGTGTTGCAACCGCTGGACCTGGAGTACCTGCGTACCATCGCTTTCATCCTGGTGATAGCCATGATGGTGCAGTTCACCGAACTGCTGGTGAACAGGACCAGCCCGCTGTTGGCCCGTACGCTGGGCATCTTCCTGCCGCTGATCACCACCAATTGCATCGTGCTCGGCGTGGCGCTGCTCAATGCGCGCAAGGCCGAGTTCGGCTTCCTGCAATCGACCTTGCAGGGTTTCGGCGCCGGGCTGGGCTTCACCCTGGTGCTTGTGCTGTTCGCCGCACTGCGTGAGCGCATCGCCATCGCCGACGTGCCCAAGCCGTTCAAGGGTGCGGCCATCGGCATGATCACCGCCGGGCTGATGTCCCTGGCATTCATGGGCTTCAGCGGTTTGCTCAAGCCATGATCGCGGCGCTGCTGATCGTAATGGCGTGCCTCGCCGGCGCCGTGGCGCTTCGCGTGGCTGCGGCACGAATGAAAGTCGCCGACGAATCCATCGCCGGGCAGATCAACGACCTGCTGCCGCAGACCCAGTGCGGGCAGTGCGGCTACGCAGGCTGCAAGCCCTACGCCCAGGCCATCGCCGAGGGGGATGCGATCAACAAGTGCCCGCCCGGCGGCGCTGCGACCATCGCCGCCCTCGCCGAACTGCTGGACGTCGAGCCATTGCCGCTGGACGCCCCCGAAGAGACGCCGCTGCGCGTGGCCTACATCCGCGAGGCGGAGTGCATCGGCTGCACCAAGTGCATCCGCGCCTGCCCGGTGGACGCCATCGTCGGTGCGGCCAAGCTGATGCACACGGTGATAGCCGACGAATGCACCGGCTGCGACCTGTGCCTGGAACCCTGCCCGGTGGACTGCATCGAGATGCGCGACCTGCCGCTGCGAGTCGTCGACTGGAAATGGCCGCTGCCCCAGGGCCGGCTGATCCAGACCGACCGGGAGCGGGCGGCATGAACGCTCAGGTCTGGAACTTCCCCGGTGGCCTGACGTTACCGGCCAACAAGCGGCAGTCCACTGCCACAGCAATCCAGCAGCCGCCGCTACCGCGCCGCCTGGTGCTGCCGCTGCGGCAACATATCGGCGAACCCGCCGTGCCAAGCGTCGAAGTGGGCCAGCGCGTACTCAAGGGCCAACTGATCGCCGAGCCTGGCAGCACCATCAGCGCCGCGCTGCATGCGCCGACGTCCGGCACTGTGGTCGAGATCAGCGAACGACCCTATCCACACGGCTCCGGCCTTTGCGCGCCCGCCATCGTCATCGACTGCGACGGCGCGGAGGAGTGGACGTCGCTGGAGCCCACCCCCGCGTATGCGTCCCTCTCCGGACTCGAACTGCTGCAGCGCATTCGCCGGGCGGGCATCGCCGGGCTCGGCGGCGCCGGCTTCCCCACTGCCGCCAAGCTCGCCGCTCGCGCGCAGGACGACCTGCACACCCTGATCATCAACGGCGCCGAGTGCGAGCCCTATATCAGCGCCGACGACCTGCTGATGCGCGAGCGCGCCGCCGAACTGGTGGAGGGCATCGAGGTGCTGATGCACATCCTCCAGCCGCAGCAGGTGCTGCTCGGCATCGAGGACGACAAGCCCGAGGCCATCGCCGCCGTGCAGGCCGCCATCGGCGAGCGGCCGATCCGCCTGCAACCGATCCCGACCCGCTACCCATCCGGCGGCGAGCGCCAGCTGATCCAGGTTCTCACCGGCCGCGAAGTGCCCTCCGGCGGGCTGCCGGCGGACATCGGCATGCTCTGCGTGAACGTCGGCACCGCCGTCGCCGTGGCCGACGCCGTGCTGCGCGGGAGGCCGCTGATCTCCCGCATCACCACCCTGACCGGCGCCGCACTGGCGCGCCCGTGCAACGTCGAAGCGCTGATCGGTACGCCCGTCGGCGAGCTGCTGGACTTCGCCGGCCTCGACCGCGCCAAGCTTGACCGCCTGCTCCTCGGCGGCCCGCTGATGGGCGATAGCCTGCCGTCGTTGGACGTGCCGCTGATCAAGACCGCCAACTGCCTGCTGGCCGCCACCCGCGAGGAACTTCCGCCACCGCAGCCAGAGATGCCCTGCATCCGCTGCGGCGACTGCGCTCAGGTCTGTCCTGCCAGCCTGCTGCCGCAGCAGCTGTATTTCTTTGCCGAAGACCACGCCCAGTTGATCGCGCACAACCTGTTCGACTGCATCGAGTGCGGCGCCTGCGCCTACGTCTGCCCGTCGAGCATTGCGCTGGTGCAGTACTATCGCGCGTCCAAGGCCGATATCCGCGAGCTGGAACAACGCCAGCTGAAGGCCGAGCAGTGGCGTCTGCGCTTCGAGCAACGCCAGGAGCGCCTGCGCCGCGACGAAGAACAGCGCACCGTCGACCGCCTGGCTCGTCAGGAGCGCGCCGCGCGTGTGCAGGAACAGCGGCCCGAAGTGGAGGCGCCCGCCGCGCCGGCCGCGCAATCGGTGATCGACCGGGTGAAGGCCGAGAAGTCCGTGGGCAACGCGCCCGACCAGCTCAAGCGGCTGAAGATCGAGGCGAGCATGGCGCAGGTCGCACTGAAGAAAGCCGAGAAGCAACTGGCCGCCCACGACACCGAGCAACTGCGCAGCCAGGTCGCCGAACTGCGCAGCGCCGCCGAACAGGCCAGGGCCGCGCTGGCCGGGGCCCAAGCGCAAAGCGCCAGCGCGGAGCCGGCATCCACGGCAGCCCCCTTCACGGACGAAGCGGCGCTGAAAAAGGCCAGGATCGATGCTGCCATGGCCCGGGCGCAGTTGAAGAAGTCCGAGAAGGCCTTCGGCGAATCGCCCAGCGACGAGCAGCGCGCCACCCTCGACGCCTTGCGCGCGGATGTCGAACGCATCGAGCGTCAACTCAACGAATTGCAGGGAACCACCATGCCCACCGAACCGCAAGCCGAGCAGCCCGCCGACGGCATTTTCGGCCTGCGCCGGGCCAAGCTGAACTACATCACCCAGCGCGATGCCCTGCGCGCCGCTGAGCGCGAAGGTGCCTCCGCCGCAGAGCTGGAAGCGATCCGCCAGACGCTCAGCGCCGCAGAAGCCGCGCTGCACGCTGCCGAGGACGCCAGCGGCAAGGCGCCGCCCGACCTCGTGCGAACCGACAAGCGCCCGATCACCGATGCCCTGCGCGCCGCCAAGACCGAACTGGCCTACGCCCGCGCCGACCTTAAGAAGCTCGAACGCGAAGGCGCTGGCGAGCCGGCGCTGGCCACCGCCCGCGAGCGCCTGCAGGCGGCGGAATGTGCCGTTGCCGATGCCAGTGGTGAGACTTCCTGATGAGGCTGCCACCCATCAGCTCGCCCCACGCCACCGGCACGAACCGCACGCAGAGAGTGATGCTGACGCTGCTGGCTGCCTGCGCACCGGGCGCGCTGGTACTGATCGGCCTGTACGGCGTCGGCCCCCTGTTCAACCTGCTCTGGTGCAGCCTGCTCGCCCTCTCCACCGAAGCGCTGATGCTCAGGCTGCGCGACCGCCCGGTGACGTTGTTCCTCAAGGACGGCAGTGCCCTGGTCACCGCCGTTCTGCTCGCCCTCGCCCTGCCGCCCTACTCGCCCTGGTGGTTGAGCGCAGTCGCCACGGTCTTCGCGCTGATTTTCGGCAAGCACCTGTATGGTGGCCTAGGACAGAACCCGTTCAACCCGGCGATGGTGGGTTATGCGGTGGTGCTGGTGTCCTTCCCGCAGCTGATGAGTCAGTGGCCCGCGCCGGACAACGCCCTGGGTGTCGTCGAGGGCCTGCGGCAGATCCTCGGCGTCGCCAGCCAGGGCCCGGACGCCTGGGTCGGCGCGACGGCACTGGACGTGGTGCGCAACAACCACAGCCTGACCATGGAGGAACTGCTGGCGCAATCGCCGGCTTTCGGCAGCGTCGGCGGACGCGGTGCGGAACTGGTCAACCTGGCCTTCCTCGCCGGCGGGCTGTTCCTGCTCTGGCGCAAGCTGTTCACCTGGCACGCGCCGGTGGGCATGCTCGGCGGCCTGTTCGTCATGAGCCTGCTGTTCTGGAATGGCTCCGGCTCCGACTCCCACGGCTCACCGCTGCTACACCTGTTCAGCGGCGCGACCATGCTGGGCGCCTTCTTCATCGTCACCGACCCGGTCTCCGGCGCCACCAGCCACCGCGGCCGGCTGCTGTTCGGCATCGGCGTCGGCATGCTCACCTACGTGATCCGCGCCTGGGGCGGCTACCCCGACGGACTGGCCTTCGCCGTGCTGCTGATGAATCTCGCCGCACCGACCCTCGACTACTTCACCCGCCCGCGCACCTACGGGCACAAGAAGCCCGAGCGCGGCTTCAAGGCGGGTGATCGATGAACCGCGAGTTGCTCAAGAGCATCCTGGCGCTAGGCATGGTCGCACTGATCGCCACTGGCGTGGTGGCGACCGTTCACCAATTCACCGCCCAGCGCATCGACACCGCCCAGCGCGAAGCGCGTGGCCGTGCTTTGCTGGCGCTGCTGCCCAGTGGCAGCTACGACAACCACCCGCTGGAAACCCAGGTCAGCGTCTTCGATCCCAAGCTGCTGGGCCGCGACGAGCCGGCGCCCGCCTACATCGCCCGGCTGCAGGGGCAGCCCACCGCAGTCGTGCTCCAGCCCGTGGCGCGGGATGGTTACGGCGGCTCGATCCAGTTGCTGGTGGGCGTAACCGTACAGGGCCATCTGCTCGGCGTGCGGGTCGTGGCCCATCACGAAACACCGGGCCAGGGCGACCGTATCGAACTGGGCAAGAGCGACTGGCTGCACGGCTTCGACGGCCGCTCGCTGAGCGACCCGGCCGACGCCGGCTGGAACGTGAAGAAGGACGGCGGCCAGTTCGATCAATTTGCTGGCGCCACCGTGACCCCGCGTGCGGTGGTCAAGGCCACGCACCTGGCGCTGCAGTACTTCGATGCGCACAAGTCGGAGCTGCTCGCCCCCGCCGCCTCGGGAGAAAAGCATGAATAATCCCGGTTACCGCGAAATCGCCCTGCAGGGCCTGTGGAAGAACAACCCCGGCCTGGTGCAACTGCTCGGCCTGTGTCCGCTGCTGGGCACCAGCAGCTCCATGGTCAATGCCTTCGGCCTGGGGCTGGCGACACTCTTCGTGCTGGTCTGCTCCAGCGTCGCCGTATCGCTGATCCGCGGCACGCTGAGCGAGGCCGTGCGCCTGCCGGCCTTCCTGCTGGTCATAGCCGCCCTGACCACCTGCGTCGAGCTGCTGATGCAGGCGTGGCGCTATGAGCTGTACGAAGTGCTGGGCATCTTCGTGCCGCTGATCACCACCAACTGTGTGATCCTCGGCCGTGCTCAGTCCTTCGCCTCGACCCACAACGTGGTGCGCTCGGCCTTCGACGGACTGATGATGGGGCTGGGCTTCGCCCTCGTCCTGCTGGCCATCGGCACACTGCGCGAGCTGCTCGGCCACGGCACGCTGTTCGCCGGTATGGACCTGCTGTTCGGCCCAAGCGCCGCCGAGTGGAAGCTACAGATCCCTGGCTACCAGGGGCTGCTGCTGGCCGTGCTGCCGCCCGGCGCCTTCCTGGCGCTGGGCCTGCTGATTGCCCTGAAAAACCGTATCGATGAAAGCCTGGCGGACCGCGCCAAGACGCCAGCGGGCGACGAGCCCGCAACCGAGCGCCCACGCGTCCGCGTGACCGGAGTGATCGAATGAATGCCGCCAAGCGCGCGGAGATTTTCCGCCGACTCAAGGAAGACAATCCCAACCCCGAAACCGAGCTGGCCTACAGCACGCCCTTCGAGCTGCTCATTGCCGTGCTGCTCTCCGCCCAGGCCACCGACGTCGGGGTGAACAAGGCCACCGCCAAGCTCTATCCGGTGGCCAATACCCCGGAGGCGATCTACGCCCTCGGTGTGGAAGGCTTGTCCGAGTACATCAAGACCATCGGCCTGTACAACAGCAAGGCGAAGAACACCATCGAGACCTGCCGCATCCTCATCGAGAAGCACGGCGGCAAGGTGCCGGAGAATCGCGAAGACCTGGAAGCCTTGCCGGGGGTGGGCCGCAAGACCGCGAACGTGGTCCTCAACACGGCTTTCCGACAGCCGGCGATGGCAGTGGATACGCACATCTTTCGCGTCTCCAACCGCACCAACATCGCACCGGGGCGCAACGTGCTGGAGGTGGAGCGCAAGCTGCTCAAGTTCGTGCCCAAGGAATACCTGCTGGATGCGCACCACTGGCTGATCCTGCATGGGCGCTACGTCTGCAAGGCGCGCAAGCCGCAGTGTGGTAGCTGCCGAATCGAGGACTTGTGCGAGTTCAAGCACAAGACTTCGGACGATTGAGCGTTATGGGAAAATTCCTTCAGGCCGATTGAAAAAATCTTTTTTACCGCTTGGCCCTTTGTCGTTATAAGGGGCGCCAACACACCCCGTGTTGTGGAGTGCACTGAATGGCAAACGACAAAGAAGACCTCGAACTCGAGGACGATGTCAGCACAGACGACAGCGATGACGGCGCAGAAGCCACAGCAGAGGTCGCCAAGACCAACCTGACCAAGCGCCGCATCATCGACAACTACCTGGAAGAGCGTCGCCTGCAGCGCCAACTGTCCGACTACGATTTCGATCTGTAAGCCTTCTCCTGAACGAAGTACCCGCATGAAAAAGCCCCGCATCCTGGCGGGGCTTTTGTTTTCTGCTCTTCGTAGAGCGAGCTTGCTCGCGATCCAGGCATGGCCCGCCCTCTAAGCCCGGGCTTGCCCTCTCCCCAGCCCTCTCCCTGAAGGGAGAGGGAATCGTTCGGTGCTCCCGGATAACGCAGAAACCGCCGGCAAGCGCAGGGCTTTCCATGCGCACCGGAAAGGCCCCTCTCACTTCACGGAGAGGCAGTCGTTCGGTGCTCTCGGATAACGCAGAAACCGCCGGCAAGCACAGGGGTTTTACTGCGCACCGGAAAGTCCCCTCTCCCTTCAGGGAGAGGGTTAGGGAGAGGGAAATCGCAGGCACCCAGGGCAAGAAGAAGACACAGTCGCCTACAGGGTCACACCGCGACGCTCGCGCGCTGCACCACGCGGTAGCACGGTTCGTAGGCCGCACCACCCGGCAGCTTCATGCGGTGCTGTTCGACGAAGGCCTGCAGCAGGGCATCCAGGGGTTCCATGATGGCGGCGTCGCCGTTGATCTCGTAGGGGCCGAACGCCTCGATCATGCGGATGCCATGTTCCTTCACGTTGCCGGCGACAATGCCGGAGAAGGCCCGGCGCAGGTTCGCCGCCAGCTCGTGGGGCGGCACGTCGCGGCCCAGGTCCAGGCTTGCCATGTTCTCGTGGGTCGGTTCGAACGGGCGCTGGAAGCCTTCGTCGATCTTCAGCAGCCAGTTGAAGTGGTAGGCATCGTTGCGCTCGCGGCGGAACTGCTTGACCCGCTTGAGGCCAGTGCTCATTTCCCGCGCTACTTCCGCCGGGTCGTCGATGATGATGCGGTAGCGTTTCTGCGCCGCCTCGCCCAGGGTCGCACCGACGAAGGCATGCAGCTGTTCGATGTACGCCGCCGCGCTGCGCGGGCCGGTGAGCACCAGGGGGAACGGCATGTCCTGGTTCTCAGGATGCATGAGGATGCCCAGCAGGTAGAGGAATTCCTCCGCCGTGCCCACGCCGCCGGGGAATACGATGATGCCATGGCCGACGCGGACGAAGGCCTCCAGGCGCTTCTCGATGTCCGGCAGGATCACCAGTTCGTTGACGATGGGGTTCGGCGCCTCGGCGGCGATGATCCCCGGCTCGGTCAGCCCCAGGTAGCGGCCGTCAGTGATGCGCTGCTTGGCATGGCCGATGGTGGCACCCTTCATCGGGCCCTTCATCACGCCCGGGCCGCAGCCGGTGCAGACATCGAGGCTGCGCAGGCCCAGCTCATGGCCCACCTTCTTGGTGTACTTGTACTCGTTGGTGCTGATGGAGTGGCCGCCCCAGCACACGACGATCTTCGGCTCCACGCCGGCGTGCAGGGCGCGCGCGTTGCGCAGCAGGTGGAAGACGTAGTCGGTGATGCCGGCCGAGCTGTCGAGGCCGAAGCGTCGGCTGTTCAGCGCATTCTGGGTGTAGACGATGTCGCGCAGGGCGCTGAACAGCATTTCACGGGTGCTGGCGATCATCTCGCCATCGACGAAGGCGTCGGCCGGCGCGTTGAACAGTTCCAGGCGCACGCCGCGGTCCTGCTGGTGGATTTCCAGCTCGAAGTCGCGGTAGGCATCGAGGATGTGCTTGGCGTTGTCGATCTGCGTGCCCGTGTTGAGGATGGCCAGGGCACACTGGCGAAAGAGTTTGTAGGTACTGCCAGAGCCCGCTTCGCTGAGCTGGTGGACTTCACGTTGGGAGAGGGTTTCGAGGCTGCCCTTGGGGCTGACCGAGGCGTTGTTAACCGGTCTTGGGGACATGCTGTATTCCTTGACGATGGAAGCCGGGCGTCAAAGCGCGGGGCCTTCCGATAAATCGATGCGGCCGTCCGTTCGGCCGTCACTGCCGGGGGCGTCGCGGCGGGGATTCTCCAGCCCGCAGCGCGCTCCTTCTGACTGTGACAAGCGAATGGCGGAAACTGCTTCCGCAATCGACGCGTCCGACGTCGATGCCCCTTGAGTATGAACGCTGGGGTGACTTTCTGATGACAGCCAGAAAGAAAAACCCCGCCAGGGTGGCGGGGTTTCTCGTCAGGAGGTCTGCGTGAAGATGCAGGATCAATCCTTGCGTTGCGGGCTCAGCAGCTCGATCTTGTAGCCGTCCGGGTCCTCGACGAAGGCCAGGATGCTGGTGCCGTGCTTCATCGGGCCCGGCTCGCGGGTGATCTTGCCGCCACGGGAGCGGATGTCTTCGCAGGCCTTGTAGACGTCGGCCACTTCCAGGGCGATGTGGCCATAGCCGGTGCCCAGCTCGTACTTGTCCACGCCCCAGTTGTAGGTCAGCTCGATGACGCTGTTGTCGTCCTCGTTGCCGTAGCCGACGAAGGCCAGGGTGAACTGGCCGTCCGGGTAATCCTTGCGGCGCAGCAGGGTCATGCCCAGGACTTCGGTGTAGAAGGCGATGGATTTGTCCATGTCGCCGACGCGCAGCATGGTGTGCAGCAGTCTCATCGGTTCTTTCCTCATCAGGTGCCCGGATAGTGGGCTTATAAACACAAACCCCGGCTCGTGGCCGGGGTCTGCTTGTCACGGGAGACGCAAGCTTATCAGAACAGCTTGCGGCCCTTGTTCGCGGCGATACGCATGCGCAGCGCGTTGAGCTTGATGAAGCCAGCGGCATCGGCCTGGTTGTAGGCGCCGCCGTCCTCCTCGAAGGTCGCGATGTTGGCGTCGAACAGCGAGTCGTCGGACTTGCGGCCGACCACGATGACGTTGCCCTTGTACAGTTTCAGGCGCACGACGCCGTTCACGTGTTCCTGGGAGGCATCGATCATCTGCTGGAGCATCTCGCGCTCCGGGCTCCACCAGTAGCCGGTGTAGATCAGCTTGGCGTAGCGCGGCATCAGCTCGTCCTTCAGGTGAGCGACTTCGCGGTCCAGGGTGATCGACTCGATGGCGCGGTGCGCCTTGAGCATGATGGTGCCGCCGGGGGTCTCGTAGCAGCCGCGGGACTTCATGCCGACGTAACGGTTCTCGACGATGTCGAGACGGCCGATGCCGTTGGCGCCGCCGATGCGGTTCAGCTCGGTCAGGACCTGGGCCGGAGTCATGTCCTTGCCGTCGATGGCGACGATGTCGCCCTTGCGGTAGGTCAGCTCGATGTAGGTCGCGGTGTCAGGGGCCTTCTCCGGGGAGACGGTCCACTTCCACATGTCTTCTTCGTGCTCGGTCCAGGTGTCCTCCAGCACGCCGCCTTCATAGGAGATGTGCAGCAGGTTGGCATCCATGGAGTACGGCGATTTCTTCTTGCCGTGGCGCTCGATCGGGATGTTGTGGGCTTCGGCGTAGTCCATCAGCTTCTCGCGGGACAGCAGGTCCCACTCGCGCCAGGGAGCGATCACCTTCACGCCCGGCTTGAGCGCGTAGGCACCCAGTTCGAAGCGCACCTGGTCGTTGCCCTTGCCGGTGGCGCCGTGGGAGATGGCGTCAGCGCCGGTGGCGTTGGCGATCTCGATCAGGCGCTTGGCGATCAGCGGACGTGCGATGGAAGTACCCAGCAGGTACTCGCCCTCGTAGACGGTATTGGCACGGAACATCGGGTAGACGAAGTCACGGACGAACTCTTCTCGCAGGTCCTCGATGAAGACCTCTTTCACGCCCATCTGCTTGGCCTTGGCGCGGGCCGGCTCGACCTCCTCGCCCTGACCCAGGTCGGCGGTGAAGGTCACCACTTCACAGTTATAGGTATCCTGCAGCCACTTCAGAATTACGGAGGTGTCCAGGCCACCGGAATACGCCAGGACTACCTTCTTCACGTCCGCCATGCCACTCAACTCCACGGGGGTTGTCACGAAAGGGGCCGATTCTACTGTCCGCTCGGAATAATTTACAGAGGGGCGACAGCTTTTGACGACAAAGCGACAAATACTATCGTCTGTGCGACCCGGCGCCGCAGCTCAGCCCTTGGGTGCAGCGGGCGGGGTAGCAGGTGGGTTGGCGGCATTGGCGGCTGGCGCTGCGGGGGTGCCCTGAGCCGGTGCGCTGGCGGCGGGCGCCGGTGCGGAGGTGGCTGGCGGAGCTTCCGCGGGAGCCTGCTCGACGACCGCCTCGCGGGACAGGTTCACCGTCACGCGGCGGTTCTTCGCGCGGTTGGAGGCGGAGTTGTTTTTCACCAGCGGGTAGCGCTCGCCATAGAAGCGCACGGTGATCTGCGATTCCGCCACGCCGTTGGCCTTGAGGTACTCCATCACGGCGACGGCGCGCCGGCGCGAGGCCTCACGGTTGGCCAGGCGGTTGCCGCTGTTGTCGGAGTGGCCATCCAGTTCGATGCGGTTCACCGTAGGATCGGCCTTCATGTATTGCAGGATGATGTCCAGCTTGGCGCGCCCCAGCGGGTCGACTTCGGTGCCGCCGTCGGGGAAGCCGACCTGGCTCTGGCGCACCTGGTCGAAGTTGACCGGAAGCATCTTTGTCGAACAGTCCTGGAACTGCGCATATCCGTCGGCGAAACGCGTCGGCAGCAGGCGCACCAGCAGACTCTCGCCGGTACGCGTGCGATGGCGGACTTCCGGCGTACGGCCTTCCAGCAGCCCGCCAAGCAGTCGCCCGGCCTGCTGCTGGGTGCTGTTGAACGGTACATCGCCAGCGCCTACGCGCACCGAGCCCAGGTTCAGGTCGCCCTGCCCCGGCCGCCATGGCGGCGCGGCGGCCAGCAGGGTCGCCGAACCGGTGTCCAGCCAGCCCTGTTGCGACTTGAGGCGGAAAGTGGGCTGTTCACCGGCACGCCAGACGAACTCCCCCACACCGAAGGCCCCCACGCTCTGCGACAGCCGGCACTCGAACTGATCCCCCGCCACCGTCCACTGAGCGCTCTCCAGGCGCGGCTGGAAGGTCAGCCCCCAGGCCGGCAGGCTTGCGCAAAGTGTGAGCAGAAGAAGAGAAGACTGGCGCACGGTGGCATCCACACAGGTAAAAAGGCGTCCCACAATCTATCGGTCGGCGCTGGCAAAACTTGATAGCGAGTGCCGGCGGCGGCCTTTTCCGGTAGCATTTCCCCCTCTTCCCGCTGCAACCGCACCCCTGGAATCCGCATGTCCGACCGCCTGACACTCCTGCGCCCCGACGACTGGCACATCCACCTGCGCGACGGCGCCGCACTCGCGCAAACCGTCGGCGATGCCGCCCGCACCTTCGGCCGTGCCATCATCATGCCGAACCTGGTCCCGCCGGTGCGCACCGCCGCCGAAGCCGACGCCTACCGCCAGCGCATCCTCGCCGCCCGCCCGGCCGGCAGCCGCTTCGAGCCGCTGATGGTGCTCTACCTCACCGACCGCACCAGCGTCGAGGAAGTCCGCGCCGCCAAGGCCTCCGGCTTCGTGCACGCCGCCAAGCTGTACCCGGCCGGCGCCACCACCAACTCCGATTCCGGCGTCACCAGTGTCGACAACATCTTCCATGTGCTCGAAGCCATGGCCGAGGTCGGCCTGCCGCTGCTGGTGCACGGTGAGGTGACCCGCGCCGAAGTCGACGTTTTCGACCGCGAGAAGCGCTTCATCGACGAGCACCTGGCCCGAGTGGTCGAGCGTTTCCCGACCCTCAAGGTGGTCTTCGAGCACATCACCACCGGCGATGCCGCCGCCTTCGTCAAGGCCGCCCCGGCCAACGTCGGCGCCACCATCACCGCGCACCACCTGCTGTACAACCGCAACCACATGCTGGTTGGCGGCATCCGCCCGCACTTCTATTGCCTGCCGATCCTCAAGCGCAACACCCACCAGGAAGCCCTGCTGGATGCGGCCACCAGCGGCAGCCCGAAGTTTTTCCTCGGCACCGACTCGGCTCCGCACGCGCGCCATGCAAAGGAAGCCGCCTGCGGTTGCGCCGGCTGCTACACCGCCTACGCCGCCATCGAGCTGTACGCCGAAGCCTTCGAGCAGCGCAATGCGCTGGACAAGCTGGAAGGCTTTGCCAGCTTCCACGGCCCGGACTTCTACAGCCTGCCGCGCAACAGCGACCGCATCACCCTGGTCCGCGAAGAATGGGAAGCCCCGGCGGCCCTGCCGTTCGGCGACTTCGACGTGATCCCGCTGCGTGCTGGTGAAAAACTGCGCTGGCGCCTGCTGGAGACCGAGGCATGAGTGACGAGAACGAAATCTTCGAGGAAGAACTCGACGGTTCCTTCCCGCCCGGCCCGCGCCACCCGATGGCGCGTCGCTTCCGTGGCTACCTGCCGGTGGTCGTGGACGTAGAGACCGGCGGCTTCAACGCCGGCACCGACGCCCTGCTGGAAATCGCTGCCGTCACCATTGGCATGGACGAGAGCGGCTACCTGTTCCCGGAGCACACCTACTTCTTCCGCGTTGAGCCTTTCGAAGGCGCCAACATCGAGCAGGCCGCCCTGGAATTCACCGGCATCAAGCTGGACCACCCGCTGCGCATGGCCGTGCCGGAAGAGCAGGCGCTGACCGAGATCTTCCGTGGCGTACGCAAGTCGTTGAAGTCCAACGGCTGCAAGCGGGCCATCCTGGTCGGCCACAACAGCAGCTTCGACCTGGGCTTCCTCAACGCCGCGGTGAACCGCAGCGGCGTGAAGCGCAACCCGTTCCACCCGTTCTCCAGCTTCGACACCGCGACGCTGGCCGGCCTCGCCTATGGCCAGACCGTGCTGGCCAAGGCCTGCCAGACCGCCGGCATCGAGTTCGACAACCGCGAGGCCCACTCCGCGCGCTACGACACCGAGAAGACCGCCGAGCTGTTCTGCGGCATCGTCAACCGCTGGAAGGAATTCGGCGGCTGGATGGAAGACGATCACTGATCGAGCCTTCCTGAAAGAAAAAGCCCCGCGATTGCGGGGCTTTTTTTACACACGAACAGCCTTACAGCTTGCTGGAATTCTCGGCCAGGTAGGCGGCAACGCCTTCGGGCGAGGCGGTCATGCCCTTGTCGCCCTTCTTCCAGTTGGCCGGGCAGACTTCGCCGTGCTCCTCGGTGAACTGCAAGGCATCGACCAGGCGCAGCAGCTCGTCCATGTTGCGGCCCAGCGGCAGGTCGTTGACGATCTGCGAGCGCACCACGCCGTTCTGGTCGATCAGGAAGGCGCCGCGGAAAGCCACGCCGCCTTCGGACTCGACGTCATAGGCCTTGGCGATCTCGTGGGTAATGTCGGCGGCCAGGGTGTACTTGACCGGGCCGATGCCGCCCTTGTCTACCGGGGTGTTGCGCCAGGCGTTGTGGGTGAAGTGGGAGTCGATGGAAACACCGATCACCTCGACGTTGCGCGCCTGGAACTCGGGGATACGGTGGTCCAGGGCGATCAGCTCGGACGGGCAGACGAAAGTGAAGTCCAGCGGGTAGAAGAACACCAGGCCGTACTTGCCCTTGATGGCTTCGGACAGCACGAAGCTGTCGACGATCTCGCCGGTGCCCAGCACGGCGGCAACATTGAAATCGGGAGCTTTCTTACCTACGAGTACGCTCATTTCCTTCTCCTTGATGGTGAGGCGCTAGGGAGCGAAAAGCCTGCTGCCCAGTCGAATCTGCCGGGCTTGAGGGGCTGCCGCTCAGTGGGGCAGTCATCATACACCGCAACACGCCACGCCTTCATCCATGCGGGTTTCAGCGCTAAGCCATTGAGCGATCAACCATTTATCGGAGAGCGCCAAAAGTGACCCGCACAAATTTTGACAATCATTCTCATTATTATTAGTATCGTTTCCAACAACCCCACAGCGACTGTAGTGCAACCATGTACGTCTGCCTCTGCAACGGTGTTACCGATACCCAGATCCGCGATGCGATCTACGACGGCGCCTGCAATTACCGCGAGGTGCGCGAATGCACCGGTGTCGGCACCCAGTGCGGCAAGTGCGCCTGCCTGGCCAAACAGGTGGTTCGGGAGACCCTCGGCGAACTGCAGGGCGCCCAGGCGATGAACTACAACCTGGCCTACGCGGCGGGTTGAGAAAAAATACCGCTGATCGATTCAGTTGAAATTCCGCAGAAACCGGGCCGTGGCCCGGTTTTTTTATGCCCGTAATTCAGTGTCTTAGCGTCAAGTTGCGGAATGAAAACATTCGCATTCATATTCCTTTTTATAACAAATTCAAGGACTTATGTTTGACAGATGGTTATAAGGGCGCGAGAATTTCACTCTCTCCCACTCCACACGGCAGGACTCCGGCATGAAAGGCGACAAGAAAGTCATCCAGCATCTGAACAAGATCCTCGGCAACGAGCTGATCGCCATCAACCAGTATTTCCTGCACTCGCGCATGTGGAACGACTGGGGCCTGAAGCGCCTCGGTGCGCACGAGTACCACGAGTCCATCGATGAGATGAAGCACGCCGACAAGCTCATCGAACGCATCCTGTTCCTCGAAGGCCTGCCCAACCTGCAGGACCTGGGCAAGCTGCTGATTGGCGAGAACACCCAGGAAATGCTGCAGTGCGACCTGAACCTGGAGCTCAAGGCCTGCAAGGACCTGCGCGACGCCATCGTGCATTGCGAAAGCGTGCATGACTACGTCAGCCGCGACCTGCTCAAGGACATCCTCGAGTCCGAGGAAGAGCACATCGACTACCTGGAAACCCAGCTGGGCCTGATCCAGAAAGTCGGCCTGGAGAACTACCTGCAGTCGCACATGCACGAAGACGACTGATGAAAAAAGGCACCGGCG
Source organism: Pseudomonas nitroreducens TX1 (assembly GCF_000313755.1). Classification (GTDB taxonomy): domain Bacteria; phylum Pseudomonadota; class Gammaproteobacteria; order Pseudomonadales; family Pseudomonadaceae; genus Pseudomonas; species Pseudomonas nitroreducens_A. The sequence goes on along the minus strand of NZ_AMZB01000132.1, from coordinate 16,575 downwards.
CTGATGTGGACGCCGGTGCCCTTCCCTTCTAGACGTTCGCCTTGGGCGGACGACGCACCAGCCCGGCCTTGAACACCAGGCCCGCGCACAACCCGATCACCACCAGTAGCGACAGGCGCAAGCCCACATGTTCGGCGAGGAAGCCGATCAGCGGCGGCCCCAGCAGCAAACCGCCATAGCCGAACGACGCCACCGCCGCCACGCCGCGCGAAGGTTCGATGCCCGGCCGGTTGCCCGCCGCGCCGATGAGGATCGGCACTACCACCGACAGTCCCGCGCCCACCAGGGCGAAACCGGCAATCGCGCCAGCGACCCAGGGACTGAACAGCGCCAGCAGCATGCCCGCAATGGCCAGCAGTGCCAGGTTGCGCACCAGCGCCTCGTCGGCAAAGCGTACACGCAGGCGATCACCGAACAGCCGGCCCAGTACCATGGTTGCGGAGAACGCCGCGAAGCCCAGTGCAGCCAGGCGCTCGGACGCTCCCAGCACCTGATGCAACAGCAAGGCGCCCCAATCGGCGACCGCCCCTTCGGAAACAAACGCGCAGAGCGTCAAAAGCCCCAGGCCGATCAGGGCCGGTGGCGGCAGGCGCCAGCCACGTTGGGCCGGCGCCTCCTCCTCCATGGGCTCGGGACGGCCCTCGAACAGGTTGCGTGCGAAGAACGGCAGTATCGCCACGGCGATCAGCGCCAGCAGGCTGAAGTGCCAGATCGGCGCCAGGTCGGCGAAGGCCGCCGCGCCGACAGCACCCACCAGGCCGCCCAGGCTGTACATGCCATGCAGGCTGGAGATGCACGGACGGCCGAGGCGCCGTTCGACTTCCACCGCCTGGGTGTTCATCGCCACGTCCATGGTCGCGAAGGTCAGGCCGACGGCTAGAAAGCCCGCCGCCAGGACCCAGACGTCCTGCGCCAGCCCGAGCAGCGGGAAGGTCGCCATCAGCGCCAGCCCCGAAATCACCGTGATCGCCCGGCTGCCGTAGCGGCGCACCAGCGCGCCGGCAAAGGCAAACGCCAGCAGCGCGCCGAAGCCCGCACCCAGCAGGGCCTGGCCCAGTTGCTGTTCGTCAACCCCGGTCATGCTCTTGAGAGCTGGCACCCGCCCCATGACGCTGCCATGGACCATCCCGCCCATGGCGAAGCAGTATCCGCACGCCCAGCGCGCGGCGTTGGCCCGCGTCTGTTCAGTCATTTTTTCCTTCCCAAAAACAAAGCCCCGCCAAGGCGGGGCTTTGTGCAACAGCACGAAAGACTCAGGCGTTGGCCTTGCTCACGGCGTCCTTGATCAGCGGTTGCAGTTCACCCTTCTCGAACATCTCGGCCAGGATATCGCTGCCGCCGACCAACTCACCACCGACCCACAGTTGCGGGAAGGTCGGCCAGTTGGCGTACTTGGGCAGGTTGGCGCGGATTTCCGGGTTCTGCAGGATGTCGACATAGGCGAACTTTTCGCCGCAAGCCATCAGCACCTGCGCGGCGCGGGACGAGAAACCGCACTGGGGAGCGTTCGGCGAACCCTTCATGTACAGCAGAACGGGGTTGCTGGAGATCTGCTCTTTGATGGTATCGATGATATCCATGAACTTCCTCGGCTTAACTATCAGACACTGACCCGGCAGTCGCCTCTCGGGGCATAGGCCGGCACGGTACTGCGCATTGTACTGCAAAGCCGAGTGCAACGCTCGGCTTTGCAGGTGACGTGCGTCAGCTCGTCAGGCTGCCTCGACTTCCACCGGAACGCCGTTGAGCGCGGTGTTGCCGGAGAGCGCATCCAGATGGCGCTCGTCGGTCAGGTCGTTGGCGCTGGCTCCGCCCTGCTCGCGGGCGATGGACAGCTGCACGCCCGGCCGCCCGTGGCCCCAGCCGTGGGGCAGGCTGACCACGCCGGCCATGACTTCATCGCTGGAAGCGACCTCGATCTCAATGCTGCCGACCCGCGAGCGAACGCGCACTTTCTGACCATCCACCAGCCCGCGCGAAGCAAGATCCTGCGGGTGCATCAGCAACTGGTGGCGCGGCTTGCCCTTCACCAGGCGGTGATAGTTGTGCATCCACGAATTGTTGCTGCGTACGTGCCGGCGACCGATCAGCAGCAGCTGATCGATGGCCGGCGACTGGGTGTCGGCGAAACGGCGCAGGTCGCCCAGGAAGAGGTCGGGCGCCGCCTCGATGCTGCGGCTGGCGGTCTTCAGACGGGGCGCCAGGTTCGGCTGCAGCGGCCCCAGGTCCAGCCCATGCGGGTGTTCGCGCAGCCGGGCAAGATTGAGCTTGAACTCGCTGGCATCGCCGTAAGGGCCGACGCGCAGGCCCATCTCGATCATCAGTTCCGGCGCCATGGTGGGTTTCAGTTCGATGCCCATGCGCGTGGCGTAGGCCTTGGCCAGACCAACGAAAATTTCCCAGTCATGCAGGGCACCTTCGGGTTTGGGCAGGATCGCTTCGTTGAAACGGGTAACGTTGCGCACCGCAAAGACGTTGAAGGTGGTGTCGTAGTGATCATGCTCCAGCGGTGCAGTGGGCGGCAGTATCAGGTCGGCGTAACGCGTGGTCTCGTTGACGTACAGGTCGACGCTGAGCATGAACTCCAGGCCGTCCAGCGCCTGCTCCAGACGACGGCCATTGGGCGTGGACAGCACCGGATTGCCGGCCACCGTCACCAGCGCACGCACCTGCCCTTCCCCTTCGGTGAGCATCTCCTCGGCCAGCGCTGCCACCGGCAGCTCGCCGCCATATTCCGGCAGGCCGGACACGCGGCTCTGCCAGCGATTGAAGGCGCCGCCCGCGGTGGTCGCCACCAGATCCACTGCCGGTGTGGTGCACAGGGTGCCGCCGACGCGGTCGAGGTTGCCAGTGACCAGGTTGATCAATTGCACCAGCCACTGGCACAGGCTGCCGAAGACCTGGGTGGAAACCCCCATGCGGCCGTAGCAGACCGCCTTGTCGGCGGCGGCGAAGGCCCTTGCCAGCTCGCGGATGTCAGTGGCCGGCACACCGCAGCGCGCCGCCATGGCATCGACCTTGAACGGCGCCAGCGCTTCGCGTACCGCTTCCAGGCCATTCACCGGCAAGTGGGTTTCCCGGGTCAGGCCCTCGCTCAGCAGCGTGTCGAGGATGCCCAGCAGCAGCGCGGCGTCCTCGCCGGGGCGGACGAACAGGTGCTGGTCGGCAATGGCCGCCGTCTCGGTGCGACGGGGGTCGACCACCACCAGCTTGCCGCCACGCGCCCTCAAGGCCTTCAGGCGTTTTTCCACATCCGGCACGGTCATGATGCTGCCGTTGGAGGCCAGAGGGTTGCCGCCCAGGATCAGCATGAAATCGGTGTGGTCGATGTCGGGAATGGGGATCAGCAGGCCATGGCCGAACATCTGCTGGCTGACCAGGTGGTGCGGCAGTTGGTCGACAGAAGTCGCCGAATAGCGGTTGCGGGTCTTCAACTGGCCGAGGAAGTAGTTGCTATGGGTCATCAGCCCGTAGTTGTGCACGCTGGGGTTGCCCTGGTACACGGCAACGGCGTCATTGCCATGGCGCTCGCGGATCTCGGCAAGCCGCGTGGCGACCAGCTCGAAGGCCTCGTCCCAGCCGATCGGCTGCCACTCGTTGCCGACGCGTCGCACCGGCTGGCGCAAGCGGTCCGGATCGTTCTGGATGTCCTGCAGCGCCACCGCCTTGGGGCAGATGTGGCCGCGGCTGAAGCTGTCCTGGGCGTCGCCCTTGATCGAGAGGATGCGTTCATCCTCGGTCTCGATGGTCAGGCCGCAGATGGCCTCGCACAGGTGGCACGCACGGTGGTGGAGGGTCTTGCTCATGGCTCGCCTCGTTATTGTTCTCGCCGGCGCCTCATGGGGCCGGTCGCGGGGTCGCAAGCACTATGAATCCTGGCCTGGCGAAGCACCACCAGCTTCCGTCGGGTGAATCGTGGGGCATCAGGAACGACCATGTTGAAGCCCCGCCCGACGGGGCCTCCGGGCGAAACTTGCGTATATCCGTCATTTCCTTATAGGATCGCGCCTTCCCCAATTTCCCGCTCCATGCGGTCCCGCCGCAGGTTCAGCCCGTTTTTTCTCACGAAAGCCGGTCGGTACCTCGGCCTGATTCTGAGAATAAGTAGTAGGTACGAACCATGAGCGCACGTCACTTCCTCTCGATGCTGGATTACACGACCGAAGAACTGCTCGGTCTGATCCGCCGCGCCACCGAGCTGAAGGACCTGCGGGACCGAGGCGTGCTCTACGAACCGCTGAAGAACCGGGTGCTGGGCATGATCTTCGAGAAGGCCTCGACGCGGACGCGGATTTCCTTCGAAGCCGGCATGATCCAGCTTGGCGGCCAGGCCATCTTCCTCTCCCCGCGCGACACCCAGCTGGGCCGTGGCGAGCCGATCGCCGATGCCGCGCGGGTGATGTCGCGGATGGTCGATGCAGTGATGATCCGCACCTTCGCCCACAGCAACCTGATCGAATTCTCCGAAAATTCCCGCGTGCCGGTGATCAACGGCCTGTCGGACGACCTGCACCCCTGCCAATTGCTGGCCGACATGCAGACCTTCCACGAACACCGCGGCAGCATCGCCGGCAAGACCGTGGCCTGGATCGGCGACGGCAACAACATGTGCAACAGCTACATCGAGGCGGCGATCCGCTTCGACTTCCAGCTGAACGTGGCCTGCCCGGAAGGCTACGAGCCGAACGCCGCTTTGCTGGAACTGGCTGGCGAACGCGTGAAGATCTTCCGCGACCCGCGCGAGGCGGTGGCCGGCGCGCACCTGGTGAGCACCGATGTCTGGGCCTCCATGGGCCAGGAAGACGAAGCGGCCGCGCGCCTGCGCCTGTTCCAGCCATATCAGGTAACACGTGGGCTGCTCGACGGCGCGGCGGCGGATGTACTATTCATGCACTGCCTGCCGGCCCACCGCGGCGAAGAGATCAGCGAAGACCTGCTGGACGATGCGCGCTCAGTGGCCTGGGACCAGGCGGAAAACCGTCTCCACGCCCAGAAGGCGCTGCTCGAACTCTTGGTCGAGCACGCCCACTACGCCTGATCCCCGCTTAGAGTCCAATGACCCAGACGCTGCTGCTCAACCTCGAAGATCTTTCCTGTGGCTATGAACAGCAGCGTGTGGTGCAAGGCGTCAGCCTGCACCTGAACGCCGGTGTCATCGGCTGCCTGCTCGGGCCTTCGGGCTGCGGCAAGACCACCACTTTGCGCGCCATCGCCGGTTTCGAGCCGGTGCAGAGCGGCCGCATCGAACTGGCCGGCGAAGTGATTTCCCGCCCCGGCTTCACCCTGTCGCCGGAGAAGCGCCGGATCGGCATGGTGTTCCAGGACTACGCGCTGTTCCCGCACCTGTCGGTGGCCGACAACATCGCCTTCGGCATCCGCAAGCACCCCGAGCGCGAGCGCATCGTCGGCGAGTTGCTGGAGTTGGTGAAGCTCGACGGCCTCGGCCAGCGCTTCCCCCACGAACTTTCCGGTGGCCAGCAACAACGCGTGGCGCTTGCCCGCGCGCTGGCGCCGCAGCCGCAACTGCTGCTGCTCGACGAACCCTTCTCCAACCTCGACGTGGAGCTGCGCCGCCAGCTCAGCCACGAGGTGCGCGACATCCTCAAGGCCCGCGGCACCAGCGCCATCCTGGTGACCCATGACCAGGAAGAAGCCTTCGCCGTCAGCGATCACGTCGGCGTGTTCCGCCACGGCGTGCTGGAGCAGTGGGACACACCGTTCAACCTTTACCACGAGCCGCAAACGCCCTTCGTCGCCAGCTTCGTCGGCCAGGGCTATTTCATTCGCGGACAGATGCACGGGAACGATGCGGTGCAGACTGAGCTGGGCCTGCTGCGCGGCAACCGGGCCTACAGCCTGCCGGACGGCAGCGCAGTGGACGTGCTGCTGCGCCCGGACGACCTGGTGCCGGCCGCCGAGGGCGCGCTGAAGGCGCGAATCGTCGGCAAGTCATTCCTTGGCGCGGCGACGCTCTATCGCCTGCAACTGCCCACCGGCACCCAGCTGGAATCGCTCTTCCCCAGTCACGCCGACCACCAGCCGGGCGATGAAGTGACCATCGGCGTGGCCGCCGAGCACCTGGTGCTGTTCCCCGCCCAGGGCAGCGTGGCGCTCTAGCCGAGCGCGCTGTCCAACTCGAGCATCAGCTCCGGCAGCAACTCGAACAGGTCGCCCTGCAGGCCGTAGTCGGCTATCTCGAAGATCGGTGCATCCGGGTCGAGGTTGATCGCGGCAATGACCTTGGCGTCCTTCATTCCCGCCACATGCTGTACGGCACCGGAAATCCCCACGGCCAGGTAAAGCTCCGGCGCGACGATGCGCCCGGACTGGCCTATCTGCAGCTCCGCCGGTGCGAAACCCGCGTCCACCGCCGCCAGTGACGCGCCCACGGCACCCTGCAATCGATCTGCCAGCGGATAGAGCGCGGCGAAACCTTCCTGCGTCTGCAACCCGCGCCCGCCAGCGACAATGACGTTCGCCGACTCCAGGGCGGGACGCTCGAAGTCCGGATGCTCCTCGCCCTGCCAACACGACAGGCCAAGATCGTCCGGCCCGCCAATGCGTTCGAGCACGGCGCTGCCGCCCTCGGTTACGACGGGATCGAATGCCGTGGGACGGATGCCCAACACGATCACCGGCCCGTCGCAGCGCACTGTAGCGATAGCGTTGCCGGCGTAGATCGGGCGCTGGAAGGTGTCACGGTCGAGCACGGCGATGACGTCCGACACTGCATCGACATCCAGCAGCGCGGCGATCCGTGGCAGGCAGTCACGGCCCACAGCGGTGGCCGGCGCGAGGATATGCGAGTAGTTCGGCGCCAGGCTGACGACCAGCGCCGACAGGTTTTCCGCCAGCAGGTGGTCATAGGTCGCATTGTCCGCGAGCAGGACCCGCGCCACACCGTCGAGGCGGCCAGCGCGCTCGGCCAGATCACCGAGATCGCTGCCAGCCAGCAGCAGATGGACCTCGCCGCCGATTTGTCTCGCAGCCGCCAGCGCGCTCAGGGTCGCCGGAGCGAGAGCGGCAGGACAACCGGTGGATTGATAGTCAGCGATGAGCAGGATTGCCATGGGTTTGCCTCCTTTCGGACGCGCCGCGCAGAACCGACGCGGCCGCATGTGAAGGCAAGGGTACGCCGGGGAGACGGCATCCCCCCGGTCTCAGGTCAAACAACCAGCAGACGACCGCTGGCCACCAGGCGCGCGTATCCAGCGATGCTCACACGGTCATCCTCCAGTCGGCACCACAGCTCGCCACCGCGCGCCGAGCACTGGAAGGCACGCATCTGCAGCTTGTTCAGGCGGCCCGACCAGTAGGGGATCAGGCTGCAGTGGGCGGCGCCGGTCACCGGGTCTTCGTTGAGGCCGATGGCCGGGGCGAAGAAGCGCGAGACGAAGTCGTAGTCATCGCTGCGCGCGGTGACGATCACGCCCAGGTAAGGCAGGCGCGCCAGGGCGGCAAAGTCCGGCTTGCAGTCGCGCACGGCCTGCTCGGATTCCAGCAGCGCCAGCAGGTGCGAGGCGTTGCTCAGCGCATCCACCACATCCACGCCCAGTGCGCTGGCCAGCTCCACGGTAGCGCCCGTTTCGCTCGGCGGCTGAGCCGGGAAGTTCAGTGCCAGCCGGCCGTCCTCGCGGCTCACGCGCAGCGGGCCGGACAAGGAATTGAGCTCCAGCACCTCGCCCGGCTCATCGAACACTTCGAACAGCACGTGGGCACTGGCCAGGGTGGCGTGGCCGCACAGCGGTACTTCGGCGGTCGGCGTGAACCAGCGGATGCGCCAGCCCTCGGGCTCCTTCACCAGGAAGGCGGTCTCCGAAAGGTTGTGCTCGGCGGCGATCTTCTGCATCAACTCGTCGCTCAGCCAGACGTCGAGACGGTAGACCATGGCCGGGTTGCCGGCGAAGGGACGGTCGGTGAAGGCGTCCACCTGGTGGAAGTCGAGCAGCATGGCAATCTCCTTGTCAGTGATGGCCGAGCATGACAGAAGCCGACGGGCGGCGAACCGTACAGTAGGGACCACACAGTCCCTCTGAGTCAGCCTCCAGGTGCACCTGCCTTCATCTGAAAGTCAGTGCTTGGGATTTCCCTCTCCCTGAAGGGAGAGGAGACTGGTTCGCTATAGGCTGAAACCGTAGCTTCCGCCGGCACGAATAGCGCCCTCTCCCTTCAGGGAGAGGGCGGGGGGGAGAGGGCTGGCCGAAGTGCAAAATCAGGCTCACGGGCATGGCCGATACAGGGAAACTCAGGGCCGCCCGATAGGCGCGAACGTCGCCGAGGTCAGCCCGGCCAGGGTCTCGGCACTCAGCTCCACTTCCAGACCACGTCGCCCGGCGCTGACATGGATGGTCGGGAAGCCCTGGGCGGATTCGTCGATGAAGGTGCGCAGGCGCTTCTTCTGCCCCAGCGGGCTGATGCCGCCGACCAGGTAACCGGTGGCGCGCTGCGCGGCGTTGGGGTCGGCCATGTCGGCCTTCTTCACGCCCGCCGCATGGGCCAGCGCCTTGAGATCCAGGGTACCCACCACCGGCACCACGGCCACCAGCAGTTCGCCCTTCTCGCTTGCCGCCAGCAGCGTCTTGAAGACGCGCGCCGGGTCGAGGTTGAGTTTCTCCGCGGCCTCCAGACCATAGGACGGCGCCTTCGGGTCATGCTCGTAGCTCAGTACATGGTGCTCAGCGCGGTTTTTCTTCAGCAGGTCGATGGCGGGGGTCATGATCGGCGGGCTTCTCGCAGGCAACTTTCCAACGCATAACAGTAAGCCAAGGTGTGGCGCACTGCACGATGTTCGCTTCACCGACGCGGATGAATCCCGTATGTTCACCGCCAATCCCCTCCCGGACCTGCCACCGGGACCGCCGAACGGAATCCGCACAAGGCGCCGTCATGACCGACCTGAAAAAGAAGAAGTACGTCGTCGCCCTCGACCAGGGCACCACCAGCTCGCGCGCCATCATCTTCGACCACGATGCCAACGTGGTCAGCACGGCCCAGCGCGAGTTCGCACAGATCTACCCGCAGCCGGGCTGGGTCGAGCACGACCCGATGGAAATCTGGGCAACCCAGAGCTCGACCCTGGTGGAAGCCCTCGCCCAGGCCAACATCAGCGTCGCTGAAGTGGCTGCCATCGGCATTACCAACCAGCGAGAAACCACCCTGGTGTGGGACAAGGCCAGCGGCCGGCCGATCCACAACGCCATCGTCTGGCAGTGCCGGCGCAGCGCGGCGATCTGCGAGCAGCTCAAGCGCGACGGCCTGGAACAGCACATCCGCGACACCACCGGGCTGGTCATCGACCCCTATTTCTCCGGCACCAAGCTCAAGTGGATCCTCGACAACGTCGAAGGCGCCCGCGAGCGCGCCCAGCGCGGCGAACTGCTGTTCGGCACGGTCGACAGCTGGCTGATCTGGAAGCTCACCGAAGGCGAGGTGCACGTCACCGACTACACCAACGCTTCGCGCACCCTGATGTTCGATATCCACAAGCGCGACTGGGACGAGCGCCTGCTGGCCGCGCTGGACGTGCCGCGCGCCATGCTGCCGCAGGTTCGTCCGTCTTCGGCGGTCTACGGTCACGCCAAGGTCGGCGGCCTCGGTGTACATCGCACGCCGATCGCCGGGATCGCCGGCGACCAGCAGGCCGCGCTGTTCGGCCAGATGTGCGTGGAGCCCGGCCAGGCGAAGAACACCTACGGCACCGGCTGCTTCCTGCTGATGAACACCGGGGCCAACGCGGTGAAATCCACCCACGGGCTGCTCACAACAATCGCCTGCGGCCCGCACGGCGAGGTCGCCTATGCGCTGGAGGGCGCGGTATTCAACGGCGGCTCCACCGTGCAATGGCTGCGCGACGAGCTCAAGGTGATCAACGACGCCCACGACTCCGAATACTTCGCCACCAAGGTGAAAGACAGCAATGGCGTCTACCTGGTCCCCGCCTTCACCGGTCTCGGCGCGCCCTACTGGGACCCGTACGCTCGTGGCGCGCTGTTCGGCCTGACCCGCGGGGTGAAGGCCGACCACCTGATCCGCGCCACTCTCGAATCCATCGCCTACCAGACCCGCGACGTGCTCGACGCCATGCAGCAGGACGCCGGTGAACCGCTGCGCGCCCTGCGGGTGGACGGCGGCGCAGTGGCCAACAACTTCCTCATGCAGTTCCAGGCCGACATCCTCGGCACCCCGGTCGAGCGCCCGCAGATGCGCGAGACCACTGCCCTTGGCGCGGCCGTGCTGGCGGGGCTGGCCTGTGGTTTCTGGGGCGATCTCGCGGAACTGAAGAATAAGGCGGTGATCGAGCGGGTGTTCCGGCCGGCCTGTGACGAGGCGGAGCGCGCGCGGCTGTATGCGGGCTGGAAGAAGGCCGTGGAGCGTACTCGCGGCTGGGCAGCTGAAGACTGAGATGCACTTCTCGGGACCTTCCTGAGCGGGGCACAGCCCTCTCCCCCGCTCTCTCCCTGAAGGGAGAGGGAGCCGTTCGGAGTGACCGGCCAGCTTGGTGTTACGCTTGATGCCGCTCAGTCCCCTCTCCCTTCAGGGAGAGGGTTAGGGAGAGGGAAGCACTCCGCGCCGAACCCGACCGGCATGACAGCAAGGCCCCACTCCGGCATCCTTGCCCCTTCGCCCAGTCCCAGCGAGCACCACGCATGAACCTGCCCCCCCGCCAGCAAAGCATCCTCGACCTGGTCCGTGAACGCGGCTACCTGAGCATCGAGGAACTCGCCCAGCAGTTCGCCGTGACCCCGCAGACCATTCGCCGCGACATCAACCAGCTCGCCGAACAGAACCTGCTGCGCCGCTACCACGGCGGGGCAGCCTGGGATTCAAGCATCGAGAACACCGCCTACAACACCCGCGCCGACCAGATGCGCGACGAGAAGCAGCGCATCGCCGAGGCCATCGCCGCGCACATCCCGGACAACGCTTCGCTGTTCATCAACATCGGCACTACCACCGAGGCCATCGCCCGCGCCCTGCTCGGTCATAAGAACCTCAAGGTCATCACCAACAATCTGCACGTCGCCAGCATCCTCGCCGGCAAGGGCGACTTCGAAGTGCTGATCGCCGGTGGCACCGTGCGCGGCGACGGCGGCGTGGTCGGGCAGGCGGCGGTGGATTTCATCGAGCAGTTCCGCGTCGACTTCGCCGTGGTCGGCATCAGTGGCATCGACGAAGACGGCAGCCTGCTGGACTTCGATTACCAGGAAGTGCGCGTCTCCCGCGCCATCATCGATAACGCGCGGCAAGTGTTCCTCGCCGCCGACTCCAGCAAGTTCGGGCGCAACGCCGTGGTGCGCCTGGGGCCGATCTCCCTGGTCAGCCGGGTGTTCACCGACAGTCCGCCACCCGCTGCCGTGGCGCGCCTGCTGCACCAGCACAAGGTCCAGCTCGAGCTAGTCTGAGCCCCGCAACCGCCTTCGCTTTCGAACATTCAGACGAACGCCTGCGCGAATTCGCGCTTCAGGCTGGTCATATTTCGTTCATTGAACTAGGATATTTTCGAAAACGAACATCACAAGATTCACTTTCAATCCCCAAGGCGGCCTTCATGAACCCAACCAGCAAGCGCCACGCGCCCCTGGCCGAAGTCTATGACCTGGCCGTCGTCGGTGGCGGCATCAATGGCGCAGGGATCGCGGCAGACGCCGCCGGGCGCGGGCTTTCGGTGTTCCTTTGCGAACAGCACGACCTCGCCAGCCATACCTCCTCGGCCAGCAGCAAGCTGATCCACGGGGGCCTGCGCTACCTGGAACACTACGAATTCCGCTTGGTCCGCGAAGCCCTGGCCGAGCGCGAAGTGCTGCTGGCCAAGGCGCCGCACATCGTCCATCCGCTGCGCTTCGTGCTGCCGCATCGCCCGCACCTGCGCCCGGCCTGGATGATCCGCGCCGGACTGTTCCTCTATGACCACCTGGGCAAGCGCGAGAAGCTGCCAGCCTCCCGTGGCCTGCGCTTCGATCCGGACAGCCCGCTGAAAGCCGAGATCACCCGCGGCTTCGAATATTCCGACTGCTGGGTGGACGATGCCCGCCTGGTAGTGCTCAACGCCATGGCCGCCCGCGAGAAGGGCGGCCATGTGCACCCACGCACCCGTTGCGTCAGCGCCCGGCGCAGCAAGGGCCTGTGGCACCTGCACCTGGAGCGCAGTGACGGCAGCCTGTACTCGGTGCGCGCCCGCGCGCTGGTCAACGCCGCGGGCCCCTGGGTCGACCGCTTCCTGCGCGACGAACTGCGGCAGAAGCCGCCCTACGGCATCCGCCTGATCCAGGGCAGCCACCTGATCGTGCCGCGCCTGTACGAAGGTGAGCACGCCTACATCCTGCAGAATGAGGATCGGCGCATCGTCTTCGCCATCCCCTACCTCCACCAGTTCACCCTGATCGGCACCACCGACCGCGAATACCAGGGCGACCCGGCGAAGGTCGGCATCAGCGAAGAAGAGACCGATTACCTGCTCGACGTGGTCAATGACCACTTCAAGCGCCAACTCGGCCGTGAGGACATCCTGCGCAGCTTCTCCGGGGTACGTCCGCTGTGCGACGACGAATCCGACGACCCGTCCGCCGTGACCCGCGACTACACCCTGGCGCTGGACAACACACCCGGCGAAGCGCCACTACTGTCGGTGTTCGGCGGCAAGCTGACCACCTACCGCAAGCTCGCCGAAGCTGCGCTGGAACAACTGGCACCGCATTTCGCCGGCGTCATGAAACCCAGTTGGACCGCCAGCGCCCCGCTGCCCGGCGGCGAGGCGATGACGACGGTGGAAGACCTGGCCATCCAGCTCATGGACCGCCTGCGCCAGCTCGACCCAGCCCTCGCCCGGCGCTGGGCCGGCACTTACGGCAGCCGCATCTGGAAGCTGCTGGACGGCGCGCATAACCTCAGCGAACTGGGCGAACACCTGGGCGCCGGGCTCTATGCGCGGGAAGTGGAATATCTGGTGCGCGAAGAGTGGGCGCGCGACGCCGATGACATCCTCTGGCGCCGCACCAAACTCGGCCTGTTCCTCAACGCCCGGCAGCGCGAGCGCCTGGAGCAGTTCCTCAGCAGCGAAAGCCCGCTGGAGCCGAGTACACAGGTGGCCTGAACGCCGAATTGGAGCGGGAAGCCCGCCTCGGGGATAATCCACCGACCATCCCCGACGCCACCGCACCGGTGGGGTCGCCGCATAAGAGAACGACGTGGACCTGATCCTCAAGGCAACCATCGGCGCCGGCGTGGTGCTGATCCTCGCCATGCTGTCGAAGACGCGCAATTACTACATCGCCGGCCTGGTGCCGCTGTTCCCCACCTTCGCCCTGATCGCCCACTACATCGTCGGCAAGAGCCGTTCGCTGGACGACCTGAAGACCACCATCCTGTTCGGCATGTGGTCGATCATCCCCTACTTCGTCTATCTCGCCGCGCTCTACCTCATGGTGGATCGCCTGCGCCTGGAGATATCGCTGGCGATGGCCGCGCTGGCCTGGCTGGTGGCGGCCTCGCTGCTGGTGTTCGTCTGGGTGCGGTTGCACTGAAACCTTGCCGGTGATGCCTCGGATCACAGCTGGGCGACGTGTCCGCCGCCCTGGTGCTCGCGCAGGTAGGGCAGCACCGCGCCCAGCAGCGGTTCCTTGAAGTCTTCCTGGAAGCGATGCGCCATGCCGGGAATCAGCTTGAGCACCGAGCCGCGGATGTGCGCCGCCACGTGTACGCCATGCATGACCGGTAGCAATGGGTCAGCGGTGCCATGGACCACCAGCGTCGGCACGTTCAGACGATTGAGCAGTTCCACGCGGCTCGGCTCGGCGAGGATCGCCAGCATCTGCCGTTGTACGCCTTCAGGGTTGAAGGCACGGTCGTAGGAACGCGCCGCCTGCTGCAGCAATTGCTGACGGTCATCGCGCACGTTCGGGCTGCCAAGCGCGGCCAGCAGGTCGGCCTGTTGCTCGATGGCCTGCTCGCGGCTGGCCGCTTCACGCCGGGCGAGCAGGCGCAGCAGCGATTCGCTGGGGGCCGGCAGGCCTTCGGCGCCGGAACTGGTCATCACCAATGTCAGGCTGATAACGCGGTTGGGCGCCATGTCGGCCACGTGCTGGGCGATCATCCCGCCCATGCTCGCGCCCAGCACATGGGCGCGCTCGACATGCAACGCGTCCAGCAGATGCAGCGCATCGCCGGCCATGTCGGTCAGGCTGTAGGGCGCACTCACAGGCAGCCCGAGGCGATAGCGGATGACTTCGTAGGTCAGGTTGCCGCTGGGTGTAGGAACGCGCCAGGAAGACAGCCCGACATCGCGGTTGTCGTAGCGGATAACCCGGAAGCCCTGCTGGCAGAGCGCCTCGACCACTTCGTCCGGCCAATGGATCAGTTGGCCGCCCAGGCCCATGACCAGCAGCAGCGTCGGGTCTTGCGGGCGGCCGATGCTCTGGTAAGCCAGGCGCACGTCGCCCAGGTCGACCAGTTCGGTCGGCACCCGCGCATCGCAGCGATCCGCAGCGACCGCCCGATCGGCAAAAGAGAGAGAGGACAGGCCGCAGAAAACAGCGACTGCTAGAAGAAAAGCACGCATGAGTGAAAATCCGGAACGCAGAACCCCAGTTGAGCAAGATTCTGATGAATTTCCGTCGCGCGCTCTGCCACAGGTCCATGACAGTTTGATGAACGGCGCTGAGCGGTCACCGACGGCCCTTCCCGACTTCCCCTGACAGGGATCAAGGGCAAACAGTCCCGAGAGTCGCGAAGATAGGAGCCCCCGCTCGGACGTTTCGCCATGGCCTACCCCATTCTGCTGGTGCTGCACCTGTTTGCCGCGATCCTGTTCGTCGGCACGGTGTTCTTCGAAGTGCTGATTCTGCAAAGCGCCCACCGCCAGGTTCCGCCGCGGGTGATGAAAATGGTCGAGGGAGCGCTGGGCCGTCGTCTGCGCCGGGTGATGCCCTGGGTGATCCTGACCCTGTTCGGTAGCGGCCTGGGCATGTTGCACCTGCGCTACGCGCCGCTGCTGGCCGATCCGCTGGCATCGCCCTTCGCCACGCTACTCAGCCTCAAGCTGCTGCTGGCCACCAGCGTCCTGGGCCATTTCATCTTTGCCATGTACTCGTTCCGCGTGGGGCGCATGACCGGACAGCGCTCCCGCCGCATTCACTACAGCGTCTTCGCCCACGTGGTGCTGATCGTGTTGCTGGCCAAGGGGATGTTCTACCTGAGCTGGTGACTCCAGCCTGGTGAATCAGGGCCGGCGAAACCGTGCTGGTGAAGTGCCAATCGCCGGCTTATCATGAGAGCAGCTCAATATTTTCGCCGTTTTATCAAGATTTCCTCATACTGAGGCGAGGTCGCGCCATGCTTGAACTCCGTCATCTGAAAACCCTGCATGCCCTGCGCGAAGCCGACAGCCTGGTGGAGGCCGCCGAGCGCCTGCACCTGACGCAATCCGCCCTGTCCCACCAGTTCAAGGAACTGGAAGAGCGCCTGGGCCTGTCCCTGTTCATCCGCAAGACCAAGCCGGTGCGCTTCACCAGTGCTGGCCTGCGCCTGCTGCAGCTGGCCGACGCCGTACTGCCGCAGCTGCGCGGCGCCGACCGCGACCTCGCGCGCCTGGCCGGCGGCACCGCTGGCCGCCTGCACATGGCCATCGAATGCCACAGCTGCTTCCAGTGGCTGATGCCGACCATCGACCAGTTCCGCGACGCCTGGCCGGAAGTGGAGCTGGACCTCGCCTCCGGCTTCTCCTTCGCCCCGCTACCGGCACTGGCCCGCGGCGACCTCGACCTGGTGGTGACCTCCGACCCGGTGGACATCGCCGGCATCACCTATGTGCCGCTGTTCACCTACGAGGCTCTGCTGGCGGTGGACAATCACCACGCGCTGGCCGGCAAGTCCTTCATCGTCCCGGAAGACCTCGCCAGCCTGACGCTGATCACCTACCCGATCGAGCGCGATCGCCTGGACATCTTCACCCGCTTCCTCGAACCCGCCGACGTCGAACCGGCGCAGGTGCGCACCTCGGAACTGACCGTGATGATGATGCAGTTGGTGGCTTCCGGCCGCGGCGTCTGCAGCCTGCCCAACTGGGCGCTGCACGAATACAGCTCGCGGGGCTACGTGACTGCCAAGCGCCTGGGCGAGAAAGGCCTGTACTGCACCCTGTTCGCCGCTATCCGCGCGGACATGCTGGACGCGCCGTTCATGCGTGACTTCCTGCTGACAGCGAAGGACACCTCCTTTGCCACCTTGGAAGGTGTCAGCGCGGCCAAGGGCTGACAGTCGGTACCTACGTTTCAGATAAATCACAGAATCTGCCGTAAGCCTCACGAGCACCCGATGAACAAAGGCCGCAAGTGGAACGACAGTCCATAAAAAAGGCCCGCCATTGCGGGCGGGCCCAAAGATAACGATTGACTAGTCGATCAATCATTAGGAGCACCCTGTAGGAACAGGGTGCGGGAAGCATGATCAGTAAGTTGACGGATTTATCCAAGCTCGCTCATCCGCGCAGGAATCGCCCTATGCACTTCTGAGACATCCGCCACATCCCTGGTTTGTTTTCCGACACAATCGGGAAGGATCGGGTAGGAGGCGGCCTCACGG
>NZ_AMZB01000131.1 GCF_000313755.1 Pseudomonas nitroreducens TX1 | reverse complement strand
TTCGAAGAACTTCTGGATGTCGGCAGTGTGGGAAATCTTCAGGGTCACGGTGATTACCTCTTTCTTGTTGTTCTGGGTTCGCTCAGGGCTCAGCTGGCGCGCAGCACGGCGTCGCGCTCGACGCGGTGGAACACGCGGTTGAAGTACACCAGGCTGTCCTGACGCTCGCGCACGGCGACCTTTTCCAACTCGACGAACATGACCGTGTGCGAGCCGACTTCCTTGCAGTCGCTGATCCGCCCTTCCAGGCTGACCAGCGCCTGGCGCAGCACCGGCAGGCCGGCGTAGCCATCGTCCCAGAGGTCCCAGGCGAAGCGCTCTTCCATGGAGACCTTGGTCATCCCGGCGAAGTGCTTGGCCAGCTCTTCCTGCTCGCCGCACAACACGTTGACGCACAGGTGGCCGTTGCTGCGGAACACATCGTGGGTAGCACTGCCACGGTTGACGCAGACCAGCACGGTGGGCGGGGAATCGGTGACCGAGCAGACCGCACTGGCGGTAATGCCGCAGCGACCTTCCGGGCCATTGGTGGTGATGATGTTCACCGCTGCCGGCAGCTGTGCCATGGCATTGCGGAAGTCGATCTGGGTCTGGCTGAGGGTGTTGGCCATTTCTTCGCCCCTTGTGCTGGAGTGGCCGGCACGCCCGGCCTTTCTTGTAGGGGGTCAGCGTAGGGCAGCGCCGCGGGGCGAAACATTCAGACGATTACCACGCCAGAGGGTAGTGGCCGCTAGTCATGTAGGTGGTTTCTTTATCGTCAGCCTCGGCGACTATGGGTATGCTCCGAGCCATGCCATTGCGACGACCGGGGCCAACACCCGGCGGACGCGGCCTACGTGCAGCTCTACAACGATAAAAAAGAAAGTGGCAACGCCTGATGGAAGCTAGAAAACCCGTGGTCTACATCGTCGACGACGACAAGGACCTGCGTACCTCCCTCGCCTGGCTGCTCGAGTCGGTCAGCATCGAGTCGTTGTGTTTCGGCGGCGCCGAGGAATTCCTGCGCGAATACGACCCCCGACTCCCCGCCTGCCTGGTGCTCGACGTGCGCATGCCCGAGACCAGCGGCTTCCAGCTGCAGGAGATGCTCAACGACAAGGGCATCGACCTGCCGACCATCTTCGTCACCGCCCACGGGGATATCCCGATGTCGGTGAAGGCGATGAAGAACGGCGCGCTGGACTTCGTCGAAAAGCCCTACAACCCACAGCAGATGCTGGACCGCATCCAGGCGGCGCTGAAGAGCGCGGTGCAGGTGCACGCGGGCCAGGAGCAGAAGCAGAACCTCAAGCACAAGCTCGACCTGCTCACCGGGCGGGAACGGGAAATCCTGATGATGGTGGTGGATGGCAAGGCCAGCAAGGTCATCGCCCGCGAGCTGAACATCAGCGTCAAGACGGTCGATGTGCACCGCACCAAGATCAAGGAAAAGATGGGCGTGAGCAGCATCGCCATGCTGGTGCGCGAGGTGCTCAACGTGCCGCTGGAAGAGTCGCGCCCCTGAGCGGGGCGCTTTTCCTTACCGGGCGTCGACGCGCTCGCCGCACAGGTCGAGCGCGAACAGCCGCTCGACCTCGCAAGGCGGCAGGCCGCAGCCCAGCAGGCTGAACAGTTTGCCCAGCGCCGCTTCGCGGGTCATGCCACCGCCAGAGACCAACCCGGCATCGCGCAGGCGGCTACCGGCGGCGTAGACATCGAAGGCCACATGGCCCTGCGGACACTGGCTGATCGCCGCCAGGACCACGCCCCGGGCGTGAGCTTCGCGCAACGCAGCCAGCAGGTCTTCGTTATCCGAAGGCCCCGTGCCGCTACCGAAACACTCCAGCAGCAATGCCTGCACGCCAGTGCCCAGCAGCGCACGCAGGTGCTCGGCGGCCAGGCCGGGAAACAGCGGCAGCACTGCGAGGTTCACCGGTTGGCGCGGCTGGCGGTAGCCCAGCTCGATGGGAAGCGACTCCGCGCGCTCGCCGTTGCGTTCACGCGGCATCACGGCGAACGCATCGAAGGCATCGCTGCGCAGCTTGGTGACGCGGGCGCCATGCATCAGCTCGCCATTGAAGTACAGCCAGACACCCGGCTCGACGCCGGCCTCCAGCGCATTCAGCGCGCCCAGAAGATTACCTGGGGCATCGCTTTCCGGTGCGCCCATGGGCTGCATGGAGCCGGTCAGCAGCACCGGAACCTTCAGGCCCAGCAGCAGGAACGACAGCGCGGCGGCGCTGTAGGCCAGGGTGTCGGTGCCGTGGAGCACCAGCACGCCGTCATGACCGCCCTGCTCCACCGCGTGGACTATGGCGTCGCGCATGGCCAGCCAGTTGGCCTGGGTCATGTTGGCGCTGTCGAGCAGCGGTTGCAGTTCAGCAAAGGACCAGTCGAGGCGAATCTCGCCCTGGTCTTGCAGTTGTTCGCGCATGCGAGCTTCGAAACCGCCAGCCGGCGCCAGGCCTTCGGCGGTTTGCAGCATGCCGATAGTGCCGCCGGTATAGAGGACGAAGAGATTCTTCACTCGACGCATGCCAGTGCTCTTGTAGGAAAGTTCACAGGATAAACCGCGAGGCCGGGAGAAGTCCCGGCCTCACGTATCAGACCAAAGTCAGCGGATCAGCCCTGGGCGGGCAGGCTGCCGTGGGCCGGAGCAGTCGAGTTGATCTTGTGCGCGTCGCGCCAGGCGTCGTGGTCGATGTCCAGGTCGGCGAACTTGCTCGCATCGAACACCGGACGCTCGACGCCGGCGGCGCGCTGTTCGTCGTAGTCGCGCATCACACGCAGGCCGACCTTGATCAGCATCGCCAGGGCCACCAGGTTGACGAAGGCCAGGCAGGTCATGGTGATGTCGGCGAAGGCGAACACGGTGCCCAGGTTCTGCATCGAGCCCCACAGGATCAGGCCCAGCACCAGCACGCGGAAGGCGATCAGCGCGCTACGGCTGCGGCCGACGATGAACTGCAGGGCGTTCTCGCCGAGGTAGTAGTTGTAGGTGATGCAGGTGAACACGAACAGCGACAGCGCGACGCTGACGAAGATCCGGCCCCAGTCACCGACCACCGCGGCCAGCGAGTTCTGGGTCAGGGTGATGCCGTCGCCTTCGAAGCCGGGGGTATAGAAGCCCGAGAGCAGGATCAGCAGCGCGGTGCAGGTGCAGATGACGAAGGTGTCGAGGAACACGCTGAACGCCTGGACCACACCCTGGGACGCCGGGTGACGCACGGCGGCGACGGCGGCCACGTTCGGCGCACTGCCCAGGCCCGCTTCGTTGGCGAACACGCCACGCTTCACGCCCATCACGATGGCGCTGCCCAGCAGGCCGGCGAAGGCTGGCTCCAGGCCGAAGGCGCTCTTCACGATGGTGGTCAGCATGCCCGGCACCAGCTCGATCTGGGTGACGATCACGTACAGGGTCACGGCGATGTAGGCCAGGGTCTTGACCGGCACCAGCAGGTCGGAGACGGCAGCGATGCGCTGGATGCCGCCGAAGAACACGATGGCCAGCAGCACGGCCAGGGCTATGCCGGAGTACAGCACCGGAATGTCGAAGGCGTTCTGCAGCGAGTGGGTCACGGTGAAGGCTTGCAGGCCGTTGAAGGCGAAACCGTAGGTGACCAGCAGCAGGACCGCGAAGGTCATGGCCATCCAGCGCAACTTCAGGCCGTGCTGGATGTAGTAGGCCGGGCCGCCGCGATACAGGCCGTTACCGTCGCTACGCTTGTAGACCTGGGCCAGGGTGCACTCGAAGAAGCTGCTGGACATGCCCACCAGCGCGGTGACCCACATCCAGAACACGGCGCCGGGGCCACCCAGGGTCACGGCGATGCCGACACCGGCGATGTTGCCGGCGCCCACGCGCCCGGCGAGGCTCAGCATCAGCGCCTGGAAGGAGCTCAGCTGGCCGGATTGGCCGCGGATCGATTCCTTGAACACGCCGAACATGTGGCCGAAGTGGCGGAACTGGACGAAACGGGAACGGAGGGTGAAATACGCACCGAGTCCTACGATGAGGACGATGAGGACTTTCCCGGAGAGGAAATCGTTGATCGCGTCGAGCATGTGCTGGGGCCTCGATTGTTATTGTCGGAGCACGGACCTGGGGCTGGCCCGCTCACTGGGGCGCATGGTTGCGCTCGAAGCGTCTGGAAACAATTTCGCGGCTTGTTACGATTTGATGCGACCTGACGCTATACTTGCGCCAGTCGCATCACCTGGATCTGGCACGAATGTCCGACAACCTCGGCCCCAACCTCAAGCTGCTGTGCGCTCACTACCGCTCTATCTCGGAGGTTTGCCGCAAGCTTGCGATCAATCGCGCGCAGTTCAACAAGTACCTCGGCGGACAGAGCCAGCCCACGGCGTACAACCTCAAGCGCATCGGTGACTTTTTCGGCGTCGAGGACTACGAACTGCAATTGCCGCCGGAGCAGTTCGCCCGCCTGATCGGCGCCCGTGGTACCTCGCCGGCCAACGTGCAACGCGACGATCCGCTGATGGAAATGCTCCGCCCGCTGCGCGACCACGCCGGCAACCTGTCGCGCTACTGCGGTTACTACTTCGAATATTCCAACTGCATGTCGGTGCCCGGGTCGATCCTGCTGTCGCTGGTGCACCTGTACGAGCAGGACGGCAACTTCCTCTTCGAACGCCAGGAACGCCAGGAGCGCTCCAGCAGCACCGACGTGCAGGCCGAGGACTGGGTGCGCTGCCGCTACCTGGGCGCGGCCTTCCAACTGCAGGACCGGTTATTCCTGCTGGACTACGAGTCGCTCACCGTCAATGAAATGAGCCAGACCATCCTCATTCCCAGCTTCAAGAGTCGCATCACCCGCCTGAACGGCCTGAAGACCGGTGTCTCCAGCGGCGACCGCCGCACCCCGGCGTGCACCCGGGTGGTCTGGGAGTACCTGGGCCCGGAGATCAACCGCATCAGCGCCTATCGCCAGGTGAAGCTCTACCAGCCGGACGACCCGCGCATCGACGACGACGTGCGTCAGCGCCTGCAGGTTGGGCCGATCCGCCATGGCCTGTTCGAGATCGAGTGAAGCCCTCAGGTCTGGTAGGTCTTCTTGTGCAGGAGCGAGCTTGCTCGCGAACCCACCCCGCGCAGGAGCGCCCGGATAATCCGTTCGCGAGCAAGGACTGGGCGTCCCCCTCGCTCCTACAGGAAGAGCAAAGCGTCTACCGCTTGCGGCTCTGCAACCACGCTGCCGCCAGCCCGCTGCCGCAGATCACCGCGATACCCAGCAGCGCCGATGGTTCTGGCGTATGGCCGAAGATCACGAAGCCCAGCAGCCCTGCGAAAACGATCTGGCAATAGCTGAACGGCGCCAGCAACGCGGGCGCTGCATGCTTGAAGGCTTGGGTCAGGAACAGGTGCGCGGTCATCCCGCAGGTGCCCAGGGCCAGCATCATCAGTCCATGGACCAGCCCCGGCCATTGCCAGAAGAACGGCACCAGGGCGCTGACGACCAGGGTGTTGCACAGCCCGGCGAAGAAGTTGCTGGTGGTCGGGCTGTCCGCCTGGCTGAGCTTGCGCGTGAGCAACTGGTAGAAGCTGAAGCACAGTGCCGAGCCGAACGGCAGCAATACCGCGGGAGTGAACAGATCGCCACCGGGGTGGACGATGATCAGCACGCCGATGAAGCCGACTATCACCGCCGACCATTGCCCCACGGTCACCCGCTCACCCAGCAGCGGCACCGACAACGCCGTCACCAGCAGCGGCGCAAGGAAGTTCACCGACGTCGCTTCCGCCAGCGGGATGTACTGCAGACCCGTGGTGAACAGGAAGCTGGTGCCCAGCAGGCACAGCGCGCGGGCCGTCTGCAGGAAGGGATGGCGGGTGCGCAGCACAGCGAGGCCGGCGCGCGGCAGGAAGATGCCCGCCATCAGCAGCGTGTGCACTACATAACGCGCCCACACCACCATGACGATGGGGTAGATGCTCGCCAGGTACTTGGACAGCGCGTCGTGGCTGGAGAACAGGAAGGTCGCCAGGACGATGAGCAGGATGCCCTTGAAGGGCTGGTGAACGCCGGACAACGGCGATTGACTGGTACTCATCGACTCACGGATTCAATAGGACAGATGCGGCAGGCACTCGGAAGCTTCACAGCCTAGCAGGAGGCACCGCAGAAAGAATCCGCCACGCCACGCCGCGAGCACCTCGCGGGTCCGCTGCAAGGCCGGGCGATAAGGGGTCTGCACGGCGTTGTGGCAGGCATCCTACCCGCAATGCGGGTGGGTATATGTTCCATTTGGTTAATTATCGTTCGAACAGCGAACGTTTACGCCACGGGCGAATTGCGGCGGCCAGCGGAGGAGCACCACTATGACCCCAGCCGCCGCCTCGATGCGGCGCCAACAACTATAAGAAAGGTCCGTTCACATGCTCACGCTCTCCCTGGCACGCCTGCGCGGGTACGCCGCTTCCGCCTTCTCTCTTCGCATGCTGTTTTGCCTTCCCTTTGCGCCTGGCTGATCGCCTGATCCGCACTCGCTGACCGTTTAAACGTCCATCCGCCGCATTCGACAGAAACGCGCGGAGGGCTCCGTTCGCCCTGAACAACGACAAGAATGCCGAGGGAACCCCCATGCTCCGCCATCTGCCCCACCTCACCATCAGCGCCTGCCTGCTACCCACCCTGCCCGTCCTGGCCCATGCCGAGGAAGGCGGCTTCCTCGAGGACGCCAAGGGCAGCCTGCTGCTGCGCAACTTCTACATGAACCGCAACTATGTCGGGGACACCCGCCAGGGCAAGGCAGAGGAATGGACCCAGAGCTTCATCCTGGACGCCCGCTCCGGCTATACCCAGGGCACCGTCGGCCTCGGCCTGGACGTGCTCGGGCTTTACAGCCTGAAGCTCGACGGCGGCAAGGGCACGGCCGGCACCCAGTTGCTGCCGACCCACGACGATGGCCGCCCCGCCGACGACTTCGGCCGCCTGGCCGTAGCCGGCAAGGCCAAGGTGTCGAAGACCGAACTCAAGGCCGGCGAATGGATGGTGGTGCTGCCGATCCTGCGCTCCGACGACGGCCGCTCGCTGCCGCAGACCTTCCAGGGCGCGCAGGTCACCTCGAAGGAAATCGACGGTCTGACCCTGTACGGCGGCCAGTTCCGCCAGAACAGCCCGCGCAACGACGCCAGCATGGAAGACATGTCGCTTTTTACCCGCCCGGCCTTCACCTCGGATCGCTTCAACTTCGCCGGTGGCGAGTACCGCTTCAACCACGACCGTACCCTGGTCGGCCTGTGGAATGCGCAGCTCAAGGACATCTACCAACAGCAGTACCTGCAACTGCAGCACAGCCAACCGCTAGGGGACTGGGTGCTCGGTGCGAATATCGGCTACTTCTGGGGCAAGGAAGACGGCAGCGCCCGTGCGGGTGACCTGGATAACCGCACCTTCTCCGGGCTGTTCTCGGCAAAATACGGCGCGAGCACCTTCTATCTGGGCCTGCAGAAAGTCATGGGCGAGGACGAATGGTTCCGCGTCAACGGCACCAGCGGCGGCACCCTGGCGAACGACAGCTACAACGCCAGCTATGAGAGTGCCAAGGAGCGTTCCTGGCAGTTGCGCCATGACTACGACTTCGCTGCCTTTGGCGTTCCCGGCCTGACTCTGATGAACCGCTACATCCAGGGCCGCAACGTGCACAACGCCAGCACCGATGACGGCCGCGAGTGGGGCCGCGAAAGCGAACTGGCGTATACGGTACAGAGCGGCACCTTCAGGACGCTGAACATCAAGTGGCGCAACTCCACCATGCGCCGGGACTGGGGCAGCACCAACAGCTTCGACGAGAACCGGCTGATCATCAGCTATCCGTTGTCGCTGCTGTAGGCGCGTTATCCGCCCTACGGAATTGGATCTCTGTTCCCTCTCCCCAGCCCTCTCCCTGAAGGGAGAGGGAGCCATTCGGTGCTCTTGGATAGCGCAGAACCAGCCGGCGGGCGCGGAGCTATCCGTGCACGCCGAACAGTCCCCTCTCCCTTCAGGGAGAGGGTTAGGGAGAGGGCAAACCCGAGCTCGGAAATGTCGGTAGGGCCACGCCTGCGACAGGTACCGCACGGAACCACCGTGAAACGCTGGCCGTCGCCCCTGCCGACGGTCGTCGACGAATCGCGCACATGGTCCGCTCCTGCAAGCCAAACCGTCCCCATGAAAAAGCCCCGGCATGCCGGGGCTTTTTCGCGAACAGAGCAAGCCTTACTGGCCGGCTGGCTTCTCCGCGTCTTCCGCTTCGATCTCTTCCAGCGCCAACTCCAGCCCCCAGCTCGAGGCCTCCACCGGCTGCGCGGCCGCTGGCGGCGCAACGGGTGCCGGCGCAGCTGGCTTGGCGGCCGCGGGGACAGCAGCGCTACCGACGCTGCCCGGGTTGTCCTTGTACAGCTTGAGCTTCAGACGCAGGTTGTTCGCCGAATCGGCATTCTTCACCGCCTCTTCCTCGGTGATCGCCCCTTCCACCGCGAGGTCGAACAGCGCCTGGTCGAAGGTCTGCATGCCGAGGGCGCGGGACTTGTCCATGATCTCCTTGATCGAGCTGAAGTCGCCGCGCTTGATGATGTCGCTGATGGTCGCCGTGCCCAGCAGCACTTCCACCGCTGCGCGGCGTTTGCCGTCCTGGGTGCGCACCAGGCGCTGCGAGACGAAGGCCTTGAGGTTGTTGCCCAGGTCGTTGAGCAACTGCGGGCGGCGCTCCTCGGGGAAGAAATTGATGATGCGGTCCAGCGCCTGGTTGGCGTTGTTCGCATGCAGCGTGGAAATCGCCAGGTGCCCGGTGTCGGCGAACGCCAGGGCGTGCTCCATGGTCTCGCGGTCACGGATCTCGCCGATCAGGATAACGTCCGGCGCCTGGCGCAGGGTGTTCTTCAGCGCGGCGTGGAAACTGCGGGTGTCCACGCCCACTTCGCGCTGGTTGATGATTGACTTGCGGTGCCGGTGCACGTACTCGATGGGGTCCTCGATGGTGATGATGTGGCCGCCGCTGTTGCGGTTGCGGTGGTCGATCAGCGCCGCCAGGGAGGTGGACTTGCCCGAGCCGGTGCCGCCGACGAAGAGCACCAGGCCGCGCTTCTCCATAACCACCTTGAGCAGCACGTCAGGCAGTTTGAGGTCGGCGAACAGCGGGATGTCCAGCTTGATGTTCCGCGCCACGATGGAGACTTCGTTGCGCTGCTTGAACAGGTTGATACGGAAACGGCCG
The DNA here is from genome assembly GCF_000313755.1 of Pseudomonas nitroreducens TX1. Lineage (GTDB taxonomy): Bacteria > Pseudomonadota > Gammaproteobacteria > Pseudomonadales > Pseudomonadaceae > Pseudomonas > Pseudomonas nitroreducens_A. The sequence goes on along the minus strand of NZ_AMZB01000131.1, from coordinate 62,986 downwards.
ACACCCGCGACGGAAATCGCCAGGTTCATTTCCAGCTCACGGTCGAACTCCGCGCGCTGCTCCTCGTCCATCAGCCCATAGCCGATTCGAGCCACGTCGCCGGCCTTCATCGGTTCGTTGGTCAGCGGCTTGAGCACGCCGTTGAACTTGGCACAGGGCGGCGCACCGGTAGAGAGGTAAAGATCCGAACCATCCTGGGTGGCCAGGATCTTGAGCATCGCTTGGATATCCATTGAACTGCATCCGTACGCAAGGTGGCGGCGGGCACTGCCTGTAAGCAGCGTCCTATAAATAAGAATTTGCTTATTGACTCTATGGAGCGCTCCTACGGCCGACAATGCAACCCATCGCGAAATGCGACCTGCATCACTGCTGCCGTACAATGCGGCCCAGACGCTTTCATTCAAGGATCCAACCAATGCCCGTCGCCATGGCCCGACACATCCTGGTCAAGACCGCCGCCGAAGCCGAGCAGCTCAAGCAACGCCTGGCCAAGGGCGAGGATTTTGCCGCCCTGGCCCGCAAGCATTCCACCTGCGCCTCCGGCAAACGCGGCGGCGACCTGGGCGAGGTGCGTCCCGGCCAGATGGTCCGCAGCATTGACCAGGTGATCTTCAAGAAGCCGGTGGGCGTGGTTCACGGGCCGGTCAAAAGCCAGTTCGGCTACCATCTGGTCGAGGTTTACTTCCGTGACTGATAGGGAGCACGACTGATGGATGCGCGATCAATGACGCCGCAACAGATCGCCCGCTTCTGCCTGGATTTGCCCGGCGCCCGCGAAGACATCAAATGGGGCAGCAACCGGGTATTCTCGGTCGCCGGCAACAAGATGTTCGCCATCCTGGATTTTCTCGACAGCGGCAACGGCGGCCTGGCCTTCAAGGTCGGCCCGGAACTGTTCCTGGGGTACGTGGACCGCCCCGGCATCCGCCCGGCACCCTATCTGGCGCGAGCCTTCTGGATCTCCATGCAGCGCCCCTACCCCATGGGCGACGCCGAACTGCGCGAGGCGCTGACCCGCTCTCATCAACTGGTGGTCGCTCGCTTGCCCAGGCGTCAACGCCTGGGTCTCGTACTGGAGCAGCAATGATGCGTACGCTGGTCTGGGAAGGCATCTGGCACGCACCGACGGCCAGTTGGGAATCGCTGCAGTTGGGCGAGCGGCGCGCCGAGAGCCAATTGCGCGCCATCGATGAGGCGGGTGGGCCTTCCTATCAGCTCGACTACCAGTTGGACTGGGACGCCGAATGGCGCCTCAGTGAAGCGCGCTTCAGCGTGGAAAGCGCCCGCGGCATACATCGGCTGCACCTGCTGACCGACGGCGCCGGTCATTGGCGGACCGACCAGGGCGAGACGCTTGTGGCGCTGGACGGCTGCCTGGACATCGACATCTGGCCTTCGCCCTTCACCAACACCTTCCCCATCCGCCGCCTGCCACTCGTCGATGGCGAGCGTCGGGAGCTGGCGGTGGTGTATCTGGAAGCACCGACGCTCAAACCGGTACGAATGCGCCAGGGCTACACGCGGATCGATGCGCATCACTATCTCTATGAGAACCTCGAAGGAACGAACTTCCAGGCAATGCTGACCGTAGATGACGATGGCTTGGTCATCGATTATCCCACCCTCTTCCGCCGGGCCTGACAGACAGCTTTTGTAGGAGCGGACTCCGTCCGCGATTGGTTTGCACACGCCGGATCTGAAAGGTAGTTCGTTAGCTAGCTTTCCTACAGGCTCGACGCGGTCCATCATATGAGGCCACTCGCCGTACCGAACTGCAGCACATGTCCACCGATTCCCGCTCTTGGTCGTCCACCACGCCGCAGGTGGTGTCTGTCGTCCTTTTCACCTTCATCGCCTATCTGACCATCGGCATCCCGCTGGCCGTGCTGCCCGGCTACGTGCACAGCGACCTGGGCTTCGGCTCGGTGATGGCCGGCCTGGTCATCAGCATCCAGTACCTCGCCACCCTCCTTACCCGCCCCTACGCCGGCAGGGTCATCGACACGCTCGGGCCCAAGCGTGCAGTGCTGTACGGCATGGTCGGCTGCGCCGGAAGCGGCGCGCTGATGCTCGGTTCCTGGGCGATGCAGGGGTTGCCGTGGTTCAGTCTCGGCCTGCTGATGGTCGCACGGCTGGTTCTGGGGACGTCGGAAAGCCTGGTCGGTAGTGCCTCGATCGCCTGGGGCATCGACCGCGTCGGCGCAGCGAACACTGCAAAAGTCATCTCCTGGAACGGTATCGCCAGCTATGGCGCACTCGCCATCGGCGCGCCCCTGGGCGTGCTGATGGTCGGCCAGCTCGGGCTGGCCAGCCTGGGCGGCAGCGTGGTCCTGCTGGCCGCGCTCGGTTTCGCCCTGGCATGGCCCAAGCGTGCGGCAGCGCTGGTGCATGGCGAGCGCATGCCCTTCCATCACGTGCTCGGTCGGGTATTCCCCCACGGCATGGGCCTGGCGCTGGGTGGTATCGGCTTCGGCACCATCGCCACCTTCATCACGCTTTATTACGCCAGCCTCGGCTGGCAGGACGCGGTCTACTGCCTGACTGCATTCGGTGGCTGCTTCATCGGCGCACGCTTGTTGTTCGCCAACGCCATCAACCGCCACGGGGGCTTCCGCGTCGCCATTGCCTGCCTGTCGGTGGAAAGTCTCGGCCTGCTCCTGCTGTGGAGCGCCCCGACACCCTGGATCGCCCTGGCCGGCGCGGCACTGACGGGCTTCGGATTCTCCCTGGTGTTTCCTGCACTCGGCGTGGAAGCCGTGGGTCTGGTGCCCGCGTCCAACCGCGGCGCGGCGCTGGGCGCCTACTCGCTGTTCATCGACGTATCCCTGGGTGTCACCGGGCCGCTGATGGGCGCGGTCGCCAATGGCTTCGGCTTCGGCTCGATCTTCCTTTGCGCAGCACTGGCCGCATTCAGCGGGCTGATCCTCAGCCTCTGGCTGTTCCAGCGCTCGTTCTCCCGCTGACCCCGACGACGCGGCAATCTGCCGCGACTTCGCCCATCCGCGGCGATCCGGCTGCCAAAACCGCTGATCAGGTAATCATGACGACAGCGTGACAGGGGCTGGACGAAAAAGTTCGAACCTCTGCTATCATCCCGCGGCGCCGGGGCGACCACGCCTCGAATACAACCAAAAGAATAGGCCAGCACAGGACTCCACCTACCCCGATCACACACTTCGGGGCGGAGAGCTTTTTTCCTCTCGTCGCTGGCGCTGCACCATTAAGGAAATCAAGATGCTGAACCACCGGATCAGTCTGCTCGCACTGGGGATCCTCGCGTCGACCGCCGCCATGGCCGAAGACCAGTCCACTGCCAAGGGCTTCGTCGAAGACAGCCACCTGGACCTGTTCTTCCGCAACGCCTACATGAACCGCGACTACAAGCACGGCCGCGATGACAAGGCCGAGTGGGGCCAGGCCGCCACCGCGACCTTCACCTCCGGCTTCACCCAGGGCACCGTGGGCTTCGGCGTTGACGCATTCGGCATGTACGCCCTGCGCTTGGACGGTGGCCAGGGCAAGAGCGGCGCTGCCGGTATCGATTTCTTCAAGCAGGGCGACAGCGGCGAAGCCGCCAACGACCTGGCCCGTGCCGGTGGCGCGGTCAAGGCCCGCTTCTCCAACACCGTGATCAAGTACGGTGACCAGATGCCGGCCCTGCCGATCCTGAGCTACGACAACTCCCGCCTGCTGCCGGAAAGCTTCACCGGCACCCTGATCACCTCCAAGGAGATCGAAGGCCTGGAACTGAACGTCGGCCTTCACTTCGGAAACCCGCAAGAGCGCCGAGGGGCGTGACAGCGGCGGCCTGAAGCGCATCGACGTGTTCGGCGGCAGCTACAAGTTCACCGACAACTTCAGCGGCTCGCTGTACGGCTACGAGAGCGAAGACGTCGCTCGCAAGCAGTACATGAACCTGAACTACGTCATTCCGGTGGCCGACAAGCAGTCCCTGACCCTGGACTTCAACGGCTACCGCACCCGCGTGAACGAAGACTTCGCTGCCGACAACGGCATCGATGGCACCAAGAACACCATCTGGAGCCTGTCGGCCGCCTATAACATCGGCGTCCACACCTTCATGATCGCGCACCAGCGCAACAACGGTGACTCCGGCTACAACTACGGCTGGTACCAGAACCAAGGCGGCCTGGGCGATGGCGGCACCACCATCTGGCTGGCCAACTCCTACTGGTCGGACTTCAACGGCGAAGACGAGCGTTCCTGGCAGGGCAGCTACAGCCTGGACTTCTCCGAGTACGGCGTACCGGGCCTGAGCTACACCGTGGCCTACGTCTACGGCGACAACATCAAGACCGCTGAGACCAGCAACGGCAAAGAGCGCGAAATCTTCAACCAGCTGAAGTACGTCGTACCGAGCGGCCCGGCCAAGGACCTGTCGGTCAAGCTGCGCGGTTCCTGGCTGCGCGTATCCAATGACGCCCGCTCCTACAACGACGACGGCAACGAAGTGCGCGTCTTCGTCGAGTACCCGGTCAACATCTTCTGATGACCTGATCCGACTCGAAGAAAACGCCCCGTGGCAGCGATGCCGCGGGGCGTTTTTCATCGTGGCTGCTATTCGACGCTGCGCCGCCTGGAGTGCCACGGCATGGGCGGCAACGCCATGCGCAGGATGTGGAAGCACAGCAGCAGGATCAGCGCGCCGGCCGCGAAGGATCCAAGGCGCTGGACCGGTTCGAGTGTGTCATTGAGCACATTGAGAAACAGCATCGCGCTGCCGCCCAGCATGCAGGCGAGCAGGAATGCACAGAGTATGTAGATCTTCAGCGTCAACAGCCGCCAATGCCAACGCATACGGCGGCGGACGGGGACTTCATCGGGGGGAAGTTGCGGCATGGTCCTTTGCCTCCTGACAGGTTTCTGACGGGCTCACGCAACTGCGGCATGCGACGTCGAGATACTGGCAGGATGCTAGCCGTGCGCGACCTGATTGCCAAGGCGCGCAGCCACGGACCGCCGGGTCACCGGCTACGCGCCGATGAACGGCGAGCGCTTAGCGCACAACGCTATTGATGTCATGGCGGTTGAGCGAAGTCCGCATTTCCTCGTACCACTCGGGAATCACGTCCCGCAGGCGCTCCTTGGCATCTTCTAGCTTGAACGGCTGGGTGTAGCGCTTCTTGCGGTAGGAGTAGATGTAGTAGGTGCCGTCGCGGTAGAGGATGCGGTCGAAGGTGTAGAAACCGATGTGCGTGCCGTTGCAGCGCGCGGTCAGCACCATGTCGCCCTCTTCGTAGGGCAGCACACCCTCGGCACATTCATAGGTGAAGAACTCGCGCACGTCATCCCAGTCCACGCCGTCGCTGCTGGCGTGCAGGAAGGCTTCGGCCTTTTCCTCGGAATCGTCGGAGTGGTCGCTGTACCAGATGAACAGCGGGATGCTCTGGTTGGTCTCGTCGCCCAGCCAACTCTCACCGTCCAGGTACTGTGCGCTACGCGCAAGGCTCGCCTGCACGCGGCGGTGGCTCTGGCGATAATCTTCCAGTTGCTCGTCGAACGCTGCTGTGTCTTCGCCCAGTACCACGCCTTCCACGCTCTTGATCTCGGCCACCCGCGCCAGGTAGTCGGCGTACAACGACGCGTCCTGGATGACGGTACAGGTGTCGCGGGTCAGGCTCAGGCCGATCTCGGTGAAGTTGGCGCTACCCAGGATGACCACATCCGGTTCGATCAGGATCAGCTTCCAGTGCACGCTGTTCTGCGCGCGGAAGTCGACGTGCAAGGTGACGTTGGGACCGGCATCGCGGACGCAGTAATCGATGAAGTCCGGCGAGGTGAAGGAGTTGATGGTGCCCACCAGCAGATCAAGGCGATTGCCCTTCTCCGCCAGAGTTTCGATCAGTGACTCGGTTTCACTGGCGGAGGCCGAGACCACGGTGATCAGCTTGTTGCTGACCTGTTCCAGGTAATGCCTGAGCGAATGTTGAGCGTTTAGGATTTTCATACAGCCCCCACCAGAATTCTGAACACCGAATTCTGATGCAGGACAACGGGGGGTTTCAACTGTCTGATATCGCCATACGCCCGCACAACGGGCGCTGCAGCGGCAAAGCATGCAGCGCGGGCACCGCTGTGGCATAATGAGCGGCTTTGCCAGACGCCTGTCGACCTCGGTCGACAAGAACGCCTTCCCTGCCCGCCTGCGCCGTCTGCGCCCGGCGCGCACCATGTCCAGCCAAGGGTCAGTCAGTTGATTTCCACCGCCAATATCACCATGCAGTTTGGCGCCAAGCCGCTGTTCGAGAACGTTTCCGTCAAATTCGGCAACGGCAACCGCTACGGCCTGATCGGCGCCAACGGTTGCGGCAAGTCCACCTTCATGAAGATCCTCGGTGGCGAGCTGGAGCCGTCCAGTGGCCAGGTGATGCTGGAAAACGGCGTACGTCTGGGCAAGCTGCGCCAGGACCAGTTCGCCTATGAAGACTTCAGCGTGATCGACACCGTGATCATGGGCCACGAGGAACTGTGGAAGGTCAAGGCCGAGCGCGACCGCATCTACTCCCTGCCGGAGATGAGCGAGGAAGACGGCATGGCCGTGGCCGAACTGGAAGTGCAGTTCGCCGAGTTCGACGGCTACACCGCCGAATCCCGCGCCGGCGAGCTGCTGCTGGGCCTGGGCATTCCGCTGGACCAGCACTTCGGCCCGATGAGCGCCGTGGCTCCGGGCTGGAAGCTGCGCGTGCTGCTGGCCCAGGCGCTGTTCTCCGATCCGGACCTGCTGCTGCTGGACGAACCGACCAACCACCTGGACATCAACACCATCCGCTGGCTGGAAAACGTCATCACGGCGCGTAACAGCACCATGATCATCATTTCCCACGACCGCCACTTCCTGAACAGCGTCTGCACCCACATGGCGGACCTGGACTACGGGGAGCTGCGCCTGTTCCCGGGCAACTACGACGAGTACATGACCGCGGCCGAACAGGCCCGAGAGCGCCTGCTGTCGGACAACGCCAAGAAGAAAGCCCAGATCGCCGAGCTGCAGACCTTCGTCAGCCGCTTCTCGGCCAACGCCTCCAAGGCCAAGCAGGCCACCAGCCGTGCGCGCCAGATCGACAAGATCCAGCTGGAAGAGGTCAAGCCGTCCAGCCGCGTCAGCCCGTTCATCCGCTTCGAGCAGCACAAGAAGCTGCACCGCCAGGCAGTGACCCTGGAGAAAGTCAGCCAGGGCTTCGACGGTGTCGCGCTGTTCAAGAACCTGAGCCTGCAGGTGGAAGCCGGCGAGCGCATCGCCATCATCGGCCCGAACGGCATCGGCAAGACCACCCTGCTGCGCACCCTGGTCGGCGAGATGGCGCCCACCTCCGGCGAGGTGAAGTGGACCGACAGCGCAGACGTGGGTTACTTCGCCCAGGACCATGCCGAGGACTTCGAGGACGATTACAACCTGTTCGACTGGATGGCCCAGTGGACCCAGGGCGGCGAGCAACTGGTGCGCGGCACCCTCGGCCGCATGCTGTTCTCCAACGACGACATCAAGAAGTCGGTGAAGGTGATCTCCGGTGGCGAAAAGGGCCGCATGCTGTTCGGCAAGCTGATCCTCAAGCGCCCCAACGTGCTGGTGATGGATGAGCCGACCAACCACCTGGACATGGAATCCATCGAGGCACTCAACCTCGCGCTGGAAAACTACCCCGGCACCCTGATCTTCGTCAGCCATGACCGCGAGTTCGTGTCCTCCCTGGCCACCCGCATCATCGAACTGTCTGAGAACGGCGTGACCGACTTCAGCGGCACCTACGACGACTACCTGCGCAGCCAGGGCGTGATCGTCTGACCTGCGCCCCGCCGTGACGAAAAAGCCCCGCCAATGCGGGGCTTCTTCTTTTCCCTGCGCTGGCGTCAGGAGCGGCGGGGGCCGGTTCGCGAGCAAGCTCGCTGACGAAAAACACACGCAATGCTCAGCGGCCGGAAGTCTGCATCGTCGCGCTTCCGAGGCTGACGTCGAAGAACTCCGCCGCCGAGGCGGCCAGGTCGCGGTGGATCGCCTTGCGGTCCAGCCCCTGGGTGTCGGCACACAGGTCGGGGGTGGCTTCCATTTCCTCATCCGAACAGGGCGACATGAAGACGAAGTGCCCTGCCCCGTCCAGCACCCTCAGGTCCGCCTGCTGCGGCAGCTTGCGCGCCAGCGCGGCGGCGTTTTTCTTCCAGTCGAGGATATGGTCGTTGTTGCCGGTGTAGAGCAGCACGGGCACCTGCACGTCCTCCAGCTCATGGACGCCGTACATCAGGCTCAGCGGCGCGAGCAGGAGCAAGGCGCCAACGCGCGGGTCTGCCATGGGCACCAGATCGTTCCGGTCGGCGCGCACCTCACCCTTCTCGCTGCAGGCGTCGCGGTCGTCGGGGTGCCGCTGGCAGTATTTGATCAGCCGATCCAGCCTGGGCTGTGCGCCGGCCAGGATCAGCGCGGTTTCGCCACCCGCCGAATAGCCAATCACTCCGACCTTGCGTGGATCGGCAATGGCCGCAACCTTCGGATCGAGCAGTGCGGCACTGATGGTTTCCGACACCTGCAATGGCCGCCCATACAGGTTGCTCACCGCGCCCAGGCGGCTGTGGTCATGCAGGTTGTCGCCGGGATGCAGCAAGGTCACCACCACGAAGCCCTTGCGCACCAGTGCCTGGACCAGGTCGCGGTGGGCCAGCGGGGTGCCGTAGTTGCCGTGGGACATCACCAGCAGCGGGAAGCGGCCATTGGCGGTCTGCCCCTCGTAGGCGACATCGAGGATGAAGTTGCCCAGGTGCAGCGGCTGTTCGGGGGCGCGTGTAGGGTAGAAAGCGATGGCCTTCATTGGCTGCTGGTCCAGTGGATCGCTCACCTGCAGGCGGTGAAAACCCACATTCCAGCCCTGTGCCGCCCAACTCGCGGTACTGAAGGTAACGAGCAGCAGCAACCAGAACAAGCGCCTCGCCATGGTGCAATTCGCCCCCGATGTGTCCCCGGATCAGGCGCCACGAGGCCTTGTTGGTGAATGCTCAGCCCCCCGGGCGCCGCCTGCAGGAAATCACTGCATAGTACGCGCCAGTCGGGCTCGCTCCGCGTCCGCAGACAGGCGGCGCTGTCCGGACACAAAAACGCCCCGCATGGGCGGGGCGTTTTCTTCTCAGGGCAGCGATCAGGCAGCGGCGAACTGGCTGGCGATGCTCGCCTGGGCGCCGGCGATGGCGTTGCGGCGGGGTTCGTCGCCATAGGCCAGGCCTTCAGCACGAACGACCTCGATGTCGGTGATGCCGAGGAAGTTCAGTACCAGTTCGAGGTAATTCTCGTGGGCGATGCCGGAGGGTTGGCCTGCATGGATGCCGCCGGCGGTGGAGACGATGATCACCTTCTTGCCGCCCGCCAGGCCTTCCGGGCCGTTCTCGGTGTAGCGGAAAGTCTTGCCAGCGACGGCGATGCGGTCGATCCAGGCCTTCAGCTGGCTGGGAATGGAGAAGTTGTACATCGGAGCACCGATGACGATGGCATCGGCGCCGAGGAACTCTTCGATGCTCTTCTCGCCCAGGGCGGCTTCGTGCTTCTGCGCAGCATCGCGCAGCTCTGCCGGAGTGCCGGCGGCAACCAGGCTGGCGGAGGACAGGTGGCTGATGGCGTCGGCGGCCAGGTCACGGTAGGTGACTTCGACGCCCGGCTCGGCGGCGGCCCAGGCAGCGACCAGTTCGGCGCTCAGTTGGCGGGAAGCGGAGTTGTCGCCGAGGATGCTCGAGTCGATATGCAGCAGTTTCATCTGTGTTCTCCAGGAAGGGTGCCACGTGGGTTGGCGGAGGCATTTGTCGTTGGAGGCAAGACTACGCATGTGGCCAATCTTCGATAAGTCGGCAAAAATGCAATGATTCGTCTCATCAGCAGGACAATCCCATGCAGGACCTCAATGACCTCTTCTATTTCGCCAAGGTGGTGGAAGCTGGAGGCTTCGCCGCCGCCGGGCGCCTGCTGGGCCTGCCGAAGTCCCGCCTGTCGCGGCGTGTAGCGGAATTGGAAGCGCGCCTGGATGTGCGCCTGCTGCAACGCACCACGCGAAAACTGGCGCTCACCGACCTCGGCGAGCGCTATTACCGGCACTGCCAGGCGATGCTGGTGGAAGCCGAGATGGCGGACGAAGTGGCCGCACAATTGAGCGCGGAGCCTCGCGGACGGGTGCGCCTTTCGTGCCCGGTGGCACTGGCGGAAACCTCGCTCAACGAAATGCTGCCTGGGTTCCTCGCGGCTTACCCGCAGGTGAATCTGGAGCTGATGCTGACCAACCGCCGCGTCGACCTGCTCAATGAGAGCATCGACGTCGCGCTGCGCGTGCGAGCGCCGGGGGATGAAGACCTGTCGCTGATTTCGCGGCGCCTGCGTCGGGCCAAGACTGCGTTGGTCGCTGCACCTTCATTGCTCGAGGGCGTCGATCTGCATCAGCCGGAGGACCTGGCCGCCCTGCCCGTTCTCGGCGCCATCGATAACGACCGCCGCGTGCACATGAAGCTCACTGGCCCGCTGGGAGAAGTGAAGGAACTGGCATTCGAGGCGCGGCTGGCCGTGGAGGATTTCAACCTGCGCAAGAACGTGGCGCTGGCAGGGCTGGGCGTAACGACACTGCCGTTGCATTACTGCACCCAGGAGCTGGACGACGGTCGTCTGGTGCGCGTGCTTCCCGCCTGGAGCGAGCCGGAGGCCTACCTGCAGGCGGTGTATCCGCACCGGCGCGGCATTCTGCCGGCGGTGCGGGCGTTGCTCGATTATCTGGAGGAAGGCTTCTCGAAAGACGATTGGCCCGTCTGAAGACAGCCCTTACGCCGAAGTCGCCGCCAGGCCCATCAGTGCGCCGATCCAGCCCAGGAGGCGGCCGCCGCTGAGCCAGTCGACCCAGAACAACTGGTGCAGCAGGACGATGGACCAGAACACCAGCTGGAAGGACAGCTTGCGGGTCTTGTGGCGAAACACCTGTTGAGCGAGAAAGGCGCCCGGCCAACCGCCGAGCAGTTCCAGCAGATGCAGGCTTTGTTCGGGGGTGCGCCAGTCGTTGCGCTCGGCGCTGCGCTTATCCCGCCAGTAGGCGAGGAAGGCCAGGACGCTGAACACCGGATAGAGCAGCAGGAACCAGACGAAATAGCTGTCCTTCAGCCAGAGCACCGAGCCGATGACGGGCAGCGCCAGCAGCACCGCAAGGACTGCCAGCGCCTTGCCCAGGGAGCGTTTCGGGGCGCTGGGAAAGGCCACTTCGCGGCCGCTGCGAACGCGCTCGCGGGTGGCCGCGGCGACCGGCTTGCGGCGGATCGCCGGGGTATCGATGGCCAGCCCGGCAAGACGGGCGTGGTCGGCGCGGGGGCGGCCGTCCTTGCCGGTGCCTTCGACATAGCAGACCTGGTCGCCCGCTTCCGGCCGGCGGTCGCCGCGGAAGTCGGAAATGTGCAGGAAGACTTCCTTGCCGCCGGCCTGGGGACGGATGAAGCCGAAGCCCTTGTCATCGTCCCAGCGGCTGATGGTGCCGTTCTTTTCCACGTTCACTCGCTATCGGATCAGGGTTTGACGCTGCTCCAGTCGATCAGGGCGAACTGCCAGGTCGCCAGGATCAGCAGGCCGAACACGATACGGTACCAGGCGAAGGCCGCATAGCTGTGGTTGGCGATGAACTTCAGGAGCCCGCGCACGGCGATCATGGCAAAGATGAACGAGGTGACGAAGCCGATGGCGAACACCGGCAGGTCCGCGGGCTGGAAGATGTCCCGGTACTTGTAGCCCGAGTAGACCGCAGCGCCGACCATGGTCGGCATGGCGAGGAAGAAGGAGAATTCGGTGGCCGCCTTGCGCGACAGGCCGAACAGCAGGCCGCCGATGATGGTGGCGCCGGAGCGCGAGGTGCCCGGAATCAACGCCAGGCACTGGCAGCAACCGACTTTCAGGGCCTCCTTCCAGGTCATGTCGTCCACGGTTTCGGATTGGATCACGTGCTGGCGCTTCTCCGCCCAGAGCATGATCACGCCGCCCACCACCAGCGCCACGGCCACGGTGATCGGGTTGAACAGGTAATAGTGGATGTAGTCGGCAAAGGCCACGCCCAGCACCACCGCCGGGAAGAAGGCGATCAGCAGGTTGACCGTGAAGCGCTGCGCCTTGCGCTGGGTAGGCAGGCCGCAGACGATATCGAGGATCTTGCGGCGGAACTCCCAGACCACCGCCAGGATGGCTGCCAACTGGATGATGATGTTGAAGGCTTCGGCGCGCTCGCCGCCAAAGCCGATGAGATCCGCCACGATGATCTGATGGCCGGTGCTGGAAATCGGCAGGAACTCGGTAAGCCCCTCGACCACGCCCAGGATGAAGGCCTGAAAGGCGCTCCACAAATCCATGCTACTTCCCCCGCGAGGCACACTGGCTCGCACACTTCTAATGGTTATTCCGCTGCCAGCTCCCGGCGCGCCGGCGCCGCAGCGGCGTCGGCATGCTAATGCATTGCCTGCGGATGGCTATGAAATTCACAAAAATTTCTCGCAACCAGCGCCCGCAGCGGAGATGTTGGCAGTTCGGTAAAAAAGCTCGGCTGTCCTCGCCCGCCAGATGCAGACAACGGTGAACCCAACCGGTTCGTGCCATCATGCAAAATGCCTAATTCCTTGAAAACACAGCGCTACGCAAATACCCGAAAGGTTAAGAAACACCCTGTTGTGTTAGCCCGGTGACACACTGGACCGCGCGCAGACGCAGCGCTCAGCAGCTTGCCCGTTTTCGCCCAGCGTTGTGTTTCAGCCAAGCGACAGAATCCGCCTCGATTGTGCTTTGCCCCCGTACCAAGGCTCTCGCCACGGTTTTCCGCGCTCGTTCCGTATCAGCCATGAAACGCGCCGCGCCGTGATGGCGCGCATGGCGTTACGCCATGTCATTGATTCTGAATAGCTGTATAAAAGCGGCACGCCCCCTGCTCCACCCTGGTACCGCTGGTTAGGGCTCAGCGCACCAAGAAGGATCGCCATCATGGGGAACACCGACTCACGGATAGCCATCATCCTCGTCACGCTTGCCTGCGGCGCGGCCAGCGTATCGCTGTTCCCTGTCGCACTCGCCGGCGACGGCACCATCGTCCTGCAACGCCAGGTGCAACCCCGCGTCGCCACGCGGCCGACCGACATTCCCGACCCGAACCCTGTCACCGTCAACCCGAACATCTCCGAGCAGGTCGTGCGCCAGACCGGCAACGCCGAGTTGAGCGACAGCGACTTCGCCGGCGTCACCAGCGGCTCGAGCCTGCAGCGGCACATCCTGCCCGGCGGTCAATTGGTGGGCATGGACAACGGCGCCAACCAGGCTCTCAACGGCAACGCGCTGGGCGCCGGCGCGGCAGGCGGGGGCGCCGGCATCTCCAACTCGGTGAACCGCACCGTACAGCAGGGACTCTCGCCCCTGCGCATGCTGACGGGGGACCGCTGAGATGAACGCGCGCCTGCACGCTCTTGCTCTCCTGATCTGCAGCGTCTCGGCCCTGGCCGCGGATCCTTCGATGATCAACAACGCCAGCATCGACAGCGCCGTGCGCAATTACCGAGGCGTCGCCAGCGTTAACCAGGCGGCTGGTGACGCGCAGCAACAGGCCAACGGACGCGCCATCGCCATCGGCAGCAATGCCCAGGCCACCACTGAGTTCCGGCAAGTGGTCAACGCCAAGGTCGACCTCGGCCAGGCGGCGTCGGCCAGCATCGCCGGCAACGCCTTCAGCAACGGCAATGGCGCACTGGGCGTGAACCAGGCCGCCGGCACCGCCAACCAGCAAGTGAACGCCATGCGGATCAGCGTCAGTGCCGTGCCGCAGAGCGTCGATGACAGCGTGCTTTCCCAGCAGAACGTCGCGCTGCCAGTGAACTCAGGCTCAACGGATTCCACCACGGGCAACCGGCAGGTCGTCACCAGCGACCAGGCCTTTGCCGGCAGCCGTGGCGTCGTGCAGATGAGCCAGAGCGCCGGGGTGGGCAATCGCATTGCCAACACCCTGAGCATCCGGGTCGCGGACTGACCCACGCCAACTCCTAAAACACTAAGCACGCCAACAAGCAAGGAGATACACCATGAAACCGACAATGGCTCTCAAGCCACTGGTTTTCGCCGTCGCAGCGGTCATGGCTGTAGCAGTGCACGCGGATAACCGTAACAACAACGGTCACGGCCATGGCAACGGCCACGGTCATGAACAACATCAACCCAAGCCTCCGTACGATCCCTACAAGGACCCGCGGATCGACGCAGGCGCCAGCGCCACGGTGGAGGACACCCAGGAGAGCAGCGACAACACCGTCGTCAACATGGGCACCAAGAACACCGCTAACGTCGACGGATCGCTGGGGAGCGCATCCGGCAACGTGGGTGTCAACGTGGCCGGCGGCGACCTGAACCAGCAGGCCAACGCTGCCGCGCTGGCGACCGCGGATGAGAAATTCATCTTCGGCTCCGCCTTTGCCTCCACCGAAGTGACCCAGACCAACACCGGCAACACAGCCCTGAACCTGTCCACCACCAACAAGGCGACGCTCAACAACTCGGCGAATGGCGCGTCCGGCAACATCGGCATCAACGTCGCCGCCGGCAACTACAACCAACAGAAGAACGACATGGCCGCTGCCGTCTCCGGCGGCGCCACTGCCGAGTCCTACAGCGGTGCAACCCAGACCTCCACGGGCAACACCGTGGGTAACGTGGCCTTCCTGACCTACGAGAAGGAAACCCTGAAGTCCGAGTTCAAGGCCCACGGCACCTACAAGGGCGCTGGCACCGGCTACGTGGTCGACGAGGCCGGCTATGGCGGGCACGACAGCCGCAATGGCGGCGGCAAGACCGACAAGGATCCGCTGTTCTTCGTCGAGGCCGGCACAGTCGACCTGAAGGGCCAGGCCACCTACCAGGTCCTGGTCCCCACTGGCTGGAAGGACCCGGTCAAGAACGACGCCAACCTGAGCAACTCGCTCAACAACGTGTCGGGTAACGTCGGGGCCAACGTCGCGGCAGGGGTCGGCAACCAGCAGAGCAACTCGCTGTCCATCGCCGCAGGCTGCAAATCCTGCCTGTAGCGACACGGCGTAGCACCTGGAGGCTCCGGCAACGGAGCCTCCCTTCTCCGCAAGCCATCCGAAGGCGTCACGATCATGCGTACGTCCGCCCTGCTTTTGCTCGCCCTCTTCAGCCTCACGACGCAGGCTGCGCAGCTCCCCTTCGCCGTCCTTCCCGGCGGGGCGATGGCCTACAAGCAGGTCGAGAGCATCCGCGAGCGCAAGTTCAGCAACCTGGTCCAGCAGAAGACCGACTTCAGCTGCGGCGCTGCCGCGCTAGCGACGATCCTCCGCCAGGCCTATACGCTGGACGTGGACGAGGAGTTCGTGATCAAGGGGATGCTGGTGCGCGCCGACCCGGACCTGGTGCGCACCCAGGGCTTCTCGATGCTGGACATGAAGACCTACCTCGAAGGCATCGGCATGCGCGCACGCGGGTACCGGATCCCGCCGGCGTCCCTGGAGAAGCTGACGATCCCGGTGATAGTGCTGATGGACATCCGTGGCTACAAACACTTCGTCGTGATGCAGAGGGCCTACAAGGGCTACGTCTATATCGGCGACCCGGTGCTCGGCCACAAGCGCTTCACCCAGGAAGATTTTCTCAAAGGCTGGAACGGCATCATCTTCGCCGTCATCGGTCCGGGCTACGAGCAGGCCAATGCCCTGATGAACCCGCCCGACCCACTGACGGCCAGGGACCGAATCAACGCGTTCAGCCCGGTCAAGGATGCGGAGCTCATGGAATTCGGCTTCATCCAGAGCGACTTCCTCTAGGACCGCACAAGAACGGAAGGCAGGAATCCTTCCGGGGAGAACCCCAATGAAAGTGATCCCATTGCTTGCCGCCACCTGCCTGGTAGCCTGCCTGCCGGTCCAGGCGGAAAGCGTCTTCAAGCCGATCGAGTTGAAGGATCAGGAGCTGGCCCAACTTCGCGGCAAGTACGTGATGCCTGGCCGGGTCATCAGCTTCGGCATCGTCATGAGCAGCACCTGGAAGAACGCCGTGGGCGACAACATCGGCGCCAGGGTCAGCATGCAGGTCCAGGAGTCGACCATCAAACCGCAGTTCTACGTGACCACCATCGATGAACCAGCCACCGGCAACCCGGCTCCGCCCGCGGCGGGCACTGGCACCGTTACCGGAGGCGCCGGACTCAACCAGACCCAGGGCGTCACCCAGAGCGTCCGCGCGGCAGGCGACTACAACACGGCCGCCAACACCGTCAGCATCGATGTCAAGGAAGCCAACCAGGCGCCGCCCATGGCAGCCCCGCAAGGAACGCCGCTGGACGCCACCCCCGTCACCGCCAGTAACGGCGCCGGCACCGTCAGCGTGACGGCGGGCAATGGAGGCATCCAGCTGGCGATCAACGCCAACGGCCAGGGCGCCGCCATGCAGCAACTGGCCGCCGGCGGGCTGCTCCAGGCCGCGCAGATGGTGGGCGGGAATAATGCCGTCAACAACCTGGCACAGCTCAGCGTGGTACTCAAAAACAACCTTCCGTCGTCTGGAGCGCTGGACTGCAATCTCGACCAACTCAAAGGGCTTCGCACCATGGGTATGTGATTTCGCTCCAGTGCGACTGTGAGGTCCAACCTAAAACAAGGACAGCGCGCCATGCACCGATCGCTCTCGCTAGGAACTGCAATCTGTGTATCCGCATTACTCCCCTCGACCTTCGCCGCCGCAGCGACGGAGGCCGAGGTGGAGACGTTGAAACAGGAGCTGCTGGAACTCAAGCAGCGCTATGAGGCGCAGCAGAAGGCGCTGATGGTGCTCGAGCAACGGGTCAGGCAGGTCGAGGAAGCACCGGCCGCACCCGCCCAGCCCAAGCGTCTGGTCACCTCCACCGGCAAGCCGACGCCGCCGGGAACCGGCACTACCGTCGCCTCCAGCGGCAGCTCCTATGGCGAGTCGCTCAAGGACGACGCCGGCCCGCCCAAAAGCGTGGAGAACCTCTACGATGAAGCCAGCGGATTCTTCGGCAACGGCGCTTTCAGTTTCGAGACCGGTATCACCTACACCCACTACGACACCAAGCAACTGATCCTCAACGGCTTCCTCGCACTGGACACGATCTTCCTGGGCAATATCGGCGTGGACAATATCAATGCCGACAACTGGACCCTGGACCTCACCGGCCGCTACAACTGGAACAACCGCTGGCAGTTCGACATAAACGCCCCCGTCGTGTACCGCGAGAGCACCTTCGAATCGGCCGGCGCCGGCAACTCCACCGCGCAGTCCACCGACGAGAAGGTCACTCGCGACCCGACCCTGGGCGACGTCAACGTCGGCATCGCCTACAAGTTCATGGACGAGACCGAGTCACGCCCCGACGCGGTGGTGAGCCTGCGCATCAAGGCCCCCACCGGCAAGGAACCCTACGGCATCAAGCTCAAGCGCGCCTCGGACAACGACAACCTGAACGTGCCCGAGTCCCTGCCCACCGGCAACGGCGTCTGGTCGATCACGCCCGGCATCTCGCTGGTCAAGACCGTCGACCCCGCCGTGTTGTTCGGCAGCTTCTCCTACACCTACAACCTCGAGGAATCCTTCGACGACATCAGCCCTACCCAGGGCGTGAAGCAGAAAGGCAAGGTCGATCTCGGCGACTGGTTCCAGATCGGTGCAGGCGTAGCTTTCGCCCTCAACGAGAAGACCAGCATGTCGTTCTCCTTCTCCGACCTGATCGCCCAGAAGAGCAAGATCAAGGCCGACGGCGGCGACTGGACCACCGTCACCGGCAGCGACGCCAACGCGGCGTACTTCAACTGGGGCCTGACCTACGCCTGGAGTCCCAACCTGACCATCGTGCCGAACCTGTCCATCGGCATCTCGCCGGATGCGCCGGATTTCAGCTTCAGCGTGAAGTTCCCGTATTACTTCTGAGGGCTCGGCTGTCCTGAAAAGGCCCCTGAAGAAAAAAGGCGGGCGACACGCCGTGCCGACCCGCCGAACTGGAGCCAAAGGAGTTTGCGCAGTTACCAGTTGAGGACGGCGCCCACCGCGAAGGTGTCGGTGTCCTCGCTGACGGTGGAGCCCTTGCGGCCGTCGATCTCGTAGACGTTGTATTCAGCGACCAGTTTCAGGTTGTCGTTGATGGTGCGGAAGTAGGCGATGCCCTGGGTGGAATAGTCCGCCGCGCTGCCCAGGCCGTTGCCGTCGTCGCGGGTTTCGCCGGTGGACAGGGCCACGCGGTTCTTGCCCCAGCTGTAGGAGCCCTGCAGCAGCACGCCACGGCTGTCCACTTCACGCAGGGCGGCTTCGCCGGCGTTGTTGGTGAAGAAGGGGTTGATGCCCTTGGCGGTGAAGCCCGAGCCGGTGAGCGAGAAGCCACCCATCTTTGCCTGGATGCCGTACCCCAGCCCCTTGGAGGTCACGCTGTCGACTTCGTCGTTGGTGTTCTTCGAGGTCTGGTAGGCGCCGTTGACCCAGCTGTAGATCTGCGCGCCGCCGACGTCGAACTGGTAGCTGATCTCGCTCTCGTAGCGCGGGTTGTCCTGGTAGGCCTTGTCGTCGAGGCCGTCGCTGGCGTCCTTGTCGATCTGGTTGGTGTCGATCGGATCCATGATGCCGACCGCCACGCGCAGGCCGTCCACCAGGTTGTTGTTGCGGTAGGTGATCTGCGAGGTCGGGAACGGGTACGGGTAGCCGGTACCGATGTTGCCGAAGGACACGCCCTTGCCGTCCACCAGGCCGAGTGTGTCGCTGGCGTTGCCGAAACCGGCGAGCAGTTCGTCGAGGAAGATGTTGGAGCGCGAGAACAGGCCGAAGTCCTTGCCGATCAGCACCTCGCCCCAATCGCCGGCGACGTTGCCGTAGAACTGGCGGACGTCAATGGCGGTGTCCGTACCGTCCTGTTCGCTGTCGTTGATGGTCACCCAGAACGAGGAGCGCCCGGTGAGGGTCAGGTCGTCGATCTTCTTGCCGAAGTTGAAGCCGATGTAGTTGGGCAGGAAGCCCATCTTCACCCGCGACTGGCGCCGGTCATAGGTATCGCCGTTGCGGTCGACGTCGCTATTCACATAGAAGGCGTTGAAGTAGCCGTCGGTAGAAAAGGTCGTGTCGTCCTTGTCGTACAGCGTGATATCGGCGCAAGCCGGCCCGGCCAAGGTGGCGAATGCCAGCGGCAGGAGCTGGCGGCGGACGGCGATGTTGTTCTTGTTCATGGCGCTCTCCGGGTGGGGGTGTCGACTGCGGGACAGTCGTGTCGGAGGCGATTATCGAAACGCCCGATGCCACGCCATACGCTGCTTTGGCGCAAGTTCCGCGGGTCTTGCGGGTGTATTGAAGGCGTGCTGCGCAAGGCTCTGCGACTGCCGAGACCTAGGGCGCGCGGCGATGGTCGCGGGCATCTGCGACCGCCGGGCCGCTACTGCGGACCGCTACTGAGGATCAGTACCTTGGGCAAGCCGCTGGGCGTAAGGCAAAAGTCGCCCGCGGCACCGTCTTGCGGACGGCACCCTTG
Organism: Pseudomonas nitroreducens TX1; assembly: GCF_000313755.1. Taxonomy (GTDB): domain Bacteria; phylum Pseudomonadota; class Gammaproteobacteria; order Pseudomonadales; family Pseudomonadaceae; genus Pseudomonas; species Pseudomonas nitroreducens_A. The sequence goes on along the minus strand of NZ_AMZB01000131.1, from coordinate 43,469 downwards.
GTCGAAAGTACGAGGATCAGACGTGGCTGAGCAGCAGCCAGTGACCGTCCTGGGCGGAGGTGAGCGCCGAATGCGCAGCACGAAGCTCGGAGGCGCAGAGGCTCTCCAGTGCCTCGGCCATGAGCTCCCGGTGAGACGGCGCAACACCGGCCAACTGGTCGCTCCAGGCCTGCTGCAAACGCTCGGCGAAGTCGCCCGGCGCGCGCGCCAGTTCGGCAGCCAGCGGAGCACGCAGACGGTCAACGCGCTGCGGGTCCATGCGCTGCAGGGCCTCGCCCTGACGGAAGAGAAAGCTGTCCACCTCCGCCTGCAGCTCCACCGCCGACAGTAGCGGCGACTGCACGGCGAAAAGGATGCCACGCCGCATACCCACCTGGCGGAATCCGCAGTAGAGCGCGTAGGCCAGTTGCCGCTCGCCACGCAGCCAATGGAAGAAGGCCGGCTCCAGTACGCGGGCCAGCAGGCGCCAGGCGGCTTCGTCCGCCGCCGAACGGGATGCCAACGGGCAGAACAGCAGCAGCGCGGCCTCACCCGGCATCTCCAGCACCTGCCGGTGGCGGCCGGGCGGCCCATTGCGCGGTGGCAACGCGCTGGTGGTCGAATAGCCGGCCAGGGTGTCCGGCAGTTCAATACCCAGGGCCAGGGCATCCCAATGAGCCGCCGACCAGTCCGGCAAGGCTTCGCTTTCTCCCACCAGCAGTGCGGGCAGCAGGTCGAGCAACTGGCGGATGGGCATTTCCCCTTCACGGCGCCGGCGCTCAGCCGCCAGTAGCCGAGCGCCCTGCCCCAATACCCTGGCGGAGGGCTTCTGCAGGGCATCGATCGCCGATTCCGCCAGCTCCGCGAGAGGGTTCTTCGCACCGGACAGCAGCAGCGCCCAGTCGCTTTCCATGGCCTCCAGACGCAGCGTGACGCCTTCGTGACGCGCGGCCCCAGCCAGCGGGCGCAGGGCCTGCCGCGCGGCAAGAAAGGCTTGCCGACCCGGCGCCTGGGCAAAGCGCCAGCGCAGGTGCAAAGCCGCAGGCTCCACACCCACGAGGTGCTGCGTCGGGGTGAAGGACCACGGTTCACCACGCAAGGGTTCAACAGTGCGCTGCGGGCTACGTGCAACGTCCAGGGTGAAGCCGGCCGACGTCAGCGACTCGCCGATCACTGACTCGCAGGCAAGCAGTCGAATCATGCGCGAAGCCACCAGTTGGTCCAGCCAAGCCGAAGCCCCAACGCCGCTCACGCTACGCCGCAACTGTTCCAGTGCAGCCGATGACTCATGGGCGGGAGCGGCGGCCAGAAGCTCCGCCGGCAGCTTGCGCAAGGCCTCCAGCCAGGCGAAGAAAGCTGCCTCCACAAGATCGGCTGCCGAGGCTTCAGCCAGCTCGAAATCGAAACGCAGTAACGCCTGGCCGTTGGCGAAACGGCTCAGCCGTGCACGGGCGCCGTCGCCCAGGCCGTTCTGCCCCAGGCAGGCCAACAGCGAGCCAGGCGCCTCGTCGGCCAGCCAGCCTTGCAGTTGCTCCAGCAGCACGCCGCCCGCGCCCGTCATACCGTCCAGGGCGAACGCCAGGACCAGTCGCGGCGCACCGGGCAGACGAAGCTTCAGCTCCTGGCCGCTCAGCGGCAGGAGGGATTCGACGCCAGGAGGATCAACCAGCCCGCCAGACGGGAACACACCCGCCTCGCGCTGGGCCAGGGCTTCCAGTTCCTCCAGCGATTGCGGACCCTGCAGCCAGAGCTCCAGCGCCCCGCCAGCCTGAGAGGCGCGGATGAAATCACGCAGCGCCTTCTGGAACGCCGGGCTTTCCACCTTCAGGCTGTCGCGCCGGCCGGCTACGAAGCGTCCCAGCGGATGCCCAGGCGCTACCGCCAGCGCCAGGGCCGCGTCGATCAGGGTATCGGGGTCGCGGGCGCGGGCAAGGAACTCCGCTTCCAGCACCTCGCGTTCGGCGACCTGCACGGCTTCATCCAGAACCGGTCGCGCGAGCATGTCCACCAGCCGCGCCAATCCATCCTCCAGTGCCATGGCGGGCACTTCGAAGAAGTAGTCGGTATGCCGCGCGCAGGTACTGGCGTTGACCCGCCCGCCTCGGGCCTGTACCCACGGCATCAGGCGCTCGCCCTCGACGAAGCGCTCGCCACAGAGGAACAGCAGGTGCTCGATGAAATGCGCGAGGCCGGGGAAGGCTTGCGGCTCGTCATGGCTGCCACGGGCTATTCGCAGCAACGCAGCGGCGCGGCTGGCGCCGGGAGCATGGACGAGCGCGACGCGCAGGCCGTTGGCGAGGGTCAGGCAGCGCGAGTGATCGCTTGAGGACATCGGCGAGGTGCCTTGAGAGGGATGCTGCAAAGATGACACCTCACCGGAAGAGTGCGAATGCTGCGTTGGTCTAGCGCGCCCCGCAGCGAGGAATATCACTTGGGATAATGCGCCAACCGGGTCGCCCCTGGCGACAGTCACGCGACACTCTGGTCAAGCCAGTTCCGCGCGATAGACCCCCGGCGTCGTGCCGTACCAGCGGCGAAATGCCCGGATGAAGCTGGACTGCTCGTCGAAGCCGAGCCGGTCGGCGATCTGCCCGATGCTGCGGTCTGTCTGCAACAGAAGGTCCTGCGCCAGTAGCCGTCGGTGCTCTTCGACGAGTGCGGTAAAGCTCCAGCCCTCACGCTGCAGTGCCCGATGCAGGGTGCGCGAGGTCAGATGCAGGCGCAGCGCAACCGCCTCCTGCGTTGGATTGTCCGCCAGGCCGTGCAGGATCTCCGCGCAGGCGCGCTCCAGCTCCAACCCCGTCCCGGTTTGCTCCGCGTATTCGATCAGCGACTGTTCCAGCGCTTCTCGGATGGCCTTGCTGCCTTCGCCACGGGGCGTTTCAAGGGCCGCCAGGTCAAGGACCATTTCATCCACTGGCGCGGAAAAGGTCAGCGGCGCCCGCACCATGCGGTGCCAGGCGTCGGCATCGTCCGGTGCAGGGCGACGCAGGCGCACTTCACGCACCGGTGACGACAAGCCCGGTGCGCTGCGCAGGTGCCACAGTTGCCGGCTCATCCAGTAATCAACCTCACACGAGGCCGGGTAGTAGTCGCAATACGGCCGCAGGACGATGCACGCGCGATCGCCCTCCACCTCCAGGCGCTGGTCGATATGCGCGGCGACCAGGGGCCAGAAGTACAGCAGTTGCTGCAGAGCGCTGAATCGGTCTGGCATCAATTGCATCAGGTAGGCCAGCCCCTGCAATTGCACGGGATCCGGCTGACGCGCCAGCTCCAGGCCGATGGCCGGGTCACCGCTGTGCTCCTGCGCCACCTCCCAGAAGCGTCGCGCCAGGAACAGAGGAAGGCGCAGGTTGCTGGCGCGCAACGCTGCCGGGTTGACGCCCCAGGCGGCGAAGAAGCGCGCCATGTCCAGGCCCTTCTGCTCCAGCCCCTGTACCCACGACAGAGTGATGGAGCCGCATAACGCGCCTCTATATCGATGTCCGGGAAAACTATTTGTCCCGTCGCGACTATCTGCCTGCACTGCCCTGCTCCCATCGTGCCCCACAGGCCGCGGTCATTCCGCGGTCAGGACCGGAATGTAGTGGCCAGCCACCGCTTGCGGCAACTGCATTGCGTCCCGACCTGCCAACTACAACAACTACAGGTACGTCCCAGCATGAACCACCTTCGCCTTCCCCGGGGGATCGCGCGCCCCAGCCTGCTTGCTCTCTGCGTTGCCGCCGGCATCAGCCCGCCGGCACAGGCCGCCACCTGGCAGCTCAACGACGACTGGAGCGCCACCACCAACACGACGCTCAGCCTGGGTACCAGCTGGTCGCTGGAAAACCCGGACAAGCACCTGCTGACCGGAGCCGACGCCCGCAGCATCCGCCGCGAGGGCAGCGGCATCAATTACAACGGCGACGATGGCAAGCTCAACTATCGCCGGAACGACACGATCTCGACCCTGTTCAAGGGCCTGACCGACCTGGACGTGCAGGACGGTTCCCAGGGCGTGTTCCTGCGTTTCAAATACTGGTACGACCAGGCGATGGAAGACGGCAACGGCGACTTCCAGAAGTTTGACGACTCAGGCTGGCAGGACCTCGCCAGATTCAAGGGCTTCGAGAACCTCGACGCCTATGCATGGAAGGACTTCCAGGTTGCCGACCGCAAGCTCGGCGTGAAGGTCGGCAAGCAGGTGCTCAGCTGGGGCGAGGCGCTGTTCCTGCAGAACGGCATCAACGCCATCAACCCGCTGGACGTATCGGCCTTCAACCGCCCTGGCGTCGAACTCAAGGAAGGCCAGTTGCCGGTGGAGATGGTCAGCTTCAACTACGACCTGGCCGACTCACTGAGCCTCGAAGGCTTCTGGCAATACAACTTCCGCCCCTCGGTGCTCGACGGTTGCGGCACCTTCTTCAGCGCCAACGACAACATCGCCGAAGGCTGCCAGGTGGACTACATGGTCTCCGGCGGCACCGGCACCACCGCGCAGGCGTTGGCCCAGGGGCGCTACCTGCAACGCAGCGCAACCGACTACCCCAGCGACACCGGCCAGTACGGCCTGGCCATGCACTACGTGATCGAGGCGCTGAACGACGCCGACCTGGGCGTCTACTACGCCAACTATCACAGCCGCACCCCGTTGATCAACGGGGTGATCGCACGTACCGGGCCCGCCTCGGCGACGCGCACCAACCTGAACAGCGGTGACTACTTCACCGTCTACCCCGAGGACATTCACCTGTTCGGCCTGAGCCTGAGCGGTGTCGTCGGCACCACCGCACTCTTCGGCGAATTGAGTTACCGCCCGAACATGCCGCTGGGCTACAACCCGGCAGACCTGGTGGCTTTGCTTTCCGGGCAGAGCAACACGCCGATCCAGCCCATGACGCCCGCCGAACTGGCCGGCGCCCGCGGAGACGAAGTGCAGGGTTACGTGCGGCTGCCGGTCTGGCAGTTCAGCCTGGGCGCCACGGACACGGTGAACAACGTGCTGGGCGCAACACGCCTTGCCTGGGCCGGCGAGGCCGGGGCGAACCTTATCCAGGGTATCGGCGATGACCGCCTGGGCCGCGCCGGCTCGTTCGGTCGCACACCTCCCACCAACGGCGCGCTGTGCAGCGCCGCCTCCGCCGCAGGGACGCCGGGAGGCGTGACGAGCGCGCAACTGGCCAACTACAACGCCGACAACTGCAACACCGACGGTTTGATGGACCACTTCTCCTGGGGCTACCGCCTGCGCCTGGCGCTCAACTACGAGGACCTGCTGCCGGCGACGGTGGTCACGCCCTCGGTGAACTGGCGCCACGACGTGCAGGGCTACGGCCCGAATTTCCAGGAAGGCCAGCAGGCCGCCAGCCTCGCCCTGACCTTCGACTACCGCAACAACTACTCGCTCGAGCTGGCCTACAACAGCTTCTTCGGCTCCAACGAGTTCTCCACCGTCGATGACCGCGACTTCGCCTCCGTCACCCTGAAAGCGAGCTTCTAGCCATGAGCCACATTCTTCGCAAACTACCGCTGGCGGTCGCGCTACTGGCCGCCTGCAGCCTGGCCCAGGCCAAGCAGACCGACGCCGCACAACTGGACAACAAACTCACACCACTGGGCGCCGAGCGCGCTGGCAACGCCGACGGCAGCATTCCCGCCTGGACCGGCGGCCTCAAGGCCGGCGCAGCGGCTATCGGCACCGACGGCGACTACGCCGACCCTTACGCCGGCGAACAGCCACTGTATGTCGTCAACAAGGCCAACCTGGCGCAGTACAAGGACACGCTCAGCGCCGGCCAGCAAGCGATGTTCGCGCGCTACCCGGACTACCGCATGCGTGTGTTCCCCAGCCATCGCAGTGCGGTGATTCCCCAGGCCTACCAGGACGAGTCGCGCAAGAACCTCACCCAGGTCAACCTGGCCGACAACGGCAACGGCCTGACCGGCTATCACTTCGGCGTGCCCTTCCCGCAACCCACCCAAGCGCTGGAGGTGTTGTGGAACCACCTGACACGCTACCGCGGCGGCTCGATCCTGCGCGACTTCTCCTCTGCCACCGTGCAAGCCAAGGGCGACTACACCCTGGTCACGTACCGGCAACTGGTGGGCTTCCGCGAGAAAATCAGCGACCTCGACCCCGAGGCGAACCTGCTCTATTACACCCGCGTACAGACCAACAGCCCATCGCGCTATGCCGGTGAAGTGACGCTGGTGCAGGAACCGATCAACCAGGTCTCCACGCCCCGTGCCGCCTGGCAGTATATACCCGGCCAGCGGCGCGTGCGCCGTGCCCCCACGGTCGCCTACGACAACAGCGCACGCTACAGCTTCGGCCAGGTGGTCTCCGACAGCGTGGACGGTTTCAACGGTGCGCCGGATCGCTATGACTGGAAGCTGATCGGCAAGCGCGACCTGCTGGTTGGCTACAACGCCTTCGCCCTGGCCAGCAAGAAGGTCAGCTACGACGAGCTGCTCAAACCCGGCTACCTCAACCCCGACCTCAACCGCTACGAGAAACACCGCGTCTGGGTCATCGAAGCCACGCTCAAACCTGGCGCGCGCCATGTCTACGGCAAGCGGCGCTTCTACCTTGACGAGGACACCTGGCAGATCATGGCCAGCGACATCTACGACAACCGCGGCGAGCTATGGCGCAACTACGAGTCGTTCCTGACCCAATACCATGACCTGCAATTGCCGATGACCGCCGTGGAAACCACCTACGACCTGATCTCCGGCCTCTACGCGGTGAACTACCTGACCAATGGCATCGACCACCGCACCGAGTTCGGCAAGCCCGTGAAGGAAGCCGAGTTCACCCCCGCCGAACTCAAGCGCCTGGGCAAGTAAGCCTAACAGCAGGGGCTCATTGCGCCCCTGCCTCCACCCCTCTTCAGGATCGATCGCACATGCCACTTTCCACCCGAACCCGCTGGGGCCTGGGCCTGACCGGCGCCGCCCTGCTCGCTGGCGCTTGCGCCGGCTACAGCCTGTACCAGCAGGCCCGCGCCACCGCCGAAGCCTATGCATTCGGCTATCCGCTGGTGATCATGGAGCTGACCAAGCAGTACCAGCTTGGCCGTGGCGAGACCGCGGTGAACCAGCTCAATCACCGCACGCGCTTCCCCGATTACCGCTTCAACAGCGTCGTCGCACCGAACGTCGACACGCTCTACTCGCTGGCACACCTGGATCTGCGTGCCGAGCCGGTGGTGCTGAGCATCCCGGATTCTGCCGGGCACTACTACATGATGCCCATCCTCGATGCCTGGACCAATGTGGTCATCAGCCCCGGCACCCGCACCCTCGGTGATTCGGCCCAGCGCTACCTGATCGTCGGGCCCGATTGGCAAGGCACCGTGCCCGAGGGCATGCAACTGGTCCGCCTGCCGACCCAGATGGGTTGGATCATCGGCCGCTTCAAGAGCAGCGGCCCGCGGGACTATGCCGAGGTCAATGCGCAGCAGCGGCGATTCGGCCTTGAACCGCTCAGCCATTGGCAGAAGTCCGACGCACCAACGCGGAAAGACCCGGCCATGGCCCGCCTGCCTCGCCTGAGTACCGACCTGCCGCCTGACCAGCAACTGGCACAGTGGACCCAGGCCGAATTCTTCTCGACGCTCTGCCAACTGCTTCCCAGCAACCCACCCAGTGCCGCCGATGCACCGCAAATGCAGCGTATTCACGACGCCGGGCTACTGAGCAAGGATTGCCACCCTCAGCAATCGGCCTGGCAGCGACTGGGCAGCCACATCGGCTTTCGCAAGGTGACCGAGCTGATGGCGCATGCCGAAGAGCTACGCGACAAGATGCCCGCCGTCAATGGTTGGAAGGTCAGCTACGACCTGGGCGATTACGCCGACCGCTACGCCCAGCGCGCACTGGTGGCGAAGATCGGCCTGGGGGCCAACACCGCGGACGATGCGGTCTACCCCAATACCCGCGCCGACACGGACGGCCAGTTGCTCAGTGGCAAGCACCGCTACCTGATCCATTTCGACAAGGCCCAGCTGCCGCCGGTGAAGGGCTTCTGGTCGCTGACCCTGTACAACACGCACCTGCTGCTCGCCGACAACCCGCTGGACCGCTATGCCATCGGCGACCGCGACGACCTGCATTACAACCCGGATGGCTCGCTGGACCTGTACATCCAGCACGAGGCGCCATCCCGCCCGGAACTGCAGAACAACTGGCTACCCGCACCGGAAAACGAGTTCAGCCTGTTCCTGCGCCTGTACTGGCCGAAACCGGAAGTCCTCAAGCGCGACTGGCGACCGCCGCAGGTACAGCGCCAGTCCTGAGCGGCGGCCACTCGATTTTCATCGGCAACTCCTGACTGCTCCACTTGCGCCCCGGTCCCCGCCGGGGCTTTTTTTGCCGTGACCGTTGAAGGCAGAGGCCACGCCGGTCATGCTCGATATCCGCCGCCACTCGCCACGCCCCCGATGTCCATGAGCCACCCCACTCCTGCCGCTGACACGCCTGTCCCCAGCACCCTGGCCACGGTGGTCCGCTGCCTGGCGACAACCCTGCGCGAGCACTACGGCATTGACCCATTGCCGGTGCTGCGGCAGGTGGGGATCGACCCCGAGATCATGGACGACCCCGCCGCGCGGCTGCCGATGACCTCGTTGAGCCCGCTCTGGCTGCGCTGCGTCGAAGTCACCGGGGACGTACATTTCGGCATCCGCGCGGTGCGCTACCACCAGCCCTCGAACCTCTATGGAATGGACCTTGCCCTGTACGCCTGCGCGACCCTGGGCGAAGCCGTGCAGCGTCACGTGCAACTGGTCAATCTGGTCAGCACCGTGGGGCAGCCGGACCTGATGCAGGACGAACACGGTGACTGGCGCATGGAGTTCCGGGTCAAGGACAACTATGTACCGACCAGCGTCGCGCGGGACTTCTACTGGCACTTCCACGTGCGCATGTTCGAGCGTCTCGCCGGCCGCCCGGCGACCAGCTTCCTGCGCGGCATGGAACTGGCCCGTCCCGCTCCCCACGATCTGTGCGCCTGGGAGGAGCTGGAAGTACCGGTGCACTTCGGGCTCCCGGTCAGCGCCCTCATCTTCCGTGGCACAAGCTGGGATTTGCCATTGCCCGGCGCCAACCCGCGCCTGCTCGCCCAGGTCGAACGGCCGATCCTGCAATACCTGGCCCACCATGGGATGCCGCTGCCCCTCAGCGCGCTGCGTGCTCGGCTGGCAGAGCAATTGTCGGAGCGGACTTCCGCGGAGCAACTCGCCCTCTGCCTCGGGATTCCCCTTGGGCAACTGACCAGCACCCTGCAGCAGCATGGGTTGAGCTTTGCCCAACTGCTCGACCAGACTCGCGAGGCACAAGTGCTGCTGCTCTTGCGCGCACCGCAATGGTCGATGCAGCAGATCGCCGAGCGTGTCGGTTTCAGCGGCGCGAGCAGCCTTATCCGAGCCTTTCACCGCTGGCAGAACATGACACCATTGGCCTATCGCAAACTGCACCTTGCACCCAGGCACTAGCTCGTAGCTCGCCCAGACACTACCCTCGCCGTTTCCCATGCTTGCCCAGGAAGCCTGATATGCCCACCGCCCTGCTGATCATCGACGTCCAGTCCGACCTGTGTACCGGCGACTACGCCTGCTTCGACATCGACAACGTGCTGCAGCGCATCAATGGCCTGAGTCGCGCCGCGCGTGAGGCCGGCGTGCCGGTGGTGCTGGTGCAGCACGAGGACGATGACCTGCAGTATGGCAGCGCCGGCTGGCAGCTGGAAACGCGCCTGCTCACCGCCCCTGCGGACCTGAAGGTGCGCAAGACCACCCCGGACTCCTTCCTGCGCACCGACCTGGCCGAGCAGCTCGACGCGCACGGCATCGACCACCTGGTGATCTGTGGCCTGCAGAGCGACTACTGCGTCGATACCACCACCCGCCGCGCCCTGGCGCAAGGCTATGCGGTTACGCTGGTGAGCGACTCCCACTCCACCGTCGACAATGCCGTGCTCAGCGCCGCGCAGATCAGCGCGCACCACAACGCGGTACTGGGCAGCATCAGCAGCTTCGGCAAGCGCGCCAAGGTTATCCCGGCTGCCGACGTGCAGTTCTGAAGCCCGCGAGGCCATCGCCGTGAATTTCGACTGGAACGACATCCCGATCCTCCTCGCCCTCGCCCGCCACGGCAGCATGAGCGCCGCCGGCCGCGCGCTGGGCGTCGACCCCTCGACCATGAGCCGGCGCCTGGTGGCGGCGGAAACCGCGCTGCAGACCCGCCTGTTCATCCGCGACAACGCCGGCTACAAGGCCACCGACGCCGGCACGGCCTTCCTCGGTTATGCCGAACGCATCCTCGGCGACGTGCAGAGCATGCTGCTGGAGACGCGCAACGAGGCCAGCGCCATCAGCGGCTCGGTACGCATCACCGCGGTAGACTTCCTCTTCAGCCACTGGCTGGTGCAGCACATGCCGCAACTGGCACGCACTTACCCAAACCTGCAATTGCAGCTGATTCCGGCGAACCGCGCGCTGTCCTTCACCCGCCGCGAGGCCGACTTCGCCCTGCGCCTGGCGCGTCCGGCCGAAGACGCCGCATTGGTGATGCGCAAGGTCGCCGACATCGGTTTCGCCATCTACGCCGCCAGACCCTTCGCCCAGGTCCCGGCCGAACAGTGGCCGCAGCAACCCTGGCTGGGCTACGGCGAAGACCTGGATGACACGCCGGAGATGTGCTGGCTGCGCCGCTGCGTCCCGGACGCCAATTTCGCCCTGCGCGCGAGCAGCGTGACCACGCTGATCCACGCCTGCGAAAGCGGCCTGGGCATGGCGTTGCTGCCCTGCTTCCTCGGCGAGCGCGAGGGACTGGTGCGCCTCTCCGGCGCGGTGGTCGTGCGGGAAATCTGGCTGCTGGCCCACCGCGATGCCGGCCGTATCGGTCGTTTCCAGGCAGTCAGCGACTGGCTGCGTGACGTATTCGACCAGGACGCCGCGCAGCTCAGCGGTGAACACCTGGATGCACGCGTGCTGGGGCCGGTGGAGATCAGCCGGGGCTGATCATGAAAAAGCCCGGATGTCTCGCGACATCCGGGCTTACCGCTGCAGGGGCCGAATGCGTGGTTACGGCTGGACCGGCGGCAGGTACTGCAGGGTGGTGCCCAGCGCCCAGAGCAGGAACAGCACCAGCGGCACATGGACGAGCAGCTGGACGAAGCTGAAGCCGATCAGGTCGCGGGCCTTGAGGCCCAGCACGCCCAGCAGCGGCAGCATGTAGAACGGGTTGATCAGGTTCGGCAGCGCCTCGGCGGCGTTGTAGATCTGCACCGCCCAGCCCAGGTGGTATTGCAGCTCGTTGGCCACCTGCATCACATACGGCGCCTCGATGATCCACTTGCCGCCGCCGGACGGGATGAAGAAGCCCAGCACCGCCGAGTACACGCCCATCAGCAGCGCGTAGGTGTCGTGGGAGGCGATCTGCACGAAGAAGGTGGAGATGTGGTGGGCGATGGTGGAACCGTCGCCGCCCTTCACCGTGGTCAGGATCGCGGCGATGGAGCCGTACAGCGGGAACTGGATCAACACCCCGGTGGTGGTCGGCACGGCGCGCGCCACGGCGTCGAGGAAGTTGCGCGGGCGCCAGTGCAGCAGCGCGCCAGCCATGAGGAACAGCAGGTTGTAGGTATTCAGCCCGGAGATCGCGGTAATCGCCGGCTTGGTGCTGAATTCGTGGACCAGCCAGCCGGCGGCCAGGGCCACCAGCATGAGGATCAGTAGCGGGCTGTGCTCCAGCCATTCGCCCGGGCGGGTGGCCTTCGGCGCGCTGGGCGGAGTGAAGCTGACGTCCACGCCGCAGGCCTTGGCGTCACGTGCGCTGGCCGCACCGGGTGCGGTCATGTAGGCGATGACCAGCGACACCAGCACCAGGGCCAGCAGCATGACGCCGGACTGCCAGAGGAAGATGGTCTCGGTGAAAGGAATGACGCCGGTGATCGCCAGGATCGACGGCGGCAGGCTGGCCGGGTTGGCCTGCAGCTGCGCGGCGGACGACGACAGGCCCAGCGCCCACACCGCGCCCAGGCCAAGGTAGGCCGCAGCGCCTGCGGCGCGGTAGTCCATCTTCAGGTCTTCGCGGCGCGCCAGGGCGCGCACCAGCAGGCCGCCGAACACCAGGGAAAGACCCCAGTTGAGCAGCGAGGCGACCATGGAAATGACCGCGACCCAGGCAACCGCCGTGCGGCCGTTCTTCGGCACGCGGGCAAACAGGTCGATGAGCTTGGAGGCCGGGCCGGAGCTGGCAACGACATAGCCGCCGATGACCACGAAGGCCATCTGCATGGTGAAGGGGATCAGGCTCCAGAAGCCGTCACCGAAGGCCTTGGCGGTCTCGGTGGCCGGCGCGCCGATGGCCAGCGCGGCGACGCTGACGATCAGCACCGCCAGCGCGGCGAAGACCCAGGAGTCGGGGAACCAGCGTTCGGCCCAGTTGGAGCAGGCCATGGCGAAGCGTGCCGAGCGGCTGTCCTGCAGGGCCGTGCCGGCGTTGTGCACGTGGGAATTCATAAGGCTCTACCTCGTTGTTCTTGTAATGGCTCATCGTCGAACGGGGCTTGTGGCAATACCCGTCCTGGAATGAAAAACCGCCCGGCCTGCGTGGGGCCGAGCGGTGACGCAAGGGTTTGCCGGCGCCGGGGGACGCCGGAAACCGCGGCGGGATGTTCGTCTGTCGGTGTGCCCACCCACCATCCCGCCTGCCGGTACGGCATTGCTACATGCCGGCCGGCGCTCGCCAATCAATCGTTGGTCGAATGGCCTCAGTCCCGCTCCTTCAATCCCGGAGCAGAGCCATCGCCACACCCTGGCCGCCGCCGATGCACAGGGTCGCCAGGCCCTTCTTCGCATCGCGGCGGAGCATTTCATGGAGCAGCGTCACCAGCACCCGGGCCCCCGAAGCGCCGATCGGGTGGCCAAGGGCGACGGCGCCGCCATTGACGTTGACCTTCTCGGCGTTCCAGCCCAGCTCCTTGCCGACCGACAGGGCCTGAGCGGCGAAGGCTTCGTTGGCTTCGATCAATTCGACCTCGTCGAGGCTCCAGCCGGCCTTCTCCAGGCAGCGGCGGGTTGCGGTGACCGGGGCGATGCCCATGATCGACGGGTCGACGCCGCTGCTGGCATAGGCTTGGATGCGCGCCAGTACCGGCAGGTTCAGGCGGCGTGCACGTTCGGCGCTCATCAGCAGCACGGCGGCGGCGCCATCGTTGAGGGTGGAGGCGTTGCCGGCCGTGACCGTGCCGTCCTTCTTGAAGGCCGGCTTGAGCTTGCCCAGGGATTCGGCGGTGGTGCCGGCGCGCGGTTGCTCATCGGTGTCGAAGGCCACCGGGTCGCCCTTGCGCTGGGGGATCAGCACGGGGGTGATCTCGTCCTTGAAGCGACCGGCTTCGATGGCCGAGGCGGCCTTGAGCTGGGACTGCGCGGCAAAGGCATCCTGCGCCTCGCGGCTGATGCCGAATTTTTCCGCCAGGTTCTCGGCGGTGATGCCCATGTGATAGTCGTTGAAGGCGTCGATCAGGCCGTCGCGCAGCAGGGCGTCCTGCAGCTCGGCGTGGCCCATGCGCAGGCCGGTACGTGCCTTGGGCAGCACGTAGGGCGCCAGGCTCATGCTCTCCTGGCCGCCGGCGATGATGGCGTCGGCGTCGCCGCAACGGATCGCCTGGACGCCGAGGAACAGCGCCTTAAGGCCGGAGCCGCAGAGCTTGTTGATGGTCATCGACGGCACCTCCACCGGCAGGCCGGCGCCAATGGCGGCCTGGCGCGCGGGGTTCTGCCCGGCGCCGGCGGTGAGCACCTGGCCGAGGATGACTTCGTCGATCTGGTCGGCTTTCACGCCGCTGCGCTCGAGCAGCGAACGGATGACCAGGCTGCCCAGTTCATGGGCGGGAATGTTCGCCAGGCTGCCCTGGAAGGCGCCGATGGCGGTACGGGTGGCGGCGACAATCACTACGTCTTGCATCTGAATTCTCCGGGGCGGTCGGACTTTGTAGGAGCGAGCTTGCTCGCGAACCGACTGAGGCACCCAAGCCAGAGCGTTCGCGAGCAAGCTCGCTCCTACAGGGTATCAGTGAGTCAGAAAGTCATTTCCTTCACATCGTCCGGCACGATCAGGCGGCCGGCGGTCTTCTCGGCGATCTCGGCGACGCTCACGCCCGGCGCGGTCTCGCGCAGGATGAAGGCGCCGTCCTCGATCTCCAGGTAGGCCAGGTCGGTCAGCACCTTGCGGATGCAGCCGGCGCCGGTCAGCGGCAGCGAGCAGCGCTCCAGCAGCTTGGATTCGCCGTCCTTGGAGGCGTGGGTCATGGTGACGATGATGTTGTCCGCGCCGGCCACCAGGTCCATGGCGCCGCCCATGCCTTTCACCAGCTTGCCGGGGATCATCCAGGAGGCGATGTTGCCCTGCACGTCCACCTCGAAGGCACCGAGCACGGTGAGGTCGACGTGGCCGCCACGGATCATCGCGAAGGATTCGGCGGAGGAGAAAATCGAGGCGCCCTTCACGGCGGTGACCGTCTGTTTGCCGGCGTTGATCATGTCGGCGTCAACTTCGTCTTCGGTGGGGAACGCGCCCATGCCGAGCAGGCCGTTCTCCGATTGCAGCATCACCTCCATGCCCTCGGGCACGTAGTTGGCGACCAGGGTCGGGATGCCGATGCCCAGGTTCACGTAGAAGCCGTCCTGCAGCTCGCGCGCCACGCGCTGAGCCATCTGTTCGCGGGTAAGTGCCATGGCTGAATCTCTTCTCTTGTTCAATGCGGTTGAAGATCGAGCGAGCTAGCGACTGGCTAGGCGGATTTGAAACGAGGACGCGGAGTTTGAATGCCCTGAATGAGCAGGCCTCGTTTCCCGCCGCCAGGCCGACGCGCAGCCGATCCTTAGCGAGTCGTGCGCTTTTCGATGCGCTTCTCGAAGGAGCCTTGGATGATGCGGTCGACATAGATGCCGGGGGTGTGGATCTGGGTCGGGTCCAGCTCGCCCGGCTCGACGATCTCCTCCACCTCGACGACCGTGATGCGGCCCGCGGTGGCGACTACCGGATTGAAGTTCTGCGCGGTGTGGCGGTAGATGACGTTGCCGTAGTGGTCGGCCTTCCAGCCCTTGACGATGGCGAAGTCGCCGGTGATGGCGCGCTCCATTACATAGTGGCGGCCTTCGAACTCGCGCACTTCCTTGCCGTCAGCGACCGGAGTGCCGTAGCCGGTGGCGGTGAAAAAAGCAGGGATACCGGCGCCACCAGCGCGGAGTTTTTCCGCCAGCGTGCCCTGCGGGGTCAGTTCGACCTCCAGTTCACCGGACAGCAGCTGCTGCTCGAACAGCGCGTTCTCGCCCACGTAGGAAGCGATCATCTTGCGGATCTGGCGGTCCTCCAGCAGCACGCCGAGGCCGAAGCCGTCGATGCCACAGTTGTTGGAGACGACGGTCAGGCCCTTCACACCCATCCTGCGGATCTGCCCGATGAGGTTTTCCGGGATGCCGCAGAGGCCGAAGCCGCCCGCCAATACCGTCATGTCGTCGGTGAGCCCGGCAAGGGCTTCCTCGTAACTGCCTACACGCTTGTCGAGTCCTGCCATGTTGCTGCTGCCTCTTGTATTTGGAATGTCCGACCCATCGGTCAGAGAGCGAATGCAGCTTCACGGGTGGAGACTGATTTGTTAAGTTTGTTTTTCCAATTGATTGATTTGGCTTACCTATCAATGACGGTCAAGCAACTGCGCGCGTTCCTCGCCGTCGCCCAGACCCTGAGCTTCGCCCAGGCCTGCGAGCGCCTGCACCTGTCGCAACCGGCGCTGAGCCTGGCGATCAAGAGCCTGGAAGAGTCCCTGGGCGGCCAGTTGCTGGTGCGCACCACCCGCAGCGTGGCGCTCACGCCCGAGGGCGAAACACTGCTGCCGCTGGCCCGCCGCCTGCTGGCGGATTGGGATAATGCCGAGGAAGTGATGCATCAGCACTTCACCCTGCAGCTGGGCAAGGTCTCCATCGCCGCCATGCCCTCCTTCGCCGGCAATCTTCTGCCTGCCGTGCTGCGTGCATTCCGCGACCGTCACCCGAAAGTGAACGTTGCGGTGCACGACGTGATCAACGAGCAGGTGCTGGAGATGGTGCGCAACCATCGGGTGGAACTGGGGATTGCCCTGGAGCCGGACAGCCTCGACGGACTGGCTTTCACGCCTTTCTACACCGACCGTTTCATCGCCGTACTGCCGGCAGATTCAGCTCTGGCGAACGAATCGCGGATCACCTGGGAGCAGTTGCTGGAAGACCATTTCATCACCCTGCAACGCCCATCGGCCGTGCGTCTGCTGCTGGAAGAACAGCTGCAGGGGCGACTTCCGGTGGCGTTCGAGAGCCATCAACTGGTGACGGTGGGCCGGATGGTGGCCGAGGGGCTTGGCGTCAGCGCCGTACCGCGCCTGTGCAGGCAGCAGATGGAAGAGCTGGGCGCGCGCTGCGTGGCCCTCGACGAGCCGCGCATCGAGCGCCGTGTGGGATTGTTCTGCCTGGCCGAACACCAGCTCTCCAGCGCCGCGCAGGCATTGAGCGATGTGCTGGTGAAGGGGACGGACTGGGCGGGGATGGAGCGGGAGTGAACAGGGATTTGCAGGAGCGCGCCTGCTCGCGAACCGGCCCCATTGCTGGGCTGTTCGCGAGCAAGGACCAGGCGTCCCCCTCGGTCCTGCGAAGGCTCTCTCCCCGAAGGTTGCTCGCTCTGCCCACCACCCTCTCCCCCCGCCCTCTCCCTGAAGGGAGAGGGAGCCGAATCGGCATGAAGCGCAGCTATGGTTCCCCCTGATGCCGAGGCGTCAGGAACGCACTGTCGCCGAGCTTCACTCGGATACCCCCGCTCCCTTCAGGGCTGGGGAGAGGGCCCGCCCGAGCACCGAAGCCTCAGACAGTCAAACCTCTCCCCCCATCCCCAAACTCACCTCCCGCGCCATCGCCAGCAGCGCTTGGGCCGCCTCGCCATGAGCTTCGGCGGCAAAGCTCGCCTGTGAGCCGACCACGGTAATCACCCCGGCCAGTTCGCGCCCGGTCTTGAACAGCGGCACCGACAGCGCGTTCACTCCAGGCATCAGCAACCCGTGGATCGCATGCAGCCCTTCGCTGCGAATGCCCTCCAGCACTGACTGGTCCGCGCCCTCCTCCAGCCCGGCCTTGAACGCTGCAAACACCAGCCCGGTGGACGAGCCGTACAGCGGCAGCACCGAGCCCACCTGGGTGACCAGCGTCACCATGCCCTGGGCCGGCTCCACCTGCACCACGGTCGGCCCGTGGCTGCCCCAGATGGCAAGGAAACAGGTCTGCCCCAGCGCGTCGCGCAGATCGGCCAGCGCCGGGCTGGCCACCTTCACCACATCCAGCCGGCGGATCGCGGCCAGCCCGACATACAACGCCTCACGTCCCAGGCCGTAATGGTTGGTCAGCGGGTCCTGTTCGGCGAAGCCGCTGGCGATCAGCGCCTGCAAGTAGCGGTGGACCTTCGCCGCCGGCATGTCCAGGTACTCGCCCAGGCGCTTGAGCGAGGTGCTCGGCGCGAGGTCCGCCAGGGCCTTGAGGATCTGCGTGCCCACCTCGGCGGACTGTACTTTCGCGCCCTTCGTCGGGACGGAGTCTTCAGCGTCGTTCATGGTCTTCAACTTAAAGGAACTCCCAGACGGGCTTGACGGCCCGTCACTACGAAATTACGTTAATCGTAATTGGATTACGATAACAAGAGAAACCACCATGACCGCCTCCCCTGCCTACCAATCCGGCTTTGGCAATGAATTCGCCAGCGAGGCCCTTCCCGGCGCCCTGCCCGTTGGCATGAACTCGCCACAGCAGGTGCCGCTGGGCCTCTACGCCGAGCAGTTCTCCGGCACCGCCTTCACCGTGCCGCGCAGCGAGGCGCGGCGCACCTGGATGTACCGCATCCGGCCGTCCGCCGCGCACCCGTGCTTCGAGCGCCTGGAGCGGCAGATCACCGGCAGCGCCCTCGGCCCGGTCACACCCAACCGCCTGCGCTGGAACAGTTTCGACATCCCGCAGGAGCCTACCGACTTCGTCGACGGCCTGCTATGCATGGCCGCCAACGCCGACGCCGAGGCCGTGAGCGGCGTCAGCCTGTATGCCTACCGCGCCAACATCTCGATGCGCCGGGTGTTCTTCAACGCCGACGGCGAGCTGCTGATCGTGCCCCAGGCGGGCCGCCTGCGCCTGGTCACCGAGTTGGGCGTACTGGAGCTGGAGCCGCTGGAGATCGCCGTTATCCCGCGCGGCATGCGCCTGCGCGTCGAGTTGCTGGAAGCCGAAGCCGCCGGCTATGTGGCCGAGAACCACGGCGCCGCGCTGCGCCTGCCGGACCTCGGTCCCATCGGTAGCAACGGCCTGGCCAATCCGCGCGACTTCCTCGCCCCGGTGGCGCACTACGAAGACGTGGAAGCCCCGGTTCAGCTGGTGCAGAAGTTCCTCGGCGAACTCTGGGCCACCCAGCTCGACCACTCGCCGCTCGACGTCGTCGCCTGGCACGGCAACAACGTGCCCTACAAATACGACCTGCGCCGCTTCAACACCATCGGTTCGATCAGTTACGACCATCCGGACCCGTCCATCTTCACCGTGCTGACCTCGCCCAGCGACACCCACGGCATGGCCAACATGGACTTCGTGATCTTCCCACCGCGCTGGATGGTGGCCGAGAGCACCTTCCGTCCGCCGTGGTTCCACCGCAACCTGATGAACGAATTCATGGGCTTGATCCAGGGCGTGTACGACGCCAAGGCCGACGGTTTCGTCCCCGGCGGCGCCTCGCTGCACAACTGCATGAGCGCCCACGGCCCGGACAACGCCACCACCGTGCAGGCCATCACCGCCGACCTCAAACCCCACAAGATCGACAAGACCATGGCCTTCATGTTCGAGACCGGCCGCGTGCTGCGCCCCAGCCGCTTCGCCCTCGACTGCCCGCAACTGCAGCGCGACTACGACAGCTGCTGGAGCGGCATGCAGAAGACCTTCGCCCCATCCCAGGAGCAATGACATGAGCGTCGCCCACAACGCACAAAGCTGGATCGAATCGGCCAACGGCCACCCGGACTTTCCCCTGCAGAACCTGCCGCTGGGCGTGTTCAGCCCACCCGGCGACTCGCCCAGAGGCGGCGTCGCCATCGGCGACTACATCTTCGACCTGAGGACCGCCTGCGAAACCGGCCTCTTCCACGGCGCCGCCCACCAGGCCGCGCTGGTGGCAAGCGGCGACAGCCTCAACGCCTTCTTCGCCCTTGGCGGCACGGCCCGCCGCACCCTGCGTGACGCCTTGATCCACCTGCTCAGCGAAGGCTGCGGCGAACAGAAGCGCATGGAACACCTGGGCGCTGCGCTGCTCAAGCCACAGGCCGCGTGCCGTATGCACCTGCCGGCCAGGGTCGGCGACTACACCGACTTCTACGTCGGCATCCACCACGCGCAGAACGTCGGCAAGCTGTTCCGCCCGGACAACCCGCTGCTGCCCAACTACAAGTACGTGCCCATCGGCTACCACGGCCGCGCCTCCACCGTTGTGCCCTCCGGCACCGAAGTGCGCCGCCCCAACGGCCAGACCCTGCCCGCCGGCGCCGAGGCACCGGTGTTCGGCCCCTGCGCACGGATGGACCTGGAGCTGGAACTGGGCATCTGGATCGGCCAGGGCAACGACCAGGGCAAGGCCATTCCGATAGACGCCGCCTCTGGCCACATCGCCGGCTTCTGCCTGCTCAACGACTGGTCCGCGCGCGACGTACAGGCCTGGGAATACCAGCCGCTGGGGCCGTTCCTGTCGAAAAGCTTCGCCACCACGGTGTCGCCCTGGGTGGTCACCGCCGAGGCGCTGGAGCCTTTCCGCGTCGCCCAGCCGACCCGACCGGAAGGCGATCCGCAGCCGCTGCCGTACCTCTATGACGAGACCGACCAGCAGCACGGCGCGCTGGACATCGAACTGGAAGTCCTGCTGCACACCGCACGCATGCGCCGCGAGCACCAGGGTCCGGAGCGCATCGCCCTGAGCAACACGCTGAACATGTACTGGACCGTCGCCCAGATGGTGGCGCACCACAGCGTCAACGGCTGTCGCCTGCAAGCGGGCGACCTGTTCGGTTCCGGCACCCTCTCCGGCGAAACCCCGGACAGCTTCGGCAGCCTGCTGGAGCTCACCTTCGGCGGCAAGCAGGCGCTGGTGCTGGGCAACGGCGAGGAACGCCGCTTCCTCGAAGACGGCGACGAGGTCATCCTCCGCGCCCGCTGCCGCCGCGAGGGGCATGCGTCCATCGGCTTCGGCGAGTGCCGTGGGCGGATTCTGCCGGCGCATTGAGGCCGCCGCGCCAGCCTTAGCCGCCGGATCTCCGGCGCACGTTGTGCGTTCGCGGGCATACCCCGCCCCTACAAGCAGCATCTGCTCTTCGTAGGCGCGAGCTTGCTCGCGAACCGTCCCAGCTGCGTTGCCGTCGGTTGTTCGCGAGCAAGCTCGCTCCTGCAAGTCCAATCTTGTCCACTTCCCGCAAAAAAAACGGGCCCGAAGGCCCGCTGCAAAACGAGGGTGTTGCTCGAACGATCAATCAGTGCGCAATGCACACCGACTTGATCTCGGTATAGGCCTCGACCACGGCGCGGCCGAACTCGCGGCCCATGCCCGACTGCTTGACGCCGCCGAAGGGCATGCTCGGGTCGAGCAGCACGTGGGCGTTGACCCACACGGTGCCGGACTCGATGCGCGGCACCAGGTTCATCGCCTTGGACAGGTCGTTGGTCCACAGGCTCGCGCCCAGGCCGTATTCGCTGTCGTTGGCCATGGCAATGGCCTCGTCATCCTCGTCGAATGGCAGCACCGCCAGCACCGGGCCGAAGACTTCGTCACGGGCCACGGCCATCTGCATGGTCACATCGGCCAGCACGGTGGGCTGCACATAGAAGCCGCTACCGCCGACCTGCCCGCCGCCGCAGACGATGCGCGCGCCCTGCTCGCCGGCACGGGCGATGTGTTCCAGCACGCTGCGCTGCTGCTTGGCCGAAACCAGCGGGTTGATCTGCGCAGTCGGGTCCATGCCCTCGCCCAGGCTCATGCCTGCGACGGCAGCGGCCAGTTTCTCGACGAATTCGTCGTAGCGTGAACGGTGCACATAGAAGCGCGAAGCGGCGGCGCAGACCTGGCCGTTGTTCAGCAGGCCGCCCAACAGCGCGCCTTGCACGGCGTTGTCGATGTTGGCATCTGCCAGCACGATCATCGGGTTCTTGCCCCCCAGTTCCAGGGCAAAGCGGGTCATGTTCTGCACGGCCGCCAGGCCGACGCTGCGACCTACCGCGGTGGAGCCGGTGAAGGACACCTTGTTGACCAGCTTGTGGCTGGCCAGGCCGCCGCCGATGCGCGGGCCGTCGCCGGTCACCAGGTTGAACACGCCGGCCGGTACGCCGGCCTCGAAGGCCAGTTCGGCCAGGCGCAGGGCAGTCAGCGGGGTTTCCGAAGCGGGCTTGATTACCACGCTGTTGCCGGTGGCCAACGCCGGGATCAGCTTCCACACGGCGATCATCAGCGGGAAGTTCCACGGCACGATGCCGGCCACCACGCCCAGCGGCTCGCGGCGGGTGTAGGCGGTGAACTTGGCGCCCGGCGGCAGCGGGATGGAGACGTTCAGCGACTGTCCTTCGATCTTGGTCGCCCAGCCGGCCATGTAGCGCATGAACTCGACGGTGGCGCCCACATCCAGCATGCGCGAGAGAGTGATCGACTTGCCCTGGCTGAGGGTTTCCAGCTGGGCCAGTTCTTCGCCGTTGGCTTCCACCAGGTCGGCGAAGCGCAGCAGGATGCGCTCCCGGTCGGCCGGACGCAGGTCGGCCCAGACGCGGGACTTGTAGGCCGCCTGGGCGGACTGCACGGCACGGTCGAGCAGGTCAGTGTCGATGTCGGCGACGCTGGAGATGGCCTGGCCGGTAGCCGGGTTCAGTACCTCGGTGCGTGCGCCTTCGGGCACCACCCAGGCGCCGTCGATGAAGCAGCCATGCTTGCGGGCAAGGAAGGCAGTGACCTGAGGCAGGGTCTGTGTGACGTTCATGGTCTCTCCTGATGGATCAGTGCTGCTGGCTCAGCCAGCAGGTGAGCGCCCGCCGCTCGGCCGCGTCGGCCAGGCCTGCGAAGGGCATGTAGGTTCCGGGCACGGCGGCCTGGGGCTGGCTGACGAAGGCGTCGAGGTTGTCCCGCGACCAGACTGCGGCCTTGCCCTTCATCGCCTGGGAATAGCTGAAGCCGGCGAGCGAACCGGCCATGCGGCCGACCACGCCATGCAGGTTGGGGCCCATCATGCCGGGGCCGTCGGCCTTGGCGGTGTGGCAGATCGAGCAGTCGCGGGCGAAGACGGTCTCACCCTTCTGGGAGTCGCTTGCCGGGCAGTCGCCAGCGAACGCCAGGATCGGTTGCAGCAGCGCGCCGGCCAGCAGCAGGCCAAGGGCGCGGAATCGGAGCGGGTTGCGGGACATCGGGAAATCACCTTCGAGTACAGCGTGCGGCCGAGAAGGCGCGCGTCATCGAAGGGGATTGTTGCCAGCGGCGCCGGGGAGGGTCTTTTCCTCTGTGCCAGTCGTGTTGGCGGGAGTGCCAGGATGGCGGGAAAGAGGCGCTTTCGTAGGAGCGGATCCTATCCGCGATCAGGCCGGTAGGCCTGCAACAAGGGAATTGCGCCGCTGATGCGGCGCTCGTGGAGAGGTCCCCCTTTCATGGAAAGGTCGGCGCGGTTGCCAGCCCTCTCCCCCCGCCCTCTCCCTGAAGGGAGAGGGAGCCATCCGTGCCGGCTGACGCATCGGCTTCAGGCTGCGCCGATCCAGTCCCCTCTCCCTTCAGGGAGAGGGTTAGGGAGAGGGAGGCCGACACAAACGATCGATATACGGTACTCGCGCCTCTATTTTAGTTGGCGTAACGCTTGCGATACTCGCCCGGCGACACCCCGAAGCGGCCCTTGAACGCCGTGGAGAAGTAGCTCGAATCGGAGAAACCCCAGGCATAACCCAGCGCTGACAGCTTCTGCTCGAACTGGGCGTTGCGCAGGGTTTCGGCGCAGAAGTCCAGGCGGCGGTTCTTGATGTACTGCGCCACCACCAGGCCCTTCTTGGCGAACATGCGGTACAGGCCCCGCACCGAGATGCCCACTTCGCGGGCGATCAGTTCGGGGCAGAGTTCTTCGGCACCGATGTGCTGGTCGATGAAGGCCGTGGCCTTGCGGAACATGCGTTCGTGGTTGTCCTGTTCGGCGTCCTGGCTGGCCAGCGCGGGGCGCAGCAGGGTCACCAGGGCGTCAAGGGTCGCTTCGCTTTCCAGCATGCCGAGGCTTTCCTGCTGGCTGGTCTCGACGATCAGGCGGTTGGCGAGTACGGCGATCGGCGAGCTGGCCGGGATCTTCGACGCGCAGGTCACCTCCGACATGCGCAGGCCGCGCTCGATCACCTGGCGCGGCAGGATCAGGGAGAGTTGCCGGGACTCCTCCAGGTAGGTCATGTCGCTGGGCCGGCTGGCGTCGATGAGGGTGATGTCACCGCGTGACAGTTCCACCCGGTTGTCGCCCTGCTCCAGGCGCGAGCGCCCTTCGAGCTGGAACACCGCGTAATAGTGCCCGCCCGCGCTGCTGCCGACTTCCTTGCTGGTCCGGTACAGGTGCACCTGGGCCATGTCTACCACGGAAAGCTTGATTGCGCCGCCCTGGTATTCCCGCAACCGTCCATGGAACTGGGGGCCGAGGGTTCGTGCATCGAAACGACCGCACGCCCGGTTGACCTGTCCCAGCCACGCCTCGAAAGCGTCATCCCTCAATGTCGATGAAGAATTCATGACCTGCAGAGCCTCACACGCATTGATTGTTGTTATTCAGCGACGGCCTCCAGGGCCTGTCGTCATCGTCCGTCGCCCATCTTCTCAGGAAGACTCACGTCGGTGTCCCCACCCTGCAACCGCAGCGCTGCAGAGAGGGAGGCATTTTTCACGCCAACTCCTGTCAGTTCAATCCGCCAAAGCGCTTGTAGAAGCTCTCGCCGACATCCGGTAACGGGCCGTCGGCGGTCTCCAGGTTGCGGTTCAGCCAGTCTTCGGCCTTGGCGTGGATCAGTCGGTAGATATTGCGGCACAGCTGCCGCGCCGCGCGACCTTCCCAATCGCCCGGGAGCAGCTCATCGGGCAACTGTGGGTCACGCAGGAGCAGCCGGCGGTATTCGTGGATCAACAAGGTGCGCGCCAGGAAGCAGTCTTCCGGGCGCAACTGGTCCTGTTCGCGCAGCGCCTGCCAGAGCGGGCGGAACAGCTGGATGAATTCGCTGTAGTGCTCGCCGAGCTCGTCGATCTTCCAGCTCTCGCGCACCTGCAGGCGCATGGCGCGGGAGGCCAGCACGTCCTGGGCGCGGGTTTCGAAGACGATGCAGTCGTCGGCTACGTCCAGGTCCTGCAGGGTTGCCATGACGTCGCTACGGTCGGCTCGCGGGCAGGCCATGACGGTCGGTGAAATGGCGCCGAAGCCTTGCCATTCCAGTTCCTCGCGGACCTGCTTGCGCTTGTCGGCGGCGATCTGCGAGAGCATTACCAGGGTCCAGGCGCCGTCCCAGGCCGGCAGGCTGGAGCTGTAGACGCGCTTGAAGGCCTTCTCGAAGCGCCGCCGGCCAGTGCCGGTCAGGCTGTAGTAGCTGCGCCGGCCAACCTTTTCGGCGGTCAGCCAGTCTTCCTTGGTCAGGCGGAAGATCGAGGTGCGGATCAGCCGCTCGTTGATGCCGAAGGGTTCCAGCAGATTGATCAGGCTGCCCAGCCAGACGGTACCGCCGTGGGGTTCGATGGCATCGCCATAGAGGGTGATGATCAGCGAGCTGGCGCGGATCGGCGTCTGCTCCTGGAAGCGGTTGATCAGCTGATTCAGCGGTGCTAGAGCGGTCATGGCACGTTGCGCAGTCGAAGGAGCGGCGACTATACCTGTCCGCCGCATCGCCTGGCCATTGGTGCGAACCCCAGTATTCATGCGCCCTTCCCTGCTTCTGCCTTGGGCCGGAAACCGGAGTCGCCCAGGCGTGGGCGTTCTGCTTCCATCTCCGCCAGCGGCTGGCATTCCACCAGGCCGGCGATGCAGCGCTTGGCCAGGGCCTGGTATTCCTCCGTACCACGGCGCTTCCAGGCGATTTCCTCATCGCTGAGGCTACGCTTGACGCTGGCCGGCGCGCCCATCACCAGGCTTTGCGGAGCGCACTCGAACTTGGCCTTGACGAAGGCCGTGGCTGAAACGATGGAGCGCGGGCCGATCTGCGCATAATCCATCACCACGGCGTTCATGCCGACCAGCGCGTCCTCGCCGATGCGGCAGCCGTGCAGTACCGCACCGTGGCCGATGTGGCCGTTGCGTTCGACGATGGTGTCACTGTCAGGGAAGCCATGCATGACGCAGGTGTCCTGAAGGTTCGCGCCTTCTTCGAGGACGATCCGCCCAAAATCGCCGCGCAGCGCCGCCAGAGGGCCGATATAGCAGCCCGGGCCGACGATGACGTCGCCGATCAACACGGCAGTGGGATGGACATAGGCGGTCGGATGAACGACCGGGCGCACGCCTTCGAGGCTATAGCAGGGCATCGGGTTCTCCTGAGGCGCTGCCGGTCTTTGGCATCACCGCACAAAGCGCTTTGTTCTGTTGTAAATCTTGTATCACATCAAGGCAAGCACATCCAATCTAAATCTGACGTATCACTTCTGTACGTCCTCAACCTGACCGATGATAAGCTCCACAAACCCGATAACACGCTGGATTCAAGACAGATAACAGCCACCCCTGCCACCACGCTTTGGCACCACAAGAAAACTATTAGACACGCTATTAAACTTTTTTGTTGTTTTTTCGTATCACTTCAGGCCTATACTGCGAAAAGGCCGGAGACGGGCAACGCCTGCCTCCCATAATTCCAATACAGCCGGCCAAGCAGCCGCGCGTGCAGCCTGAGGACGATGTCATGCCTCGCACCCTTGCCGTTCAGATGCCTGAAGCGGGCGTCCGCCTGATCACCCTGCAGCGCCCCGAAGCGTTGAACGCCCTGAACACCGAACTGCTCGGCGAACTGGCCGCCGAACTCGACGCCGCCGAGCAGGACAGCGAAACCCGTGCAGTAGTGCTCACCGGCAGCCGCAAGGCCTTCGCCGCCGGCGCCGACATCAAGGAAATGGCCGAGCGCGACCTGGTCGGCATCCTCAACGACCCGCGCGTCGGCTACTGGCAGCGCATCGCCGCCTTCTCCAAACCGCTGATCGCCGCCGTCAACGGCTTCGCCCTGGGGGGCGGCTGCGAGCTGGCGATGCACGCCGACATCCTCGTCGCCGGCGAAGACGCTCGCTTCGGCCAGCCGGAAATCAACCTCGGCATCATGCCTGGGGCCGGCGGCACGCAGCGCCTGCTGCGCGCCGTGGGCAAGCCGCTGGCCATGCAGATGGTGCTCACCGGCGAGGCCATCGACGCCCGCCACGCCCAGCGCGCCGGCCTGGTCAGCGAGATCACCCAACCCGAATTCAGCGTCGAGCGCGCCCTGCAGATCGCCCGCAGCATCGCCGCCAAGGCACCGCTGGCCGTACGCCTGGCCAAGGAAGCGCTGCTCAAGGCCCAGGACACGGACCTCGCCAGCGGCCTGCGCTTCGAACGCCACGCCTTCACCCTGTTGGCCGGCACCGCCGACCGCGATGAAGGCATCCGCGCCTTCCAGGAAAAACGCAAAGCGACCTACCAGGGCCGCTGAGCGTTCGCCCCTTTCTCCCCATTTCTGCCTATTGATGGAGCGAGTCCGCCCATGAACTTCGAGCACATCCTGTTTTCCATCGAGGACGGCGTCGCCCTCCTCAGCCTGAACCGCCCGGAGCAGCTCAACAGCTTCAACGCCGCCATGCACGGCGAAGTGCGCGAGGCGCTCAAGCAGGTCCGACAGAACCCGGAAACCCGCGTCCTGCTGCTGACCGGCGAAGGCCGCGGCTTCTGCGCCGGGCAGGACCTGTCCGACCGCAACGTTGCGCCGGGCGCCGAGATGCCCGACCTGGGCCAGTCCATCGAGCAGTTCTACAACCCGCTGATCCGCACCCTGCGCGACCTGCCGCTGCCGGTCATCTGCGCGGTCAACGGCGTGGCCGCCGGCGCCGGCGCCAACATCCCGCTGGCCTGCGACCTGGTCCTGGCGGCGCGCTCGGCCAGTTTCATCCAGGCCTTCTGCAAGATCGGCCTGATCCCCGATTCCGGCGGCACCTGGACCCTGCCGCGCCTGGTCGGCATGGCCCGCGCCAAGGCGCTCGCACTGCTGGGCAATCGCCTCTCCGCCGAGCAGGCCGAGCAGTGGGGCCTGATCTACCAGGTGGTGGATGACGCCAACCTGCGCGAGGAAGCCCTGAAGCTCGCCCGCCACCTCGCCACCCAGCCGACCTACGGCCTGGCGCTGATCAAGCGCAGCCTCAACGCCAGCCTGAGCAACAGCTTCGACGAGCAGCTGGAGCTGGAGCGCGACCTGCAACGCCTGGCCGGCCGCAGCGAGGACTACCGCGAGGGCGTGTCCGCCTTCATGGAAAAACGCACCCCCAGCTTCAAGGGCCGCTGATCGATGAACGCACTTTCGAAAAACGCCAAAGTCGCGGTGATCGGCGCCGGCGCCATGGGTGCAGGCATCGCCCAGGTCGCCGCGCAGGCCGGCCACCCGGTGAAGCTGCACGATAACCGCCCCGGCGCCGCCGCCCAGGCCATCGACGGCATTGACCGCCAGCTCGGCCGCCTGGTGGAGAAAGGCAAGCTGGGCGCCGAGGAACGTGCCGCCATCGTCGCGCGCCTGCAACCGGTGGAAGCCATCGAGGCGCTGGCCGACTCGAAGCTGGTGATCGAGGCCATCGTCGAGAACCTGGAGCTCAAGCGCGGTCTGTTCCAGCAGCTGGAAACGCTGTGTGGCGAAGACTGCATTCTCGCCAGCAACACCTCTTCGCTGTCCATCACCAGCCTTGCCACCGGCCTCAAGCGCCCACAGCAGGTGGTCGGCATGCACTTTTTCAACCCGGCTCCGCTGATGGCGCTGGTGGAGATCGTCTCCGGCCTCGCCACCGACCCGGCGCTGGCCGACAGCCTCTACGCCACCTCGCTGGCCTGGGGCAAGAAGCCGGTCCACACCAAGTCGACCCCCGGTTTCATCGTCAACCGTGTGGCGCGCCCCTTCTACGCCGAAAGCCTGCGCCTGCTGCAGGAAGGCGCCGCCGACTGCGCCACGCTGGATGCGTTGATGCGCGACGCCGGCGGCTTCCGCATGGGCGCCTTCGAGCTGACCGACCTGATCGGCCATGACGTCAACTACGCCGTCACCTGCTCGGTGTTCGCCGCCTACTACGGCGACTTCCGCTTCCAACCCTCGCTGATCCAGAAGGAGCTGGTGGATGCCGGCCGCCTCGGCCGCAAGAGCGGTCGCGGCTTCTACGACTACGCCGAAGGCGCCGAACGCCCGCAGCCGGCGAGCCTGAGCAGCAGCGCCAGCGTCGCCTCGTGCGTGCTGGAAGGCGACCTGGGCGTTGCCCAGCCGCTGGTGCAACGCCTGAAAAACGCCGGCATCGGGATCACCCAGCGCGCTGGCAACGGCCTGCTGTGCGTCGGCGATGCGGTGATCGCCCTGTCCGATGGCCGCCTCGCCAGCCAGCGCGCCAAGGAAGACGGCCTGCGCAACCTGGTGTTGATCGACCTCGCCCTGGATTACAGCAAGGCCTCGCGCCTGGGCATTTCCTGCTCTGCCGGTACCACACCCGAAGCGCTGGACCAGGCTGTCGCCCTGCTGGCCAGGGCCGGCATCGCCGCCAGCCGCCTGAGCGACACCCCCGGCCTCGCCGTGCTGCGCACCGTCGCCATGCTCGCCAACGAAGGCGCCGATGCGGTGCTGCAGGGTGTCGGCAACGCAGGCGACATCGACCTCGCCATGCAAGCCGGGGTGAACTACCCGCAAGGCCCGCTGGCCTGGGCCGGGCAGATCGGCATCGGCAACGTGCTGCGCGTGCTGGACAACCTGCAGGCCGCCTATGGCGAGGACCGTTATCGCCCGTCCCTGCTGCTGCGCCGCCTGCACGCCGAGGGGAGAACTTTCCATGACTGACGCCACCCAACTGGCCCGCGCCTGCGCCGAGGCCATGTACGAGCGCGACCAGGCCACCCGGCGCATGGGCATCCAGCTGATGGATGCGGGTCCAGGTCGCGCGAAGCTGTCGATGCGCGTGCGCGAGGACATGATCCAGGGCCACGGCACCTGCCACGGCGGCTACCTGTTCGCCCTCGCCGACTCCGCCTTCGCCTTCGCCTGCAACAGCTACAACGACGCCACCGTCGCCATTGGCTGCAGCATCGATTACGTGGCGCCGGCCCGCGAAGGCGACGAGCTGGTCGCCAGCGCCTTCGAGCAGAGCCGCAGCGGCCGTACCGGCAACTACGACGTACGCATCGAAAACCAGCAGGGTCAATTGATCGCCCTGTTCCACGGCAAGTCCTACAAAGTGCGCGGCACCGTGCTGGCGCAGGAGACCTCCGAATGACAGACCTCACTGACGCCCTGATCATCGACGCGGTACGCACGCCGATCGGTCGCTACGCCGGCGCCCTGTCCAGCGTGCGCGCCGACGACCTGGCAGCGATCCCGATGAAGGCCCTGATGCAGCGCCACCCGGAGCTGGACTGGAGCGCCATCGACGACGTGATCTTCGGCTGCGCCAACCAAGCCGGCGAAGACAACCGCAACGTCGCCCACATGGCTTCGCTGCTGGCCGGCCTTCCGGTCACCGTTCCTGGCACCACCCTCAACCGCCTGTGCGGCTCCGGCCTGGACGCCGTGGGCAGCGCCGCCCGCGCCCTGCGCTGCGGCGAGGCCGGACTGATGCTGGCCGGCGGCGTGGAATCGATGTCCCGCGCCCCCTTCGTGATGGGCAAGTCCGAGCAGGCCTTCGGCCGCAGCGCGGAAATCTTCGACACCACCATCGGCTGGCGCTTCGTCAACACACTGATGAAGCAGCAATTCGGCATCGACTCCATGCCCGAGACGGCCGAGAACGTCGCCGAGCAGTTCAACATCAGCCGCGCCGACCAGGACGCCTTCGCCCTGCGCAGCCAGCACAAGGCCGCCGCCGCACAGGCCAATGGCCGACTGGCGAAGGAAATCGTTCCGGTGGCAATCCCCCAGCGCAAAGGCCCGGCCAAGGTCGTCGAGCAGGATGAACACCCGCGCGGCGACACCACCCTGGAGCAGTTGGCCAGGCTCGCCACGCCGTTCCGCGAAGGCGGAAGCGTCACCGCCGGCAACGCCTCGGGCGTCAACGACGGCGCCTGCGCCCTGCTGATGGCGACCCCGGCTGCCGCCGCGCGCCACGGCCTGAAGGCCCGCGCCCGCGTCGTCGCCATGGCCACCGCAGGCGTCGAACCGCGCATCATGGGTATCGGCCCGGTACCGGCGACCCGCAAGGTGCTGGAACTGGCCGGCCTGTCACTGGCCGACATGGACGTGATCGAACTGAATGAAGCCTTCGCCGCCCAGGGCCTTGCAGTCCTGCGCGAACTGGGCCTCGCCGACGACGACGCGCGGGTGAACCCCAACGGCGGCGCCATCGCCCTTGGCCACCCGCTGGGCATGAGCGGTGCGCGCCTGGTCACCACCGCCCTGCATGAACTGGAGGAGCGCGGCGGCCGCTACGCCCTGTGCACCATGTGCATCGGCGTCGGCCAGGGCATCGCCCTGATCATCGAACGGATCTGAACCCACGGAAGGCTCGCACCTCGCACCGCCAGTCGCGAAAGCCGCCGTCTGGCAGGCAGAGCAACGTCTCTGACAGGGGTTCGAAACTTTCCGCGAACGGGGGCGTTATCCTGCTCCCATGACACTCGCAGCCCGCACGCGGGCTGGCGTACAAGAACAAATCGAGTGAACCCATGAACATGTACCATGATGCCGAACGTGCCCTGCTTGACCCGATGGAAACCGCCAGTGTCGACGCGCTGCGCCAGCACCAGCTGGAGCGCCTGCGCTGGAGCCTCAAGCATGCCTACGACAACGTCCCGTTGTACCAGAAGCGCTTTGCCGAAGCCGGTGTACACCCGGACGACCTGACCTCCCTCGACGACCTGGCGAAATTCCCCTTCACCGGCAAGAACGACCTGCGCGACAACTACCCCTACGGCATGTTCGCCGTGCCGCAGAGCGAGATCGTGCGCCTGCACGCGTCCAGCGGCACCACCGGCAAACCCACGGTGGTCGGCTACACGCAGAACGACATCGACACCTGGGCCAATGTGGTGGCGCGCTCCATTCGCGCCGCCGGCGGTCGCAAGGGTGACAAGGTGCATGTGTCCTACGGCTACGGCCTGTTCACCGGCGGCCTGGGCGCTCACTACGGCGCCGAGCGCCTGGGCTGCACCGTGATCCCGATGTCCGGCGGCCAGACCGAGAAGCAGGTCCAGCTGATCCGCGATTTCCAGCCGGACATCATCATGGTCACCCCGTCCTACATGCTCAACATCGCCGACGAGATCGAGCGCCAGGGCGTCGACCCGCACAGCCTCAGGCTGCGCTTGGGCATCTTCGGTGCCGAACCCTGGACGGCCGAACTGCGCCGCGCGGTCGAGGAGCGCATGGGCATCACCGCGCTGGATATCTACGGCCTCTCGGAAATCATGGGCCCGGGCGTCGCCATGGAATGCGCCGAGACCAAGGACGGCCCGACCGTCTGGGAAGACCACTTCTACCCCGAGATCATCGACCCGGCGACCGGCGCCGTGCTGCCTGACGGTCAATACGGCGAGCTGGTGTTCACCTCACTGTCCAAGGAAGCGCTGCCGATGATCCGCTACCGCACCCGCGACCTGACCCGCCTGCTGCCGGGCACCGCGCGACCGATGCGACGGATCGACAAGATCACCGGTCGCAGCGACGACATGCTGATCATCCGTGGCGTCAACGTCTTCCCGACCCAGGTCGAGGAACAGGTGCTGAAGATCAAGCAGCTCGCCGAGTGCTACGAGATCCACCTGCACCGCAACGGCAATCTCGACTGCATCGACGTCCACGTCGAACTGCGCCACGACCTGCAGGCGCTCTCGGCGGACGAGCAGAAGGCCATCGGCAGCGAGCTGGGCAAGCAGATCAAGACCCATATCGGCGTCAGCGCGCGGGTGCTGGTGCAACCTTCCCACAGCCTCAAGCGCTCGGAAGGCAAGGCCTGCCACGTGTACGACAACCGGCCCAAGGGCTGATTGGCCCGCGTCATCAAAAAGCCCCGCTTCGGCGGGGCTTTTTGCTTTTCCGCTTTTTGTAGGAGCGAGCTTGCTCGCGAACCCGCCCAACTTCGTCGCCATTTATTGCACCGTCTCCCCAGCCCTCTCCCTGAAGGGAGAGGGGGCCGGTACGGCGTGAATCGACAAGGAATGAGCTCGCCTGCTGGCAAGCCCTTCAAGCGGACAGGACTGCACCATCGGGCGAGCTGGCACGAATACTCCCTCTCCCTTCAGGGAGAGGGAGCGCCAGCTTCGGAATGCCCCGCCACACCGACCGCCCGTCGCCAAACCCTGCCAATTTGTCGATCCCCCACCCCGCCCTTCGACTATCCCTCAAAGGCAGGCGGCATCCGGCCGTCCGTCCACCCGCAGGAGATGAACGATGAACTATGTCGATGGCTTCCTCGTACCGGTGCCCACCGCCAGCCGCGAGCGCTACATAGAGGTGGCACGCAAGGCGGCGGCGATGTTCAGGGAATATGGCGCGCTCAGCGTCGTCGAGTGCTGGGGTAACGACGTGCCCGAGGGCAAGGTGACCTCCTTCCCCATGGCAGTGAAGCTCAAGGAGGATGAAACCGTGGTGTTCTCCTGGATCACCTGGCCCAGCAAGGAGGCGCGGGACACGGGCATGAAGAAGTTCATGGAAGACCCACGGATGAAGACCGAATTCAGCGACATGCCCTTCGACGGGCAGCGCATGATCTTCGGTGGCTTCGAGGTCATCGTCCAAGCCTGACGCCCGCACCGCCCCGCTCCTCGTAGGAGCGGACCTTGTCCGCGAATCCTATCAAGGCCTGGACAGGAGCCTTCGCGGATAAGATCCGCTCCTACGAAAGCGCCCGACAAACTAGCCCAAATCAACATAAATCGATCACTTTGCGTATCACTTCGTCGCATTCCCGCTCCATTCCCGTCCGTCTTCATTGCCCGGCGACAGCACAAGCAATGCCTGCATATTTGTCTTTATTTCTACGCAAATTCTCGAATTATCTCGGAGATAATTAGCCTTTTCTTGTGCAAACGAACGCCTCCATATCCGCCAAAGCGAGACAAAATCCATTTACGACACATCATTTAGTATTAGACATTCATTTCTGTATCATTTAAAACTACGGCCATGGCCAAGGCCGTCCCACGAACACGACAAAAGGCTGGAGACACAGCATGTACGCACAACTGGTTGAGACCGGCGTGAAGCGCATCAAGGCGCTGGACGAGATGTCGCCGGAAGAACGCGCCTTCCAGGAAAAGATCGATGCCGAGATCAAGATCGAAGCGAAGAACTGGATGCCCGACGCCTACCGCCAGACGCTGATCCGGCAGATTTCCCAGCACGCCCACTCCGAGATCGTCGGCATGCTGCCCGAGGGCAACTGGGTCACCCGAGCGCCGACCTTGAAGCGCAAGCTGCAGCTGATGGCCAAGATCCAGGACGAAGCCGGCCACGGCCTCTACCTCTACAGCGCCATGGAAACCCTGGGCGCCGACCGCGACACCGAGATCGCCAAGCTGCATTCGGGCAAGGCCAAGTATTCGAGCATCTTCAACTACCCGACGCTGAACTGGGCCGACATGGGCGCGGTGGGCTGGCTGGTGGATGGCGCGGCGATCGTCAACCAGGTGGTGCTGCAGCGCACCTCCTACGGCCCGTACTCGCGCGCCATGATCCGCATCTGCAAGGAAGAGAGCTTCCACCAGCGCCAGGGCTACGAAATCCTCCTGACCATGATGCGTCATGGCAACCAGGCGCAGAAGGACATGGTCCAGGACGCCATCAACCGCCTCTGGTGGCCGGCCCTGATGATGTTCGGCCCCAGCGACGCGGATTCCCCCAACAGCGCCCAGTCCATGGCCTGGAAGATCAAGCGCCAGAGCAACGACGAACTGCGCCAGCGCTTCATCGACCAGACCGTGCCGCAACTGGAGCTGCTCGGCTGCACCGCCCCGGACCCGCACCTGAAGTGGAACGAGGAACGCGGCCACTACGACTTCGGCGACATCCAGTGGGAAGAGTTCTACGAAGTGCTCAAGGGCAACGGCCCGTGCAACACCGAGCGCGTCGCCACCCGCCGCAAGGCCATCGAAGACGGCGCCTGGGTCCGCGAAGCCGCGGTCGCCTATGCCCGCAAACAACAACAGAAAAAAGACGCTGCCTGAGCCGCGAGGAGAGAAAAGTCATGTCCGAGTGGACCCTTTTTGAAGTGTTTGTCCGCAGCAAGCACGGCCTGAACCACAAGCACGTCGGCAGCGTCCACGCCGCCGACGCCGCCATGGCCATCGAGAACGCCCGCGAGCTGTACACCCGCCGCAACGAGGGCGTGAGCCTGTGGGTCGTACCCTCCGCGCTGATCACCGCCTCCTCCCCCGACGAGAAGGACCCGCTGTTCGATCCATCGCAGGACAAGGTCTACCGCCACGCCAGCTTCTACGAGCTGCCGCCCGAAGTCGGCCACATGTGAGACGCGTGCGATGAACCCGAACAACGACAAGATCGAATACCTGCTGCGCCTCGCCGACAGCGCCCTGATCCAGGGCCAGCGCCTGTGCGAATGGTGCGGCCACGCCCCGGCGCTGGAAGAAGAACTGGCGCTGATGAACGTCGGCCTCGACCTGGTGGGCCAGGCGCGCAACTGGTACGAGTACGCCGTGGAACTGCTGGACGACGGCCGCGACGCCGACGCCCTGGCCTTCCGCCGCGACGAGCGCGCCTTCCGCAACCTGCTGCTGGTCGAGCAGCCCAACGGCGACTTCGCCGTAACCATGACCAAGCAGTTCCTCTATGACGCCTGGCACTTCCATGTGCTGCACGCGCTGAGCAGCTCCAGCGACGAGCGTGTCAAAGCCATCGCCGCCAAGGGTCTGAAGGAAGTCACCTACCATCTGCGCCGTTCTTCCGAGTGGGTGCAGCGCCTGGGCGACGGTACCGAGCAAAGCCATGCGCGCATGCTCGCGGCGATCCCGCAGGTTTGGCGCTTCACCGTCGAGCTCTGCAATACGGACGAGATCGAGCAGCGCCTGTTCGCCGAAGGTATCGCGCCGAACCCCGAGGAACTGGCTGCCGCGTGGAAATCAAAAGTCGCCGACATCTTCGCCGCCGCGACCCTGCCGGTGCCCGAGCCCGCGGTGAACTTCTACCTCAGCGGCCGCCGCGGCCTGCACACCGAACACCTAGGCATCCTCCTGGCCGAGATGCAGTTCCTCCAGCGGGCCTACCCCGATGCAACCTGGTGAGCTGATTACCAGCGATCGCGGCGCCCGCGCCGGCACGGCTGACGACCTCAGCCGCGCCTGGAGCGTGCTCGGCGCGGTGATGGACCCGGAAGTGCCGGTGGTCAGCGTGGTCGACCTCGGCATCGTGCGCGGGCTCGACTGGCAGGACGGGCACCTGCACGTGGTGGTCACTCCCACCTACTCCGGCTGCCCGGCCACCGAGGTCATCGAGCAGGACATCCAGCACGCCCTGGAACACGCCGGCTTCGCCACGCCGCAACTGGAGCGCCGCCTGAGCCCGGCCTGGACCACCGACTGGATCAGCGACGAGGGCCGCAAGGCGCTGCGCGACTACGGCATCGCCCCGCCGGCCGGCAGCACCAGCAAACGCAGTCTGCTCGGCGAGACCCCGGAAGTGCGTTGCCCGCAATGCGGCAGCCTGCACACCGAGCAGCTCAGCCAGTTCGGCTCCACCGCCTGCAAGGCGCTGTACCGCTGCGTCGATTGTCGAGAACCCTTCGATTACTTCAAGTGCATTTAGAAGCGGAGAAACGTCGCGAGCGCAGGCCAGGCAAGGCGAAAGCGCCTGAGGGAGTGGAGTTGACTGCAGTCAATGAGCATCCCGAAGGAGATTTCAACGCAACATGGGCAAGCGCAGCAGTTTCTCGCCGGAGAAGAACAATGAGCAAGTTCCACAGCCTACGAATCAAGGAAGTGCGCGCCGAAACCCGCGACGCCGTGTCCATCGCCTTCGACGTCCCGGCGGACCTGGCCGACAGCTTCCGCTTCCAGCACGGCCAGCACCTGGTCATGCGCACCCAGCTCGACGGCGAGGAAGTGCGCCGCTCCTACTCCATCTGCAGCGGCGTGAACGACGGCGAGCTGCGCGTGGCCATCAAGCGCGTGCCGGGCGGGCGTTTTTCTGCCTACGCCAACGAGTCGCTGAAGGTCGGCGCCAGCCTGGACGTCATGCCGCCGGCCGGGCACTTCCATGTCGAGCTGGACCCGACGCGCCACGGCAACTACCTGGCGGTCGCCGCCGGCAGCGGCATCACGCCGATCCTGTCGATCGTCAAGACCACCCTGGAAACCGAGCCGAGCAGCCGCGTCACCCTGCTCTACGGCAACCGCTCCAGCAACGCCGCGATGTTCCGCGAACAGCTCGAAGACCTGAAGAACCGCTACCTGCAACGCCTCAACCTGATCTTCGTGTTCAGCCGCGAGCAGCAGGACGTGGACCTCTACAACGGCCGCATCGATGCCGACAAATGCGGCCAGCTGTTCAGCCGCTGGCTCGACGTGAAGAGCCTCGACGCCGCCTTCATCTGCGGCCCGCAAGCAATGACCGAGACCGTGCGCGATCAGCTCAAGGGTAACGGCATGCCGGCCGAGCGCATCCACTTCGAGCTCTTCGCCGCCGCTGGCAGCAGCGAGAAACGCGAAGCTCGCCAGGCCGCCGCCGCGGTCGACAGCGCGAAGAGCCGGATCACCGTCATCAGCGACGGCCGCGAGCTGTCCTTCGAGCTGGCGCGCAACAGCGTCAGCGTGCTCGACGCCGGCAACGAACACGGTGCCGAACTGCCCTACTCCTGCAAGGCCGGCGTGTGCTCGACCTGCAAGTGCAAGGTGGTGTCCGGCGAGGTGGAGATGGACAGCAACTTCGCCCTGGAGGACTACGAAGTTGCTGCCGGCTATGTGCTGAGCTGCCAGGCGTACCCGATCAGCGACAAGGTCGTGCTGGACTTCGACCAGCTCTGATTCATCACCTGTAGGAGCGAGCTTGCTCGCGAACCGCACGCTGCCGTTGCTTCGGTGTGCGCAGAAGGATTCGCGGACAAGGTCCGCTCCTACGGGGTGAGCCCGGCGCGCTTTTCGTAGGAGCGAACTCTGTCCGCGATTCGCCGGCAGAGCCGGCGCCGATCAGTTTCGCGAGCAAGCTCGCGCCTACAAGACACCAACCAGCTCCACCGCCAACGGCCCACAAGGTCTTGGTGGCCCTTATCCGGCGGCTCGTACCGCCACCTGGCTCTTCATATGAAGAATGCGCCGCCGACGCCGACCCGGCGCGGCGGTCACCGGCAGCAGCCGGTCCCCTTGCGTAGCGATCCGGAGGAAGACAACCATGGCCCAAGAGCCAATCCTGCAAAGTTTCATCGGCGGCCGCTGGGTCGGCCAGCACGGCGCCCAGGCGCTGCGTAGCGCGCTCAACGGCCAGACCGTCGCGCGCACCCACGAGGAGGCGCTGGATTTCGCCGAAGCCGTCGCCCATGCCCGCGAGCAGGGCCTGAAAGAACTGATGTCCATGGACTTCCAGCAGCGCGCTCAGCGCCTGAAGGCCC
Organism: Pseudomonas nitroreducens TX1; assembly: GCF_000313755.1. Classification (GTDB taxonomy): domain Bacteria; phylum Pseudomonadota; class Gammaproteobacteria; order Pseudomonadales; family Pseudomonadaceae; genus Pseudomonas; species Pseudomonas nitroreducens_A. Next base: position 5,681 of record NZ_AMZB01000131.1, on the reverse strand, counting down.
TGGCGCTGTACCTGACCGAGCGCAAGGAACAGCTCTACGAGATTTCCCGCCACAGCGGCGCCACCCGCGCCGACAGCTGGATCGACATCGAAGGCGGCGCCGGTACGCTGTTCGCCTACGCCGGCGTCGGCGGCCGCGAGCTGCCGTCCGGCAACGTGGTCCATGAAGGTCCGGCCATGCCGCTGGGCAAGACCGGCAAGTTCGCCGGCAGCCACATCCTGGTACCGCGCGGCGGCATCGCCGTGCACATCAACGCCTTCAACTTCCCGATCTGGGGGATGCTGGAGAAGTTCGCGCCGAGCTTCCTCGCCGGCATGCCCTGCATCGTCAAACCGGCCACCGCCACCAGCTACATCACCGAAGCCGCCGTGCGCCTGATGCACGAGTCCGGCCTGCTGCCGGCCGGCAGCCTGCAGTTGATCATCGGCGGCACCGGCGACCTGCTGGACCGCTTGCGGGGCCAGGACGTGGTGACCTTCACCGGCTCGGCCGACACCGCCGCCAAGCTGCGCGTGACCCCCAACCTGATCCGTCACTCGGTTCCTTTCAACGCCGAGGCCGATTCGCTCAACTGCGCCATCCTTGCCCCGGACGTCACCCCGGACGATGAAGAATTCGACCTTTTCGTCAAGGAAGTAGCCCGCGAGATGACCGTCAAGGCCGGGCAGAAATGCACCGCCATCCGCCGCGCCATCGTCCCCGCCAAGCATGCCGACGCCGTCGCCGAGCGTCTGCGTGAGCGCCTGGCCAAGGTCGTGGTCGGCGACCCATCGGTGGAAGGCGTGAAGATGGGCGCCCTGGCCTCCCACGCGCAGCAGGCCGATGTCGCCGAGCGCGTGGAAGCCCTGCTGAAATCCAGCGATCTGGTGTTCGGCGCGGAAGATGGCTTCGCCCCCCGTGGCGAGGGCGTCAACGAAGGCGCGTTCTTCGCCCCGACCCTGCTGCGCAGCCGCGACCCGCACGCCGAAGGCGGCGCCCACGACATCGAGGCCTTCGGCCCGGTGACCACCCTGATGGCCTACGACGACATCGATGAAGCCGTCGCGTTGGCCGCGCGCGGCAAGGGCAGCCTGGTGGCCAGCCTGATCACCCGCGACCCGCAGGTCGCGGCGAAAGTCGTTCCGGCCATGGGCGCGCTGCACGGCCGCCTGCACATCCTCGACCGAGAATCCGCCGCCGAATCCACCGGCCACGGCTCGCCGCTGCCGGTGCTCAAGCACGGCGGCCCCGGTCGCGCCGGCGGCGGTGAAGAACTGGGCGGCCTGCGCGCGGTGAAGCACTACCTGCAGCGCACCGCCGTACAGGGTTCGCCAACCATGCTGATGGCCGTCACCGGCGAATACGTGCGCGGCGCCAAGGTCTACGAGACCGAGGTGCACCCGTTCCGCCGCTTCTTCGACGACCTGAAGATCGGCGAATCGCTGCTGACCCATCGCCGCACCGTCACCGAGGCCGACCTGGTGAACTTCGGCTGCCTGTCGGGTGACCACTTCTACATGCACTTCGACGAACTGGCGGCCAAGGACTCGCAGTTCGGCAAGCGCATCGCCCATGGCTACTTCGTGCTCTCGGCGGCGGCCGGCCTGTTCGTCTCCCCCGGCGTCGGCCCGGTGCTGGCCAACTACGGCCTGGACACCCTGCGCTTCATCAACCCGGTGGGCATCGGCGACACCATCCAGGCGCGCCTCACCTGCAAGCGCAAGATCGACCAGGGCAAGAAGAGCCCCAAGGGCGAGCCGCAGGGCGTGGTGGCCTGGGACGTGGAGGTCACCAACCAGCTCGGCGAGCTGGTCGCCAGCTACGACATCCTGACCCTGGTGCTCAAGCGCGCGTGATGCGCTGGGCGTAGCGACTCCAGTGTCCCTCGACCGGCCTTCGGGCCGGTTTTTTATACCCGCGCCCTCGCAGCAGGAGCGCGCTCACTGGCGAGCCGCACTCAAGGCAGAGCCCTGTCACCAGCGCGCCGCAAGAAACTCCGCCACACGCCGGTAATACCCCGCCACCTCTGGCACCAGGTTGCCCATGCGCAGGAAGTCATGGGTCATCCCGCAGCAGCGCTCCGCCTCGACTTCAACGCCCTGCTCCACCAGCGCTCGGGCGTAGGCCAGGCCTTCGTCCAGCAAGGGGTCGAACTCGGCTGCGAGCAGCAGTGCCGGCGCGCTGCCTTGCAGCGCCGCACCGCCATGAATCGGCGAGCAGCGCCAATCACGGCGCTGCGTGACGTCGGGCAGGTATTGTTCGTAGAACCATTCCAGGCTGGCCGTCTCCAGCAGATAACCTTCGGCGAACAACTCCTGGGATTCGCTGCGGGCGCTGGCGTCCGCCGCCGGATAGAACAGCAACTGGGCGCAGGGTTGCCCGGCGCCCTCGCCGGCCAACTCGGCGCAGAGCACGGTAGCCAGCGTGGCCCCCGCACTGTCGCCCCCCACAGCCAGGCGGCGCGGACTCAAGCCGAGACTGGCGGCCGAATCCAGCAGCCAGTTCCAGGCGTCGCGCGCATCGTGGGTAGCGGCCGGGAACGGCGCTTCCGGGGCCAATCGGTAGCCCACCGAAATCACCGAGCAATCGCAGTACGTCGCCAGCAGCCGGCACAAGCCATCGTGGGAATCCAGGCTGCCGACCGTGTAACCACCCCCATGGAAGTAGAGGATCGCCCCGTCGCCAGCCGCAACGGGGCGGTACAGGCGAACCGGCAGTTGCCGGCCTTCGCGCGCCGGGGCCAGCAGTTCCTCCACCGGCATCGACGGCGCGCCGGCCTTGAGCGATTCCGAGGAAGCCTCGAAGTCCTCCCGCGCCTGCTCCACCGGCAGTTCGTGCAGCGCCGGGCGACCCGTGCGGCGGCCGTCGTCGACCATATCCAGGAAGGCGGAAATCTCCGGGTGCAGCATGCCGACCTCATTCATCAATGCGTTCATACCGTGGCCTGCTCCTTGCGCGCGCCGCTTTCCACCTGGGCGCAGCAATGGCCGATCACCCCTTCCAGTTCCATGCGCAGCTGCGCCATCAGCGCCTCAATGCGCGACGGGCGGAACACCCGGCGGCTGAACATGCAGCGCAGGGTCAACTCGCCGTCGTAGACCTGGCCGACGATCTCCAGCCAGTTGTTCATCGGCGTGCTGGCGGCATAGGTGTCGCCGGGCTTTTCCTGCAGCGGCACGAACAGCGCCTGTTCATCGAAGCTCTGGTCGAACTGGCCGAGGTAGTTGAAAGTGACCCGCGGCTCCGCGCGGGCGGCGAGCTGGCGGCGCAGCGCGCTGTCGCCCAGATAACGCAGGGCGCCGTAGCCGATCCCCTTGTCCGGCACCGTGCGCAGCTGCCGGCGGATCGCCGGGATAGCCTGGGCGTAGTCGCCCTGCCCCGGCGTCAGGCGCAGCGGGAACAGGCTGGTGAACCACCCCAGCGTGCGGCTGTGATCGACCGCGTCGAGGATATCCTCGCGGCCATGCCCTTCCAGGCCGATCAGCACCGACTCGCTGTCGCACCATTGGCATAGCGTGCGGCCCAGGGCAGTCAGCAGCAGGTCGTTGATCTGCGTGCGGTAAGCCTCCGGCGCCACCTTCAGCAGGCGCTGGGTCTGCTGGCGGTCCAGCCGCAGGAACAGCTGTTCCAGGTGCGCCATGCGCTCGGCGCCCCGCGGATTGTCGCGCTGCGGCTCCCCCAGGCCCTCGGTTTCGGTCTGCTCCAGCCAGTACGGCAGGTCGGCCTGGGCCAGCTGGCTGTCGGCGTACTCGCGCAGCCCTTCGGCCCAGGCCCGGTAGGTGCTGGTGCGTTCGAAGCGTGGCGCGGGTTCGCCAGTGACCTGCGCGGCGTAGCGCTGTTGCAGCTCCTCCAGCAGGATGCGCCAGGACACGCCGTCCACCCCCAGGTGATGGATCACCAGCAGCAGGCGCTGGGTGCCATCGGCCATGTCGGTGAGCACGCCGCGCAGCAACCGGCCTTCACTGAGGTCCAGGCTGCGCTGCGCCTGGTTGGCGATCAGCAGCGCCTCCTCGGCGTTCGCCGCCTGGCGCTGCCAGAGCAGCGCGCCGGTGATCTCGTTCGCCTCAAGAGTGCGCTGGCGCCACACCCCGTCTGCGCCACAGGCGAAGGACAGGCGCAGGCTGCCGTGTTCGGCCAGCAGGCCTTGCAGCGCCGCTTCCAGCGCATCCGCGTCGAGACGCTGGCGGCACTCCAGCAGCACCGCCTGGTTGAAGTGGTCGGGCTCCTCCAGCTGCTGCTCGAACATCCATTGCTGGATCGGCACCAGGGCGAAGGACTCGCCGTCATCGGCGACCTCCACGGCCGCTGCCGGCGCTACCCCCGCGACGTTTTCCGCGCGCTCCAGCAGGCCGGCGATGGTCTGGTACTGCAGCAGGTCGCGCAGGCGGATTTCCACGCCGTCGCCCAGCGCCTGGCGAGCGCGGGAGACGATCTGCAAACTGAGGATGGAATCGCCGCCCAGGTCGAAGAAGTTGTCGCGGATGCCCACGCGCTCCACCTGCAGCACGTCCTGCCAGATGGCCGCCAGGGCACGCTCGCGCTCATTGCGTGGTGCCTCGTAGGCTTCACCCTGCCAGCTCGGTTCAGGCAGCGCCTTGCGGTCGATCTTGCCGTTGGGCGACAGCGGGAATCGCTCCAGCAGCAGGATCTGCGCCGGCACCATGTAGTCCGGCACCTGCTTGCGGAGGAAGCTGCGTAGCGCGTCGCCTTCCGCTTCACCCACCACGTAGCCGACCAGTTGCTTGCCGCTGATACCGTCGCGGGCGACCACCAGTGCCTCGCTGACCTGCGGGTGATCCTGCAGGCGCGCCTCGATCTCACCCAGTTCGATGCGGAAGCCGCGGATCTTCACCTGGTGGTCGATCCGCCCGACGTAGTCGATCACGCCATCGGCGCGGCCGCGCACCAGGTCGCCGGAGCGGTACAGGCGCCCGCCGTTCGTATCGAACGGATCGGCGACAAAGCGCTCGGCGGTCAGGCCGGCACGCTCGTGGTATCCACGCGCCAGGCCGTCGCCGCCGATGTACAGCTCGCCGGCCACGCCCAGCGGCACCTGGCGCAGTTGCTCGTCGAGGATGTACAGCGTGCGCGCACCGACGCCCTTGCCGATGGGCGCATAGGCGGCATCGCAGGCCGTGGCGCGGTCGGCCTTCCACAGCAGCGGCGTGACCACGGTTTCCGTGGGGCCGTAGCCATTGACCAGGTGTTCGGCGCGCAGCGCGCGTTTGGCCAGTTCGAAGCTGGCATTGGGCACCGCGTCGCCACCGAAGCAGTAGATGCGCACCGGCGGCGGATTGCCGTCACGCAGGGCATGCTCGGCCAGCTGTTGCAGGTAGACCGGCGGGAAGGCCGCGACGCTGACCTGCTTGTCGTGCAACACGCGGTAGGTCTGCTCCGGGGTCCACAGCTCATCGCCGCGCAGCACCAGGCTGCCGCCGTGGACCAGGGTAGTCAGCCAGCGCTCGTGGGCGCCGTCGAAGGCAAAAGACATGAAGTGCAGCTCGCGGGTCGCTGCATCCATCTGGTACAGCTCGCCGATGGCCGCGCAGTGCATGGCCAGCGGGCCGTGGCTCACCGCCACGCCCTTGGGCTTGCCGGTGGAGCCGGAGGTGTAGATCAGGTAGGCGAGGTTTTCCGGCTCCAGGGCCACCACCGGCAGATCACTGTCCCCTGCGCTGAGATCAAGACGGTCCAACTCCAGC
>NZ_AMZB01000130.1 GCF_000313755.1 Pseudomonas nitroreducens TX1 | reverse complement strand
CCCCGCCGGTAGCGGCAGGCGTTCGCGCAGGCGGCTGTCGGTGATCAGCAGCGCGATGCCGGCGTCACTCATCTGGAATTCCAGGCGTTCGCGCGGGTACTCGGCGTCCAGCGGCACGTAGGCACCGCCGGCCTTGAGCACCGCCAGCAGCGCCAACGGAACGCGTACGCTGCGCGGCAGGGCCACGCCGACCCGGACTTCCGGGCCGACGCCCAGCGCCATCAGGCGATGGGCCAGGCGATTGGAGTCGCGTTCCAGCGCCGCGTAGTCGATTGCCTCGTCGCCGCAGATCAGTGCCACCTCATCGCCACGCAGAGTGGCCTGACGCGCAATCGCCAGGTGCACTGGCTCGGCCTGCGGCAGCGACTGGTGCGGGCCACGGCAGGCGGCCAGGGCCGCGCGATCGCTGGCCGACAGGCATTGCAGCTCGCCGACGCGCTTGCCCGCGCCGTGCAGCAGGCTGTCGAGCACCTGCTCCAGGTTGCCGCGCAGCCGTGCCACGGCCGGTGCGCTGAAGTGTGCGCGCAGGTACTGGTACTCGATCTCCAGCCGGTCGCCGACGCGCACGGCGAGGTCCATCGGGATGCTGGTCTCGTCCTTCGACTTCAGTTCCCCGAACCGCGGCCCCTGGGCGCTGCGCAGTACCGCGTCGACCGGGTAGTTCTCGAACACGATGATGCTGTCGAACAGCGCCTGCCCGGCAAAGCCGGCCCAGCGCTGGATGTCGTACAGCGGCGTGTGTTCGAACTCGCGCACGTCCAGGTTGTAGGCCTGCAGCTCGCGCAGCCAGTCGCCCAGATCGGCCTGCTCGGCCGGCGCCTGGACGATGGGCAGGGTGTTGATGAACAGGCCCAGCAGGCTGTCGGCGCCGGCCAGTTGCGCGGGGCGGCCGGCCACGGTGGCGCCGACGGCGACGCGCTGCTGCCCGGTGTAGCGTTGCAGCAGGAGAATCCACGCCGCCTGCACCAGGGTATTGAGCGTCACCCGCTGGCTGCGGGCGAAGGCTTTCAGGCGCTCGGTGGCCGCCGCGTCGTAGCGGCTGTACTCCAGGCCGTGGCCACTGCCTTCGGCCGGGCGCGCCAGGCTGTCGGCCAGCACGGTGGGCTGGGTGAAGCCGTGCAGGCGCGCGCTCCAGAAGTCCTGCGCCTGCTGCGGGTCCTGGGCTTGCAGCCAGTGGATGTAGTCGCGGTAACGGCCCTGCTCGGCGATGGTCTCGCCGTTGTAGCGGCGCAGTGCCTCGGCGAACAACTGGGCATTGCTCCAGCCATCGAGCAGGATGTGGTGATGGGTGTAGACCAACTGGTGGCTGACTTCGTCGCTGCGCACCAGTACCATGCGCAGCAGCGGCGGACGCGCAAGATCGAAGCTGCGGCTGCGTTCGGCGGCGGCCAGTTCGTCCAGCGCGGCGGCCAGGTCTTCGCGGCCACGCCAGTCGAGCACTTCCAAGGGTAGCTCGACGTGTTTGTGCACGGCCTGCAGCGGCTTGTCGAGGCCTTGCCAGTGCACGCCGGCACGCAGGTTGTCGTGGGCATCCAGCGCGGCCTGCCAGGCCGCGCGGAAGCGCTCGACGTCCAGCCCCTGCACTTCCACGCGCAGCTGGTTGACGTAGACGCCGCCTTCGCTGCCGTCCACGCCGTGGAACAACATGCCCTGCTGCATGGGCGACAGCGGGTAGAGGTCTTCGATCCCAGCCGGATCCAGGCCGAGGGCGGCGAGCTGCACCGCGTCCGGCGCGTCGAAGTCCGCCCGGGTTGCCGGCGTTTCGACGGCGACGTAGTCAGCGGCCACACGGGCCAGGGCTTGCAGGGTCTGGTGCTGGAACAGGTCCTTGGGGCTCAGTTGCAGGCCGGCCGCGCGGGCGCGGCTGACCACCTGGATGGAGACGATGGAGTCGCCGCCCAGTTCGAAGAAGTTGTCGTCCAGGCCGACCCGCTCCAGGCCCAGCACGGCGCACCAGATGGCCGCCAGGGCCTGTTCGCGCGGGCTTTCCGGCGCGCGATAGCGCTTCTGCAGCAGGCTGAAGTCCGGCTCCGGCAGCGCCTTGCGGTCGAGCTTGCCATTGGGGGTCAGCGGCATGCGCTCGAGCAGGACGATCTGCGCGGGGACCATGTAGTCCGGCAGCTCTTCCAGCAGCGCAGCGCGCAGGTCGCTTTCGATCTGCCCGGTGACATAGCCCACCAGTTGCTTCACCGCTCCCGCGTCGCGGGCGATCACCACCGCCTCGCGCACGCCGGGCTGGCCCAGCAGGCGCGACTCGATCTCGCCCAGCTCGATACGGAAGCCGCGAATCTTCACCTGGTGGTCGATGCGGCCGAGGTACTCCAGCACGCCGTCCGCACGCCAGCGCGCCAGATCGCCGGTACGGTACATGCGCGCGCCGGATTCCCTACCGTAGGGATCGGCGACGAAGCGTTCGGCCGTCAGTTCGGGGCGCCCGTGGTAGCCGCGCGCCAGGCCGTCACCGGCAATGTACAGCTCACCGGCCACACCGATGGGCGCCGGTTGCAGCTCGCCATCAAGGATGTACAGCCGGGTGTTGGCGATGGGCTTGCCGAGCAGCGCGCGGGCGCCCTTGTCGATCTTCCAGGCCGCCGACCAGATGGTGGTTTCGGTGGGGCCGTAGAGGTTCCACAGGGCTTGGGTCTGCGCCGTGAGCGTGTCGGCCAGCTCGGCCGACAGCGCCTCGCCGCCGCAGAAGAAGCGGCAGCCGGTCAGGCGCGGGAAGTCCTCGTGGCCGCTGAGCAGCGTCCAGGTACTCGGCGTCGCCTGGATCACCGTCACGCCCTGCTCCAGCGCCACGCCGAGCAGGCGTGACGGGTCGCGGGCAACATCACGGTCCACCAGCACCACACGTCCGCCCACCAGCAGCGGCAGGTACAGCTCCAGCGCGGAGATGTCGAAGGACAGCGACGTCAGCGCGAGCACGCGGTCCTGCGCCTGCAGGCCCGGCTCACGGGCCATGCTGAGCATGAAGTTGACCACGCCACCATGGCGCACCGCGACGCCCTTGGGCTTGCCGGTGGAGCCGGAGGTGTAGATGACGTAGGCCAGATCATCCGGCGTCGCGAGGTTGTGCAGGTCGCTGTCGGCATAGATATCCAGCTGCGCCCAGTCGCGGTCCAGGCAGAACGCGCGAGCGCCCGATTGCGGGAGTTCGCCGAGCAGGTGCTGCTGGGTCAGCAGCAGGCGCACGTCGCCGTCTTCGAGCATGTGCGCCAGGCGTTCGGCGGGGAATGCCGGGTCCAGCGGCACATAGGCGCCGCCGGCCTTGAGCACGGCGAGCAAAGCCACGGGCAGTTCGACGGAGCGCTCCAGCGCCACGCCGACGCGGCTGTCCGGGCCGACGCCCTGCTCGCGCAACCAGTGCGCCAGGCGGTTGGCGCGGCTGTTGAGTTCGGCGTAAGTGAAACTGCGCTGGCCGTCGGTGAGCGCCACTTCAGCGGGCGAGCGCTGCGCCTGCTGTTCGATGAGCTGGTGCAGGCAGGCCTCGCGCGGGTAGTCCATCGCGCTGTCGTTCCAGCCGTAGAGCAGTTGTTCACGCTCGCTGCCATCGAGCAGCGGCAGGCGCGCCACCGGGCAGTGCGGGTCGGCAACGATGCCGCGCAGCAGGTTGAGGAAATGCCCGGCAAGGCGCGAGAGGGTCGCCGCGTCGAACTGGTCGGTGGCGTACATGAACTGCCCGCGGACCTGGCCGTCGCGGCTCTCCTCGGTGTTCAGGGTGAGGTCGAACTTGGCGATGCCGCTGTCCAGTTCCAGGCTTTCCAGCTGCAGGCCGCCAGGCAGCTCGCGCAGGGCATCGCGGCGGCTCGGCTGGTGGTTGCAGGCCACCTGGAACAGCGGGTTGTAGCTCAGGCTGCGCTCGGGCTGCAGCGCATCCACCAGTTGTTCGAAGGGCAGGTCCGGGTTGGCCTGGGCGCCCAGCACGGCTTCCCGGGTGCGGGCCAGGAACGCGCTGAAGGATTCGTCGCCATCGATGCGCGCGGACAGCACCTGGGTATTGACGAAGAAACCGATCAGCCTTTCGCTCTCGGCGCGGCCACGGCCAGCGATGGGCACGCCGACGCGCAGCTCGCGCTGGCCGCTGTAGCGCGACAGCAGCAGTTGATAGGCCGCGAGGATCAGCATGAACAGCGTGGCGCCCTGCCCGCGCGCTAGGTCGCGCAGCGCTTCGCTCAGTTCGCGCGGCAGCTCGAAGTCGAAGGTGGCGCCGCGATAGCTCTGCACCAGCGGGCGCGGCCGGTCACCCGGCAGGGTCAGCAGCAGGGAGTCGTCGCCCAGCTGCTCCCTCCAGTAGGCCAGCTGCCGCTCGCCCTCGCCGGCCGCCAGCCACAGGCGCTGCCAGCGGGCGATGTCGCTGTACTGGACCGGCAGCTCGGCCAGCTCGGCTTTTGCGCCCCGCACCTCGGCGCTGTACAGCACGGCGAACTCATCGATCAGCACGCCGATGGACCAGCCATCGGCAATGATGTGGTGCAGGTTCACCAGCAGCAGCGCTTCACCCGGCAGGCGCGCCAGGTGCAGGCGCAGCAGCGGGCCTTCGGCGAGATCGAAGGAGCGTTGCGCGCATTGGCTCAACCATTGGCGGGCTTCGTCTTCGCCACGGAAATCCTGGCGCTCCAGGTATGCAGGCTCTGGTGCCAGGATGCACTGCATGACTTCGTCATCGTGCTCCGGTAGGGCGCATAACGCGCCAGCGTTATCCGCCGTCGCACTCCGCCCTACCTGCGGCGGATGACGCTGCGCGTCATTCGCCCTACCAGAACGGTCTTCTGCCGTGCGGAAAACGGTGCGCAGGCTTTCATGGCGGGCGATCAGCGCAGTGAAAGCGCGCTCCAGCGCGCCCTCGTCCAGCGAGCCGCGCAGGCGCACGGCGGCCGGGATGTTGTAGGCGGCGCTCTGCGGCTCCATCTGCCAGAGGAACCACAGGCGCGCCTGGGCCGCCGAGAGCGGCGCGTACTCGCGCCCCTCGCGGAGGATCGGCAGGCGCGAGAGGCTCACGCCTTTCTCGCGAAGCTGACGCAGGAAGGCGATCTGCTTGTCCTCGGGCAGCGCGCCGAGGCGCTCCGCGACCTGCTTCAACTGGGCGTCCATCGGGTGGGTCATTACAGGTTCTCCAGCTCGCCGAGCAGTTCGTCCATCAGGTCCAGTTCCTCTTCCGCGCTGGCGGAGCTTGCCCGCTGGGTTTCGATCCAGGCGGCCAGCGCCTCGATATTGCTCAGCTCGAACAGTCGATGCAGCGGCAACTCAAGGCCCAGGCGCTGACGCAGGGTCAGGCCAACCTGGGTGAGCAGCAGCGAATGGCCGCCCAGTTCGAAGAAGTCGTCGTGCAGGCCAACACGATCCACCTGCAACACGTGCTGCCAGATGACGGCCAGCTCGACTTCCAGGTCGCTGCGCGGCGCCACATACTCGCGCAGGCGCTCGCCCGGTTGCGGGTCCGGCAGGGCCTTGCGATCCAGCTTGCCGTTGGGCGACAGCGGCATGGCGTCGAGGGCGATGATCCGCGACGGCACCATGTAGTCCGGCAGCTCACCTTGCAGCGCCTGGCGCAGGGCTTCGGGCTCGGCGCTGGCGACCACGTAGGCCAGCAGCACGCCGTCCTTCGCCACCACCACCGCTTCGCTGACTTCCGGCTGCGCTTGCAGGCGGGCCTCGATCTCACCCAGTTCGATGCGCAGGCCGCGAATCTTCACCTGGTGGTCGAGGCGCCCCAGGTACTCGATGGCGCCGTCTTCGCGCTGGCGAGCCAGGTCGCCGGTACGATAGAGGCGTTCGCCGCTCCCAAAGGGATCGGCGACGAAGCGCTCGGCGGTCAGGCCGGGGCGCGCGTGATAACCGCGCGCCAGGCCCACCCCGCCGATGTACAGCTCGCCGGCCACGCCTTGCGGCACCGGCTCTAGGCGCTCGTCCAGCAGCACCAGGCGCAGGTTGTCGATGGGTCGGCCGATGGGCACCACGTGCCGCGGGTTGTCCTCGTCGCAGGCCCAGAAGCTGACGTCGATCGCCGCCTCCGTCGGGCCGTAGAGGTTGTGCAGCTTCGCGCTGCTGCGCTGGCGGAACTGCTGTTGCAGTTCGTAAGGCAGCGCCTCGCCCGAGCACATCACCTGCAACAGCGACGGGCAGCGCTCCAGTTCGCCGGAAGCGACGAAGGCCTGCAGCATCGACGGCACGAAGTGCAGCGTAGTGACCTGCCCCGCCTCGATCACCTGGCGCAGTGCGGTCGGATCGCGGTGCGCGCCGGGCGCGGCGACCACCAACGCCGCACCGGTCATCAGCGGCCAGAAGAACTCCCACACCGACACGTCGAAGCTGAACGGGGTCTTCTGCAACACACGGTCGGACGCATCCAGCGCGTAGGCTTTCTGCATCCAGTGCAGGCGGTTGACCAGCGCACGGTGGCTGTTGCCGGCGCCCTTGGGTTTGCCGGTAGAGCCGGAGGTGTAGATGAGGTACGCAAGATTCTGCGGGCTGCCGGCGATGGCCGGGTTCTGTTCGGAGGCCGTGGCGATCTCGCTCCACTGGCTGTCCAGGCAGATCAATCGGGCATCGCTCGCCGGCAGGCGATCCAGCAGGTGTTGCTGGGTCAGCAGCAGACTCACGCCGCTATCGGTCAGCATGTGCTGCAGGCGCTCCTGCGGGTAGTCCGGGTCCATCGGCACGTAGGCGCCGCCGGCCTTGACGATGCCCAGCAGGGCCACCACCAGCTCCAGCGAGCGCTCGGCGGCCACGCCGACCAGCACATCCGGGCCGACGCCCTGGCCGCGCAGCCAATGCGCGAGCTGGTTGGCGCGGGCATTCAGCCGGGCGTAGCTCAGTCGCTGCTCGGCGAATTGCAGGGCCAACGCATCCGGCGTCGCGGCCACCTGGCGCTCGATCAGCTCCTGCAGCTGCACATCAGCCGGGAACGTCGCCTCGGTGTCGTTGAAGCGTTGCAGCAGCGCGTGGCGCTCGGCGTCGGCCAGTTGGCTGACCCGGCCCAGCGGGCGTTCGGCGTCTTCCACCAGGGTCAGCAACAGGTGCTCGAAGTGCCCACGCAGTTGCTCGACCTGGCTCGCGCTCAGGCGGTCGGCGCGGTAGGTGTAGCGCACGTCCAGCTGCTCGCCGGCGCTGGCCACCAGGGCCAGGGCGTAGTTGGTGCCGTCCACCGGGTGGTGGCCGAGGATGCGCAGGTCGTCCTCGCTGGAGGAAGACAGCGCTGCGTCCATGGGGAAGTTCTCGAACACGATGAGGCTGTCGAACAGCGCCTGGCCGCCACGGCCGGCCCAGCGCTGGATGTCGTACAGCGGCGTGTGCTCGAACTCGCGCACGTCGAGGTTGAAGGCCTGCAGCTGGCGCAGCCAGTCGCCGACACGCAGGGCGTCATCCGGGCGTTGCAGGATCGGCAGCGTGTTGATGAACAGGCCGAGGCTCTCCTCCGCGCCCGGCAAGGTGGCCGGTCGCCCGGCCACGGTGGCGCCGAAGGTGACGCTGCGCTGGCCGCAGTAACGTTGCAGCAGCAACGCCCAGGCACCCTGCACCAGGGTGTTGAGGGTGACGCGCTGGGCCTGGGCGAAGCGTTGCAGCGGTGCGCTGTCGAGGCGGCTGTGCAGTTCGCGCAGCGGCTCGTCGCGGAAGCCAGCGTTGCAGGCGGTGGCCAGCAGGGTCGGCTCATCGAAGTCCTTCAGGCGTTCGCGCCAGAAGGTCTCGCCCGCAGCGCCATCCTGGACATGCAGCCAGGCGATGTAGTCGCCGTACTGCACGGCGGGTACCGGCAGTGTTTCGCCACGGTAGAGCGCGAGCACTTCGCCGATCAGCCGCGCACTGCTCCAGCCGTCCAGCAGCAGGTGGTGACAGGTCCAGATCAGGTGGTACCGGCGCTCACCCAGACGCACCAGCGCCAGGCGTTGCAGCGGCGGCTTGGCCAGGTCGAAGCCGAGGTTGCGCTGCGCATCCGCGACGCTGTCGAGCTGCTGCTCTCGGACCTGCTGATCGCGCCAGTCAAAGGACTGTACCGGCAGTTGCACGTCGCGCAGGACGAACTGCAGCGGCGCCGCATCCGCACTGGCGAAGAAGCCGGTGCGCAGGTTGGCGTGGCGGGCGATGACCGCGCGCCAGGCGTCGAGGAAACGGGCTTCATCGAGGCCGTCCAGGTCGACGCGCAGCTGGTTGACGTAGAGCGAGGAACCCGGCACGTCGAGGGCGTGGAACAGCATGCCCTGCTGCATCGGCGAGAGCGGATAGAGGTCTTCAGCATTGGCCGGCAGTGGCAATGCATCGAGCTGTTGCTGGTCGAGTTCGAGCAGCGGCAACTCGCTGGCTTCCAGCTTGCGTGGGGTATTCAGGCAATAGGCGACCAGCGCTTGTAGCTCGGCGCGTAGCAGCGCTTGCAGCTCGTCGATGTCGGCAGCGTCGAACATCGCGCGGCTGTAGGTGACTTCCAGGCTCAGCTCACCGCCCAGCACCCGACCGGCGTAGACCAGTGCATTGCCCAGCGCAGCATTCAGCGGTTGGCTGCGACCCACGCCTTCGAAGGCGGGCAGGAAGTCGGCGTCGGCAAACGCCTGGTCGAGCTGGCCGAGGTAGTTGAAGGTGACCTGCGGCGCCGGCAGGTCACGCAGGCTGGCCGCGTGCTGGCTGAGATAGCGCAGCTGGCCGTAACCCATGCCGGCGCGCGGCAGTTTGCGCAGGTGTTCGCGGGTGGCGCGCAGGTCCGCGCCCGGCTCGCCGCCGGCCCGCAGGCGGATCGGATACAGCGCAGTGAACCAGCCGACGGAACGACTCAGGTCCAGCGCTGCTTCTCCATCGAAGGCGTCCCGGCCGTGGCCTTCCATCTCCACCAGCGCGGAGGTCTCGCCGGTCCAGGCGCACAGGGCACGGGCCAGTGCAGTCAGCAGCAGGTCGTTGATCTGCACGCGCTGCGCCTTCAGTGCCGGGCCCAGCAGTTGGCGGGTGGTCTCGGCGTCGAGGCTGAAACGCGCATTGGCGGCGTCCTTCCCGGTCGCCGGGGCGTCGCTGCGGGCGCGGGTCAAGCGTGGTGCATCGCGCAGTTCGCCTTGCCAGTAGTCGAGCTCGGCGGCCACTTCAGCGCTATGGGCAGCCGCCTGCTGGCGGGCGCTCCAGACCTGGTAGCTGTCGGTGCGCGGCAGCGCTGCCGGCGTGCGACCGGCGCGCAGTTCGCGGTAGGCGTACTGCAGGTCTTCCAGCAGGATGCGCCAGGACACGCCATCCACCGCCAGGTGGTGGATGACCAGCAGCAGGCGCTCACCGCCGTCGGCAAGGCTGACGTGCATGGCGCGCAGCAGCGGGCCGTTGGCGATATCCAGGCTGGCCTGGGCGTCGTCGCACAGGCGCTCCAGGGTGCAGGGGTCGGCGGCACGGCGACGCCACAGGAGGGTCAGGTCCAGCGGACCCTGTTCGGCGTAACGCTGGCGGCTGCCGTCGAAACGCAGGCGCAGCGCGTCATGCTGACCCATCAGCCAGTGCAGGGCACGCGCCAGGGCGTCGCCATCCAGCGCGTCACGCGGTTGCAGCAGCAGCGCCTGGTTCCAGTGGTGGCGCTGGGCGCTCGGTACACGCTCGAAGAAGCGCGCCTGCACCGGCGACAGGGCCACCTCGCCGTTGACGGCGGCCACCGGAGCCGGTGCCGCCGCGGCAACCGGCGCGCGGCTTTCCAGCCACTGCGCGAGCTGGCGGACGCTCTGCCGCTCGAACAGCTGTTTCGGGCTGAGCTTGTACCCGAGTTTACGGATGCGCGCGATGATCTGCAGGCTGAGGATGGAGTCGCCGCCCAGCTCGAAGAAGTTGTCCTGCGCGCCGACGCGCTCGACCTTCAGCACCGCCTGCCAGATGTC
The DNA here is from genome assembly GCF_000313755.1 of Pseudomonas nitroreducens TX1. GTDB lineage: Bacteria > Pseudomonadota > Gammaproteobacteria > Pseudomonadales > Pseudomonadaceae > Pseudomonas > Pseudomonas nitroreducens_A. Next base: position 8,383 of record NZ_AMZB01000130.1, on the reverse strand, counting down.
GGCGATGCGCTGTTCCAGTTCGGAGAGCGGCGCGCTGTCCAACGGCTTGGCAGCCATCTCGACACGCGGCAGGGCCTTGCGGTCCACCTTGCCGTTGGCATTCAGCGGCAGGCTCTCCAGCAGCATCAGCTGGGCCGGCAGCAGGTATTCCGGTACTTCGGCCGCCAGTGCTTCGCGCAGGATTTCCACACTCTGCCCCTGCGCAACCGCCCAGGCCAGCAGCCTCATCGGGCCGTCGCCCTCACGTTCGGCCAGGGCCACGGCATCGCGCACGCCGGGCAGGCGCTTGAGCGCTTGTGCCAGTTCGCCCGGCTCGACGCGGTAGCCACGGATCTTCACCTGGTCATCCACGCGGCCGAGGAATTCCACCTCACCACGCCGATTCAGGCGCACGCGGTCGCCGCTGCGGTACAGGCGCTCGCCTTCGCCATCTACACGATCAGCTGCGAAGCGCTCTGCCGTCATTTCCGGCAGACCGAGGTAGCCCAGTGCCAGGCCGGCACCGCCGATGTAAAGCTCGCCCGCTACGCCCGGCAGCAGGTCACGACCATGTTCGTCGAGCACGCGGATGGCGGTGTTGGCCAGTGGCGTACCGATGGGCAGGCTGGCCGTCGGCAGATCATCCACCAGCGTCCATTCGTGGGTCAGCACGCCCACGGTGGATTCGCTGGGGCCGTAGTGGTTGACGATGCGCAGTCGCGGGGCCAGCTCGCGGATGGGTTGCAGCAGTGCGCCATCGCAAGCCTCACCGCCCACCACCAGCAGGCGGCGCGGCAGCACGGCGGCGGCATTGGGCGCGGCGGCCAGCAGGCCGGCGAGGTGGCTGGGGACGATCTTCAGCACATCCACTTCGCGCATGAACTGCGAGAAGCGTTCGGCGTCGGCGACCGCCTGGGCATCGGCCAGGTGCAGACGGCCACCGCCGCACAGCGCGCCGAACAGCGTGGTATGGCCGAGGTCGGCCGCCACCGAGGAAACCATCGCCATGCCCAGGCCCCGGGCACGGCCCTGGTCCAGTTGCAGGCGTACGAGCACGGCTTGCACGTAGTTCGCCAGCGCGCCGTGGCTGACGCGCACGCCCTTGGGCTGACCGGTGGAGCCGGAGGTGAAGATGACGTAGGCGGCCTGCTGCGGGTCGATGCGCCGAGCAGGTACGGCGGCACTGCCCTGCTCCGGGCCGCCGGCCGGGATCAGGGTGGCGGCGTCACCGAAGGTTTCCAGCAGCGCGGCATCACTCACCAGTACGCGGCCAATGCGGTTGTCCTTGAGCAACTGGCGCAGGCGCTCGGCAGGTTGCGCCGGGTCCAGCGGCACGTAGGTTGCGCCCGTCTTGAGCACACCCAGCAGCAGGAGCACCCACTGCACACTGCGCTCCTGGCAGATGGCGACGCACCCGCCCTGCTCCACACCGCTGTCGATCAGCGCGTTGGCCAGGCGGTGGGTGCGCGCATCCAGCTCCGCATAGCTGTAGCGCACGTCATCGTCCTGCACGGCGATGGCATCCGGTTGCGCAGCCACTTGCGCGGCGAACAGCGCGAGCACGTCCTGCTGCGGCCACTGCCTGACTTCGCCACGACGGCGCGAGGCCACCGGGCGGGGCAACTCGCCGAGGGCGCGCTGCGGCTCGGCACACAGCTGGCGCAGCAGCGCCTCGAACTGGCCGGCGATGGCAGCGACGCTGCCCTCGTCGAACAGGTCGCGGGCATAGATGAAGCTGCCGCGCAGTTCATCGCCCGGCTGGCCGTTGGCGTCCAGCGCCTCGGCCATGTCCAGGGCCAGGTCGAAGCGCGCGCCATACTGTTCCTCGCTGAACAGTTCCAGCTTCAGCGAACCGGCGTCGGGCAGGCGGCTGACGTCGAAGCCGAAGTTGAACTTCACCTGCACCAGCGGGTTGTAGGCCAGGCTGCGCTCAGGCTGCAGCGCTTCCACCAGCTGTTCGAACGGCAGGTCCTGGTTCGCTTGCGCGCCCAGGGCCAGCGGCTTGAGACGCTCCAGCAGCGCGGCGAAGCATTCGTCTTCAGCCAGTGCGAACGGCATGACCTGCGTGTTGACGAAGAAGCCGATCAGCCCTTCGGTTTCCAGTTGCTGGCGGTTGGCGATGGGCACCGCGATGCGCAGGTCACGCTGGCCGCTGTAGCGCTGCATCAGCACGGCGTAGGCGCCGAGCAGCAGCATGAACAGGGTGACGTCCTGCTCGCGGGCCAGGTGCTTGAGGCGCGCACCCAGGCCGGCGTCCAGGCTGAAGCCGAGGCTGCCGCCGCGGTAGCTCTGCACGGCCGGGCGCGGCCGGTCGGCGGCCAGTTCCAGCACGGGCGTCTCGCCATGCAGTTGTTCGATCCACCAGCCCAGCTGGCGCTGGCCCTCCTCGCCCGCCAGCAGCTCGCGCTGCCACTGGGCGTAGTCGGCGTACTGCACCGGCAGCGCCGGCAGTTGCAGTTCCTCGCCAGCGGCGAAGGCGCCGTAGAGACGGCTGAACTCGTCGACCAGCACGCGGATCGACCAGCCATCGGAGACGATGTGGTGCATGGTCAGCAGCAGCACGTGGTCGGCGTCGGCCACGTCTTTTGGAGACAATCGCATCAGCGTCAGGCGCAACAGCGGGCCGTTGCGCAGGTCGAACGGACGCTGCGCTTCCACCTCGGCCAGCTTGCGCGCGGCACCTTCGGCGTCTTTTTCAGCGGACAGGTCGATCCGCGCCAGGTCCAGCGGCCTGGCCGGCTGGATACGCTGGAAGGCCTGGCCATCCACTTCATCGAAGGTGGTGCGCAGGGTTTCGTGGCGCGCCACCAGGGCGTCGAAGGCTCGGCGCAGCGCCGATTCGTCCAGTGAGCCACGCAGGCGCAGCGCGCCCGGCACGTTGTAGGCGGCGCTGGCCGGCTCCATCTGCCAGAAGAACCACAGGCGGCTCTGCGCGGCAGACAGCGGCAGGTTGCCGTCACGAGCCACGGCCCGCAACTGTGGGCGGGCGCTCGGGCTCAGCGCATTGAGCCGGGCAGCGAATTCGTCCAGGCGGCTGGCCTCGAACAGATCGCGCAGCGGGACTTCGCGGCCCAGGTCACGGCGCAGGCGAGAGATGACTTGGGTGGCCAGCAGCGAATGGCCGCCCAGCTCGAAGAAGTCGTCCTCGCGGCCTACGCTCGGCACGCCCAGCACTTCGGCCCAGACGGCGGCGACGCGGCTTTCCAGGCCATCGCGCGGGGCCTCGGTGGTGCTGGCTGCGTCCTGTGGCTCAGGCAATGCGTTGCGGTCGATCTTGCCGTTGGCGTTGAGCGGCATCTGCTCCAGCACGAGGATGCGCGTCGGCACCATGTAGTCCGGCAGTTGCGCGCGCAGGGCGGCTTTCAGCGCGTCCTCGGCAAGGTGCTCGCCGGAAACGTAACCCAGCAAGCGCTTGCCGCGCTCGCTGTCACGGGCGATCACCGCCGCTTCGCGCACGCCGGGCAGCGCGCGCAGGCGGGCTTCGATCTCCCCCGGCTCGATGCGGAAGCCGCGAATCTTCACCTGCTGGTCGACGCGGCCGAGGTAGTCCAGAGCGCCGTCTTCACGCCAGCGCACGCGGTCGCCGCTGCGGTACAGGCGAAGGCCGTCGGCATAAGGGTCGGCGACGAAACGTTCGGCGGTCATGCCGGCGCGCTGGTGGTAGCCGCGAGCCAGGCCATGCCCACCGATGTACAGCTCGCCGGCCACGCCGCGCGGCAGCGGCTGCAGACGGTCGTCGAGGATGTACAGGCTGCGTTCGCCGACCACTTCGCCGATAGGCGCGTAGGCAGCGCCGCAAACGGTGCGGGCGTCGGCCTTCCACAGCAGCGGGGTGACCACGGTTTCGGTCGGGCCGTAGCCATTGATCAGGTGTTGCGGCTTCAGCGCCTGGTGCGCCAGCTGGTACGCCGCTTCCGGCACGGCATCACCACCGAAGCAGTAGATGCGCATGCTCGGTGCGTGGCCGTGCTCTTTATCCAGAGCCGTCGCTTGCTCGGCCAGCTGCTGCAGGTAGGCCGGTGGGAAGGCGGCAACGGTCACCGCGTGGCGGCGCAGTTGATCGAGGGTCTGTTCGGCGGTCCACAGCGCATCGTTGCGGATCAGCAGGCTGCCACCGTGGGACAGCGCGGTGAGCCAGCGCTCGTGGGCGCCGTCGAAGGCGAAGGACATGAAGATCAGTTCGCGGTCTTCGCTGGTCATCGCGTAGCGCTGGCCGATGGCGCGGCAGTGCGCGGCGATCTCGCCGTGGGCCACGGCAACGCCCTTGGGCTGGCCGGTGGAGCCAGAGGTGTAGATCAGGTAGGCCAGGTTCTGCGCCTGGATGCGCAGCAGCGGGCGCACCGCCAGGGCATTGCCGAGGTCCGCCTCTTCCAGTACCAGGCGCTCGACGCCTTCGGGCAACGGCAGGCGCTCGGCCAGCTCGGCGTTGGTCAGCAGCAGGTCGACGCCGGCGTCCTGCATCAGCCAGGCCAGGCGCTCTTCGGGGTAATCGACGTCCAGCGGCAGGTAGGCGCCGCCGGCCTTCATGACGGCCAGCAGGGCCAGCGGGATGTCCACGCCACGCGGCAGCGCCACGGCAACCCGGCGTTCCGGGGCGATGCCGCGCTGGATCAAACGTTGCGCCAGGCGGTTGGAGCGATCCTCCAGCTCGGCGTAGTTCACTTCACGCTGCGCGTCGATCAGCGCGACCTTGGCGGGATGACGGCGAGCCTGGGCAGCGATGGTCTCGCTCAGCGCCTCGAACGCCGGCGCTTCTCCGGCCACGGCAATGCTCCAGTCGCGGGCAGGCAGCCAGTCGCGGGCGTCCAGCACGGCGTCGGCATTCATCTGCGGCAAGGCGCGCAGCAGGTCGAGGAAGTGCCCGACGAGGCGCTGCATGCCCGCGGCGGCGTAGCGCTCCTTCGCGTAGCAGAAGCTCACGCGCAATGACTGCTCGCCTTCGCGGACCCGCAGCACCAGATCGAACGGGGTTTCCAGGTCGAGCTGTTCCAGCGCTTCCACGCTGACGCCCGGCAGGCCGTTCCCGGCGCGAGGCTGCCACTGGTGGTCGAAGGCCACTTGGCAAAGCGGATGGCGGCCGTGGCCACGTTCAGGCTGCAGGGCTTCCACCAGTTGTTCGAACGGCAGGCCCTGGTGCGCCTGGGCTTGCAGCAGGTCGTCGCGCAGCTGGCGGAGCACGCCGCGCAGGCTGGCGCCTTCGGGCAGTTCGCTGCGCAGCACCAGCAGGTTGACGAAGAAGCCGACCACTCGCTCACTGTCGAGCTGTTCGCGACCGGCCTGGGTCAGGCCGATGCGCAGGTCGTGCTGGCCGCTGTAGCGTTGCAGCAGCAGGTTGTAGGCGCTGAGCAGGAGCATCGGCAGGGTCGCGCCGTGGGCCTGGGCCAGGCCGCGCAATTTGGCGGTCAGATCGGCGTCTACTTCACGCTCGATCAGCTCGGCGCTCTGGCCTTTTTCGCCGGTCCCGAACGGGAGCTCCAGCAGCGAATGCTGGCTGCCCAGGCGCTCGCTCCACCAGTCCAGCAAGCGTGCGCCCTCACCCGCTTCCAGCTTGTTCTGCTGGGCGGCGGCGAGGTCGAGGTACTGGCGCGACAGGACCGGCAGCACCGGCTCACGCTGTTCGACGATGGCGCGGTAGCACTCGGCGAACTCGTCCAGCAGCAGGTTCAGCGACCAGCCGTCGGCGATGATGTGGTGCACGCAGAGCAGCAACGCCTGGCGGCCGCCGCCGAGGTTCTGCAGGCGCAGGCGCAGCAGCGGGCCGGCGGCGAGGTCGAACGGCTGCGCGGCGAAAGCGTCGGCATCCTCGCGGGCGGCGACATCGCGGCGCGCATTGCCCAGGGCGCTGAAGTCGCTTTCGGTCAGCTCGACCTGGTTCGCGTCGGACAGGCTCAGGCACACCTCGCCGTCCGCCTGCTCGATGAAGCGGCTGCGCAGGGTTTCATGGCGACCCAGGAGCATCGCAAAGGCCTGTTCTACAGCGGGGCGGCGCAATTCACCGCGCAGGTTCATGCGCCCGGCGATATGGTAGACGGCGCTTTCCGGGTCGAGCTTCCAGAGGAACCAGAGGCGGCGCTGGGCCGGCGACAGCGGCAGCCGGCCGTCACGCGGAACCTGCGCAATGGCTTCGATTTCGCTGGCCGGCAGTGCTGCCAGTGCAGCGACGAAGGCGCCCAGTTCCGGCGCCTCGAACAGCAGGCGCAGCTCCACGGCGCGACCGAGGCGTTCGCGCAGCCGCGCCATCAGCTGGGTGGCCTTGATGGAGTTGCCGCCCAGGGCGAAGAAGTTGTCGTCGCGGCGGATCGCCGGCAGTTCCAGCACTTCGCTCCACAGCGCGGCGATGGCTTGCTCTTGGGCGGACAACGGTGCGACCGGCTTGGCGCCGGCGCCATCGCTGATCGGCTCGCCGGCACGCTGGATCGCGTAGGCCTGCAAGCTGCCGTCCAGCAACTGGGCGCAGCACGCCGAGCGCTGCAGCTTGCCGCTGGAGGTCTTGGGCAGTGCGCCCGGCTCCAGCAGCGCCACCACCAGCGGCGCCTCCTGGAAGGTTTCCGCCACGGCGGCGGAGATGGCCTTGGCCAGCGCCTCGGCGGAGATCAGCTTGCGCACGCTGCGCCCGACCTCGGCGGCGATGCCGATGCCGTCGCGACCCTGGTGCTCGATGGCAAAAGCCGAGACACGGCCCTTGCGCACCAGGTCCACCTCTTCTTCCACGCAGCGCTCCAGGTCCTGCGGGTAGAGGTTCTGCCCACGGACGATGAGCATGTCCTTGAGGCGGCCGGTGACGAACAGTTCGCCGTTGTGCAGGAAGCCCAGATCGCCAGTACGCAGCCAGGTGCGGCCGTCCTTTTCGACGAAGGTGCGCGCACTGGCTTGCGGATTGCGCCAGTAGCCGAGGGCGACGCTGGGGCCGCTACTCCAGATTTCGCCGACGCGGTCCGGGCCGAGGGTTTCGCCGCTCACCGGGTCGACCAGTTGCACGTCGTGGTCCGGCTGGGTGCGGCCGCAGTTGATCAGCGAGGTACCACGGCCCGGGCGGGCGATGTTCTCGCCCAGGGCGTTGAGGTCGACTTCCAGTTGCGCAATGCCTTCGCCACGCACACCGCCGGTGACGAACAGGGTGGCTTCGGCGAGGCCGTAGCAGGCGTAGAAGGACGAGGCGTCGAACTGCGCCGGGGCGAACCAGGCGGCGAAGCGTTCCAGGGTATCCGGGCGGATCGGCTCGGAGCCGGAGAAGGCCACGCGCCATTTGCTCAGGTCGAGGCCTTCCAGGGCGGACTCGTTGACCCGCTCGCAGCACAGGCGGTAGGCGAAGTCCGGGCCGCCGCTGACGGTGCCGCCGAAGCGGGCGATGGCTTCCAGCCAGCGGCGCGGGCGTTCGAGGAAGTAGCGCGGCGACATCAGCACACACTCGATACCGCTGTAGATCGGTTGGAGCAGCCCGCCGATCAGGCCCATGTCGTGGAACAGCGGCAGCCAGCTGACGATCACGTCGTCGTCGCCGATGCCGAAGCCGTGGCGGATCAGACGCTCGTTGGCGACCAGGTTGCCGTGGCTGACCTGCACGCCCTTGGGCGTCGAGGTGGAGCCGGAGGTGTACTGCAGGAACGCGATGTCGTCATCGGCCAGCTCGGGCATCTGCCACTCCACGGCCAACGCCGGGTCGGCCTGGTCCACCGCCAGCAGCAGCGGGCTGTCGCCGTTCTCGCGCTCGCAGGCGGGGCGCAGCGCTTCGATCAGCGTGGAGTCGGTGAGCACCAGGCTGGGCTCGGCGTCATCGAGGATCGAGCGCAGGCGCGCCAGGTGCTGCGGGCGCACCGATTCCGGCGGATAGGCCGGCACGGCGATGATCCCCGAGTAGAGGCAGGCGAAGAATGCGGTGACGTATTCCGGACCGCTGGGCAATAGCAGCACGGCGCGGTCGCCCTGCTGGCCGTGGCGCAGCATCCAGGCGGCCATGGCACGGGCGCGTTCGTCCAGCTCGCGAAAGCTGATGGGCTGTTCGAGGTTCTCGGCGATGAATCGCAGGGCAGTCTTGCGCGGCATTTCGCAGGCGCGTTGCAGCAGGGCCTCGACCAGGTTTCCTGCGGCTTCGTAACGGTCGTTCATGACATCACCTGTTCTGGCGGCGAGCGCGTGGGTGCTCGCCGGGGGGGAAATTCCTGGGACTTACCGGGCCATGGCCGTGGCAGGCGCTAACCCGGTACTCCGAATTGTTCCCTCTCCCTTCAGGGAGAGGGTTAGGGAGAGGGTGTTTCCGGCCGCTCCGGCGCTGGACGCTGCCCTCTCCCCCCGCCCTCTCCCTGAAGGGAGAGGGCGCTATCTGTGCCGGCTGACAGGTCCGGCGTACTCCTGATACATCCATCTGCTCCGAACCAGTCCCCTCTCCCTTCATGGAGGGGACGCC
>NZ_AMZB01000129.1 GCF_000313755.1 Pseudomonas nitroreducens TX1 | reverse complement strand
CCCCCGCCCTCTCCCTGAAGGGAGAGGGAGCTATCTGTGCCGGCTGACAGGTCCGGCGTACTGCTGATACATCCATCTGCTCCGAACCAGTCCCCTCTCCCTTCATGGGGGGGACGCCTAGTCAGAGGGTTAGGGAGAGGGTGCTTCCGGCCGCTCCGGCGCTGGACGCTGCCCTCTCCCCCCGCCCTCTCCCTGAAGGGAGAGGGCGCTATCTGTGCCGGCTGACAGGTCCGGCGTACTCCTGATACATCCATCTGCTCCGAACCAGTCCCCTCTCCCTTCATGGAGGGGACGCCTAGTCAGAGGGCTAGGGAGAGGGTGCTACCAGTCACTCTGGCGCTGGGCGCTACCCGTGCGGCGTTCAGCCTTGTGCGTCAGCCCCATGCCCTTCCGCCATCGCCACCACCACCTTGCGCGGGCCTGAGAACGGCGAGCGCGCATGGGCGGCGAGCATGTTGTCGAGCATCAGGACGTCGCCGCTGTACCAGGGGAAGCTCACCTTCGCCTCCTCCAGCACGCCGCGCACTTCGTCGAGTACCGAGGGCTCGATGGGACTGCCGTCGCCGTAGTAGACGTTGCGCGGCAGATCCTCCTCATCGACGATTTCCAGCAGGCTCTCGCGCACGTCCGGCGGCAGGTTGGAAACGTGGAACAGGTGCGCCTGGTTGAACCAGACCCAGTCGCGGGTCACCGGGTGCTGCGCGACGGCCTGGCAGACCTGGCGGGTGCGCAGCTCGCCGTCTTCCTTCCATTCCCAGCCGATCCGGTGGGCCTTGCAGTAGGCCTCCACCACGGCCGGATCGTCGCTGTTGAACACCTGCTCCCAGGCCACGTCCAGGCCATTGCCGAAGTTGCGGGTGTACATCAGGCCGCGTTCGCTGAAGCGCCGGCGGATGCCTTCGTCCACCTGGCGATAGATCTCGCGGCTGTCGGCGATGGGCGTCTCGCCGCCGCTCTGTGCGGCCTGCACGCAGTAGAACCAGATCTTCATGGGCCACTCGCGGGTGTAGGCCTGCTCGTTGTGCAGCGGGATGTGCTGGTGTGGCGGGTACTCGGTGGAGGTGTACACGCCACTGGTAACGTTGCTGCGCGGAGTGGAGCCGAACTCGTAGTTGAGCAGCGGATGGCCGAAGCCGGCGGCGAACTCGCGGAAGCGCTCCGGTGCGCCGGCCTGGAAGCCACGAAAGAGCATGCCGGCGCAGACCGGCAGGCGTTCCGCCACCAGCGGCCGCAGCTCGGCCAGGGCGTCGAGCAGGTCGATGCCGTCGCCGCGGGCCTGGACCAGCAGGGGCAGGCCGCCGCGCGCTTCGGCCAGGGGAGCAATGTCGAACAGAGAGGAGCTTGGCATCGGGGTCTCCGCTTGAATCGATCAGGCCAGCGCTGCGCTGGTCGACGGGCCGGGCTGGCGCAGGTGGCCGAGCAGCAGCTCGAGCAGGCGCGCCTCGCCGTCGTTGAGAAAGAAATGGCCGCCGTCGAGCATCTCCAGGGAGAAGCCTGCGCTGGTTTCGTCCTGCCACGCGGACAGGGAATCCACCGAGAGCCGGTCGGCCTTGCCGCCGAACACATGGATCGGGCAGGCCAACGGCGCACGAGGGCGGTAGTCGTAAAGGCCGCAGAGGAGAAAGTCGGCGCGCATCACCGGCAGGGTCAGGCGCAGCATTTCCTCGTCGGCGAATACCGCTTCGGGCGTGCCGCCCAGGCGGCGCATGCGCTCGATCAGCTGGGCATCGCTCTGCTCCTGTGCCAGCTCGCGATGGCTGTCGCGGCGGGCCGGCGCGGAGGCCGCCGAGGCGAACAGCGCCTGCGGCCTCGGCAGGCCACGCTCGCGCAGGGCGTGGGCGAGTTCGAAAGCCAGCAGGCCACCGAGGCTGTGGCCGAAGAGCGCGTAGGGCTGGTCCAGGCGCGCGGCGATTTCATTCGCCAGTTGGCTGGCCAGGGCACGCAGATCGGTCTGCAGGCGCTCGGCAAAGCGCCGGCCACGACCGGGCAGCTCCACCGGGCAGACTTCGATCCAGCCCGGCAGCTGGCGCTTCCAGCGGGCATAGAGCATGGCGCTGGCGCCGGAGTACGGCAGGCAGAACAGGCGCAGCATCGGTTACTGCACCTCGGCCATCTTCTGCCGAAGGCTCAGCGGGCGCATGTCGGTCCAGTTGGCTTCGACGAAGGCGAGGCAGTCGACCTTGCTGCCCTGCTTGCCTGCTTCGCGCCAGCCGGCGGGAACTTCCTTGTAGTCCGGCCACAGCGAGTACTGCTCTTCGCCATTGACCAGCACCTTGTAAACCGCATCTTCGCGATCGAACGCCATCGCCCTTCTCCTTCAGCTGTGTGGGATGCCGGCCACCGGCCATTACCGATGTTTTCCAGCTCTGCCATGAAGACGAGGGAGATGATGAAATAGTTAGTGTTCTCGGATGCGATTAATTCTCATAAGATATGTGCCGGCGAAATTTCCAGGCTTGTCCTTCACCCAAGTACCGAGAGACCTGACGAATGGATGCGAATGAAAAATCTTCAGACTGGTGTGGGAACCCTGTTCCAGAGCGATAGTCGGAGTCTTCCGAATAAATTGATAATAATTATCATTTGATCTAGATTGACCGCCTCAACCCATGTGGACGTCCCCGCCTCCGCCGCCGCATAGGAAACCTTGCATGTCCAAGCCAATGCCCGCCGAGCCGCGCCCCGCTCTCCACGAGCTGTTCGCTACCCACCGGCAGACCTTCATCAATGCGGCCGCACGCATCCTCGGCTGCCGCAGCCATGCCGAAGACGTGGTGCACGATGCGTACATCAAGCTCAATGCGAGCGACCTCACTCCCGGCATCCAGTCGCAGAGCGGCTACCTGATGCGCGTGGTGCGCAACCTGGCCATCGACCTCTATCGCCGCCAGGCGCTGGAAAAGCGCTACTCGGGTAGCGAGGAAGAAGGCATGCACATCGCGACGCCGTCCGCCTCACCGGAGGCCGAGCACGAGGACCGGCAGACCCTGGAGGCTATTTCCAGCGCCCTGCAGACCCTGCCCGAGCGCACCCGCTACGCCTTCGAGATGTACCGCCTGCACGGCCGCACGCAGAAGGAGATCGCCGAGGAACTGGGCGTTTCCCCGACGCTGGTGAACTTCATGGTGCGCGATGCGCTGGTCCACTGCCGCAAGACCCTCAAGGGGCTGGAAGACGGCAAGCGCTGAGATTGCGTTTTGAGCCTCAGCCTTCCGCCAGGGCGCGGAAGGTCAGTCGATACTGCTCCGGCGTGGTGCCCGACAACCGCCGGAACATCGCGATGAACGCCGAAGGGCTGCTGTAGCCCAGGTTGAAGGCGATCTGCTGCACCCCCTCCCCCGATGCCAGTGCCTCGATGGCGGCAAGAAACCGCAGGCGCTGGCGCCATTCGCCGAACGACATTCCCAATTCCCGCTGACACGCCCGCGCCAGGGTGCGTTCGGTGCTGTGCACGCGCTCGGCCCATTGCGCGAGGGTGCGGTTGTCGCCCGGCTCGGCCTGCAGCGCGGCCAGCACTTCACCCAGTGCACCACCGTTGGCATACGGCAGGTAGTCGTCGTGCGGCTGCGCGGCCTGCAACTGGTCCATCACCACTTCGGCCAGGCGCTGGTCCGCCGGACTCTGCGGGATGTTCACCCCGCGCGCGGCGAAATCGGAAAGGATCGCCTTGAGGATGTCGCTGATCGCCAGCGTGCAAGGGGACCGCGGCAACTTGCGCGCCAGTTCGGCGGATACGTAGAGCGAGCGGTAGATGATCGCCTGGCGGTTGTAGCAGCTGTGTTCGAGCCCCGGCGGCACCCACACGGCGTACTGCGGCGGCGAAAGGAAGCGCTGGCCGTCCACCTCAAGCTCCATCACTCCGTGGGAGGCGTAGTTGAGCTGGCCCCAGGCGTGGCGATGGCGGGGCGAATGGGTGCCGGCGTCGAACTCGTCGTAGCGGAAGTACAGCTCGGCGGGCAGTTGATCGATATCGGGAAGCGGGAGCGGCAGTGCGCGGGTCATGTCCGAATGCCGGGGTGGATTGTCCGGTTTTCATTATACGTCTGGATTCGGACGAGGCGAGAATAGGCGCCATATATGGAGCCCTCTCCCCAGCCCTGGCTACGCGCCCCGCTCTGAAGGGAGAGGGAGCCGTTTGGCAGTCAGCGCAATAGCGGAGTCAGCCGGCTAACACTGGACTTTCCGGCAGCTCCAGACCGTCCCCTCTCCCTTCAGGGAGAGGGTTAGGGAGAGGGAAACAACCCCACTCCGAAGCCAAACCCGAGCCCCGCAAGAATCCCATGAATTACCTGTTCCCCCTGCTGGCCGTGGTCATCTGGTCCGGCAATACCGTCGTCAACAAGCTCGCCGTGGGGCAGATCGCCCCGGCGGAGATCGGCTTCTTCCGCTGGGTTCTGGCCGGCGCGCTGCTGACGCCCTTCCTGCTGCGCGCTACCCTCGCCCACTGGCCGGTGATCCGCGCCAACCTGGGCAGGATCGTCACCCTCGGCCTGCTCGGCATGGCTGTCTACCAGTGCCTGGCCTACTACGCCGCCGCGCTCACCTCGGCGACCAACATGGGCATCATCCTCTCGCTGATGCCACTGATGTCACTGGCGCTGGCCTCCGTGCTGCTGCGCCACCGGCTGAGCCTCGCCGCCCTGCTGGGCGCGCTGGTGTCGCTGGGCGGCGTGCTGCTGGTGATCACCCAGGGCAGCCCGCGGCAACTGCTCAGCCACGGCGTGAACCTGGGCGACGGCATGATGATCGTCGCCACCCTCGCCTACGGCGTATACGGCGTACTGTTGAAGAAATGGAACCTGCCGTTGCCGCCGCTGCTGATGCTGTACCTGCAGGTGCTGGTCGCCATCGTCGCGCTGGCGCCGCTCTATGTGGCCTCGCCGCACCATGGTCTGAACGCCGCCAACCTGCCGCTGGTGCTGTATGCCGGGCTGCTGGCCTCTATCGTCGGCGCGCTGGCGTGGATGCAGGGCGTGCAGCGCATGGGGCCAAGCCGCATGTCGCTGTTCTTCAACCTGCTGCCGGTGCTGACCGCCGCCATCGCCGCCGTGGTGCTGGGCGAGCAACTGACCGGCTACCACCTGGTGGGCGGCGCGCTGACCCTGGCCGGCGTGCTGCTGGCCGAGCTGTGGCGACCACGGGCGAAGCCCGCCGCGGCCGTCAGCGCCCGCTGATCGGGCATGCCATCCGCCTCGGCGCCGCACGGGCTCTTGTAGGAGCGAGCTTGCTCGCGAAACGCCTGACGTCTGTGCCGCCGGGAAATCCGTTCGCGAGCAAAAACCAGGCGTCCACCTCGCTCCTACAGCTCTGTGCCGCAGCGGAACTCGGCCATCAGGGTCGAGACCAACTCCGCCGCGGGCATTTCCCGCGCCAAAGGCGCGCCCTGACCGGCCCATTGCACGGCGAAATCGCCGTTGCCCTTGGCGGCCGCCGCGGCGGTCAGGGCCTTGGCCGCATCGTAGGTGATCGGGTAGTCGGGCAACGCCGGCCCACTCGAACTTCCGACATCAGTGAACAGCCGGTTGACCATGCCCCGCGCGGCACGGCCGGAAATCGCCGCCGTCACCTCGGTGCGCTCGCCTCGCTCCCCTCGCAGCGCCGCCTTGAACGCGGCGTTGGCCGAGGACTCGTCGGCAGCGATGAACGCCGTCCCCATCTGCACCGCCTGCGCGCCCAGTTCGAACACCGCGCGCATGCCCTGTCCGTCCATGATGCCCCCCGCCGCGATCACCGGCAGGCCTGTACCTTTCACCAGTGTGCGGACCAGCGCGAAGGTGCCGATGCGCGCGTCCTTCTCCGGCTCGAACACGCCCCGGTGCCCGCCGGCCTCATAGCCTTGCGCGACGATGGCGTCGATGCCCGCCGCCTCGATGACGCGGCCTTCTGCAAGGCAGGTGGCGGTCGCCAGCAGACGGATGCCCGCGGCTTTCAGGCGGTCGATCCAGTCCTGCGGCGGCAGGCCGAAGTGGAAGCTGACCACGGCCGGGCGCGCTTCGATGAGGAAGTCCAGCATCTGCGGATCGGCCAGGAAGCTGCGGTAGATCTCGGTGATCTGTGCTGGCGGCTGCGCATCGAACTCGGCGAACAGCGGGCGCAGGTGTTCCAGCCAGGCTGCCTCGCGAGCCGGATCCGCCACGGCCGGACGGTGGCAGAACAGGTTGAGGTTGAGCGGCTTGTCGGTCAGCTCGCGGGTCTGCGCCAGCAGCGCGCGGGCCTGGGTGGCACTGCTCGCACCCAGGCCGATGGAGCCCAACCCGCCGGCGTTGGACACCGCCGCGGCCAGCGCCGGGGTGGACACGCCGACCATCGGCGCCTGGATGATGGGGTGCTGGATGCCGAGCAGTTCGGTGATGCGCATGACGGGGGTCCTCGGGGTCGGAGCCGGCGACGGGGGCGCCTGGCTGATTTGCACTTGACCAACAATCTCACAAAGAGAATATTATCGACAACGTATTCTCTAAAGAAGATCGACAATGGATCTCTCCAGCCTGGAAATCTTCCGTTGCGTGGCCGAGGAGCAAAGCGTCACCCGCGCCGCTGCCCGTCTGCAACGCGTGCAATCGAACGTCACCACGCGCATCCGCCAGCTCGAGGAAGACCTCGGTGCGGCGCTGTTCCTGCGCGACGGCAAGCGCATGACGCTGACCGACCAGGGCCGCGAATTCCTCCGCTACACCGAGCAGTTGCTGGCCCTGGCCAGCGAAGCGCGGCAGTCGCTGCACCCGCAGAGCGCTGCCGGCAGCCTGCGCCTGGGCAGCATGGAAGCCGCTGCGGCCAGCCGGTTGCCGAATATCCTCGCTGGCTTTCACCGCGCGCATCCCGAGGTCGAACTGCACGTCAGCACGGGGCATAGCCAGAAGCTGATCAATCAGGTGCTGGACCGCCAACTGGACTGCGCGCTGATTTCCCACCCTGACATCCTCCATGCCGATCCGGGTTTCGAATCGCTGCTGGAACGGGGCCTGTGCGCTGAACCTGTGTTTCGCGAGGAACTGCTGCTGGTGCTGCCCGGCGACCACCCGCCGGTCGAGCGCCCCGAGGATGTACAGATCCGCACCCTGGTGGGCTTCGCCCGTGGCTGCACTTACCGCCAACTGCTCGAGCGCTGGTTGAAGGGGGCCTCGCTCGCCGTGCAGGAAGTGGGCTCCTATCACGGCATCCTCGCCTGTGTGAATGCCGGCTCCTGCTTCGGCGTCCTGCCGCGCTCGGTGCTGGAGCTGCAACGGGACATGCCGGCCTTGCAGGTGGTACCGCTGATGGAAGTGGACACCCTGCTGATCTGGCGCGACGGCTACGCCACCGGCGCCTTCCAGCGCTGGCGGGAAGCCCTGGAGGCACGTTCGTGAGCCGCACTCGCCGCCTGCCCGCCGCGTTGTCCGCAGCGCTGATCCTGGCTGTCGGCATGGGTTTCGGCCGTTTCGCCTTCACCGGCCTCTACCCTCTGATGGTGCGCGACGGGGTGCTCAGCGTCACTGGCGGCTCCCTGGCCGCCTCGGCCAACTACGCCGGCTATCTGCTCGGCGCGCTGCTGCTGGCGCGCAGCCACGAACGGCATGCCGCGCGCATCTGCGTGATCGCCCTGGTCGGCACCCTGGCCACCCTCGCCGCCATGGCCATTCCCGCGCCGACCGGGTTCGCCATCGGCGTGCGCCTGCTGGCCGGCGTGCTCAGCGCCATGGCCCTGGTCAGCGCCGCGCAATGGCTGTTGCAGAGCATGGGCGAAAGCCACGGCGCGCCGATGATGTTCGCGGGCGTGGGGATCGGCATCCTGGTCTCGGCGGAACTCATCGCCGCTGGCAACGCCTTGGGCCTCGGCAGCGCGGCGATCTGGTGCGTGCTGGCGCTGGCTGGGCTGGTGCTGTCGTTGCTGGCCGCGCCCGCGCTCGGTCGGGAGGCGCCGACCAAACCGCATCACGCCGCGAACGGTGCAGGGGTGGCGCCGGAGCTGTCCGCGCTGATCATCCTGCTGGTCTACGGGCTGGCCGGTTTCGGCTACATCATCACCGCCACCTACCTGCCGCTGCTGATGAAAAGCGGCCTGGGTGCCATCGACCCACTGCAGGTCTGGGCCGCGTTCGGCCTGGGCGCCGCACCGTCGTGCTTCCTCTGGCACCGCCTGCACCTGAAGCTCGGCGGTCGTCGCGCGCTGGCGCTGAACCTGCTGGTGCAGGCCGTCGGCGTGATGCTACCGGCACTGGGCGACTCGGCATTCCTTTACCTGGGCAGCGCGGTGCTGGTAGGCGGCAGCTTCATGGGCACCGTGACCATCGCCATGCCGGCCGCCCGCGCCGTGGCCGCGCAAGTTCGCTTCAATGTGCTGGCGGCGATGACGGCGCTGTATGGAGTTGGGCAAATCGTCGGGCCGCTGGCAGCCAGCGCCCTGCGCGGGCTGACCGGCAGCTTCATCCCGGCCCTGGGGGCGGCGGCCAGTGCGTTGCTGATCGGCGCGCTGTGCTGCCTGCCGTTGCGCCGCGCCGAGGTGGTGCCCACGTAGGGCGGATAACCTGGAACAGGTTATCCACCTACCACCTCATGGCGGATAATGCTGACGCGTTATTCGCCCTACAAATGCACGGTTCACGCCGGCGGCTGCTGGCGGAAGGAGACGCCCAGGCGGTTCCACAGGTTGATCGCGCCGATGGCCACGGTCAGGTCCACCAGCTCCCGCTCACTGAACTGCTCGCGGGCGAGCTGGAAGTCCTCCAGCGGCACCTTGGATTCGGACAGCAGCGTGACCGATTCGCACCAGGCCAGCGCCGCCCGTTCGCGCTCGGTGAAGAACGGTGACTCGCGCCAGACGCTGACGGCGAACAGGCGCCGCTCGGTCTCGCCGTTGCGCCGGGCTTCCATGGCATGCATGTCGGCACAGAAGGCGCAGTCGTTCACCTGCGACACGCGCAGGCGTACCAGCTCCAGCAACGGTTTTTCCACGGACAGTTCGAAGGTGGCGGCTTCCAGCGCCAGCACCGCCTTCAGCGCTTCCGGCGAGGCGGTGTAGTAATCCAGACGCGGCTGCATGATGGCACTCCAATAAATGACCAGGGCATTGTGCGCCGCACCGCGCCCCAGGCAGTTGACCAATCCGCTGGATTTCGACTGCGCAACTTCACCGCGCAACAAGCCGGCGCTACGCTTGCCGCACTGCCCAGAAGCTGCGGAGTTCGCCCTTGGAGCTGCACCTGATCATCCACGGCCAGAAGGATCTTGCCGGGCAACTCTATCGCCAGCTGCGCGAAGCCATCGACTCCGGCCGCCTCGCCGCCGGCACGCGCCTGCCGCCCAGCCGCCTGCTGGCCGAGCAGTTGGGTATCTCGCGCAAGACCATCTCCGACACCTATGCCCAGCTGACCTACGAAGGCGTCCTGGTGGGCAGGATTGGCAGCGGCACCTTCGTCAACACCCACCTGCCGCGCCACGACCGGCGCCAGGACGGTGTGCGCTTCGCCAGCCAGGACAACATCGAGCGCTGGGCCAGCCTCGACACCCGCCTGCGCCACCCTGGCGCTGGCACGGCAAAAGCCGACTTCATCGGCGGCGCCACCACCCAGTTGCAATTTCCCCAGGAGGAATGGCGGCGCTGCGTGAACCATGCCATGCGCCAGATGGCCGGCTTGCGAGGGCACTACAGCTCGCCCGAGGGCATCGCGCCGCTGCGCGACGGCATCGCCCGGCACATTGCCTATGCCCGCGGGGTGAACTGCCAACTGGACGACGTGATGGTCTGCAACGGCGCGCAGCAGGCGCTGGACCTGCTCGCCCGCGTCATGCTCCGCCCCGGCGACAAGGTGGCCATGGAAGACCCCGGTTACACCCCGGCGCGGCTGATCTTCCAGACCCTGGGCGCCGAGGTGGCCAGCATACCGGTGGACGCCGAAGGCATCTGCGTCGGGCTGATTCCCGACGGCACGCGGATGATCTACACCACCCCCTCCCATCAGTTCCCACTGGGTATGCCGATGAGCCCGGCGCGCCGCGAGGCGCTG
Source organism: Pseudomonas nitroreducens TX1 (assembly GCF_000313755.1). Lineage (GTDB taxonomy): Bacteria > Pseudomonadota > Gammaproteobacteria > Pseudomonadales > Pseudomonadaceae > Pseudomonas > Pseudomonas nitroreducens_A. The sequence continues at coordinate 47,383 of NZ_AMZB01000129.1, read as the reverse complement.
CTGGCGCGGGCGCTGGAACTGGGCGCACTGGTGATCGAGGACGACTATGACAGCGAATTCCGCTACGAAGGCCGGCCCGCCGACGCGCTGCAGAGCCTCGACCGCCACGGCGTGGTGGCATACATCGGCACCTTCTCCAAGGTGGTGCTGCCGGAGCTGCGCCTGGGCTACCTGATCCCGCCGCCCAGGCTGTTTCCGGCGCTGGTGCAGGCCAGGCAGATCTGCGACTGGCACAGCTCGACGCTGCCGCAGTGGGCGCTGGCCAGGTTCATCAGCGAGGGGTATCTGCTCAAGCATATCCGCCGCTGCCACGGCATCTATGCCGGGCGCCGCGAACGCATCCTCGCGCGGCTGGCGGGCGACCTTTCGCCCTGGCTGGAAGCGGTGCCTTCGGTGGCAGGCTTCCATCTCTGCGCGTTGCTGCGCGAGCCTCGCAACGTGGCGCTGCTCTGCGAACTGGCGCGCAAGGTCGAGGTCGGCCTCTATGGTCTGGCGCCCTTCCATCACCAGGTGCCGGTACGCGACGGCCTGCTGCTGGGCTTCGGCGCCATCGACACCCTGGATATCGACCCTGCGCTGGACAAGGTTCGCGACCTGTTGCAGCAGTTGGCCTGAGCGCCAGAGCCCAGCTCCCGGTCAATTCGCGGTGCGCTGTGGAAGGATTGGCTCGGCGGTTTTTCCGGAAATTGGCGGTTCAGCCGCAGGGGCGCTGGCCGTAACCTGCCAGCATCGGTTTTGAAAGCCGCTTCCGGCCTTTACCGGACTCCGGCATCAGCGCCCAATGGCCACCCTGCACAGAAGGAGCCTCGCCATGTCCCCGTCCGCCATTGCCATCGTCCGCGTCCAGGCCTTCCCCGGCCAGGCTGCCGCCCTGGGCGAGCACCTCCAACAATTGATCATGCAGGTCCGCCAGCAACCCGGCTGCCAGGGCAGCGCGTTACAGAAGCTGGCCGCCGACCGTTGGCAGGTGCAGACCCGCTGGGCCAGCCAGGCCGAGTTGGAGGCGCACCTGTCCGGCCCGAAAGCGCAGCGGTGGTTAGGCGAGCTCGGCTGTGGCGACCTGGCGCTGGGGCTGGAATTCGAGAACTGCAGCGCCGAGTGACTCAGAAGGCCGAGCGCACCAATCCGCCGTCCACCCGCAGCGCCGCGCCGTTGGTGGCGGACGAAGCCTCCGAGCAGACATACAGCACCAGGTTGGCAATCTCCTCGGGGCGGGCGAAACGCTGCAGCAGCGACCCCGGCCGCGCGGTACGGAAGAATTCCGCCTCGAATTCCTCGAACGGCTGACCACCGGAAAGCTTGTCGACGAAATCGCCCACTCCCTCGGACGCCGTTGGCCCCGGCAGTACCGCATTCACCGTCACCCCGGTGCCCGCACAGCTTTCCGCAAGGCCGCGTGAAAGGCCGAGCTGGGCGGTCTTGGTGACGCCGTAATGGATCATCTCCACAGGGATCTGGATGCCGCTCTCGCTGCTGATGAACACCACCCGCCCCCAGTTCTTCTGCTTCATGCCCGGCAGGTAGGCGCGGGACAGGCGCACGCCGGAGAGCAGGTTGACGTCGAGAAAGCGTAGCCACTCCTGGTCCGCAATCTCCTCGAAGGGCTTGGGATCGAAGATGCCCAGGTTGTTCACCAGCACATCCACCGCCGGATAACGCTGCACCAGCGCGGCAATCTGCTGCGGATCGGACAGGTCGCCGGCAAACCCTTCCACCTTCGCATCGCCCTGCCCGGTGCGAATGCGCGCCAGGGCGTCGTCCACCGAGGCCTGGCTGCGGCCATTGAGGATCACCCTCGCCCCTTCCCGGGCCAGGCCCTGGGCGATGGCGAATCCGATGCCCTTGGTCGAACCGCTGACCAGGGCGAGCTTGTCTGACAGGTGCAGGTTCATGACATTTCTCCGGCGATGGCGAAGGGGGCGGCCTGCCGAGTGCCACAGGCCATGGACGGATCAGGATAGATGACGCCGCGACGGCGCGGCAGGTTCAGCGATCGGTGTCGGGCCTGGCCGGCGCCGCGTGCCACTGCTCGCGCGGCACCCACTTGGGCTGCTGCGGGTCGCCCAGGTAGTGCGGCGACATGATCTGCACGCCGTATTCGTTGAACACGTCCTGGATATGGGCGTGCAGCAGGCTCAGCAGTTCCGCGCGCGGCCGCGGCTCGCTGGGGATGGCCTGGGCGACCAGCCGGTATTCGGGATAGAAATCCGAAAGCGCGGTCTGGAACACCTGGGGCGCGGGGTATTGCAGGATGCCGTCGGTACGCCGCGCCGCCTCGATCAGCATCGCTTCCACCTGTCGCCAGGGAGTGTCGTATCCGATAGTCACTACGGTATCCACGACGTAGCCCTGTCCCTGGACGATGCGCGAATAGTTGCGCGTGACCGAGCCGGTGATCATCGAGTTGGGCAGTGTCAGCACCTCCCCCAGGCCGGTGCGGATGGTGGTGTTGAACATGCCCACCTCGGTCACCGTGCCCTCGTGGTCGCCGATGCGCACGAACTCCCCGGCGCGCAGGGTGCGCGAATAGGTGAGGATCAGTCCTGACGCCGCCTGTCCGATCACGCTGGAGGCACCCAGGGAGATCATCAGGCCCACCAGTACCGATAACCCCTTGAAGGCTTCCGTACCGGCGCCCGGCAGATAGGGATAGGCCATGACGATGGCGAACAGCCAGATCGCCAGAGAAGTCAGCCGGGTAGTCGGCTGCAGGGTTTCCGCAGTGAGCCAGCGCAGGTTCCCGGGGCGTGCCAGGCGTTGCAGCAGGCGACGGCTGAAGCCGGTGAAGGCGCGGGCCATGACCAGGATACAGAGCGCCACGGCGAGCCCCGGCAAGGCGCTTAGGATGCCGTTGAGCAGGTAGCGCGCCAGGTCCAGCAGGTGAACGTTGAGACTTTCCCCCCAGGGCCGCGTATAGGGGAACTGCGAAAGCACGAAGCTCAGCCACTGGTAGCTCAGCAGCAACGCTGCCAGCCAGTAGAGCAGCCAGATCGCGCGCCCGAGCAGGTAGCAGAGGTACTGGGTGTCGAATACCGGCGTGCGCCCCAGGCGCAACAGATGGGTATGCCGCTGCATCAGCTTGGGCAACACGCCCAGCGATTTGCTCCGCAGGTAACCGGCCCCGCGCAACAGCAGCAGGTAGAGCAATGAGGCCACTGCCGCATAGCCCGCGGCGCGGAGCAGGAACTGCAGATTGCGCGCCTCGCCGGCTTCGGTCACCACCTGGCGCAGGTTGGCCGCAGCCTTATCGGCCGCCTCGCGCGTGGAAACGCCCGGCTGCTCGATGTCCTGCGGCGAGACGATGAAGGCGCGGCTGTAGCCCAGCAGCACCAGGTAACTGTCCTGAATCGAATCGGTGCTTACTGCCAGGTCGCCGCCGTCCTGCAAAATCTCCTCGATCACCGCCTTGGCTCGCCGCGCCCGCGCCGCCGGCGACTCACCCAGCAAGGTGCCGCGAAACACGATCACGCTGCGGTTTTCGATCTTCAGCTCGGCGGGGGCCAGCTCCCCGGCCTGGGGGGCTCCCTCGCCTTGCGCTGCTACCGCAGCAAAGGAACACAAGGCCAGCAGCCATGACAGCAACAACCCTCCAGCCGACCTCATGACCATTCCCTGCCCCCGTCGTCCTGTTTTCCGTGTTGGTTCGGACCGTTCGCACAAGCGTAGCCAAACTCATCCCGGCTGTCGGGTCGGCGAAACAGTCGGCGGCCGATTGAACCATCGTTCAGCCGGAGGCCGCGCCAGCCGCGGGCCGCGTTCTACTTCCTGTAAGAAATCGGATACATGCTGGGAACATGTGCTCTTTCAATTCGTGGCATATGTCCCTGTTCTACTTGCGAAAATTCCATTCCCGACTAGCGTCAATTCCGTAAGCAGATATGTGTAGGACTGCTTTTCTCTGGGATTCATCAGCCGGAAATAGGGAAATGCAGGCTAAATATCGCTCGAAGCTCTTCCAGCCAGTCGGCCACGCCCTGGCGCTGGAACAACGCATCCTGTTCGACGGCGCGGCCGCAGCAGCCATCGACCAGCAGCATCACGACGGCACCGCCGCCGAAGCCAAGGACACCGCCACGCCGGCCACGGCGGTCGAGGCACGGGCCCAGGCAGCGGCCCCCGCACAGGCGGCGCCGCGCAACCTGGTGGTGATCGACGCCCGCCTGGAAAATCGCGATCAGCTCGCCGCCAACCTGCCGCTGGGCACCACTGCGCTGGTGGTGGACGCTGGCCAGGATGCCATCGCGGCGATCAGCAACGCACTGGCGCAACTGGGCAAGGTCGATTCGATCCAGATCTTCTCCCACGGCGCTACCGGCCAGTTCACCCTCGGCAACCAGACCTTCACCAGCCAGAGCGTCGACCAGCTCGGCGACCGTCTGGGCGCCTGGCGCAGCGAGCTCAATGCCGGTGCGGACATCCAGCTTTACGGCTGCGACGTGGGCTCGGGCAGCGCCGGGCAGGCGCTGGTCAACGAATTGGCGCGCTGGACGGGCGCGGATGTCGGCGCCTCCAGCAACGCCACCGGCTCGACCGCCGCCGGCGGCGACTGGAACCTGGAAGTGCGCGCCGGCGACCTGGACAAGTCCATCGCCCTGAGCGCAGACACCCTGGTGAGCTTCCAGGGCCTGCTGGCCGATGCCAGCCCCACGGTGGCCATGGGCAGTGGCGGATCGACGGTGCGCCTGGGCGATCAGTTCACCTTCGACGTGATCTTCAACAACCCGTCGTCCCAGGTCGGCTATGCCCCCTATATCGACCTGTTCATGCCGGCTACCGGCCGCGACGGCAACGACGGCGCCATTTTCGTCTCCGCCACTTACCTCGGCCAGGCGGTGAAGAGCTTCGTCATCACGTTCGACGCCAGCGGCAACGCCACCCACCCCCTGGCCAAGGACGCCAACGGCAACGCCCTGGTGATCAATGCCGCCAGCGTCGGCATGAAACCGGGCGACCAGATGGTGGTGCTGCAACTGCCCTACGCCAGCGTCACCAGCGGCCAGCCAGCCATCGACATCCAGGTCACGGCGCAGCTGAGCAACCTGGCCGACACCAGCTATTCCGACGGCGCGCCCAACCTCACCATCAATGCCCGCGGCGGCTTCGAGTATGGCAACGATTCCCTGAACAACCCCGCCCAGGACCCAACACTGGTCGAGGCCGCGCTGCACAGTTTCGTGGTTACCCCGACGCTGCTGTCGATCACCCAGACGGTGAACATGCCCGAGGGCGAGACCGTCACAGGCCCCAACTTCACCCGCACCGAAACGGTCACCGTGACCCCGGCGCCGGGCCAGACCTTGACCAACGTGACGGTCACCCAGACGGTGCCCGACCAGGTTCACGTCAGCTCCATCACGCCCGGCGCCGGTGGTACCCTGACCTCGATCACCCTGCACGACGGCACCGTACTGACCAACCCGACGTTGATCGCCGCGGCGCTGAACAACCCCAACGCCTTCGTCGCCAGCTACACCATTCACTACGACACCCTGAGCGCGGCCAGCACCACCACGGTCGGCTTCTACGTACCGGAGATCGACGCCGCTGGCCGCCCCGTGCTCGACCCCGCCACGGGTAACCCGCGCACCATCACCTTCGGCACTGCCAGCGTGAATGGCGACTGGAATCCGCTGGACGTGCGCGACCGCCCGACCGACCCGGACGGCTACCCGTTCACCGTCACCGGCGACGGCGCAGGTATCACCTTCGTCGCCAAATCGATCACCCTGCTCAAGACGGTGAACCTGCAGACCGACTTCGGCACCCCCGGCATCACCCCCGGCGATACCCTGCGCTACACCATGGACGTGGCCATCTCCGATTTCTATGCCTTCGGCAAGAACATCCTCGGCCAGGGCACCTTCACCGTCACCGACCAGCTCAGCGACGGCCAGACCTTCTCCGCCGCCAATGCGCCGAGCATCGTCATCCAGCAACACGGCGCGTCGCAGGTCATCCCGGTGATCTACACCGCCACGGTGAACGCCGACGGCAGCACCACGCTGGTCTTCGATATCGGCGCATCCATCGCTGCCGCCGTCCAGGGGCCCGGCCTCTATGCGCTGTTCGGCGACCTCTGGGATGACGATGTGCAGGAAGGCGCCACGCGGATGTCCATCGTCTACGACGCGACCATCGACACCACCTACACCTCCGACCACCCGCCCCATGACCAGCTCAACGAGGGCGACAGCGTCAGCAACAATGCCGTGGTCGATGCCACGGTGCTGCGCGACTCGCTGAACATTGGCGGCGAGCAGACCGACGGCTCCGGCACCACCAGCACCATCGACACCTCCAACATCGATATCACCCTGACCCAGGTGAACGGCGGCAACCCGCCTGCCAACGGCGAGTTGCGTCCCGGCGACGTGGTCACCTTCACCATCACCTATGACCTGCTGGTGGCGGATTACGAGAACTTCAAGCTCACCGCCTACCTGCCGCTGCCGCTGCTCAACGCCTCCGGTATCAACTGGAGCAACGGCAACGGCGTCGGCCAGTGGAGCTTCGGCGCCGGCAATACCATTCTCGACGTGCCCGACAGCGTCACCACCGGGGCCGGCAACTCGATCGTCTTCGACTTCGGCAACTACGTTTCCGGCGGCCTCAACGGCGGCACCGTGCAGGTGCGCTTCACCATGGTGGTCGGCGACCAGCCCTATGCCGACCAGCGCGAACTCGACGTCCTGGCGCAATCCAGCCAGACCACCACCATCGACAAGACGCCGCTGATCTCCTCGGATGTCGCGGTCATCGAGTCGGTCGCCGAACCGGTGCTGGACATCAAGCACGGCGTGGTCTCCGCCACCCATGGCACGGTCACCGGCACCACCGGCACCTGGGCCCAGCCGGGCACCGCCGGCATTCCGTTCAGCGGCAGCGTGACCAGCCTGGCGGCCGTGGACGGCGACGTCAGCGGCATCGATGGCGCCGATACCCTGCGCCTGGCCACCGCGATCAAGAACAGCGGCGGCGGCAACGCCTTCGACGTCGCCACCAGCATCACCCTGCCGGCGGGCCTGGCCTTCGTCGGCGGCAGCCTGTCCACCGCCAACCTGCAGATTCACCGCGGCGACGGCACCCTGCTGGTGCAGGGCGTCGACTACAGCGTCAGCGGCAACGCCATCACCTTCCTCGACGCCAACAACCAGGGCACCCTGCTCGCCGGCCGCGCCGGCACGGCCAACGATCTCTCTGGCGCCAACGTCGTGGTGATCACCTACGACGTCACCGTGAGCAACGCCATCCTCGCCTCCCGCACCCTGCAGTCGAGCGCGGCGCTGACCCGCTACGCCAGCGTCGAAGGCGGCCAGGACTTCACCCCGGTGGACCTCGTCGAAGTCGCCAACCAGCAGGTGGCCGCGCCGACCATCAGCAAGACCTACCAGAACGGCAGCCTCACCGACGACGACTCCAGCGCCGGCCACACCACCGGCAGCAACCTGGTGATCGGCGAAAAGATGACCTACGACATCGTGGTCACGCTACCCGAAGGCAGCACCGCCAACCTGCGCCTTTCCGACCTGATTCCGCCAGGCCTGCGCCTGGACCTCTCGGCCTTCGGCGGTGCGGGTTACCAGATCATCACCACGGTCGCCGGCAGCGGCGCGCTGGGCCAGGACTTCGCCGGCAACGTCAATGTCCTCACCTTCAGCGGCGATGGCAGCGATGGCGGCGACCTGAACCTGGTGTTCAGTGCCGCCGGCTCCGCGGCGGACAACAACGTCGGCAACAACGCCTTCGTCATCCGCCTCGTGCTGGTGGCGAGCAACGTGCAGGGCAACCAGCAGGGCGTCACCCTGAACAACGGCGCGCAGCTGACCTACAGCGACCCGGACGGCGACACGCCCAATGGCGCCGCAGCGCTGGACCGCACCGTCGCCAGCGCGCAGCAACCCTCGGTGACCATAGTCGAGCCGACCCTGACGGTGAGCCAGCAGGTCACGGCCACGCCCACCTTCGGCGGCTTCGACGAAGGCGACACGGTCACCTACACCATCACCATCAGCAACAACTCCGGCACCAATGCCTTCGATCTCAGCCTGCTGAACATACTGCCCACGCAGATGGACAACATCGTGATCACCGGCAAGGTCTACAACGGCGGTGCCACCAACAACGGCGGCGTCGACTTCGTCATCCAGAACGGCCAGCTGGTCACCGCCAACGGCGCCAACATCGATATCGCCAATGGCGGCAGCATCGTCATCTCCCTGTCGGGCGTGGTGAATGCCACGGCAGCCGGCCAGGCGGTCATCTCGAACAATGTGGTGGTGCGCTGGACCAGCCTGGACGGCCTGAGCAACACCACCGACACCGCCGCCGGCGAACGCGGCGGCGACGACGGGCTGCTCAACTCCGGGGTGCTCAACGACTACCGGCAGATCAACACCCTGTTCATTCCGGTCACCAACGGCATCCAGGTCTCGCGCGTCGGCGGTCTCGACGCCACGCCACCGGCCACCAACTCCTCGGGCGCCACCGATACCGCCGGCCTGGAGGAAACCGTGGTGGTCGGCGAGATCGTCCGCTACCGCGTGGCGGTCGTGGTGCCCACCGGGGACAACCCCGATTACCAGATTCGTATCGAACTGGCTCCCGGGCTGGAGTTCATTCCCGCCGACCTCAACAACATTCTCATCGCGTTGGGTTCCAGCACGGGCGGGCTCACCACGGACGCCACCGATCTGATCAGCGGCGGTGCGCTGACCATGATCGGCAACCAGAACAGCGACGTCTCGCTGCCGATCCATCCGGACCTCTCCGGCGACAAGCCCACCGGCATATTCAATATCAACAGCGGGCGCCTGCAGATTTCAACGGACGGCCGGACCATCACCTTCAACCTCGGCAACCTGACCAACACCGAGGTGAACGACGGCGACATCGAAGGGGTGATCCTCGAGTTCAACGTCCGCGTGGCCAACATCGCCAGCAACCAGACAGGCGCGCAGCTGGGGATGAACGTGTTCGAACATGTCGGGCTCAACGGTGGGGTCGACCGCGGCCACAGCACCACGATCTTCGAGCACGTGGTAGAGCCGAGTTTCACCGGCATGGACAAGTCGGTCATCGACATCGCCGCCGGCAGTGTCGCCGGTACGACCCAGGCGACGGTCTCGGTCGGCTTCACCCAGAACGGCGAAGTACCGGCCTACAACGTCGTGCTGCGCGACCAGTTCCCCAACGGCAGCAACTACGCCATCCAGAGCATCGTCATCAATGGCACCAGCTACACCACCGGCAACCTGCCGGCAGGCGTCACCGCCAGCGTGACGGGCGGCCAGGTAGTGCTCAACTTCGACCAGTTGAACGTCAACGACAAGGTGCAGGTAATCTACAGCGTCACCCTGCCCAACACCATCGTTCCCGACGACGTCACCAGCTCCGCGGTCCTGACCTGGACCAGCCTGCCCACCAGCTTCGAGAACGCCGGCTGGGCCGGTTCGCTGCCACTGACCGCCGGCGGCGCCGATGGCGAGCGCACCGGCCAGGATGGCGTCAACGGGCTGAATAACTACATCCTCAGCGACGGCGCCGGCATGGGCGTGGTGCAAGGCACCCTGTGGGATGACACGAAGTCCGCCACCACCAGCGCGACGCCCGACGGCCCTGGCCTGGGCGGCATCGGCGTGACCCTGACCTGGGCCGGCGACGACGGCGTGTTCGGCAACGCCGACGACCGCACCTTCAGCACTGTGACCGCCGCCGATGGCACTTACCAGTTCGCCATCCTGCCCTCGGGCAATTACCTGGTGGCGGTGGCGCAGAACTTCGCCCAGGCGAGCAACAACCGCTTCCACGTGCGCGTCGACTCCGACAGCGGGACCTCCACCGTCGGCCTGGGCAACATCAACCTGAACCTGGCCGAAGGCGCCATCGGTATCGCCGATGCCGGCTACGTGCATATCAACGAAGCGCCGATCAATACCGTCGCCGACCAGCATGGTCAGGAAGATACCGTACTGCACATCGTCGGCCTCGCCACCAGCGACGTGGACGTCAACGCCGGCAATACCGACGGTGTCATGACCGTCACCCTCAGCGTGGTGCACGGTGTGATCTGGCAGAGCGCAACGACGCCCGGCGCCACCGCCGCCCCTCCGGCCGGCGCCAACCGCACCCTGGTGCTCACCGGCACCCTGCAGCAGATCAACGTGTTGCTCAGCCAGATTTATTACAAGGGCGACCAGGACTTCAACACCGCCCGCAATGCCGAAACCCTCACCATGGTCACCAATGACCAGGGCAATTTCGGTGATGCGGACGGCGATGGCATCCCTGGCGAAAACCCCGACGATGCGCTGAAAGCCACCAACACCCTGAACATCGTCATCGACCCGGTGAACGACGCCCCCATCGCCAACCCCGACCTCGCCATCGCGCTCGAGGCCGGCGGACTGAACAATGCCGATCCCGGCATCGACCCCACCGGCAACGTGCTGACCAACGATACCGATGTGGACATCGCCACCAACGGTGACGTGCTCAAGGTCACCCGCGTGGAGAACTCCATCGGTGGATTCGCGACGGTGGCGGCTTCAGGCGTGACTCCCCTCGCGGGCCGCTACGGCACGCTGTACATCACCGCCACCGGTGGCTTCCAGTACGTGGTCGACAACACCAACGCCGCGGTGCAGGCGCTGCGCAGCGCCGGCGACGTGCTGCGCGAATCCTTCGGCTACTTCGTCACCGACACCGGTGGCCTGAGCAGTTCGACCTCCCTGACCATCGACATCCACGGCGCCAACGACACCCCGGTTGCGCACAACGACACCGGTACCGCCGTCGAGTCCGGCGGCACCAACAATGGCAGCCCCGGCGCGGACGCCATCGGCAACGTGCTGCTCAACGACACCGACGTGGACTCCACGGTCTACGGCGAGACCAAGGCCGTCAGCCTGGTACGCTACGACGGCATCGGCGGCGGACGCATATTCCCGGTCGCCCCCGGCGCGCCGGCGACCGTACAGGTCACCTACGGCAGCCTGACCATGAACGCCGACGGCTCCTACCGCTACGTGGTGGACAACAGCAACCCTCAGGTGAACGCACTGTCGCCGGGCGAAACCCTCACCGAGGTCTTCACCTACCAGGTCACCGACAAGGGTGGCCTGAGCGCCATCGCCACCCTGACCATCACCATCCAGGGCGCCAACGATGCGCCGGTGGCGGTAGACGATCACAACACCGCGACCGCCGGTGCCAGCGACGGCAGTCCGGCGCCGGTCAATGCCAGCGGCAACGTGATCACCGGCGGCCTCAGTGGTGTCGGCGCCGATACCGATGTCGACAACTTCGACCAGCCCACCGCCGCCAAGCTGAAGGTGGACGGCGTGCGCAGCGGCCTGGAAAGCGCCGGTACCACCATCCCCAACAATGTTGGCAGCAGCGCGCCCGCGGTCATCAGGGGCACCGTGGCCAGGCTGGCGAACGGGACGGTCATCGGCGGCGACTTCGGCCAGCTCACGCTGGGCGTGGACGGCACCTACATCTTCATCGTCAACAGCGACGACCCGGCCATTCGCGCACTGACCGCCAGCCAGAGCCTGGACGTCATCTTCACCTATCGCATCCACGACAGCGGCAATCTGACCGACCTGGCGCAACTGGTGATCACTGTCACCGGGGTGAACGACCCGCCCATCGTGCAGCCGGTGGAAATCCACGCCACCGAAGCGGGCGGCCTGAACAACAACATCCCCGGCCTGGACCCCACCGGCAGCATCCGCGGTGCGTACACCGATCCCGACGGCGACGTGCTCACCATCACCGCCGTGGTCAGTCCCACCGGCGTCAACGGAACCGTCGGAGCGGATCTGGCCGGCAACTACGGCAAGCTGTTGCTCAACGCCGACGGCAGCTACCGCTTCGTGGTGAACAACCTCGATCCGGCAGTCCAGTCGCTGCGCACCTACAACGACACGCTCAGCGAGGTGTTTACCTACACGGTCAGCGATGGCAACGGAAAATTCATCACCCGCACCTTCACGGTGATCATCCACGGACAGAACGACGTCCCCATCGCCGCCGACGATACCGGCACTGCCATCGAAGCGGGCGGCACGCTCAACACTACCCCTGGCGCCCCCGCCACCGGCAATGTGCTGCCCAACGACCTGGACGTCGACGGCGCCGCCTACGGTGAAACCAAGGTGGTGGACGCCGCGCGCACGGGCGCGGAAGCCGCCGGCGGTACGCTCATCGACCTCACTGCCAGCGGCGGCGTGATTGCCGGCAGCTACGGCACCCTGGTGCTCAATGCCAATGGCACCTACAGCTACACGGTGAACGACAGCCTGGCCGCGGTGCAGGCGCTCAAACTGGGTGACAGCCTGGTGGAGAGCTTCACCTACCGCATGCACGACGCAGCCGGTGCCAGCTCCATCGCCCAGCTGACCATCACCATCGAAGGCCGTTACGACGCCCCGGTGGCCAACGACGACATCAACTACGCCGTGGCCAACCTCGACGGCAGCGGCGGACGCAACCCTACCGGCAACGTCATCACCGGCCTGACCGGTATCTTCGCCGGCATCGGCGCCGACACCGACGTCGATGCCGGCGACCATAGGGTCGTCACCGCCATCGCCAAGGGGCCCGAGGGCTCCCAGGTCAATACCGTATCCGTGGTGCCGGGCAGCCCGCAGACCATCCAGGGGGCCTTCGGCACCCTGGTGATCAACGCCGACGGCAGCTACCAGTACTTCGTCGACAGCACCAACCCGGACATCATCTCCCTCGGCCCGCTGGCCTTCGCCCTCGAATCCTTCACCTATCAGGTGACCGACGACGGCGGCCTGCACGACCAGGCCACCCTGATCATCCTGATTCGCGGACGCAATGACCCACCCATCACAGAGCCCGACTTCGGCACCGCCGTGGAAGATGGCGGCCTGCACAACAACGTGCCGGGCAGCAACCCTTCGGGCAATGTACTGGCCAACGACACCGACCCGGACACCATCACCACCATCCCGCAGGACGTGATGCACGTGGTCTCGTTCTGGGCCGGCGACAGCCCGACCTCGACCAGCATCAGCGCGCCCGGCCAGCCCCTGCGCGGCCAGTACGGCACGTTGACGCTGAACCAGGACGGCAGCTGGAGCTACGTGCTGGACAACACCCTGCCGGAGGTCGAAGCCCTGCGCGCCAGCGGCCAGACCCTGCAGGACAGCTTCACCTACATGGGCGCAGACATCTGGGGCGGCGCCACCCCCGGCCTGCTGACCATCACCATCGACGGGCGCAACGATGTGCCCATCGCCAGCGACGACAGCGCCGTCGCCATCGAGGCCGGCGGTGTGAACAACGGGACGCCAGGAATCGATCCGCGCGGCAACGTGCTGGACAACGATACCGACGTCGACGGCGTGCAGTACGGCGAAACCAGGACGGTAGTGGACTTCACCCACCAGAACGGCACCACGGCCAGCGCTGGCAGCGTACTGCAGGGCCTCTACGGCAAGCTGACTATCAATGCCGACGGCAGCTACGAGTATCGCGTCGACAATGACAACCCCACCGTGCAGGCGATGCGCAGCGCCAACGAAAAGCTGCAGGAAGTCTTCATCTACCGCATGCGCGACACCGCCGGCGCCATCTCCGACGCGCGCCTGACGGTGGTCATCCAGGGCGCCAACGACAACCCGGTGGCACGCGACGACAGCAACGGCGCCACCGACCAGACGCCTGCCCCGCAGGCCAGCGGCAACGTGCTGCCCAACGACAGCGACGTGGATGGCGGCGATTCGCTCACCGTCACCGGTATCCGCACCGGCCAGGAAACCGGCAGCGGCACTGCGGGGGTGATCGGGCAGCCGATTGCCGGGCGCTACGGCACGCTCGTCCTCAACGCCGACGGCAGCTACACCTACAGCATCGACCTGAGCAACCGCGAAGTGCTGGCGGCCGCAGGCCTGGGGCAAGTGCTCAAAGACTACTTCACCTACACCATCAGCGACCTGGCCGGCGCCACCGACGACGCGGTGCTGACCATCACCCTGGACATCGCCACACCCTACATCCCGCCGGGCCCGCACCTCGACCGCCTCGGCGATGACGGTTACCCGCGTGATCGACTTCACGACGTGGACCCGGCGATCTTCGTGCAGCCGGTAGTGGAGCGTATCGACGAGCGCCTGTCGCTCTCCGCCTGGGGCGCCGACGGCAGCAACATCGACATCTTCGCCACGCCGGAAATCGAAAGCCCGTCGCTGGGCGCACAGCTGGGCCAGGTGAAGGGCCAGTTCGTAGCCCGCGCCGTGGCCGAGAGCCGACGCGCGTCGGCGCTGGACAAGAACTGGGTGGACGGCCGCCATGGCGTGATCAGCCTCAGCGCCGACGGGTTGTTGCCCGACCCGTCACTGTGGGCGCCTTTCCCCGCCGACATGGTCGGCAAACCCGACAAAGCACAGACCGCACCCGGCTTCCGCGCCCAACTGCGCGACGCCGCCCAGCGCCGGAGCGGCCAATGAGGAACTTGCGTCTTTCTGCAAATGATCAAGGACAGAACATGCCCGCCTACGCACTGAAATGCCTGAGCGCCACCATCACCGTGAGCATATTCCTCAGCGCCTGCTCGGCGTTCGAGCCCAAGCCCTACACCGAGGAGGAGATGCGCCAGCGGGTGATCGACGACCAGGCGCGGATGTACAGGGAACAGGAGCCGGTCAGCGGGCCGATCACCTTCTACGAAGCCTCGGCGCGCGCGCTGAAGTACAACCTCGACTACCGCCTGAAGCTGCTGGAAAGCGCGCTGGCTTCGGACCTGCGCGACGTCACCAGCCACGAGATGCTGCCCCGCGTCGTGGCCTCCGCCGGCTACGCCGGGCGCAACAACGACTCCGGCGGCACCTCCATCGGCATCGAGGACCGCCAGGTCAGCCTGCGCCCCTCCACCTCCGAGGAGCGCTATCGCACGCTGTACAGCCTCGGGCTGTCCTGGAGCCTGCTGGACTTCGGCGTCGCCTATTACCGCACCCAGCAGAAGAACGACCAGATGCTGATGGCCGAGGAGCGCCGCGAGAAGGTCGCGCAGAACGTCCTGCAGGACGTGCGCAACGCCTACTGGCGCGCCCTGGGCGCCCAGCGCCTGCTGCCGGAAGTGGATGGCCTGCTGCTGCGTACCCACCGCGCCCTGACCTCCGCCCGTGAGGCCGAGGGCAAGGGCCTGCTGCCGCGCCAGGACATCCTTGCCTACCAGCGCGCCCTGCTCGACTCGGTGTACATGCTCACCGTGCGCCGCCAGGACCTGGAGTTCGCCCGCGCCGAACTGGCCGCGCTGATGTCGCTGCCACCGAACACGAAAATGGTCCTGGCCGACATCGGCGAACAGCCGCTGCCGCTGGTGACCAACAACGTCGAACAGCTCGAGCGCCTGTCGCTGGAACGCCGCCCGGAAATCATGGAGGAGTGGTATCGCAAGCGCGTCGACATGAACGATTTGAAGATCGCCAAGGCCCAGCTGTGGCCGAACGTCAGCTTCAACTACGGCTACGAGTACGACTCCAACAAGTACCTGTACAACAACGACTGGAACCAGACCGGCATCAACGTCTCGATGAACCTGCTGCGCCTGGCCCAGTACCCGGACATCAAGGCCGCCGAAGCCAGCCAGGAAAAGACCGACGACATGCGCCGCACCGCGCTGTCCATGGCCATCCTCACCCAGGTCCGCGTCGGCCTGCTGCGCTACCAGCTGGCCAGGCAGGAAGTGGAGTTCGCCGACGAGAGCCTGCGCGTCGACCAGAGCCTGCTCAGCTACGCCCAGTCCGCCCGCGGCGCCGCCCTGGGCAGCGAACTGGAGCTGATCCGGGCCGAAGGCCGCTACCTGCTCTCGCGTTACCAGCGCGAAGCCGCCTACTCCGACGCCCAGGCCGCCTGGGGCCGGCTGTACAACTCGGTGGGCTTCGAGGTGATGCCCAAGGAAATCGAGAACCACGACGTGAAGACCCTGGCGCGGGAGATCCAGCGCACGCTGGAGCAGCAGACCAGCACCAACCTGCTCGCCAGCAGCGGCTCCACGCCCGTACAACCTGCCACCGGGCAAGCTTCCGCAGGGCAACTGTCCAACAGGCAAGAAGGAACCGCCAATGCCGCGCAGTAAGTCGTACCTGCTCTTCCCGCTGTGCCTGATGTTCCTGCAGCCGGTGCTGGCCGACGATGCCAGCAACGGCTTGCCGCCACTGCCCGACAGCCAGGACCCCGGTGCCATTCGCGTGCTGCTGGTGTCCAACCTGGAAACCACCCTCTCCGCGCAGATGAACGGCACCCTCGGTGCGCTCAAGGCGAGCCTCGGCGACAAGGTCGCCAAGGACGCCGAGCTGGCCCAGCTCAACTGCGTGGAAGTCAATGCCCGCGCCAAGGTTGCCGCCGCCGAACTGAACATGGCGCGCGCCAACCTCTCGGCCAAGCAGAACCTGCGCAAGCTCGATGCGGTGGGCGACCTCGAAGTCGCCATGGCCAACACCGAGGTGCAGAAGGCCGACGGCGCACTCACCCTCGCCCGCGCCCAGGCCGGCTACTGCCTGGTCGACGCGCCCTTCTCCGGACGCATCGCCAAGGTCTACGTCAAGCCGTACCAGACGGTGACCGCCGGCACGCCGCTGTTCGACCTGGTCAGCGACGGCGCCTTGAAGGTCCGCCTCAACGTGCCCTCCTCCATGCTGCCCAGCCTGCGCCCGGACATGCCGCTGGAGGTGGACATCCACGAAACCGGCAAGCACTACCCGGCCAAGGTCAGCGTGATCAACGCGCGGGTCGATGCCGTGGCGCAGACCGTGGAACTGGAGGCGAAGCTGGACGCCAGCTACCCCGAACTGATCGCCGGCATGAGCGGGGTTGCACGCTTCCCCGAAAGCCATGAGTGAGCTGCTGCCGCCCCCCCAGCTGCTGCTGAGCCTGGCCAATGTGCGTGACAAGGCGCTTACGGCCGATTCCCTCGGCGCCCTCGCCTTCAGCATCGCCAACGACCTGTTCCCGCTGCTGCGTTTCCACCAGGCCCTGGTGTTCGCCTGCCACGACTCGCGCAACGAGCTGCTGGCGGTGTCCGGGCTGGCCAAGCCGACAGAGGATTCGCCCTACCTGGTCTGGCTGGAGCGCGCCAGTCGCTGGGTATCCGGGCATCTATCCGACGCGACGCCCACCTGGCTGGGCCGCGATGCCATCGAACCGCCTGCCGACATCGCCGAAGGCTGGAGTGAATGGTGGCCCGCCGGGCTCTGGTGCGTACCGCTGCATGACCGCACCGGCAAGCGCCTGGGCCTGGTGCTGTTCCTCCTCGACGAACCACCGGCGCGCAACCTGCAACCCCTGCTGCAAGGCATCTGGCAGACCTGGGCGCACGCCTGGGCATCATTCGGGCCGCGTCCCCGCCTGCGCTACTGGCGGCCGAGCAGGCGCCAGCTGCTGGTCGGCGTGATCGTCCTGGCCGCGCTGTTGCTGATCCCGGTGCGGCAGACCGCCCTGGCGCCGGCGGAAGTCGTCTCGCGCAACGCCCAGGTGATCAGCTCGCCGATCGACGGGGTGATCGTCAAGATGCTGGTGCGCCCCAACCAGAGCGTCGAGGTCGGCACACCGCTGTTCGAGCTGGACGAAACCACCCTGCGCAGCCGCGCCGACGTGCTGGCCAAGGAAGTCGCCGTCGCCGACGCCGAACTCATGGCCGCCAGCCAGCGTGCCTTCGACAATCCGCAGAGCAAGAGCGAACTCACCGTGCTCGACGGCCGCGCCCGCCAGCGCCGCGCCGAGCTGGCCGCCGTGCAGGCGCAACTGGCGCGCACCCGTGTGCTGGCGCCACGCGCTGGCGTTGCCGTGTACAGCGACCCCAACGACTGGCTGGGCAAGCCGGTGGTGACCGGCGAACGCATCCTGCAGATCGCCGACCCGACGGCGCCGGGCATGCGCATCCAGCTGCCGGTGGCCGACGCCATTGCTCTGGAGCCGGGGGCGCCGGTGGCGCTGTTCCTCACCGCCTACCCACTCGATCCGCTGCACGGGGAAATCCTCGACACCAGCTACCAGGCCAAGCCCAGCGACGAAGGCGTGGCTTCCTACCGTCTGCTCGCCAGCGTCCAGGACGCACCGCCCCATGCCCGCCTGGGCCTGCACGGCACCGCCAAGCTGTATGGCGAGCGCGTGGTGCTCGGCTACTACCTGCTGCGCCGGCCCCTGGCGTCGCTGCGCGCCTGGACCGGCTGGTAACGACGATGGATGTCGCCGCCGAAGACCTGCCCACCCCGCCGCTGCGCGACGACCTGCGCCTGGACGAAGCCGCGCCCGGCCCTGGCGGCGAGCCGGTGTGGGTGATCCAGGACAGCGTGCTCAACCGCTTCTACCGCATCGGCTGGCTGGAGTTCGAATGCCTGCTGCGCTGGGAACAGACGCCCCGGCAGATCAGCGAGCAGATCGCCGAACAGACGGCCCTCAAGCCCGACGCCGAGCAGGTGCTGGGCTTTCGCCAGTTCCTCGAGCAGCACAAGCTGCTGCGCCCAGGCCCCGAAGCCTTGGCGCGCCTCGCTGCGCGCAGCGAAGGCAAACAGTGGACGACCTGGAACTGGTGGCTGCACCACTACCTGTTCTTCCGTATTCCGCTGATCCGCCCGCAACGCTTCCTGCGCGCCATCGCCGGCAGCCTCGACTGGCTCTTCAACCGTTACGTGGCGATGCTCGTTCTGCTGCTCAGTCTCGCCGGCATCGTCATGGTGACGCACCAGTGGGACACCTTCACCCATGACGTGGTGGAGTCCTTCTCCTTCGAAGGCTTGTTGAGTTTTGCCGCCGCCCTGGTGGTGGCCAAGACGCTCCACGAGCTCGGCCACGCTCTGGTGGCGACGCGGCTGGGACTCAAGGTCGCGCACATGGGCATCGCCTTCGTGGTGATGTGGCCGATGCTCTACACCGACACCGGCGAGAGCTGGAAGCTGCGCAGCAACCGCCAGCGCCTGGCCATCGCCAGCGCCGGGATCATCACCGAACTGGGCCTGGCCGGGCTGTCGACGCTGGGCTGGGCGCTGGCCGATCCCGGTCCGCTGCGCAACGCCCTGCTGTACCTGGCGACCACCAGCTGGGCGCTGTCGCTGGCGCTGAACGCCAGCCCCTTCATGCGCTTCGACGGCTACTTCATCGTCTCCGACCTGCTGGACTTCCCCAACCTGCACGAGCGCGCCGGCGCCCTCGCCCGCGCCACGCTGCGGCGCAACCTGCTGGGGCTGGACGAGCCCTGGCCGGAACACTTCCCTACCGGCCAGCGCCGCCTGCTGGTGGCCTTCGCCTTCGGCACCTGGGTCTACCGCCTGCTGCTGTTCCTCGGCATCGCCGTGGCGGTCTACTACTTCTTCTTCAAACTGCTGGGGATCTTCCTGTTCGCCGTGGAAATCAGCTGGTTCATCGTTCAGCCCGTGTGGCGCGAACTCAAGGTCTGGTGGCAGCGCCGCGCGGAAGTGAAGCCGCGACGCAAACTGGTGTTCCTCGCGCTGCTCGGCGCCATCGTTCTGCTGCTCGCCATCCCCTGGCGCACCCAGGTGCACGCCATGGGCGTGGCCCGCGCGGCGCAGCAGTTGCACGTCTACGCGCCCTTCCCGGCGCTGCTGCGTGACCTGCGCCCCGGCGGCGAAGTTGGCCAGGGCGAGACCCTGGCCGTCATGGAAGAGCCCGACATCGCTGCCAGGGTGGCCGGCAGCGAAGCCGGCATTCGTGGCTACCAGGGCCGCCTGGCCGGCATGCTCGCCGATCCGGGCGGCCTCTCCGAGGAAGCGGTCACCCGCCAACGGCTGGGCGTGGAGTACCAGCAGGCGCGCGCCGCCCGCAACGAGATGGCTCGCCTGAACCTGCAGGCGCCGTTCGCCGGGCGCTGGGTGGACGTCAACCCGGACTGGAAGCCCGGCCAGTGGATCAACACCCGCGAACCCATCGGCGTGCTGGTAGACCCGCAGCACTGGCTGGTGGATGCCTACGTCAAACAGGACGAAGTGCAACGCCTCACCGATGGCGGTCAGGTGCGCTTCTACCCCGAAGGCGTGCCGCGTCCCATCGAGGGCCAGGTGGTGCTGATCGGCACCACGCGCATCAGCCAGCTGGAACAGCCGATGCTCGCCTCGCGCTACGGCGGCCCGCTGAACGTCAACCCGCAGGGCGAGGCGCTGGTGCCTAACCCGGCGCTGTTCCATGTGCTGGTCAAGCTGGACGCCGCGCCGCCGGGGCTCCACGAAACCCGCGGCCACCTGCAGATCGAAGGCGCCCGGCGCAGTTGGCTGGGCGAGGGTTTCACCCGGTTGCTGGCGGTGGCATTGCGCGAGAGCGGCTTCTAGCGCCGGCCCCATCCTGCAGAGGCGCGCCATGCCCGCGACCTCGGCGCGCAACGACCAGAACAGTAGATGCGCGCCGCGGCCACAAAAAAGCCCCGCGCATTGGCGGGGCCTTCGGCAGAACCGCGGCTCAGCCCAGCAGCGCACTCAGGTCCAGCAGCCCGTCCCTGCGCGGTGGGCACCAGTAGTAGCCGCCGGTCAGCGGCCGGCTGAAGCGGTACAGCGCGTCGGTGATGCCGTCTTCCAGCCCGCTCATGCGACGCAGCTGCACTTCGAAGGCATCCAGGGTACAGCCGAAAGCGAGGAACATCAGCCCGGCATCCTGGCCCTGGGTCCAGGGCATGGAGCGGCGCACGATGAAAGCTTCCGGCTCGAAGCTCTCCTGGGCGGTGCGCTTGACGTGGGCGGACTCCGGCGCGTCGTCCAACTCCTCGTTGTCGCTCAGGCGGCGGCCCATGATGTCGTCGCGTTCATGCTGCGGCAACGCGGCGAAGTCCTGCAACTGGTGGCGCCACTGCTGGATCGCGGCGAAGCTGCCGCCGGCCAGGCCCGCGGCACCCACGACGATGGCGGCAGCGATAGCGTCGTCGTCCTGCGGGTTCTCGGTGCCGTCCTCGTAGCCGGTCAGGTCGTGGCCGCTGCCATGACGGAAGGCCTCGGTCAGGCTGCTCAGCTCCAGCGCCGGCGCCAGCAGGGACTGGACTTCCTGGGTGCGCAGCAGCAGGTCGCCGCGCTCCTCACCCCGCAGCCAGACCCACAACGCATGCGGGGTGGACGGGTTGTCGACGCCCACGCCGGAGATCGCCGGGAACTCGCGCAGCCCCTCGATGCGGCGGCCCAGCGCACGCACCAGCGACTCGCCGAAGCCAACCACCGCGCGCTCTCCATCGGCGAACTGCATCAGGCGATCCAGCTCGGCGGGCAGGTCCTGCAGCGACTTCAGATCGAAGAACAGATGGCGGGCGTGGGCGGGAACCGGGGTGGCGAGAATGCCAGGCTGATGAAGGCTCATGACAGCGTCCTTGAACGAAAGAGCGGCGATTCTAATCGCCCGGCGCACGATTCCAAACCGCTCTGTATCAATGACTTGGCGATCTGTCCGGCAATCCGTCGAGCTTGCGCCTGCGCCGATGCCGCCCGTAGCGCCACAGCGCCAGGCCACCGAACACCAGCACCACCGCGACGAACACCGGCAAACGGTACGGCCGCAGGTTGCCCAGCCACTGCTCCAGCAACTGGCCGGCCCAGTAGCCGGCGGTGGCGAACAGCAGCGCCCAGCAGAAGGCGCCCAGCAGGTTGATCAGCAGGAAACGCAACGGTCCCACCCGGCTCGCGCCGATCAACAGCGGGCCGGCCAGGCGCATGCCATAGAGGAAGCGCACCGCGAAGATCGCCAGGTGCGGATAACGCTCGATCAGCCCGGTAACCCGCTCGATGGCCAGCCCGCGTTTTTTCAGCCAGGGCACGGACCGGTCCCCGGTACGGCGACCGGTCCAGAAGAGCATCTGGTCGCCGAGGGTCCCGGCCAGCGTCGCCCAGGCCACCACCGGGGCGAAGCCGAGCAGCCCCTGGTGCGCGGCGATGCCTGCCAACAGCAGCATCGATTCGCCTTCCAGCAGGCAACCGAGGAACAGCACCGGATAGCCGTAGCTGGAAAGCAGTTGGGCGAGGTCAGGATGCTCGAACATGAAGCGCCTTCGAAAAGTGCGGTGCCAAGAGCCTAGCGCCTTGGCGGATGTTCTGCTTATCGAACATCACCTGTAAAAAATAAACGACTCAACGAACAGCCGTGATCGTTAGCAACCAATCAAATCAATCATTTGTCTACACCATTCGTCTTGCCATGTAGTTTTTTTCGCTCATTGGCGATTCAAGTGTTTGACATATTTAACGGATTTGGCAGACTGCGGCCCGTTGACGCAACTGGTTACGTTTCTCCGGCTCTCCCTGCCTGGTGCACCGGATAACCGCTGCCGCGCAACACAACAAAAACAACTTGTCAGTCGCGGCACCCCAGCCCGAGTTCCAACTCGGCAGTGCGGTTCCCGGCGAGCCAACGGAACGAACAAATGCTGATCTGGTTTGTAGCGGTGTATCTGGTGATCACCGTAGCTGTCGGTTTCTACGCCACCACCCGCGTGCACAACTCCTCGGACTATGCCGCCGCTGGCCGGAGCATGTCCTTCCCCCTCGTCGTGACCATGGTGTTCGCCACCTGGTTCGGCTCAGAAGCCGTGCTGGGGATTCCCGCCACCTTCCTCGAAGAAGGCTTCGCCGGGATCATCGAAGACCCCTTCGGCTCCTTCGGCTGCCTGATGCTGGTCGGCGTCGTCTTCGCCCGTCCGCTGTACCGCCTCAACCTGCTCACCATCGGTGACTTCTTCCGCAAGCGCTTCGGCCAGCACGTGGAAATCTTCACCAGCCTGGTGATCATCATTTCCTACATGGGCTGGGTCGCCGCGCAGATCACCGCGCTGGGCGTGGTCTTCAGCGTGCTCTCCGACGGTGGCCTGACCACCACCCAGGGCATGATCATCGGCACCATCATCGTCCTGCTGCACACCCTGTTCGGCGGCATGTGGTCGGTGGCGCTGACCGACTTCCTGCAGATGATCATCATCGTCTGCGGCCTGTTCTACCTGGTCTGGCTGATCGGCGACATGGCCGGCGGCCCGGTCAACGTGATCAGCCACGCCGCCAGCGAAGGCAAGTTCACCTTCCTGCACGGCACCTCGGCCAAGGACATCGTCGCCTTCATCGGCGCCGCGGTGACCATGATGTTCGGTTCCATCCCGCAGCAGGACGTGTATGCCCGCGTGATGTCGGCCAAGACCGAGAAGATCGCCCAGCGCGCCACCATGACCGGTGCCTGCTGCTACCTGGTCTTCTGCATGCTGCCAATCTTCCTGATCTACGCCGCCTCGATGATCGAGCCGGAGATGGTCAAGCACTGGCTGGCCGAGGACTCCCAGCAGATCCTGCCGCACCTGATCCTCGAACGCACCCCGCTGTTCGCCCAGATCATGTTCTTCGGCGCCCTGCTCTCGGCCATCATGTCCTCCGCTTCGGGCGCCCTGCTGGCCCCGTCGGTGACCCTGACCGAGAACATCGTCAAGCACTTCCTGCCCAACATGAACGACCGCCAGGCCCTGCTGGCCATGCGTTGCAGCGTACTGGCGATGACCGTCGCCACCTGCGTGTTCGCTCTGTTCTCCAACGCCAGCATCTACGAGATGGTCGGCAACGCCTACAAGGTGACCCTGGTTGCCGCCGTGGTGCCGCTGTTCTTCGGCCTGTTCTGGAAGCGCGCCACCACCCAGGGCGCCCTGACCGCCATCGCCTGCGGCCTGATCGGCTGGGTATCGCTGGAACTGGGCTATCAGGAAGGCGATTTCTGGCCGCCCCAACTGGTGGGCCTGATCTGCAGCGCCATCGGCATGATCGTCGGCTCCCTGGCCCCGCAATTCAGCGCCCACCGTGGCGAGAGCGTGTCGGAAATGGCCGCCGCCGCCGGCAACTGATCGCCCGAGCGACAGACGGCAAGCCCCGCCCAGTGCGGGGCTTTTTTCTGGCCGCTCGATGAGTTTGCAGAAGGAAGCCACCCTACGGCCGCGACACCGACTCACCCTGAGCGGCAGTCCTCGGATGCGCCACAGGTGGCTCAGCTGCTCTCGCGCACCATTAACTCGAAGCCCAGGTCCATCACCGGTTCGCTCACCGGCTTGTCGTTGATCAGGTCGAGCAGGCGTTCCGCCGCATGGGTGCCGATGGCCTTGCGCGGGGTGCGGATGCTGGACAGGCGCGGCACCATGAACTCCGAGCTGGGCAGGTCGTTGAAGCCCAGCACCGCCACCTGTTCGGGGATGCGAATCCCATGGCGCATGGCCTCCAGCAACGCCCCCTGGGCCAGGTCGTCGTTGCCGAAGAAGATGCCTTCCACCTGCGGGTGACTGGCCAGCAACTGGCGGAACAGCTCGCCGCCCAAGCCAACCGAAGACGGACGCGGCGTCAGCACCTCCAGCGCCGGGTCATAGACGCCCGCCTGCTGCAGCGCGCGACGGTAACCCTCGCCCCGCAGCAGCGTGCGTTGGTCCAGCTGCGCGCCGATATAGGCAAGGCGCCTGCGGCCGCTCTTGAGCAGGTGCCGGGCCGCCGCCTCCCCCGCGCGAATCTGCGAGAAGCCTACGCAATGCAGCCCCGCGCCGGGGTCCAGGTCCATCATGTAGACGCTCGGCACACCGCTGGCCTCGATCATCCGCCGCGCGCTCTCGGTGCGGTCGAAGCCGGTCAGCAACAAACCGCGCGGCTGGTAGGCGAGGTAGTTGCGCAGCAGGTTCTCTTCTTCGTCGCGGGAATAGTGGTAGTTGCCGATCAGCACTTCCAGGCCGCGCGGATGCATCACCGCGTGGATGGCTTCGAGGGTTTCGATGAACAACTGGTTCGCCAGTGACGGCACCAGCACCACGATGTTGTGGCTCTGCTTGGAGGCCAGCGCTCGGGCAGCCGGGTTGGCCACATAGCCCAGTTCGCTGGCCGCCTGTCGGACCTTTTCCGAGAGTTCCTCGGCCACCGTGCTCACCCCGCGCAGGGCGCGCGAGGCGGTGATCGGGCTTACTCCAGCGCGACGCGCCACGTCGTTGAGCGTGGGTTTTCCGGTGGTGCGGGAGTTCCTGTCGTTCTTCTTATCGTTCTTTTGGGCGGTCATCAGGCGTATTGCCAAATAAAAATCGAGGCACTAAGGTAGCGCTGTCTCACGATCAGGGCAATTGCCTGAGGCCGGCTCAACCGGTCCCTCGCCCGCCGTCAGATCACCTCTGCCGAGAGCGCGAGACACACCGACTAGAATGACAAGAATACGGAGGCAGCCGATGCTTTTCGTTACGCCCACCAAAGACAGCGCTGTCTCAGCCATGAGGCCCTCCATGACCACCGCCATCGACGCCGTGCTCATCATGGGTGTCGCCGGATGCGGCAAATCCAGCGTCAGCGAGGCTCTGTGCCTGCGCAATGGCGCCTACGCCATCGAAGGCGACTCCTTCCACCCCGCCGCCAACATCGAGAAGATGAGCGCCGGCATCCCGCTCACCGACGATGACCGCGCCGGCTGGCTCGACACCCTCGCCGCCGAGCTGCAGAAAGCCATCGCCGCCGGGCAGCGCCCGGTGCTCACCTGCTCCGCGCTCAAGCTGATCTACCGCGAACGCCTGCGCCGCGCCGTGCCCGGCCTGGGCGTGGTGTTCCTCGAACTGACGCCGGAAACCGCCGCGCAACGGGTTGCCACCCGCCCCGGCCACTTCATGCCGGCCAGCCTGATCGACAGCCAGTTCGCCGCCCTCGAACCACCATTGAGCGAACCGCTGACCCTGCACCTGGATGCCACCCGCCCGGTCGCGGACCTGGCCGAAGCCGCCCACCTCTGGTGGCGCCAGCACTCCAGCGACTGAATCCCGATAGCGCCTGCCCACTAAAGATAGCGCTATCTCAACTCACCAACTCTCTGTCCCCAGAGAAGAGCCGCTCCGGCACACAACGACAACAACAGGAGAGCCCCATGCTCGGCATGTCCCACGAGACCTATCTGCTGCTGGACGCGGTGGTCACCATCATCGGCCTGATCCTGCTGATCACCCGCTTCAAGATCCATCCCTTCGTCGCCCTGATCATCGCCGCCGGCTTCCTCGGCCTGACCTCCGGCATGCCCGTGGCGACCATCGTCAAATCCTTCCAGGACGGCTTCGGCAGCGTGCTCGGCTTCGTCGGCATCATCCTCGCCCTGGGCACCATGCTCGGCAAGATGATGGCCGAGTCCGGCGGCGCCGATCAGATCGCCCGCACGCTGATCCAGGCCTTCGGCAAGCAGCGCGTGCACTGGGCGATGATGCTCGCCGCGTTCCTCGTCGGCATTCCGCTGTTCTTCGAGATCGGCTTCATCCTGCTGGTGCCGCTGGTGTTCATCGTCGCCCGGCGCAGCGGTGTGTCGCTGATCAAGATCGGCATCCCGCTGCTCGCCGGCCTCTCCGCCGTGCACGGCCTGGTGCCGCCGCACCCGGGCCCGCTGCTGGCCATTGGCGTATTCGGCGCGGACATCGGCAAGACCATCTTCTACGGTCTGCTGGTGGCCCTGCCCACTGCCGCCATCGCCGGCCCGATCTTCGGCGCGTGGATCGCCAAGGTAATTCCCGGCCAGCCCAACGAGGAGCTGGTGGCGCAGATCGCCCACGAGCCGGACACCAGCAACCTGCCCAGCTTCGGCGTCACCCTGTTCACCGTGCTGCTGCCGGTGTTCCTGATGCTGCTGAAAACCTTTGCCGACGTCATGCTTGCCGACGGCCACATCGTCCGCGCCTGGCTGGACATGATCGGCCACCCGATCACCGCCCTGCTGCTGGCCCTGCTGCTGTCGCTTTATACCTTCGGCCACGCCCGCGGCTTCGACTCGAAGAAGATCCTCAAGCTGCTCGACCAGAGCCTCGCGCCCACAGCCGCCATCGTGATGATCATCGGCGCAGGCGGCGGCTTCAAACAGATGCTGGTGGCCAGCGGCGTGGGCGACGTGATCGGCCACATGGCCGTGCACGCGCAGATCTCGCCGATCCTCCTGGCCTGGCTGGTGGCCGCGGTGATCCGCATCGCCACAGGCTCCGCCACCGTCGCCACCATCACCGGCGCAGGCATTGTGGTGCCGGTCATCAACCTGATCCCCGGCGTCAATCGCGAGCTGCTGGTGCTGGCCACCGGCGCCGGCTCGCTGATCCTCTCCCACGTCAACGACGCCGGCTTCTGGCTGGTGAAGCAGTACTTCAACATGAGCGTGATGGAGACCTTCAAGACCTGGACCGCCATGGAAACCATCCTCTCGGTGGTCGGCCTGGGCTTCATCCTGCTGCTGTCGCTGCTCGTCTGATGCATTGATCGATGGG
This sequence comes from Pseudomonas nitroreducens TX1, assembly GCF_000313755.1. Lineage (GTDB taxonomy): Bacteria > Pseudomonadota > Gammaproteobacteria > Pseudomonadales > Pseudomonadaceae > Pseudomonas > Pseudomonas nitroreducens_A. The sequence continues at coordinate 20,154 of NZ_AMZB01000129.1, read as the reverse complement.
TATCGCTCCGCTCGCCCATAGGATGGCGTGGAGCGCAGCGATACCCATCACCTCCGGCTCCAAACCACCCGGCGAACGCCACACCGTTTGCCAACCGGATTCCTGCAACGAGGTATCGCCCATGACTTCCTCCGCAACTCCGCAAGCCCAACCCGCGCACCCCACCTGGCCCCGCGACTTCGACATCCGCGCCCGCTACGCCGAGCAGCAGGAACTGCTGCAACCGCCCCCCGCGCCAACCCACACGCCCTCGCACCCGTAGGGCGCATAACGCGGTACGCGTTATCCGCCGGATCCCGAGCACCGAAACTCCCGGCGGATTACCACGAACGGTCAGGCCGCTACACCTTGCCTGCGCCATCGCTTCATCGCTGGGTTCGCGGCGCCCTGAAACCACAGTCAATCGGCGTATAACGCGGAGCGTTATACGCCCTACCAAAGCCACCATCCGGCCTTTCGTCGCATCGCTTGCTGAATCGATTTACCTAATCGCCCGCACGGACTAAAACAGACCAGTCCCCACCGTTTCCGAAGGATGAGTCATGCACGACAACAACAAACTCGACCGCCTCTTCCCTTACCTCAACGACATCCCCGAAACCTGGCGCCCCGACGCCCCCGTCGAGCAGCGCGAATACCTGGTCAACGGCCAACTGCTCCGCTGGGACGGCCCGCTCGCCCCGGTGCGCAGCCCGATCTTCCTCGCCACCGACCAGGGCAATGAACAGGTCATCCTCGGCAGCACCCCGCTGCTGGACGCCGAGGCCGCCCTCGCCGCGCTGGACGCCGCCGTCACCGCCTACGACAACGGCCAGGGCCTGTGGCCCAACCTGCGCGTGGCCGAGCGCATCGCCCACGTCGAACGCTTCCTCGGCCGCATGCGCGAGCAGCGCACGGCCGTGGTCAAGCTGCTCATGTGGGAGATCGGCAAGAACCTCAAGGACTCGGAGAAAGAGTTCGACCGCACCTGCGACTACATCGTCGACACCATCCAGGCGCTCAAGGAACTGGACCGCCGCTCCAGCCGCTTCGAGCTGGAACAGGGCACCCTCGGGCAGATCCGCCGCGTGCCGCTGGGCGTGGCGCTGTGCATGGGCCCGTACAACTACCCGCTGAACGAGACCTTCACCACGCTGATCCCGGCGCTGATCATGGGCAACACCGTGGTCTTCAAGCCCGCCAAGTTCGGCGTACTGCTGATCCGCCCGCTGCTCGAAGCCTTCCGCGACAGCTTCCCGCCGGGCGTCATCAACGTGATTTACGGGCGCGGCCGCGAGACCGTCAGCGCGCTCATGGCCAGCGGCAAGGTCGACGTCTTCGCCTTCATCGGCACCCACTCCGGCGCCGCCGACCTGAAGAAGCTCCACCCGCGCCCGCACCGCCTGCGCGCCGCCCTGGGCCTGGACGCCAAGAACCCCGGCATCGTCCTGCCCAGCGTCGACCTCGACAACGCCGTCAGCGAAGCCATCACCGGCGCCCTCTCCTTCAACGGCCAGCGCTGCACCGCCCTGAAGATCCTCTTCGTCCACGAAGACGTGCTGCCCGGCTTCCTCGACAAGTTCAGCGCCAAGCTCGCCGAACTCAAACCCGGCATGCCCTGGGAGCCGGGCGTGTCGCTGACGCCGCTGCCCGAGCCGGGCAAGGTCGATTACCTCGATGGCCTGCTGCAGGACGCGCTGGCCAAGGGCGCCCAGGTCATCAACCCCGGCGGTGGCGAAAGCCGCGAAAGCTTCTTCTACCCGGCACTGCTCAGCCCGGTCAGCGCGGACATGCGGCTCTACCACGAAGAACAGTTCGGCCCGCTGGTGCCCGTGGTGCCCTACCGCGAGCTGGATGAAGTGATCGACTACGTGCTGCAGTCCGACTACGGCCAGCAGCTCAGCCTGTTCGGCGACGACCCCGCGCAGATCGGCCCGTTGGTGGACGCCTTCGTCAACCAGGTCGGCCGCATCAACATCAACGCCCAGTGCCAGCGCGGCCCGGACAGCTACCCCTTCAACGGCCGCAAGAACTCCGCCGAAGGCACCCTCTCCGTGCACGACGCCCTGCGCACCTTCTCCATCCGCACCCTGGTGGCCACCCGCTTCACCGACGCTAACAAGGAACTGATCAGCCAGATCATCCGCGACCGCGACTCCAACTTCCTGACCACGGACTACATCTTCTGACCCCGGCAGCCGGCAGGAGCCCCTCTCCCTGAAGGGAGAGGGGACCGGTCCGGCGCAAGGAGAACCAGCAGCATCAGCCGGCAAGGACAGCTAGCGGCGCACGCGCACGTCTGTGGAGGGGCCTGTACAGGATAAAACCAAGCTGTCAGCCGGCACAGACTGCCCCCTCTCCCTTCAGGGAGAGGGCTGGGGAGAGGGCAACGCCCAACTCCGGAATCGCAGCCGCCCACTTATGTAGGAGCGAGCTCGCGAACCCACCCCACTCCAAACCGCCAATCCTCCCCGCCCTCTCTCCCGCGCTATCCCTCACCCATCTTCATCTCGGCTCTGTTCTCGGGTCTGAACGCTCAGGACCTCCTGTCGACAGTCCCTGCTCCAGCGATCTCAGGCTTTGACAGCAGGAACCGCCACGTCCCATCCTGATCGACATGCGTGGCAGCGTATGAAGCACTCCGGCCCCAGTGCTCCGCTTTGTCACGCCAACAAGAACAAGCGACTTCACGGGTCGCAAACTCGACTGCAGGCCTCAAGGCCGCGGCTTACCGACACGATCAACGCCTGACGCCCATGCCCGATCTCTCGCACCTCCACCGTCATTTCACCGAGTGGGTGATCACCCCCATCACCAACCAGATCGCCGGCCTCTTCGACCTCAGCGGCCGCGTCGGCGTGGTGTTCCTGCTGTGCTCCTACGCCATCGCCTATGCCGTATTCCGCTTCCGCCGGCAACGGGGGCTGACGGAGGCGGCGTCGTTCTGGCAGTTCATTGGCGGCAACCGAGTGAATTTCCACCGGTCGGCGCTGCTGGATTACCGCTACTACTTGGTGCGCGGCATCCTCAACGTGGCGCTGCTGGTGCCCATCATCGGGCTGGTCGATCCCTACATCCTGCGCTCGGGCGACTACATCGCCTTCTTCACCCACCTGTGGGGCGCGCGGCCGCAGATGGGGACGAACCTCGGCCTGTCGCTGCTCTATGGTTTCGGGGTGTTCCTGGTCAGCGACTTCAAGAACTACTGGGTACACCGGGCCTTCCACTCGCGCTGGCTGTGGGCCTTCCACAAGGTGCATCACTCGGCGGCAGTGCTGACGCCGATCACGGCGAGCCGCGTGCACTTCGTGGAGAAGCTGGCGGCGAAGCTGGCCGGGACCGTGTTGCTGGGCGCCTACGCCGGCATCTTCTGGTACGCCTGCGGCGGGCAGATCAGCGCTTATACGCTGTTCGGCGTGACCTACATGATCCTGCTGTTCAATGTGCTGGCCACCAACCTGCGGCACAGCCATGTGTGGCTGTCGTTCGGACCGGTGGTGGAGCACGTGATCAACAGCCCCGCCCAGCACCAGATCCACCACAGCGACGCGCCCCGCCACTTCAACCGGAACTTCGGCATCAACCTGTCGCTGTGGGACTGGATGTTCGGCACGCTCTACGTCACCCAGCGCGCGCCGGAGCCGATCCGGTTCGGCGCCGGTGAGCAGGATGACGAGAAGTATTCGTCGCTGTGGAGCCTGATCGTGACGCCGTTTGTGGAGACGGTGCGGAAGTTTCGCAGGCCCCCGCGCGCTGGAGCGACCACACCCGAAACGACTCGGGCGCCTGCTTCATAGCAGGCCTCCTTCTCCCGCAAGGTTCTGCTAGCGCCTACCTGCGCACTACCGCCATTCACGGTTCGGGCAGCTCAGTCCTTCGCCTGAAATCCTGCAATCCGTACGCCCGAATATGCCCTTCACGCCCCGTCGAATCGGCACGCGGGTACTGCTGTTTGTTCTTGCCAGTAAGAATTATTTGTGTTCCCTCGCGCATCCCCGGTTCGGCCTTCGGCATCGGCTGCCTGATCGACTAGGCGCCGGGGATGTTCGCCTACATCATCTTCGGCTCGCTGCTCGACCATTATCCGGGCGAACAGGGCTACACCTAGGTGTTCAGCCTGATGAGCGTCCTGGCGGTTGTGGGCGTGCGGGTCTCCGGCCTGCTGCAGCGGCTGGTGAACAAGCGTACGGCGGCTCCGGTGGCGGAGGCGCTGGCTTGACCTGAGAAATGGACTGCCAGCGGCGCGAATGCCGCTGGTGGTTCTGCTGAGCAATTGCACAACGCCTCTCGCCGATGCCCCCTGCTGGCCGGTGCTGCTTAGCCGTGCCTATGAAAGCACTGTGGAGCCGCAACGGCTCAATCGTCGTGCAAGCACCGTTGTCCCCGAACCGGTTCGCCGCCGGAAGCAGGATGACGAAAAGTATTCTTCGTTGTGAAGCCTGATCTTCCGCCATAGGGGGAGAGGCTCAGCCCCATCAGCGCCAGCCGCTAGGCCCGCGCCTGCGCTGCCCTGAGCAAGGCCAGGGCCATTTCCTCGATATCGGCCCGCTGATGCAGTCGCGCCAGCCAGTGGGCGGGAATATCCTGCTTGCCGTAATAGGCACCGGCGATCTGCCCGGTGATGGCGGCAGTGGTGTCGGCATCGTCGCCGAGGTTGGAGGCTTCCAGCACGGCGGCAGCGAAGCTGGTGGTGGTCCAGAAGCACCAGAGCGACGCTTCCAGCGAGGCAATGCAGTAGCCAGTGCCGCGCACGTCTTCCCTGCGCTTGTGGCGGAAGCTGCCGGCGGCAAGCTCGCGGATGGCGGGCTCGCTGTAGTGCTCCGGCGAGAGAGTCAACAGCTCATCCTTGGATTGGCCGGCCAGGGCATTGGCCAATACCTGTGCCAGCAACCGGCAGGACTCGACCGCCTCCGTCGCACCATGGGTGGTGCGTGAACTGTCGGCGGCGGCCGCAGAGACCTCGCGCAGGTCCGGGTAGTGATACAGCACGACCGGCGCCAGGCGCATGATCGAGCCATTGCCGGCAGTGGCCGGATCGGTAGAACCGGCGAAGGGCTCGCCGGTCTCCTGGAAGGTGCTCAGCGCCTGGCGAACGGTCATACCGATGTCGAAGCACTCCCCGGTCGCGCTCCAGTAGCCCCACTGCCACCAGTTGAGGTAGCGCGTCATCTGGTCCCTGGCGTCGAAGCCATTGCACGTGAGCAGGCTTTCCCCCAGGCACAGGGCCATGGACGTGTCGTCGGTCCACTGCCCCGGCTTGAGGCCGAACGGCCCGCCGCCGACCATATCGCTGATCGGCGTAAGGCTCGCGCGGTTGGTGAATTCCAAGGTGGTGCCGACGGCATCACCGCATGCCAGGCCGAGCAGGCAGCCGGTGTAGCGGTCCGAAAGTTCGAGTTGAGCGCTCAAAGGCTGCCTCCAATGCAGAACGGTGTCCTAGGCAGCCATCATAAGATGGGCGCGGAGTGCCGCACCATTCCCGGCGCGCGTCATGCTGATTGGTGCAGACGCTCAGTTTTCATTCCCGCACCCCTGCCCCCACACCGGATACCGCAGCCTGTGCCGCTGCCCGGCGCTGTCTTCGTAGGTCATCTCCACCTCGTGTATCCCGCAGAAGGCCAGGTCCGGCTGTTGCACCACCCGCTTGATGTCGAGCTGCTGGCCGTCGTGGTAGTCCTGCGGCGGTGGTGCGTCCTGCGCGGCGAGAACCGCGCAGGAGGTGAAGAGGCAGGCGACAGCGAACCATGCCTTCATGGCCGATCCCCGGTGGAACGGCGCGGCATGGGCGCGCCGGTCATGCTGGGGAGGACTTCGTCTCGGCGGATGAGGCCGTGGAACAGCGCAGCGGCGAGGTGCAAGAGGATGGTCGCCAGCAAGGCATAGGCGATGATCGTGTGGGCGCTGCGCAGGATGGCGTGGAGCTGCACCGAGGGCGAAACCAGCGCCGGCAGTTCGAAGCCACCCCAGAGCACGACGGGGTAGCCGCCGGCAGATTGCATGGTCCAGCCCACCAGCGGCTGGGCCAGCAGCAGGCCGTAGAGCACGAGGTGCGAGAGGTGTGCGGCGCTGCGTTGCCAGCCGGGCATGTCGCTGGGCAGCGCCGGGATGCGGTGGGTCAGGCGCACCAGGATGCGCAGCAGTACGAGCACCAGCAACGCAGCGCCCAGGGGTTTGTGGATGGCAACCAGCGCAGCGTGGCGCGGCGAAACACTGGCGACCATGCCGAGGCCGATCAGCAGCATGGCGAGCACCAGCACGGCCATGAGCCAGTGCAGCACGCGCAGGGTGGGCGGGAAGTAGGTCGGTTTCATCAGTGGGTCTCCTGGGCCTGCTCACGGGTGCGGCGGTTGAAGGACTCCGAATAGGCGGCCGAGCGTGCGCTGAGCAGCGGGTCGTCGGAGGCGCGGATGCCGTCGGGGAGGATCAGCGGGTCGTAGTTGACGTCGCGGCAGTCACCGCCGATTTCCGGCTGCAGGCGCTCGATCACCAGTTCGCCGGCATCCACGGTGCGGCGGCTGGCGGGCCAGGCCTGGGTGGGGTCGACGGTGCTGTCGCCGGGCTCGCCGAGTGTGAACTGCAGGCGCCAGCGCAGCGGGCCGGCGGCGATGCGCTGGGCCAGTTCGTCGGCGAGGAAGTCGGCGTCGCCACGCTTGTCAGCGGCCAGCGGTTCGACCGGCGCCTCGGGTTGCACGGACCAGCGCACCGGCTGTTCCTTGCCGTCCTTGTTAACCAGGTAGAACGCGTTGAGGCTGTAGTAGGCGCTATTGGCGTAGCTGGAGGACGGTGTCGAGGACTTGGCCCACTTGAGGAAGGCCTGGGTCTCGGGGTGCGACTTGAAGAAGGCGCCAGCCTTTTCCGGGTCCGGCTTGCCGGTCCCTGGCTGAGGCGCGGTGGCCTGCTGCAGGGCGTAGAAGCTGGCGACGTCGCGCACGACGAAGACCGGCATGGCATTCATTCCGGTGCGCCATTCCTGGCCGTCGGCCGGCAGGAAGCGCAGGGCCAGGCTGCGGATCGGCGCGGCGCCGTCGCTGGCCTTGGGGTTGCCGCCGGGGATGGCGAGACGCCCCACCACCGGCACACGGCCGACGGAGAACAGGCTGGCGCGCGAGAGGTCGGCCACGCCGCCGTTGCTGTCGAAGTGGCCGATCACGCACAGGCCCTTGGCATGGTTGCGCCGATAGCCGGGGTAGACTCCGCCGTTGTGCTCCAGGGTGTTGATGACCTTGTCCGGGGTGAGGCGCTGCGGGTCGAGCCAGCCGGCGACGTAGGCGAAGACGGCGGCCACGCCGAGCACCACGGCGCCGATGGCGGCCAGGCGCAGCGGCACGTTGGGTGGGGTTTCTGTCATTTCCAGCTCCTCAGGCTTAGGCTGAATGCGTTGAGCCGGTACGACGCACCGTGCGACGGGTTATTCCCGCCCACCGCGAGAAATTTATTTTTTCGCCTGGCGGGAATAGATCGCCGCGACATTCGTCTTTCACGCTCGAACCCACCCATTCCTGGCGCCCCGATGCATTCACTGGACGACCATTCACTGCGCGAACTGCTGCCCCGGTTGCGGCGCTTCGCCCTGTCGCTGACCCGCAGCGCGAGCAGCGCCGACGACCTGGTCCAGGCCACCCTGGAGAAGGCGCTGTCAGCCTGGACCGGCCGCCGCGACGATGGCGATCTGCGCGCCTGGCTGTTCTCGATCCTCTACCGGCACTTCATCGACGGGCAGCGCCGGGCGAAACGCTACGCACGCCTGCTCAGCCTGTTCGGTGCGGACAGCGCGGTCAGCGCATCGCCCGAGGACATCGTCAGCGCGCGCTCGACCCTGGAGGCCTTCGAGCGCCTGCCCGCCGAGCAACGCGCGCTGCTGACGCTGGTCAGCGTGGAAGGCCTGAGCTACCGCGAGGTGGCCGAGGCACTGGACATTCCCATGGGCACCGTCATGTCCCGCCTGTCGCGCGCCCGCACGGCGCTGCGCGCGCTGAGCGAAGGACAGGCGGCGACTCCTTCTTTGCGGGTACTGAAATGAACGAACGCATTCCCGACGGCATTCCCCAGGAACAGGATCTGCATGCCTACATCGACGACCAGTTGGAGCCGTCCCGCCGCCAATGGGTGGAAGCCTGGCTCAGCGCGCACCCGGACGACGCCCGCCGCGTGGAAGGCTGGCGCCAGGATGCACAGCAGCTGCGCGCGGCCTTTGCCGGTCAGGCACGCGCAGCCATTCCCGAGCAACTGAACCCGGCGCGGATTCGCCGGCAGATCCAGCAACGCAGACGTTCGCGCCTGGCGACGGCGGCGGCCTTGCTGATCGCGCTGGGCGTCGGTGGCATGGGGGGGTGGCAGATGCGCGGCGACGCGATGCTGCGCGGGATGCTGCCGATGCAGGATGCGGTGCAGGCTTACCGGTTGTTTGCCGACGCCGGCCAGAACGGGCTGGACCTGCGCGATGGAGGCGACCTGCATGGTTGGCTGGCGCGCTACCTGAAAGACGCCCCGCCACCGCCGGCGCTGGAGCAGGTGGGATTGAAGACCGTCGGCGCGCGGCTGCTCGCCACCGAACAGGGTGCGGCGGCACTGGTGATCTACGAGGATGGCAAGGGCCGGCGGTTGACCTTCTTCATCCGCCCGCCAGGGCCACGCCATGAGATGTTGCCGCAGGGACAGCGCACCGATGGCGACCTGCTGGCGCGCTACTGGAGCCAGGGCGGTTACAACTATGCGCTGGTGAGCCGCAGCGATGATCCGCAGGCTCAGGCAGTGGGGCAGTTGGTGGGGTTCTGAGCGCGGACCTTGTCCGCGGTTCGCGGGCATGGCCCGCTCCTACAGGAGATATCGTGCCGGCCGGCCCTCTCCCCCGCCTCTCCCTGAAGGGAGAGGGAGCTGTTCGTGCAGGCTGACGCAGTGATTTCACCCTGCGCCGAACGGTCCCCTCTCCCTTCAGGGAGAGGGTCAGGGAGAGGGAAGTCTCGGGTACAAGGGTTCGCAGAATGGCAGTTGCCCCCCATATGGCGTCCCTGAACGTAGGAGCGGACTCCGTCCGCGATTGCCGTCCGGCCCTCGCGGGCCAGACGGTTGCGCCATCAGAACGCGAAGCACGAACACCCGAAGGCGCCCCAGAAGCCCTGGAAGTCACTCACCGGCACGCTCGACTGGCGGGCGCGTTCATGGCTGTGGCCATGCACTCCGCAGGAGCCGACGCACTGGTGCACGGCATTCTGCAGCGGTGCTTGCGGGCGCCAGTGGCCGGGGACCTTGGCCACCGGCGACCAGTCCGGCAGTACCGGAATCGCCGTCGGCGCCTGGCGCTCGAAGTCGCCGCTGCCGAACACCACGCGGCCGTCGACCACGGTCAGCACTGATTCGATGGCCTTGATCTCTTCCTCCGGCACGCTGAAATAGTCCGCCGAGAGCACCGCCAGGTCGGCCATCTGCCCGACCTTGATCATCCCTTTCTTGCCCTGTTCGTTGGAGAACCAGGCGCTGCCCTGGGTGTACAGCTCCAGGGCGGTGGTGCGGGACAGGCCCTCCGGGTACAGCTCCAGGCCGCCGACGGTCTTGCCGCTGACCATCCAGTACAGCGAGGTCCACGGGTTGTAGCTCGAAACACGGGTGGCATCGGTACCTGCGCCCACCGGCACACCTTCGGCCAGCATGCGTTTGATCGGCGGTGTGGCCTCGGCAGCCTCTTTGCCATAGCGGTCGACGAAGTATTCGCCCTGGAAAGCCATGCGGTCCTGGATGGCGATGCCGCCACCCAGCGCCCTCACCCGCTCGATGTTCTTCGGCGAGATGGTTTCGCAGTGGTCGAAGAACCAGTGCAGACCGTTGAACGGGATGTCGCGGTTGACCTTCTCGAACACGTCGAGCATGCGCGAGATGGATTCGTCGTAAGTGGCGTGCAGGCGGAACGGCCAGCGCTGCTCGACCAGATGGCGCACTACCGGTTCCAGCTCGGCCTCCATGGTGCCGGGCAGGTCCGGGCGCGGCTCGAGGAAGTCCTCGAAGTCGGCCGCCGAGAACACCAGCATCTCGCCGGCGCCGTTGTGCCGCAGGAAGTCGCTGCCCTGGCCGTACTGGACGCTGCTGGTCCAGTTCTTGAAGTCGGCCAGTTCTTCCTTGGGCTTCTGGGTGAACAGGTTGTAGGCGATACGCACGGTGAGCTGGTTGTCTTTCTCCAGCTGCTCGATCACCTGGTAGTCGTCCGGGTAGTTCTGGAAGCCGCCGCCGGCATCGATGGCGCTGGTGACGCCCAGGCGGTTCAGCTCGCGCATGAACTGGCGGGTGGAATTGACCTGGTACTCGAAGGGCAGTTTCGGCCCCTTGGCCAGGGTCGCATAGAGGATCATCGCGTTGGGCCGCGCCACCAGCATGCCGGTGGGCTCGCCCTTGCTGTCGCGGACGATCTCGCCGCCGGGCGGGTTCGGGGTGTCCTTGGTGTAGCCGACGACGCGCAGCGCGGCACGGTTGAGCAGCGCGCGGTCGTACAGGTGGAGCACGAAGACCGGGGTGTCCGGCGCCGCCTGGTTCAACTCCTCGATGGTCGGCAGGCGGCGTTCGGCGAACTGGAATTCGTTCCAGCCACCCACCACGCGCACCCACTGCGGCGACGGCGTGCGCAGCGCCTGTTCCTTGAGCAGGCGCAGGGCGTCGGCCAGCGACGGTACACCTTCCCAGCGCAGTTCGAGGTTGTAGTTCAGCCCGCCGCGGATCAGGTGCAGGTGCGAGTCGTTGAGGCCGGGGATGGCCGTGCGCCCCTTGAGGTCGATGACGCGGGTGGCGCCGGCGCGCAAGGCCATGGCCTCCGCCTCGGTGCCCACGGCGATGAACTTGCCGTCGGCGATGGCCACGGCGGTGGCCTCGGGTTTCTCGCGGTCGACGGTGTGGAAGCGGCCGTTGGTCAGGATCAGGTCGGCGTACATGGCGATATTCCTCTTTCGATCAGCGGGCGTTGAGCCAGGCGGAGAACAGGCGCGTGGCCCTTGGCATGAAAACGTAGACCACCAGCAGGACGATGGTCGCGACGATGAGCATGTTGGCCGGCACGAAGCCGCCCAGCAGCGGGACCTGCGCAAACAGCGGGCGCCAGAGCTGAGGCACCAGCATCACCAGCGGCAGGATCACCAGGTAGGAAATGGCAGCCTGCTTCCAGCGTGGCGGTTGCTTCTGCGGGTTGTCCGGGGTGGTGAACCAGAACTCGTGGGCGCGGTGCAGCTCCTTCTGTTCACCGTCGATCAGGTGCGGGTCGGCGCGCTCGATCAGTTCACGGCGCTGCGGCGAGTCGAGCCAGGCCTGCAACTCGTTGGCACTGGCGAAGCGCAGCACCGAGGTGAAATGCTCGCCCTGGCGCATCACGTCCACGCCCAGGTGGCCAGGGAACTCGCTGGCGGCACGGGTCAACTCGCGCAGGATGGCTTCGTAGGCGGCGACGCTTTCGGGGCGGGCGCGGTGGCGGATGATCAGGGTGACGGATTCTTGCTGCGTGGGCTGGTTCAATTGGGTTCCCTCCAGAGAAGTGGCCTCCCCCGCCCCGTGGCGAGGGAGGTAAGCGGCTTATTGCAGGTGAGCCTTCAGTTCCTGGCCGGCCTGGCGCATGGCGGCCTGCACCGCCGGTACCTTGCTCACCACGTTGAGCAGGCCGTAGTCGTGGATCATTCCGTTGTAGCGCACGGAGGTGACAGCCACACCAGCGGCATCCAGCTTGCGACCGTAGGCTTCGCCTTCGTCACGCAGCACGTCGGACTCGGCGGTCTGGATCAGGGTCGGCGGCAGGCCCTTGAGCTGGTCGGTGGTGGCGCGCAGCGGCGATGCGTAGATCTCGGCGCGCTGTTTCGGGTCGGTGGTGTAGCTGTCCCAGAACCACTGCATCATCGGCTTGGTGAGGAAGTGCCCCTGGGCGAACTGGTTGTACGAGCCGGTCTCGAAGCTGGCATCGGTCACCGGCCACAGCAGGGCCTGGAAGCGCAGCTTGGGCGTGCCCTTGTCCTTGGCCATCAGTGCGACCACCGCTGCCATGTTGCCGCCGACACTGTTGCCGGCCACGGCCAGGCGCTTGCCGTCGACGTTCAGCTCCTTGCCGTGCTCGGCGACCCATTGGGTTGCGGCGTAGGCCTGGTTGATCGCCACCGGGTAATGCGCCTCGGGGGACGGGGTGTAGTCGACATAGACCGCCACCGCACCTGAGTTCACCACCAGGTCACGGATCAGGCGGGCGTGGGTCGGGTAGTCACCCAGCACCCAGCCGCCGCCGTGGAAGTACATGAACACCGGCAGCGTGCCCTTCACGCCGGCCGGGCGGACGATGGTCAGTTTCACCGGGCCGACGTCGGTCTGTACGGTCTTCTCGCTGACCTGGGTGCCGGAGAGGTCGACCTTCACCGAAGCCTGGGCGCCGGTCAGCACCGCACGGGCATCCTTGGGCGAGAGGGTTTCCAACGGCTGGCCCTTGCCGGCTTCCAGGGCTTCGAGGAAAGCCTGGGTGTTGTGTTCGACGGTGGGGTTGCCGGCAGCGAAGACGTTGCCGATGGCCAGGGCGAGGGAGGCGGCGAGCAGGGATTGATTGGTGTTCATGATTCGGTTCCTTGAAAGTGGGAGGAGCGGACGAACGAATCTTGATCCATGCCCGCAATGCGCGGAATAGACAGGGTTGCAGGGTCACTTTGCAATTTTGCAAGGGGCTTGAAACAGCGTTGCAGAAGTGCCGGGGACAACGGATGTGCCCGCGTAGGCACAAACGCAGATGTGTGAAGCGCAGCGATATCCATGCTGCCGGTGCGCCAGATCGATGGGTATCGCTGCGCTCCACGCCATCCTGCAAAGCGTCAGCCGACGGGATCGAAGCGGTAGTGGCTGCGGCGCTGTCCGGGGATCGCCGGCGACCAGGGGTTACGCCGCCCGGCACGCCACGGATGCCGGCACAGCGTTTGGCCGGTACAATGCGCGATTGCCCGTGCCCTACCTGAAAAGCACACCTGATAAGCACGCCTGATAAAGAAGAAACCATGTCCTTGCCCAAACACCATCTGGAACTGCTCAGCCCTGCCCGCGATGTCCACATCGCTCGCGAGGCCATCCTGCATGGCGCCGACGCCGTCTACATCGGTGGCCCCAGCTTCGGCGCGCGGCACAACGCCTGCAACGAGGTGAGCGATATCGCCCAGCTGGTGGAGTTCGCCCACCGCTACCACGCGCGGGTGTTCACCACGATCAACACCATCCTCCACGACAACGAACTGGAGCCGGCGCGCGCGCTGATCCACCAGCTCTATGACGCTGGCGTCGATGCGCTGATCGTGCAGGACCTGGGCATCATGGAGCTGGACATCCCGCCCATCGAGCTGCATGCCAGCACCCAGACCGACATCCGTACCCTGGAACGGGCGAAGTTCCTTGACCAGGCTGGCTTCTCCCAGCTGGTGCTGGCCCGTGAGTTGAACCTGCAGGAAATCCGCGCCATCGCCGACCAGACCGATGCCGCCATCGAGTTCTTCATCCACGGTGCGCTGTGCGTGGCCTTCTCCGGCCAGTGCAACATCTCCCACGCCCAGACCGGCCGCAGCGCCAACCGCGGCGACTGCTCCCAGGCCTGCCGCCTGCCGTACACCCTGAAGGACGACCAGGGCCGCGTGGTGGCCTTCGAGAAGCACCTGCTGTCGATGAAGGACAACAACCAGAGCGCAAACCTGAGTGCCCTGGTGGACGCCGGCGTGCGTTCCTTCAAGATCGAAGGGCGCTATAAGGACATGGCCTATGTGAAGAACATCACTGCCTACTACCGCCAGCGCCTGGACGGCATCCTCGCCGAGCGTCCGGACCTGGCCCGCGCCTCCAGCGGCCGTACCGACCACTTCTTCGTGCCGGACCCGGACAAGACCTTCCACCGCGGCAGCACCGACTACTTCGTCAGCGAGCGCAAGATCGACATCGGCGCCTTCGACTCGCCGACCTTCACCGGCCTGCCGGTGGGCACCGTGGAAAAGGTCGGCAAGCGCGACCTGCTGGTGGTGACCAAGGACCCGCTGTCCAACGGCGACGGCCTCAACGTGCTGGTGAAGCGCGAAGTGGTCGGTTTCCGCGCCAACATCGCAGAACCCAAAGGTGAGTTCGAGGAAGACGGCGAGAAGCGCTACCGCTACCGCGTCGAGCCCAACGAGATGCCCGAGGGCCTCTACCGCCTGCGCCCGAACCACCCGCTGTCGCGCAACCTGGACCACAACTGGCAGCAGGCGTTGCAGAAGACCTCCGCGGAGCGCCGCGTCGGCCTGTCATGGGTCGCCAGGCTGCGCGAGGAACGCCTGGAGCTGACCGCCACCAGCGAGGAAGGCGTCACCGTCAGCGTCGCCCTGGACGGCCCGTTCGGCGCAGCCAACAAGCCGGAACAGGCGCTGGAGCAACTGCACGATCTGCTCGGCCAGCTGGGCACTACCCAGTACCACGCCGACCGGATCGAGTTGGACGCCCCGCAAGCGTTCTTCATCCCCAACTCCCAGCTGAAATCACTGCGCCGCGAGGCCATTGAGGCGCTGACCGAAGCCCGCGTGCTGGCCCACCCGCGCGGCGGCCGCAAGGCCGAGACCAACCCGCCGCCGGTCTACCCGGAGTCGCACCTGTCCTTCCTGTACAACGTGTACAACGAGAAGGCCCGTGCGTTTTACCATCGCCACGGCGTGCAACTGATCGACGCGGCCTACGAGGCCCACGAGGAAACGGGCGAAGTGCCGGTGATGATCACCAAGCACTGCCTGCGTTTTTCCTTCAACCTGTGCCCGAAACAGGCCAAGGGCGTCACTGGCGTGCGCACCAAGGTGCAGCCGATGCAACTGATCCACGGCGACGAAGTGCTGACCTTGAAGTTCGACTGCAAGCCGTGCGAGATGCACGTGATCGGCAAGATCAAGGGCCATATCCTCGGCCTGCCGCAACCGGGCAGCGAAGGCGTGAACACCATAGTCGGGCAGATCAGCCCGGAAGACCTGCTCAAGACCATTCGCAAGCCGGCGCATTGATTGCTCACATGGCAACCGGCTGACGACGGAGTGTGCACGCGCTCCGAACGGTCCCCTCTCCCTTCAGGGGGAGGGTTAGGGAGGGGGAACGGAGTCAAGCCTGGATGCGGCGCAGGGGAGAAGTCCGCCCCCTCTCCCCAGCCCTCTCCCTGAAGGGAGAGGGAGCAGTTCGCACAAGCCGGCAATGTCGAGCTGGTTGGACATACCCGCTACGGTGCAGGCCACAAGCTGGCCCCCCTGCGCAATTCCCCGATCCCCCGCTATGATCGGGACATGCCCACCACTCCCCCGCTCCGCCAGCAATGCCCGCCCGGCGCCTGCAACTGCGACCGGGAACGCCTGCTGGAAACCCCCAACGCCGACCTGCGCATCCTGCTGCTGACGCGGCACGAGGAACAGCGCCTGCTGGAACGCCTGGAGAATCTCAAGGACCTGGCAGACCTGGAGCGCCTGCAACACAAGCTCTTCGAGCAGCTCGGCATCCGCCTGCACATCGCCCCCGGCTTCAACGAAGTGCGCAGCATGCGCGGCATCGAGTTCGACTTCGACGAACAGCCCGGCCTCTGCCGCAAGACCCGCCAGGCCATTCCCGCGGCGATCCGCCGGGGCCTGGAGAAGAACCCGGAAATCGCCTGGCGCCTGCTGGACTCCCACGACCTGCTCGGCGGGCTCTGATCAGAAGCCGCCATCCAGCGGGTATTCCACGGCAACACGCAACTGATCGGTATTGAGCTCCGCCTGTGCCGCATTGGCTCGATGGGTATTGTGCATCAGCACCAGGCGCAGCCCTTTCGCCGGGCCTTCCGGCACCCGGTACTGGAGCATCAGGTCTCGCTCCCAGTGCTTGCCGCCCTCACCGTAGCCCAGGTACGCGTAGCCGCCGCGCGGGTCGGCATGGCTGCCGTCGATGTCCGCGCCGCGCACGTAGGCCGCCGCCATCGCCAACCCCGGTACGCCGAGCGCCGCCAGGTCGAGGTCGTAGCGCAACTGCCAGGAGCGCTCATTGGGCGCATTGAAGTCCGACAGTTGCACCGCGTTGGTCAGGAAGATCGCCCCACGTGTCACGTAGTCGAACGGCGTGTTGCCATCGACCTGCTGGTAGCCGAGGCTCAGCCGGTGTGCGCCCAGGCCGTAGCCGCCGAGCAGGCTCCAGGTGGTGTTGTCGATGCGCCCGGAGAGCGCCTGTCCGGTATCCCGGCTGCGATAGAGATTGAGGTTCAGCGACAGGTCCTGAGCATCGCCCAGCCGCTGGCTGAGGGTGCCGCCGAGATAGTCCTGGCGCCAACTCTCCGCGTAGCGCGAGGAGAACAGGCTCAGGCTCGCGTTCTTCTGCGGTGCATAGGTGAGGCCCGCCAGGTCGAAAGCATCGCCCTGGCGCCCATTGGAGTAGTTCACCACGAAGCCGCGATCATGGCTGGAGGCGTTGCGGTCGGTGCTTTCGGTGAAATGCCCGCCTACCAGCCGCAGCCCGGAAAGCTCCTCGCTGGAGAGCAAGAAACCGGTCGCTGTTTCCGGCAGCAAACGGCTGTCGGAGGAACTGAATACCGGCGTTTTCACCCGTTGCTCACCCCACCACAGCGTCGTCGAGGCAACCCGCGCCTTCAGCGCCGCGCCGCCTCGGGCGAAGCTGTCCTTGGGATGGCCGTCGTTTTCCAGGCCAACCAGCCGAGCCTTGCCGGCGCGGCCGCCGCCGCTGTCCAGCAGCACGCCCTGGTACAGATGGGCGTCCAACCCCAGCCCGACGCTGCCCTGGGTGAAACCGGACTGCAGGCTGCCCATCAGGCCATAGGCCCACTCCTGGGCATAGCCATTGCGCTCGCCGCGCGGCTTGTAGGCGTTGCGCGCGGCGCTGTTGCGGTCACCGTGGCGGTATTCGCGCTGATCGAACACCGTCCGGTTGAGCAGGCTCCAGCGGCTGTCCTCGGTCAGGCCATTGGACTCGCCCTGTGCCTCCCCGAACGCCGGCAAGGACAGCGCCAGCAGCACGGCGCAACCGCACAACCTCACAGGTACTTGAGCCAGGCGATATCACGGCGGCGGGCCTTGAGCCGGGCAAACCAGTGCACCGGCGGGTACAGCGCGACGATCAACACCAGCGCGCCGACCCAGACCGTCCACACCGAATCGAAGCCGAAGTACTGACCCTGGTTCAGGCCCCGGATCGCCACGGCGGTCAGGTAGAGCAGCTTCAGCACGTAGAGGTGCAGCAGGTAGAAGAACATCGGCGCTGCGCCGAACACCGCCAACCAGCGGGCCAGGGCACCCTGCCCGCGGCGCTCGAAGAACACCAGCAGGAGCAGGCCGACACCCAGGGTCAGGGCAAGGAACAGCAGCGACGGCGGGTACTTGGTGATATTGAAGAAGCTCATCAGCAGTTGCAGGTCGGTCTCGCCGTCGCCCCAGGGCTTCTCGCCGTAGCCGTTATTCAGGCGCAACATCAGGAAACTGCCCAGCGCGACAGCGGCGCTCAGCAGGAGCCTGCGGGTACGCTGCATCGCATCGGCGGCGCTGCCGAACCAGGGACCGGCGGCATAACCCAAGGCAATCACGCCAATCCAGGGCAGCAACGGGTAGGACGTGCGCAGGCGCAGCACATCGCCCACCTCGATCCAGCCGCGATCATGCAGCACCGCCCAGGGCACATGGGCCCAGTGCGCCGGTGCGAAGTGCAGCCCGTCCAGCAGGTTGTGTCCCGCCACCAGCACCAGACCAAGCGTCACCAGCGCGGCACGCGGCAGCCAGACCAGCGCGGAGAGCGCCAGCATGCTCAGGCCGATAGCCCAGATCACCTGCAGGTAGATGACCGTGGGTGGAAACTGGAAGGTCCAGGCAAAGTTCACCAGGGTGATTTCCAGCAGTACCAGGAACAGGCCGCGCTTGAACAGGAACGCCGAGACCGCGGCGCGCCCCTGGTGCTTCTCGCCATAGAGGAAGGCGGAAAGCCCGGTGAGGAACACGAACACCGGCGCGCACAGGTGCGCCAGGGTGCGGCTGAGGAACAGCACTGGGTCGGTCTGGGTCACGTCCATCGGGTCGCTCACCTGCAGGTGCAGATAGAACGTCTCGCGGACGTGGTCCAGCAGCATGAAGAGAATCACCAGCCCGCGCAGGGCATCGATGGAGTGGAGTCGGGTGGTGGCATTCGTGATAACGGCTGCGGAAGGCGCGATGGCAACGGTCATGGAGGGGATCGGCTGCGATTGAATTGTAATATTATTACATTCCAAGAACCCAGATCGCCAACCCCTCGAAACATCCGGACATGTCTGCGACGGCCCTTGCCGCCCGCGACCTCACTCCAGGGCGCGCTTCATCGCCCCGGCGAGTTCAGCCGTGCCGAGTTGCTCGAGCCGCTCGGCGGCGCCCAGGCGGTCACGTTCTTCCTTGTTCTGGCTGAGCTTGGACTTGCCGATGATCTCGCCGATTTCCACCTCGATGCCGACGATATTTGCCAGCATGCCGCTGATGAATTCCGGGGTGGAGTCACTCATCTTCCAGGGTTTTCCCTCGCTGGCCTCGTGGGTGCGGGTCAGGCGGCCGACCACACCCCGCACGAAGCGCTCCTCGTCCACCACCTTCAGGCGACCGCGCACGTGCACCACCTGGTAGTTCCAGGTGGGCACCTGGCGGTGCGCCTCGTGCTTGCTCGGGTACCAGTTGGGCGAGACGTAGGCGTGCTCGCCACGGAAGATCACCAGCACCTCCTCCCCATCCGCCTCCTGCCAGACCGGGTTGTTGCGGGCGACGTGGGCGCGCAACAGGGGCTTCTCACCCGATGGTTCCAGCTCGAACGGCAGGTGGTTGGCATCCAGCAGGCCATCGTGGCCGGTGACCAGGATGCCCAGTGGATGCTCACGAATCAGCCGGTGCAGCTCGTCCGGGCGGGTTTCCTCGAAATGCGCAGGTACGTACATGAAAAGCCTCGGCAGCAGGTGATGACGGACATCATGCCGCCACATTGGCACCTTATAAAGGTCCATTAGAGACCGCTTAAACAGAGCCAATCCGCAGTCACCGACGTTTTGGTACAGCCCATGCTTCGACTCGCTGGACGGCGATGATGCCGCACCCTACTCTAGCCCTTGGCCAGCATTCGCCCTGGACGGCAGACACAGGCTCCCACTCTCGATGACCGCACCCGAGTTCCCCGCCGCCCCTCGGCAGCAGTATCAGGGGAAAATCCCACCGCGCCTGCAGGATGCCTACAAGGCGTACGTGATCCAGCATTACCGGCGCTTCCTGCTGGCGATCAACTTCATCGCCATGGCGGCCTACGATTCCTACGTATTGGCCGACGCGCTGCTGATCCCGGACATGGCCAGGGAATCGCTCCTGCTGCGCGCCGGGTTGAGCCTGATCGGGCTGCTCAACATCTTCCTGGTGTTCCGTTTCAGCCGCAGCGTGCTGGTGATGGACCTGTTGATGCCGGTACACGACATCATCTCGACCATCGCCTGGTTCGAGTTGCTCAAGCGCAGCGCCTCGCCCGACGTGCCCTTCTTCCTCTACGCCTCGGTGGTGTTCGTACTTCTGGGCAACCTGGGCGTGCGCTACTCGTTCAGGGGCATTGCGCTGGTCTCGGCGATCATCACCACGATCATTCTCTACAACGTCTGGCTGCTCCACGATGGCGCCGCCAAGCCGCTGCTGATCTTCATCCTGGTCTACCTGCCCATCGCGCTGTTCAGTCTGTTCATCAGCTGGACCAACATCAAGGGCGTGCGCCAGGCCTTCCTCGCCGACCTGGAAGAGCGCCGCCAGCGGGCTGAACTTGCCGCGCTCAACCTGCGCCTGCAGGAGCTGGCCACCACCGACGGCCTCACCGGCGTGGGCAATCGCCGCTCGCTGGACCTGCAGCTCAACGAGAGCTGGCACGGCATGCGCGCCCATGGCCGGCCTTTCGCCCTGCTGATGGCCGACATCGACTACTTCAAGCCGTACAACGACCACTATGGCCACCAGGCGGGTGACCGCTGCCTGTGCCAGGTGGCCGAGAGTCTGGTCGGCACCCTGCGGGGCGGCAGGGCCAACGTCTATCGTTATGGCGGTGAGGAATTCGCCATCCTGCTGGAGGCGACCAGCACCGACGACTTGAGTTGCGTGGCCGAACGACTGCGTGAGCAGGTGGCAGGCCTGGGCATCGAGCATCTTTACCGGCTCTTCGCATTTAAGGGTGTAG
>NZ_AMZB01000128.1 GCF_000313755.1 Pseudomonas nitroreducens TX1 | reverse complement strand
GGAAGTCATCACCATCAGCGCCGGCGAGCTGGGCCGGGGCCGTGGCGGCGGTCACTGCATGACCTGCCCGATCATCCGCGACCCGATCGACTACTGATCCGCGCACTATATAGATAGACGCGACTACCTCAACCAGAGCGCAAGCACCTCACGTGGCGGCCCTAGCCAGGGCCGCCAGCCCCGCCAGCCACGAGCTGTACTGACGAGGGCCGAGAACGAATCCCACAAGGAGATAGACCATGGCTTTCAACATGCACAACCGCAACCTGCTCAGCCTGATGCACCACAGCACTCGCGAGTTGCGCTACCTGCTCGACCTGTCCCGCGACCTGAAACGCGCCAAATACACCGGTACCGAGCAGCAGCACCTGAAAGGCAACAACATTGCGCTGATCTTCGAAAAGACCTCGACCCGCACCCGCTGCGCCTTCGAAGTCGCCGCCTATGACCAGGGCGCCAACGTCACCTACATCGACCCGAACTCCTCGCAGATCGGCCACAAGGAATCGATGAAGGACACCGCCCGCGTCCTCGGCCGGATGTACGACGCCATCGAATACCGCGGCTTCAAGCAGGAAATCGTCGAAGAACTCGCCAAGTTCGCCGGCGTACCGGTATTCAACGGCCTGACCGACGAATACCACCCGACCCAGATGCTGGCCGACGTGCTGACCATGCGCGAGCACAGCGACAAGCCGCTGCACGAGATCGCCTACGCCTACCTGGGCGACGCCCGCAACAACATGGGCAACTCCCTGCTGCTGATCGGCGCCAAGCTCGGCATGGACGTGCGCATCGCCGCACCGAAGGAACTCTGGCCGACCGACGAACACGTCGCTGCCTGCAAGAAGTTCGCCGAGGAAAGCGGCGCCCGCATCACCATCACCGAAGACCCGAAAGTCGCGGTCAAGGGCGTGGACTTCATCCACACCGACGTGTGGGTGTCCATGGGTGAGCCGGTGGAAGCCTGGGGCGAGCGCATCAAGGAACTGCTGCCCTACCAGGTCAACACCGACATGATGAAGGCCGCCGGCAACCCGCGCGTGAAGTTCATGCACTGCCTGCCCGCGTTCCACAACAGCGAGACCAAGGTCGGCAAGCAGATCGCCGAACAGTACCCGAACCTGAAGAACGGCATCGAAGTCACCGAAGACGTCTTCGAATCCCCCTACAACATTGCCTTCGAGCAGGCGGAAAACCGCATGCACACCATCAAGGCAATCCTCGTTTCGACCCTCGCCGACATGTAATGCCGGGCCGCCCCGGAGCCGCGCCACGCGCAGGCTCCGGGCGCGTTTCCACTCTTTCGGAGGAAATGAATATGCGTATCGTCGTCGCATTGGGCGGCAATGCCCTGCTGCGTCGTGGCGAACCCATGACTGCCGACAACCAACGCACCAACGTACGGATCGCGGCTGAACAGATTGCCAAGGTTGCCCCGGGCAACGAGCTGGTGATCGCCCACGGCAACGGCCCGCAGGTCGGCCTGCTGGCCCTGCAGGGTGCGGCCTACGAGAAGGTCAGCCCCTACCCGCTGGACGTCCTGGGCGCCGAGACCGAAGGCATGATCGGCTACATGATCGAACAGGAAATGGGCAACCTGCTGCCGTTCGAAGTGCCGTTCGCCACCCTGCTTACCCAGGTTGAAGTGGACGCCAAGGACCCGGCCTTCCAGAATCCGACCAAGCCCATCGGCCCGGTCTACACCAAGGAAGAGGCCGAGAGCCTCGCCAAGGAAAAAGGCTGGAGCATCGCCCCGGACGGTGACAAGTTCCGCCGCGTCGTGGCCAGCCCGCGTCCGAAGCGCATCTTCGAGATCCGCCCGGTCAAGTGGCTACTGGAGAAAGGCACCATCGTCATCTGCGCGGGCGGCGGTGGCATCCCGACCATGTACGACGAATCCGGCAAGAAACTCTCCGGCGTCGAAGCGGTGATCGACAAGGACCTGTGTTCCTCGCTGCTGGCCCAGGAACTGTCAGCTGACATCCTGATCATCGCCACCGACGTGGACGCGGCCTACATCGACTGGGGCAAACCGACCCAGAAGGCCATCGCCCAGGCCCACCCGGACGAACTGGAGCGCCTCGGCTTCGCCGCCGGCTCCATGGGCCCGAAGGTCCAGGCCGCCATGGAGTTCGCCCGCAACACCGGCAAGGACGCGGTGATCGGCTCGCTGGAAAACATCGTTGCCATCACCCAGGGCAAGTCCGGCACGCGCGTCAGCACCCAGAAAGCGGGCATCGAATACCGTTGAGTTTCGCCTGCTGTCAGAAACGGGAGCCCTCTGTGGCTCCCGTTTTCATTCATACGTCCCTGCACGATCTGCCCGGAAATTCGTCGCCTTCTTCCGTCAAATCCTGGCGCGAGCGTGACTCGGCAGTCATCATCCTCGTCAGCTAAAGCATTCCGAATCATTACAAGCCACCGCCTGGCTTTGTGCCACCGGGCAGCCCCGCCATGGGCCACCGTCGTCCGGCGCGCAAGATGCACTTGCTGAAGGAGTTTCCGAGAGATGTCTCGACTACCGGTCATCGTTGGTTTTGGTGGATATAACGCGGCAGGCCGCAGTTCCTTCCACCATGGGTTCCGCCGTACAGTCCTCGAGTCCATGGAGCCCGCCGCCCGCCAGGAAACCCTCGCCGGCCTCGCGGTGATGATGAAACTGGTCAAGGTCGTCGACGGCCAATACCAGGACACCGATGGCAACAGCCTCGATCCGGCCGCCATCGAGCACCGCTTCGAACAGCAGATTCGCCAGTCCACCCTGATCCGCCGCATCGAGCTGCAATACCTCGACGTCGACGCCGCGCACTGCCACAAGAGCCTGACCGTCAGCGCCGCAGGCAGCCCGGTGACCTTCACCACCCTGCGCAAGCAACTGCCCGAGCCGCTGCCAGCCAACTGGTCGGTGGAGGAGCTCGAAGGCGGCGAAGTCCGTGTCACCCTGCACGACAGCTGCGAATTCAAGGTCGACAGCTACCGCGCCCTGCCGGTGAAGTCCGCCGGCCAGCTGCCCACCGGCTTCGAGCCGGGCGAGCTGTACAACTCGCGCTTCCACCCGCGCGGCCTGCAGATGTCCGTGGTCGCCGCCACCGACGCGGTGCGCTCCACCGGCCTGGACTGGCAGACCATCAGCAACGCCGTACAGCCTGACGAAATCGCCGTGTTCTCCAGCAGCATCATGAGCCAACTGGACGAGAACGGCTTCGGCGGCCTGCTGCAATCGCGCCTGCGCGGCCACCGCGTATCGGCCAAGCAGCTGCCGCTGGGCTTCAACAGCATGCCCACCGACTTCATCAACGCCTACGTGCTGGGCAGCGTCGGCATGACCGGCAGCGTCACCGGCGCCTGCGCCACCTTCCTGTACAACCTGCAGAAAGGCATTGACGTCATCACCACCGGCCAGGCCCGCGTGGCCATCGTCGGCAACGCCGAAGCGCCGATCACCTCCGAGATCATCGAGGGCTACGCCGCCATGGGTGCGCTGGCCACCGAGGAAGGCCTGCGCCTGATCGAAGGCCGCGACGATGTCGACTTCCGCCGCGCCAGCCGTCCGTTCGGCGACAACTGCGGCTTCTCCCTGGCCGAGTCCGCGCAGTACGTGGTGCTGATGGACGACGCCCTGGCCCTGGAACTGGGCGCCGACATCCATGGCTCGGTGCCGGACGTGTTCATCAACGCCGACGGCTTCAAGAAGTCCATCTCCGCTCCCGGCCCGGGCAACTACCTGACCATGGCCAAGGCCGTGGCCGCCGCCGCGCAGATCGTCGGCGAGAAGAGCGTGCGCCAGCACAGCTTCGTCCACGCCCACGGCTCCAGCACCCCGGCCAACCGCGTCACCGAATCGGAAATCCTCGACCGCGTCGCCACCGCCTTCGGTATCGATGGCTGGCCGGTCACCGCGGTGAAGGCCTTCGTCGGCCACTCCCTGGCCACCGCCAGCGCCGACCAGCTGATCTCTGCCCTGGGCACCTTCCGTTACGGCGTCATCCCCGGCATCAAGACCGTGGACAAATTCGCCGACGACGTCTTCAAGGACCACATCGACCTGTCCAACAGCGACGTGCGCCGCGACGATCTGGAAGTCTGCTTCATCAACTCCAAGGGCTTCGGCGGCAACAACGCCACCGGCGTCCTGCTGTCCCCGTCGATCACCGAGAAGATGCTGCGCAAGCGCCACGGCGATGCCGCCTTCGCCGACTACCAGACGCGCCGCGAAGCTACCCGCGCTGCCGCTCGCCAGTACGACGAAGCCGCGACCCAGGGCCGTTTCGACATCATCTACAACTTCGGCAACGACATGATCGACGAGCAGGCCATCGAGATCAGCGACCAGGGCATCCAGGTCCCCGGCTTCAGCCAGACCATTGCCTACAAGAAAGACGAACGTTTCAGCGACATGCTCGACTGATTGCCGACGTTCAACGAAAAAGCCGAGCAGATGCCCGGCTTTTTTCATAAAGGAAGTCCGCTTTTCGTAGGAGCGGATTTATCCGCGACGGCCGACCGCGCGCCGAGATGGCCAGTCAATACGTCCCCTGCCCTACGCCCAACTCCAGAATGCTCGCCTTGAGGTTCTCGAAGTCGTACTCGGTCAACCCGACGTAGTCCAACACCACCGCGCGCACGCTTTCCCATTCATGGTCCTGGTCCTGATTGCCCAGCACGCGATAGGAGCCGCAGATGTGCTCGGCCATCTTGAGGATCGCCAGCAGGTTCTTCAGCTGGGTATCGCGGGAGTTGTCTTCGCTGAAGATCGACAGCGCATTGTGGTGGTTGGCGATGGCCTCGCAGACGTGCTCCGGCAGGCGCCAGGAGCGGGCAATGAAATAGCCAACCACCGCATGGTTGGTGTTCAACACGCGGTTCTCGGTATCCACCACGCGGCGCTCGTCGCTGGCACTGGCGTAGGCCTCCTCCAGCACCGCCATGTAGTGCGGGAAGCGCTTGAGCATCAGCGGGATGCCGCAGTTGTGGAACAGCCCCAGCGCGTACGCCTCGTCCACCGACTCGTAACCGATGCGCTTGGCCAGGGTCAGGCAGCTCATGGCCACGTCCTGGGCGGTGTCCCAGAAACGGTTGAGGGTGACGATGGTGGCGTCAGACATCTCGCCCTTGATCGATTGGGCGTTGATCAGGTTGATCACCGAGCGGCTGCCCAGCAGGTTGACCGCGCGCTGGATGGAGGTGATGCGGTTGGCCAGGCCGAAGAATGGCGAGTTCACCAGCTTCAGCAGCGCGCCGGAAAGCCCCGGGTCCTGGCTGATCAGCTTGGCGATCGCCTTCAGGTCCGGGTTGGGCATGAACTGCTCCATCTGCAGGTCAACCATGATCTGCGGCTGCGGCGGCACGCTGATGCCCTGCAGGGCCTGACGGATCTGTTCGGCGGAAAGTTCTTGGGACATTGGGCGCGCTGGCGAAGTTGACGGGGAGCACAGTTTACCCAGAGCCGAGGCGTCTGGAACTGCGGCTTTCGATCAAGCTGCATCGGCTGCGCGCGATGAACCTTTAGGCCCGACGCGCCTGCTCAGCGCCAGCCGATCAAAAGCACCCGCAGCGCGCTCCGGGGGCGCACGCCGCTGCGCTATAATCCCGCTCTTTTGCCGGAGCCCTTCCCATGACCCTGCCCAGCCTGCGTCTGAAAGCCAACGCCGAGCGCCGCCTGCGCGCCGGCCACCTGTGGGTCTACAGCAACGAGGTGGACGTCGCCGCCACCCCGCTGAACGGATTCGGCGCCGGCGAACAGGCCATCCTCGAAATGGCCAACGGCAAGCCGCTGGGCATCGTCGCGATGAGCCCGAACAACCTCATCTGCGCCCGTCTCATTTCCCGTGATACCAAGCACGTTCTCGACAAATCCCTGCTGGTTCACCGCCTGAACGTAGCCCTGAGCCTGCGCGACCGCCTGTTCGACAAGCCCTTCTACCGCCTGGTCTACGGCGACTCCGACCTGCTGCCGGGCCTGGTGGTGGACCGTTTCGGCGACGTACTGGTGGTCCAGCTCGCCTCGGCGACCATGGAGAAGCACCGCGACGACGTGCTCGCCGCCCTCCTGCAGGTACTCAAGCCCAGCGCCGTGCTGTGGAAGAACGACTCCAGCGCCCGCGATGCCGAGGGCCTGGAGCGCTATGTCGCGAACGCCTATGGCGAAGTCCCGGAATGGGTCGCGCTGGAAGAGAACGGCGTGAAGTTCGAAGCCCCGGTGCTGGCCGGCCAGAAGACCGGCTGGTTCTACGACCACCGCATGAACCGCGCCCGCCTGCAGCCCTATGTGCAGGGCAAGCGCGTGCTCGACCTGTTCAGCTACGTCGGCGGCTGGGGCATCCAGGCCGCGGCCTTCGGCGCCAGCGACGTGATGTGCGTGGACGCTTCCGGCTTTGCCCTTGATGGCGTGGAGCGCAATGCCGCGCTCAATGGTGTGGCCGACAAGGTCGCCTGCGTCGAAGGTGACGTGTTCGAAGCCCTGCGCGAGCTGAAGGCCGCCGACGAGCGCTTCGACGTAATCGTTGCCGACCCGCCTGCCTTCATCAAGCGCAAGAAAGACCTGAAGAACGGCGAGGCCGCCTACCGCCGTCTCAACGAACAGGCCATGCGCCTGCTGTCCAAGGACGGCATCCTGGTCAGCGCCTCCTGCTCCATGCACCTGCCCGAGGACGACCTGCAGAACATCCTGCTGGGCAGCGCCCGTCACCTGGACCGCAACATCCAGCTGCTCGAGCGCGGCGGCCAGGGTCCGGACCACCCGGTCCACCTGGCGATCCCGGAAACCCGCTACATCAAGAGCCTGACCGTGCGCCTGCTGCCCAACGGCTGAGGCATCAGGGCAACGGAAAAGGGGCGCCCCTCACGGAAGCGCCCCGTTTTCATCTCGGCGAATGGCCGATGGCTCGCGCCCTCGCCTGTGCAGGGCGGATAAAGCGGAACGCTTTATCCGCCGTCTCGGTTGAAATGGCGGATAACGCCTGAGGCGTTATCCGCCCTACGGCTCGCCTCTCGCCACGCCGTCACTGGATCGGCAACAGCGAATCCGCCTCGCTGAGCGCCGCCTTGCCGGTCTTTCGCTCGAACAGGCACAGCTCGCGGCCAGGCCTGCCCTTCATGTGTTTCTGCGCATAGGTCCCGCCAATCATCAGCGCCGTGTAGCCCACGCTGTCATCGAACAGCACCGGCGAGCCCAGCACCTTCTTGTTCTGCAGATGGCTCAGTGCCAGGCAGGCTTCGCGCTGCAGCTTGTCCTGCGCCTGCCAGGCCGCATCGGAGGAGGCCTGCGCGCTGCCGGCGACGAGGCTGGCGAGCACGAGGATACGGGTGACTTTCATGAAGTTGCTCCTGAAACCAAGGGGACGGAAAAACGCCAGTGGCCATTCAGACCACGCCAGGATGGCAACAGTCTACGCCGCGCCCCGACCGCCAGCCTTTCCCTGTCGGCAAGGCCCGGCGTAGAATCGGTCCATTCCTGCCATTTATCCCCCGGCGGGCCTGTGAGCCCCGGCCGCGCAGGCGGTGACCCCGCCACGCCCCGCGCCGACCTCGCCCATGCAAGGCCATCTGCTGTTTGCATCCGGTGCGTACCGCGCTCACGATACGAAATCAGAGTCCGTTCAAGGTCTCGCCGGCCAGCCCTACCCGCTGCACGCCGCCGCACGAAAGACCCGGATCGGCTCCCACCGAGACCTGATGCGCAGGAACCCGTCATGCCCGATTACCGCTCGAAAACCTCCACCCACGGCCGCAACATGGCCGGCGCCCGTGCCCTGTGGCGCGCCACCGGGATGAAGGACGAAGACTTCAAGAAGCCGATCATCGCCATCGCCAACTCCTTCACCCAGTTCGTGCCCGGCCACGTGCACCTGAAGGACCTGGGCCAGCTGGTTGCCCGCGAGATCGAAAAACACGGCGGCGTGGCCAAGGAATTCAACACCATCGCCGTGGACGACGGCATCGCCATGGGCCATGACGGCATGCTCTATTCCCTGCCGTCGCGCGAGATCATCGCCGATTCCGTGGAATACATGGTCAACGCCCACTGCGCCGACGCCATCGTCTGCATCTCCAACTGCGACAAGATCACCCCCGGCATGCTGATGGCCGCCCTGCGCCTGAACATCCCGGTGGTGTTCGTCTCCGGCGGCCCGATGGAAGCCGGCAAGACCAAGCTGGCCAACCACGGCCTGGACCTGGTGGACGCCATGGTGGTCGCCGCCGACGACTCCTGCTCCGACGAGAAAGTCGCCGAGTACGAGCGCAGCGCCTGCCCGACCTGCGGCTCCTGCTCCGGCATGTTCACCGCCAACTCGATGAACTGCCTGACCGAAGCATTGGGCCTGTCCCTGCCGGGCAACGGTTCGACCCTCGCCACCCACGCCGACCGCGAGCAGCTGTTCCTGCGCGCCGGCCGCCTGGCAGTGGAGCTGTGCCAGCGCTACTACGGCGAAGGCGACGATTCCGTGCTGCCGCGCAACGTTGCCAGCTTCAAGGCGTTCGAGAACGCCATGACCCTGGATATCGCCATGGGCGGCTCGACCAACACCATTCTGCACCTGCTGGCCGCAGCGCAGGAGGCGGAGATCGCCTTCGACCTGCGCGACATCGATCGCCTGTCGCGCAAGGTGCCGCAGCTGTGCAAGGTGGCGCCGAACATCCAGAAGTACCACATGGAAGACGTGCACCGCGCCGGTGGCATCTTCTCCATCCTCGGCGAGCTGGCCCGTGGCGGCCTGCTGCACACCGACGTACCGACCGTGCACAGCCCGAGCATGGCCGACGCCATCGCCGAGTGGGACATCACCCAGACCCAGGACGAGAAGGTCCACACCTTCTTCAAGGCCGGCCCGGCGGGCATCCCGACCCAGGTCGCCTTCAGCCAGAGCACGCGCTGGGACACCCTGGACGCTGACCGCGCCGAAGGTTGCATCCGCAGCGTCGAGCACGCCTATTCCCAGGAAGGCGGTCTGGCCGTGCTGTACGGCAACATCGCCCTCGACGGTTGCGTGGTGAAGACCGCCGGTGTGGACGAGTCCATCCACGTGTTCGAAGGCCGCGCGAAGATCTTCGAGAGCCAGGACAGCGCCGTGAAGGGCATCCTCGCCGACGAAGTGAAGCCGGGCGACATCGTGATCATCCGCTACGAAGGCCCGAAAGGCGGCCCGGGCATGCAGGAAATGCTCTACCCGACCAGCTACCTGAAGTCCAAGGGCCTGGGCAAGGCCTGCGCCCTGCTTACCGACGGCCGCTTCTCCGGCGGCACCTCGGGCCTTTCCATCGGCCACGCCTCGCCGGAAGCTGCCGCTGGCGGCGCCATCGGCCTGGTGCAGGACGGCGACAAGGTGCTGATCGACATCCCCAACCGCAGCATCAACCTGCTGGTGAGCGATGAAGAACTGGCCGCCCGCCGCATCGAACAGGACAAGAACGGCTGGAAGCCGGCCCAGCCGCGCGCGCGCAAGGTGAGCACCGCACTGAAAGCCTACGCCCTGCTGGCCACCAGCGCCGACAAGGGCGCGGTACGCGACAAGGCGCTGCTGGACGGTTGAGTCTGGTGGCGACATGAAAAAGCCCGGCGGATGCCGGGCTTTTTCATTGATGCAGCGCGATGGCTTATGACTTGGTTGCCGGCGCCTTTGGACAATCACCCGAACCCGGCTTGAGCCCTCGATCCGCATTGCAGATGGTTCCTTTCTCCTCCCAGGCGACCGAGCTCTCGCCCGTTGCCTTGGTAGGAGTCAGCTCGATCTTCAGTGCATTCCCATCCGCATCGGTGGCCGCAGTAGAGGCCTTTATCACACCTTTTTCCACCGCATAGTCGCCAGTGATGTTGGACGTCGCAGCGAAGTTCTTCGGAATCCCGTAATCACCCGCCTTGCAGTCGTCCACCTTGCCCGTTTCGGAGATGCAAAGGCTGACGGCGGTTTTGACGGCGGACAGTTCTGCCTTGGCTGCCGTAGCCCTTGAGCGCGACGAGTAGTCCGAATACAGCGGCAGGGAAACCGAAGCCAGAATTCCGATGATCGCGACCACGATCATCAACTCGATCAGGGTGAAACCATGTTGTTTTCGCATCTGCGTGTCCTTCTGGGTTGAGCCGGAGGCCTGGATGGCTCCGGGTGCAGTCCAGTGAAGTCACGCCAGCCGGCCCTTACATTCAGACGGCTCCCGCCTGCGCGGCGGAAAGTTCGGTGCTGACCACCCGATCAGGACCACAGTGGGCGATCTCGTACAGCGAGAAGTACCAATGGGACCAGTCCACTCATCCCAACGTGCCTCATGGCACTGTGCGATCCCGCCGTGGGTCAGTAAAATCGCGCTCTTTTTTCCCGGACCGCCGCCCATGAGCTCCCTCGAGAACCCGTCCGCCGCCAAAAACCAGCCCGACCTGGTCTACGGCCTGGAAGACCGCCCCGCCCTGCCCATCGCATGGCTTGCGGCGCTGCAGCATCTGCTGGCGATCATCGTGCCCATCGTCACCCCCGGCCTGCTGATCTGCCAGGCGCTGGGCGTGTCGCCGCGCGACACCAACCTGATCGTGTCGATGTCGCTGGTCATCTCCGGCATCGCCACCTTCGTCCAGTGCAAGCGCTTCGGGCCGTTCGGTGCGGGCCTCCTGATCGTCCAGGGCACCAGCTTCAACTTCGTCGGCCCGCTGATCGCCGGCGGCGCGCTGATGGTGAAGAACGGCACCCCGGTGGAAGCGGTGATGGCGGCGATCTTCGGCGTGGTCATGGCCGGCTCCTTCGTGGAGATGGGCGTGTCTCGCATCCTGCCCTTCGTGAAGCGCCTGATCACGCCGCTGGTCACCGGCATCGTGGTACTGATGATCGGCCTGACTCTGATCAAGGTCGGCCTGATCAGCATGGGTGGCGGCTTCTCCGCCATGTCCAACGGCACCTTCGCCAACGGCGAGAACCTGATGCTGTCCGGGCTGGTGCTGGCGATCATCGTCATCCTCAACCGCATCCCGGTGGTGTGGATGCGCAGCGGCGCCATCGTCATCGCCCTGGCCGTTGGCTACGCGCTGGCCGGCTACCTGGGCCGCCTCGACTTCACCGGCATGCACGAGGCGCCGGCCTTCCAGATCCCGGTGCCGCTGCACTTCGGCCTGGGCTTCTCCTGGAGCCTGTTCATCCCGATGCTGGTGATCTACCTGGTGACCTCGCTGGAAGCCATCGGTGACGTCACCGCCACCAGCAAGATCTCCAAGCAGCCGGTCGAAGGCCCGCTGTGGATGCAGCGCATCAAGGGCGGCGTGCTGGTGAATGGCGCCAACTCGCTGCTGGCCGGCCTGTTCAACACCTTCCCGAGCTCCGTGTTCGCGCAGAACAACGGCGTGATCCAGCTGACCGGCGTCGCCAGCCGCCACGTCGGCCTGTGGATCGCCGCAATGCTGATCGTGCTGGGCCTGTTCCCCAGCGTTGCCGGGGTGATCCAGGCCGTTCCCGAGCCGGTGCTGGGCGGTGCGGTGATGGTGATGTTCGGCGCGGTCGCCGCCTCGGGCATCAACATCCTCGCCGGCACCCACCTGGACCGTCGCGCGCTGCTGATCATCGCCGTCAGCCTGGCGCTGGGCCTGGGCGTTTCGCAGGTGCCGGAATTCCTCGCGCATATGCCCCACGCCATCCGCAACGTGCTGGAGTCCGGCGTCGCCACCGGCGGCATCTGCGCCCTGCTGCTCAACTGGTTCCTGCCCGAGTCCGACGCCGCGAAGGCCTCGCACAACAGCTGATCCAGACACGACGCCACCCTCGGGTGGCGTCGTGGTTTATGCTCCCTGGCATGAGCACTTCCCTGCGCATCGGCGTCATCGCCGACACCCACGGCCTGCTGCGCCCCGAAGCGCTGGCAGCGCTGCAAGGCTGCCAGCGCATCCTGCACCTGGGCGACATCGGCCCCGCCCCACTGCTCGACCAACTGCGCGCCCTGGCGCCTCTGCACGTGGTGCGCGGCAACAACGACACCGACGACTGGGCCGGCGCGCTGCCCGAAACGCTGCTGCTGGAACTGGGCGGGCTCCGGCTCTATCTGATCCACGATCTCAAGCAGCTTTCCATCGATCCAGTAGCCGAGGGCATTGACGTGGTGCTGGCGGGACATTCGCACAAGCCGCTGAACGCGGTGCGCGATGGGGTGCTGTACCTGAATCCGGGCAGCGCGGGGCCGCGCCGGTTCAAGCTGCCGATTGCATTGGCGATCCTGACCGTAAGCGAGGGGAAGGCCAAGGTGGAGATGGTTTCGCTCATCTAAGAGCGTTCGCGAGCAAGCTCGCTCCTACAGAGGAGCAGCGTCGCTGTGGGAGCGAGCTTGCTCGCGAACCGCCTCCATACCGCACTTACGGTTCGAGCAACTGCGTGGCCAACTGCGCCACCGCCTCCTGCCGCTCGTTTTTTTCGCTGCGGCGGCGACCATTGAGCCCCGACCACTCGGGATGCGCCCGCGCCTTGCGCAGCGCCTCGGGCAACTTGCCCTCGCGCCACTGCTTGTCCTCGGGCGATTGCAGATGAATCGCCTCCACTGCCGCATGCCCGCGCGTCTGCAACGCCGCCAGCAACTGCCGCTGCCGTAGCGCCAGCAGACGCAGCACGCTGTCGTCCACGGAGAGCTCGCGGCTGCCCTTGAGCTTGCCGAGCAGGCGCTGCCCGTAATGGCCGACGGTCTGCCAGGCGCCGCCGGCGATGGCGCCCAGCGCGGTGGCAGCGCCGAGGGTCAGGCCGCCGACCAGCAGGTCGATCCCCGCCCCCGCCGCCGCGCCCGCCGCAACGCCGCCACCCAGGCGAATGCCCAGCTGGCGCAGGGTTTCCGGGTTGAACAGGTCATCGCCCCAGCGCCCGTCCAGCAGCGGCAGGTCGGCGGCACGGGCATCGTCCTTGCGGAAGGCGTAGAGGCTGAGCAACGCCTTGACGCAGGTATCTTCGCGCTTGCGCACCTGGTTGCGCAGCGTCTCGGTGGCGGCGCGCACCGCCGCATCGCCGGCGGGCACCAGTTGGCGGCAGGCGGCGACATCCACCAGCAGTTCGGCGATCAGCCGCGCCCCGGCTTCGCGGCGGGCGACGGCCTGGGCTTCGTGATCGGCCACCAGCCGGTCCAGTTGCGGGCGCGCACGCTCCAGCATCAGTGCGAGGCTTTCATAGAGGCGGCGCTCGCCATCCAGCGGCGGCGCCACGCTGTCGAAGCGCACCAGCGCGTGCAGGCCGAGACGGGACAAGGCCTCGCGCCACTGTTCCTCGCGGTGCTGCGGACTGGCGACAAAATTCAGCACCGGCAGCAACGGCCGCGCGCAGGCGGCCAGCACCGCCAGTTCATCGCGGTACTTGGCCAGCACCGGCTCGCGGGCGTCGATCACATAGAGGCCAGCGTCGGAAGCGAGCAACTGGCGCAGCACCTTGGCTTCCTGTTCGAAGCGGCCACGGGCCTCGCTGCCGTCGAGAAAGCGCCGCAGCCTCTCCGGGCCGTCCAGGCGCTCCCCGGGGCGCTCCAGGCCGTCGAGGAAGTCGCGCAGGGCGATGGCGTCTTCCAGGCCGGGCGTGTCGTACAACTCCAGCAGCGGCTCGCCGTCCACCGACAGCCGCGCGCCTTCCACATGCCGCGTGGTGCTGGGGCGATGGGAGACTTCACCGAAGCCTACGTCGCGGGTCAGGGTACGCAGCAGCGACGTCTTGCCGACATTGGTGTGGCCGACCACGGCCAGTTTCAGCGCATCAGTCATGCCCGGTCTCCAGCCAGCCCAAGGGCGACGCCGAGGTGTGCGGCAGGTGCAGCCGCTCGATGCCGGCGTGCCAGTCGCCCAGGCGCTCGGCGTCCAGCGCTTCGCCAGCCGGCGCCTGCAGCAGCCAGACGCGGGTCGCAGCGGCGCAGCGCGAGAGTTCGGCGATCAGCGCCAGGGTGCCGCGATCCGGCGAGCGACGCGGGTCGCAGGCGATCACCAGGCGCGCCGGCGGGTAGCGGGTGAGTTGTTCCAACAGGCGGCGGCGCTGGGCGCCGTCATCGAGGTCGCCGGCGTTGGCGATGCTCTCCGGCAGCCTTGGCGGCCAGTTCGGTCGGTCCAATAACTCGATGGAAACCAGCAGCGCACCGTCGGCAGTGGACGCCGGTGCTCGCGCCTGCGGCTCGACCAGTTCGTCCGGCGCGGCATCGCTGACACCCAGGCGCTCGCTGGCCGGCATCAGCCGTTCGCGCAGCAAGGCGTAGCCGGGCAGCGAGACATCCAGCGCCAGCTGCGCACGCCCGCGCTTCCAGTGCCACAGGCAGAGCAGCCAGAGCGCGCCCCGCAGCAGCACGCCGTAGACCAGCAGGATGCCGACCAGCCAGCCGGCCCAGGCGTGACGCGCGTTCTCGCTGGCCACCAGGGCATCGCCGCTGGCGCGCACCAGCTCCGAATCGGGCTGCGGGAAGCCGAGCAGTGACGGCAGCGCGCCGAGGCCGTGGGTCAGGGCGATGAAGGTGTCGCCGCCGAGGATGGTGGTTTCCCAGACGAAGCCATAGCGCCGGGTGGCCAGCAGCGCCAGCATCACGCCCAGCGCGCTGGTCAGCGCGACCAGCCACAGGCCGTGGACCAGCAGGCCGAGCGCCCAGCGGGTCAGCTTCTGGCGGTCCAGCAGCACCAGCAGGGCCGGCGCGAGCTGCGCGGCCTGGGCATCGCGGGCCAGCTTGCCGCTCAGCCAGAGCCACAGGCGCCCTAGCGCGCCGGCCGCCTCGCCGCTGGCGAAGAAGGCCAGCATCCAGCCAATCAGGGTCATCAGGTGCAGGCCCAGCAGGCTGGCCAGGGCCCAGAACACGTTGACCGGGCGCACACCGTCGCCCAGCGCTGCGAGCGCCAGGCCGCCGCCGGTGAACAGGGCCAGCGCCAGCAGGACATAAATCGCCAGCCGCGCGCCCTGGGTCCAGGTGCGCAGGGCGGCGCGCTGGCCGTCGCGTTCGGCGAGCAGCAGCGCGCGGTTCTGCAGGCGCTGCGCGAGATCGCCACCGCTGACGATGGCGCGGCGGTTGGCTTCGCTGTCTTCCAGGGGACCGACCTGCTCCTCGCGCAGGCGCACGGCCTCGCACAGCCACAGGGATTGGAGGGCGGACTCGCTCACGGGTTCTCCGACAATCGGTATTCGCCAGCAAGGATAACCGCTGCGCGCCGCGACGTCCCGGCACCGCCGGTAACACCCGGTGGCGTCAACCAAACCAAGGAGGGGCTCTCGCCGCGCGCGGCCAGCCTCAGACTCAGCAGATAACTACAACAATGAGGCCTCGCCATGCTGCGCTCGCTGCTCAGTGCCGTGCCCCTGCTGTTCGTCGCCGCCACCGCGGCGGCCGTGGAAACGCCACCGGTGCGCCCCTCCGACTGGGGCCCGGACACCCCGCTGATGCAGGCGGTGCCGCCGCGCCAGCTGGGCGCCGACGTCAGCGCGCGGCAGTCCGCCAGCAACACCTCGCAACTGTGGATCAGCCAGACCGACTTCCGCCTGCATGACGACATCGGCTTCTTCATCCGCAGGATGCTGATCCAGATGAGCCCGGTAGCAGGCAGCAGCACGCCGCTGATGCTCGACGACCCGAAGTCCATGGTCGCGCGCATCCAGGCCGGGGATATCTTCGTCGCCGACGCCACCCTCGCCAGCCTGCTCAACGAGGAGCTGCGCAACGCCAACGCACCGGTGCGCAATCTCAAGCTCAGCACCCGCGCCGACGGCCAGGAAGTCCACGGCGAACTGCTGCGCAAGGGCCGCTGGCGGCCGCTGCGGATGGTCACCGGGATCGAGCAGGCCGGGCCACTGAAGGTGGCGCTGGTGCCGCAGCGGATCTTCGTCGACGGCGTGGACGTCACGCCTTCACTGACCGCCGCGTCCATCGAGATGTCCGAGGTGCTGCAGCTGCACACCGCACACATGCAACTGATCGGCAACCGCATCCTGGTCGACCTCGACGGCCTGTTCCCGCCGCCGCGCCTGGACTTCACCGTGCGCCGCCTCGCGCTGGCCGACGGCGGCATGGATCTGCTGCTGGGCAGCGACCTGGCCGAGCTGAAATGGCCGCAGCTAAAGGCGCCACAGAGCTACATGTTCATCGAGGGCGGCGACATCAAGATGGCGCGGACCATCCTGGTGAAGGCCTACGCGCTGTTCACCAGCCTGAGCCCCGACGCACCGCTGCTGTTCAACCTCTACGACTACCGCCGCCAGCTGCAGTACGGCGAAATCCGCCTGCGCGAAGACGGCATGGTGCACATCGCCGTCTCGCCGGTTAAAGCACCCGCTCCGGAGGAGAAAGCCCTATGAAAACCCTCCTCGCTTCCCTGCTCTGCCTCGCGCTGGCCGGCCAGGCCGCGGCCGAGAGCGCCATCGACAAGCAGCAGCGCGAACTGGGCGTGCTGCGCCAGGGCTGGTTCCAGCAGACGCCGCCGGCGCCGGATTTCAAGGCCAGCCGGCCGGGCGGGCTGCGTGACTCCGGCCAGGACGGCGTGGGCATCCTGCTGAACAACGTGGACATGTACTTCCAGGGCGACATCGGCTTCCACAGCCCGCAGCTCAAGGGCTGGCTGGTGCCGCTCAAGGCCGGCGAGCCAATCGACTTCGACCGCCCGCAGGATATGCGCATCAATGTCTCCGAGGGCGAGGTGATCCTCAGCCCCGAGCAGCTCGGCAGCCTGTTCAACCAGCACATCCTCGCCTACCCGGAAACCATGCTGCGCGACTTCACGCTCAGCGTCGAAGGCGACCGCCTGCTGGTTTCCGGCGAGGTGCAGCCGCTGGGCGTCGGGCCCTGGCTGCCGCTCAAGCTCTCCGGCACGGTGAAGCTCGACGGCGACAACCTCGACTACCAGCCCGACAGCGTGAAGGTACTCGGCGTGCCCAGCTATGGCGCCATGAGCTTGGTGGGCCTGCGCCTGGATTCGCTGGTGACCCTGGAGCGCCCCGGCGCGGTGCTGCAGGACAACGTGATGCACCTGAACTACCACCAGGTCTTCCCGCTGGTGGGCATCGGCGGGCGTGTCGAATCCAGTTGGCTGGACGCCAAGGGCCTGCACCTGAAGTTTGCGCCCAAGCCGGGCGCCACCTCGCTGGCCTTCGAACCGCCGCGCCAGGCCGGGCAGTCGTACATCTGGCTGCAGTCGGGCGACCTGAAGATCTTCGAGATCCTCATCACCTATTCCCAGGTGCTGCTCAAGGCCGAGCAGCAGGACCAGACGCTGGCCTTCAACCTCAAGGACTATCGCAAGGTGCTGGCCACCGGCATCACCCAGGTCAACGAAGACGGCACCTTCTTCATGCGCGTTCCGCCCTCCGGTCCCACCGGGGAGGTGCGACTGGTATCCTCTGGCAACGGGAGTTCCCGCTGATGTTCACCACTGGAGTCACGATGTCCGAAGCCCTGCCCCTGGCGATGATCGCCGCCCTTGCCGAGAACCGCGTGATCGGCGTCGACAACCGCCTGCCCTGGCACCTGCCGCAGGACCTCAAGCACTTCAAGGCCATGACCCTGGGCAAGCCAGTGATCATGGGGCGCAAGACCTGGGACTCGCTGGGCCGCCCGCTGCCGGGTCGGCTGAATATCGTGGTCACCCGCCAGGCCGGTCTGAAGCTCGAAGGCGCGGAGGTCTTCACCAGCCTCGATGCCGCCTTGGAGCGCGCCGCGCAATGGGCCAAGGAAGAGGAAGCCGAGGAACTGATGCTGATCGGCGGTGCGCAGCTTTACGGTGAAGCCCTGGGCCGCGCCGACCGCCTGTACCTGACCCGCGTGGGCCTGAGCCCGGACGGCGATGCGCACTTCCCGGAAGTGAACGAAAGCCAGTGGCACCTGGCGTCGAGCATCGAGCACGGCGCGGAAGGCGAAACGCCGGCCTATGCGTTCGAGGTGTGGGAGCGGGCTTGAGCCGTACTTTCGCGAGCAAGAACCCCTCTTCCCAGCCCTGGCTGCGCGCCCCGCTCCAAAGGGAGAGGGAGCCGTTCGGAGCGAAAGGAACTCGCTGTGCTCGCCGGTGATGTAAGCAAGTTCGCCTCACTCGGATATCCCCTCTCCCTTCAGGGAGAGGGTTAGGGAGAGGGAACGCCCAACGCCAAACCTGCAAAGAAAAAACGCCGCCCCGGTCCCCCGGCGCGGCGTTTTTCTTTACCTCAACCCATCAGAACGCAAAGTGCTCTGCGTCCAACCCCATCAGGCAGTCCGCGCCGCCCAGCAGCGCCTCGCGGTGCATGCTGGCGCGCGGCAGGATGCGCTTGACGTAGAACTCGGCGCTGGCGAGCTTGGCGCGGTAGAAGTCCGCGTCGCCCTCGCCGGCCGCCAGCTTCGCCTGGGCCACGCCGGCAGCCTGCACCCAGAGTCCGGCGAGCAGCACGTA
Source organism: Pseudomonas nitroreducens TX1 (assembly GCF_000313755.1). Lineage (GTDB taxonomy): Bacteria > Pseudomonadota > Gammaproteobacteria > Pseudomonadales > Pseudomonadaceae > Pseudomonas > Pseudomonas nitroreducens_A. The sequence continues at coordinate 144,651 of NZ_AMZB01000128.1, read as the reverse complement.
GGAGCAGTACTGAAGGAAGTCCACCGAAGTAGCACCGATTTCCTGCGGGTCGCGCTGGCAGGCGGCGATCACTTCGCTGGTGAGGCTGCGCCACTCCTGCAGGCGTTGGCGCACGGTTTCCGCCAGGCCCGCCAGTTCAGTGCGCGCACTGATGGTTTCGCAGACAGCCGCCAGTTCGCCGATCAGCGCGCTCAACTCCGCACCACCGTCGCCCAGCAGCTTTCGGCGGATCAGGTCGAGCGCCTGGATGCCGTTGGTGCCTTCGTAGATCTGCGTGATGCGGCTGTCGCGCATCAGTTGCTCCATGCCCCACTCGCGGATGTAGCCGTGGCCGCCGTAGACCTGCACGCCGAGGCTGGACACCTCCTGGCCGACGTCGGTGAAGAACGACTTCACGATGGGGATCAGCAGCGCCGCGCGCTTGCTCGCGGCCTTGCGCGCCTCGGCCTCGGGATGGCCGTGCTCCAGGTCCAGCTCGCGGGCGCAGAGCGCGGCGATCATCCGGCAGCCTTCAGTGAGGGTCTTCTGGGTCAGCAGCATGCGCCGCACGTCGGGGTGGAAGATGATCGGGTCGGCAGCCTTGGACGGCTCCGCCGGGCCGGTCAGCGCGCGCGATTGCAGGCGCTCGCGGGCGTAGGCCAGCGCGCCCTGGCAGGAACGCTCGGCGATGCCCAGGCCCTGCAGGCCGACCTGGAAGCGCGCATCGTTCATCATGGTGAACATGCACGCCAGGCCCTGGTTGGCCTGGCCGATCAGCCAGCCGGTGGCGCCGTCGAAGTTCATCACGCAGGTGGACGCGCCCTTGATGCCCATCTTGTGCTCGAGGGCGCCGCAGCTCAGAGAGTTGCGCGCGCCCGGCGTGCCGTCGGCGTTGGCGATGAACTTGGGCACCAGGAACAGGCTGATGCCCTTCACTCCAGCCGGTGCGTCGGGCAGACGCGCCAGTACCAGGTGGACGATGTTCTCGGAGAGGTCCTGCTCACCGCCGCTGATGAAGATCTTGCTGCCGCTGACCTGATAGCTGCCGTCGGCCTGCGGTTCGGCACGGGTGCGCAGCAGGGCAAGGTCGGTGCCGGCCTGGGGTTCGGTGAGGCACATGGTGCCGGTCCACACACCGCTGACCATCTTCGCCAGGTAGTCGCGCTTCAGGTCCTCGCTGCCGTGCGTGTACAACGCCAGCACCGCGCCCTCGGTCAGGCCGGAGTAGACACGGAAGGACAGCGACGCCGCCATCAGCATCTCGTGGAAGTTCGCCGCGACCATCTGCGGGAAGCCCTGGCCGCCGAACTCGGTCGGCCCGGTCATGCTTGCCCAGCCGTTGTCGCAGTACTGCTGGTACGCCTCGCGGAAGCCGTCCGGGGTGGTGACTTCGCCACCCTGCAGAGTCGCGCCCTGCTCATCGCTGTTGCGGTTGAGCGGCGCGACCACCTCGCCGGTGTAGCGCGCGCCCTCTTCCAGCACGCCGTCGATCAGCTCGCGATCGAGGCCGTTGCCCAGCAGCTCGCAATGGGCGCTGACGTCGAACAGTTCGTGGAGGACGAAGCGCATGTCGCGCAGCGGTGCCTGGTAACTCATGCGAAGGGCTCCTGTTTGACGTCGGCGAAGTGGCCATTGGCGGCGGCCAGGCGCTCGATCAGCGCGGCCGGCTGCCAGTGCGCACCGTGCTCGCCGGCCAGGTCACGCAGGCGCGCCAGCACGCTCTGCAGGCCCTGGGCATCAGCCCAGGCCATTGGGCCGGACTTGTCCTTGGGGAAGCCATAACCATTGAGGTAAACGGTGTCGATGTCGAAGGGGGTGGAGGCGATGCCTTCATCGAGGATCTTCGCGCCTTCGTTGACCAGGGCCAGCAGGCAGCGCTCGAGGATTTCCTCGTCGCCGATGTCGCGGCGCACATAGCCCAGGCGTTCGGATTCGCGCACCACCAGGGCGTCGACTTCCGGGTCGTGCTCGGCCTGGCGGCTGCCGGGTTCGTAGTGGTAGAAGCCATTGCCGGTCTTCTGGCCGAAGCGGCCCATCTCGCACAGCCGGTTGTCCACCTGCACGGTCGGGGCGTCCTGGCCCTTGCCGGCCAGCTCGCGGGCGCGCCATTCGAGGTCGATGCCGACCACGTCGAACATGCGGAACGGCCCCATGGCGAAGCCGAAGGCCTGGATCGCTGCGTCCACCTGGTGCGGCAGCGAGCCTTCGAGGATCAGCCGGCGCGACTCCTGGACGTACTTCTCCAGCATGCGGTTGCCGATGAAGCCGTGGCAGTTGCCGGCCACCACGCTGACCTTGCCCATGCGCTCACCCAGTTCCAGCGCCGCGTCGAGCACGGCGGGGGCGGTCTTCGCGCCGCGCACGATCTCCAGCAGCTTCATGATGTGCGCCGGGCTGAAGAAGTGCAGGCCCAGAACCTGGGACGGCCGTGAAGTCACCGCGGCAATCGCATCGACGTCCAGGTAGGAGGTATTGGAAGCGAGAATGGCAGAGGGTTTCAGCGCCGCATCCAGCTCGCGGAAGATCGACTGCTTGAGCTCGAGGTTCTCGTACACCGCCTCGATCACCAGGTCCACCTCGCGGATCGCCGCATAGTTCGCCACCTGGGAGATGCGCGCGCGGCGACGGGCGGCTTCGGCCTCGTCGATGCGACCCTGGCGCACGTTGTGGGCGTAGGTATCGGCCACGGCGCCGAGGGCCTGGGTCAGCATCTGCGGGTTGTTGTCCAGCCACAGGACCTGCACGCCGGCGTTCGCCAGGCACATGGCAATGCCCCGGCCCATGGTGCCGGCGCCGATGACGGCGGCGCTGGCGATGCGGATGTTCTGGCTCATGTTGTTCCTCTTGTCAGCCTGAAACGCTCGTTTGAAGACCACTCACCTTAGGGAAGGCGGTACTATTTTTGAAATTTTGAGTTGTGATAAGTGGCATTCAGCCGATGAATATGAATACCTTCGACCTCAACCTGCTGCGGGTGCTGGATGCGCTGCTGCGCGAACGCAACGTCTCCCGTGCGGCGGAGCGCCTGTCGCTGAGCCAGCCGGCGGTGAGCAACGCGCTCAACCGCCTGCGCGAACTGCTCGATGATCCGCTGCTGGTGCGCGTGGGCCGTGCGATGCAGCCGACGCCGCGGGCACTGGAGCTGGAAGCGCCGATCCGCGACGCCCTGCAGCGCATCGGCCAGAGCCTGGCCGGCGGCGACATCTTCGACCCGGCGCGCAGCCGCCAGCGCTTCACCCTGGCGTTGACCGACTATGTGGAAGCGCTGTGCATGCCGCACCTGCTCGAACGTCTGGGCAGCGCGGCGCCGGGGATGAGCCTGGCCATCCAGCACCTGGCGCCGACGCTGCCGGCCGAGGCGCTGGACAAGGGCAATCTCGACCTGGTGCTGGGTCGCTTCGAGGAGTTGCCGGCGCGTTTCCAGCGTCGGCCCTGGGCCAGCGAAACGCTGCGCCTGCTGGCCCGGCGCGGGCATCCGCAGGTGGACGGCCGGATCGACCTCGATACCTTCCTCAGCCAGCGGCATCTGTGGGTTTCCGGCGGGCAGACCAAGGGCATGGTCGACCAGTGGCTGGGCAGCCAGGGGCTGAAGCGGCAGATCGCCTACACCACGCCCAACTACCTGCAGGCGGCGCACCTGGTGGCGACCACCGACCTGCTGACGGTACTGCCGACGCGGCTGGCGACGTATTTCGCGGGGTTGTTGCCGCTGCAGGTACTGGAGCTGCCGTTCGACGTGGGGCAGTTCCACCTGGAGCTGGTGTACCTCGCCCAGCGCGAGCGGGAGGCGGCGTTGCAATGGCTGGTGGAGCGGATTGTGGAGGCGGCGCCGAGGTGAACGAGTAGGCGACCCCACCTGCAGGAGCGCAAAAAAAACGCGCCCGGAGGCGCGTTTCGTGTGGCTCAGAAGCGATCGCGGATGATCGTCTCTTCCAGCGGCAGGCGGCCGATGCGCGGCTTGGCCTCCACTGCCTGCTTGCCCACGGCGATCATCAGGCCGATCACATGGTTGGCCGGCAGGTTGATCAGCTTGCCCACGGCGTCGAAGTCGAAGCCGACCATGGGAACGCTGTCCAGGCCACGGCCACGGGCGGCGAGCATCAGGGTCTGGGCCACCAGGCCACTGCTGCGCATGGCTTCGTCGCGCTGGGTCTGCGGCTTGCCTCTGTAGTAGCCGTCGATGGCGCCGACCATGTAGTTCTTCACTTCAGCCGCAGCGCCGTCCCACACGCGTTCGGCGTTCTTCTCCCAGCTGTCGACCTGCGCGCAGACGATCACCAGCATCGAGGCGTCGGTCATCTGCACTTGGTCCCAGCCGGCTTCGCGAATTTGTGCACGCAACTGCGGATCGCTGACTTCCACCAGACGCACGTGCTGCAGGTTGAAGGAGGTGGGCGCGAGCAGCGCCTGCTGCAGCAGGTCGTCCTTCTCCTCGCGGCTCATCACGTAGGAAGTGTCGAAACCACGAATGGAACGGCGGCTGCGGATGGCATCTTCGATCAGCATGGAAAAATCCTCTGGCTGGCATGGGCGGGAATGGCGCGCATGGTAAGCCGGGAGGACGCTCCGTTGCAGAGCGGCGTATCGATAATGTCTATCCAGACTGTCGATGAAACGGCGCCCGCCACCTCGGGCGCTGTCGCGGCGATCAGCTCTCCAGCGCCTCCACCGGTGCCGTTGCGGCCTGGCGCTGCTTGGGCGAGGTGAAGCTCAGGTAACCATCCTCGACCTTGCCGAAGCGCAGCAGGGCGAGGTCCAGCGCGTAGTTCTGGTAGAGCTTCCAAGGCGTGCGGTCGCCCTGCTTGGGCATGCGGTCGGCGGCGCGCTGGATGTAGCCGGAGTTGAGGTTGAGGAAGGGCTCTTCCTTCACAGAACCGTGCGTCTGGCGCGGCGTGCACTGGCGCATGCCGATGGCGTCGAGGTGGTTGATCAGGCGACAGAAGTATTCACTGGAAAGGTCGGCCTTGAGCGTCCAGCTGGCGTTGGTGTAGCCGACGATGGCGGCGAGGTTGGGCAGGTCGCGCAGCATGATGCCGCGGTAGCCCATGCTCTGGGTGACGTCGAAGGGCTTGCCATCGATGGCCAGTTCCGCACCGCCGAACATCACCAGGTCCAGCCCGGTGGCGGTGACGATCACGTCCGCTTCCAGCACCTGCCCGGACTTGAGCAGGATGCCTTTCTCGGTGAAGCGCTCGATATGGTCGGTGACCACCGAGGCGCGGCCCTGGCGCAGCGCCTTGAACAGGTCTCCGTCAGGCACGCAGCACACGCGCTCATCCCACGGTTTGTAGCGCGGGCTGAAGTGGCGCATGTCGAAATCCTTGCCCAGCTGCAGGCTGGCCAGCTTGAGCATGAGTTTGCGCACCGCGCCGGGGAACGCCTTGGAGGCCATGAAGAAGATCATCTGCATGGTCACGTTGCGCGCCCGCGCCTGGCGGTACACCCACCTCTCCGGCAGGAAGTGGCGCAGGAAGTTGGAGATCGGGTCCTTCGCCGGCAACGTGATCACGTAGGACGGCGAGCGCTGCAGCATGGTGACGTGGGCGGCCTTGTCGGTCAGCGAGGGGATCAGCGTGACGGCGGTGGCGCCGCTGCCGATCACCACGATGCGCTTGCCGCTGTAGTCGAAATGCTCAGGCCACAGCTGCGGGTGGATGACCTGCCCGGCGAAGCTCTCGCGCCCGGGGAAGTCCGGGGTGTAGCCGGCGTCGTAGCGGTAGTAGCCGGTGCACATGAAGAGGAATTGCGCACTCATGCGCACCGGCTCGTCCTCGTCGCCGCACTGCACGGTGAGGTTCCAGCGCGCACTCGCACTGTCCCAGTCGGCCTTGAGCACGCGGTGGCGGTAGCGCACCTTGTCCTCGACACGGTACTCGCGGGCGGTCTCGCGGATGTAGCTGAGGATCGACGGGCCATCGGCGATGGCCTTGGGGTCCGTCCAGGGCTTGAAGTTGTAGCCCAGGGTGTACATGTCCGAGTCGGAGCGGATGCCGGGGTAGCGGAACAGGTCCCAGGTACCGCCCATGGCCTTGCGGCCTTCGAGGATGGCGTAGGACTTGCCGGGACACTGCTTCTGCAGGTGACAGGCGGCGCCAATGCCGGACAGGCCGGCGCCGATGATCAGTACATCCAGGTGCTCGACGGACATGCGGGGGCTCCTCGGCCGGTAGGCAGGCAGTGCCTGGTGAGTCTAGGAGGAATTTCCTCCCCTCACCCTACAAGCAGCCCTGCCGGCATCACGCCGACCTTTAGTCGTGCGTGGCCCCGCCGTATTCAGGCGATCACAGTTGCGCCTGCACCCAGTCGCGCACCTGGGCGTAGGGGTAGTCCTCCAGCGTCGCGTAGCCCGGCAGCGTGCGGGCGCGCAGGCGGGTGAAAGCCGGCACACTGATGCCGCAGAGGAAGCGGGTGATGCAGTCGGCGCTGGGCTCTGAGCCACGGGCGCTACGGTATTTTTCCAGGAAGGCGGCGCAGCGGTCGTGCAGCGACCGGCCGTCCAGCGGCGGCAACGCGGGCGGCTCCGGCAGTCGGGCGACGCGGCCGGCGCAAACCGAGCAGTGCCCGCAGCGACGCGGCGCCTGCTGGTCGCCGAAGTACCGGGCCAGGCGCCAGCTCAGGCACTCCTCGCTGCCCAGCAGCTCGAGCATGGCGCCGATGCGGGCGATCTCGCTCTCTTCGTGGCGCTTGAAGTAGCGGTGCAGCTCTTCGCTCAGGTTATCCACCGAGAAGGACGCGTCGCGCACCGAGTAGGCCTCGGTCATCTGCTTGCTTTCCAGCTCGACCCAACCGCGCTCCTGGAAGTAGTCCAGCGCCTTTACCACCCGCGCGCGCTCGGCGCCATGGCGGCTGTAGAGGGTGTCGAAGTCTAGGGTCGCCCAGGTTCGGGCGCGGGCCGAGGTGGCGAGGATGGCTTCGACGAACTGCCGTCGCTCGCCCGCGAAATGCCCCAGAAGCTCGTGGGAATCAATCAACAGTTTGTAGCGATATTCGGCGAAATAGGCGAAGCGTGGTGCGATGATGCCGCGTAGCTCCAGCTGCACCAGCAGCGTCTTGAGGGGTAGCTGGCGAATGTTGGACTGGTCCGACAGCGGCACCAGCATGGTTTCCCACTGGCCATTGGGTGCCAGGCGGATTTCCTCCAGCACGTTACGGATGCCTTCGCGTTCGGGCGTGTCGCCGTAGACGAAGTTCTCCAGCACGTTGAGGCTGTCGCGATTGGCCAGCACCAGGCATTCCGAACGCTGGCCGTCGCGCCCGGCGCGGCCGATTTCCTGGCTGTAGTTCTCCAGCGACTTGGGCAGGTCATAGTGCACCACCTGGCGGATGTTGCTCTTGTCGATGCCCATGCCGAAGGCGATGGTGGCGACGATGCAGTTCAGCCGGCCCTCCATGAAGCGGCGCTGGATGCCTTCGCGCTCGGGATGCTCCATTCCGGCGTGGTAGGCGCAAGCGGGGATGCCGCGTTCGGCCAGGTGCGCAGAGATTTCCTCGGCGGTCTTCTGCTGGGTGACGTAGACGATGGCCGGCTTATCCGGGCGCTCGCGCAACCATTTCACCAGCCGTGCGCGGCGGTCAGCACTGGCTACCGGCTCCACCTGCAGGTCGAGGTTGGCGCGGTAGAAACCAGTGGTGACCACGTCGGTCTCGGCGATGGCGAACTTGGCGCGCATGTCGGCGATCACCGCTGGAGTGGCCGTGGCGGTGAGCAGCAGCACCTGGGGAATGCGGAACTGCTTCTGGTAGTCCGGCAGCTTCAGGTAATCGGGGCGGAAGTTGTGGCCCCATTCGGAAATGCAGTGCGCCTCGTCCACCACCAGCAAGGAAATCGGCACCTCGCTGATGAAGTTTCGGAAGCGCTCGTTCTTCAGACGCTCCACCGAGATCATCAGCACCTTCAGCTCACCACTGCGCGCACGGGCCATGGTCTGCGCGGTCTGCTCGCGGCTCTGCGCGGAGTCGATGCTGGCGGCGGCGATGCCATGACGGGCGAGGAAGGCGAGCTGGTCCTGCATCAGCGCCAGCAGCGGCGAGACCACCAGGGTCAGGTGCGGCAGCAGCAACGCCGGCAACTGGTAGCACAGTGACTTGCCGGACCCCGTGGGGAAGATCGCCGCCGCCGAGCGTCCGGCCAGCACCGCGCTGACCGCCGCCTCCTGGCCGGGGCGGAAATGGCGGAAGCCGAAGACACGTTCGAGGGTGTCGTGCATGGGGTTAACTCCTTTGCCTGTCATGGACGATCCCGTGAGCCTAGGAGCGTCCATTGTAGGACCGAGGGGGGGCGCCTAGCCCTTGCTCGCGAACAGCCCACCTCCGGTTCGCGAGCAAGCTCGCTCCTACAAAAAGCGGCACCCATGAAAAAGCCGCCCGAAGGCGGCTCTTTCGCAGAACGGGCTCGCTTACAGCTGCGGGCCGGCGTTCTTGATGGCGTCGCTGACGTCGAACTTCTTGAAGTTCTCGATGAACTTGCTGGCCAGGCCCTTGGCGGCTTCGTCGTAGGCAGCCTTGTCTTCCCAGGTGTTGCGCGGGTTGAGCAGGACGGTCTCGACGCCCGGAACGGCCTTGGGCACGTCCAGGTTGATGATGTCCAGGTGCTCGGTCTCGGCGCCGATCAGAGCACCGCTCTGGATGGCAGCGATCACGCCACGGGTGGTCGGGATGTTGAAGCGCTTGCCAACACCGTAGCCACCGCCGGTCCAGCCGGTGTTGACCAGGTAGACCTTGGAGCCGAAGGCCTTGATGCGCTTGATCAGCAGCTCGGCGTAGACGCCGGCCGGGCGCGGGAAGAACGGCGCGCCGAAGCAGGTGGAGAAGGTCGACTTGATGCCGCCGCCCGAACCCATTTCGGTGGAACCGACCAGCGCGGTGTAGCCGGACAGGAAGTGGTAGGCCGCCTGCTCGTTGTTCAGGATCGACACCGGCGGCAGAACGCCGGTCAGGTCGCAGGTCAGGAAGATCACGGCGTTGGGTTCGCCGCCGAGGTTCTTCTCGGAACGCTTCTCGACGTTCTCCAGCGGGTAGGCCGCGCGGGAGTTCTGGGTCAGGCTGTCATCGGCGTAGTCCGGGGTGCGGTTCTCGTCGAGGACGACGTTCTCCAGCACGGCGCCGAACTTGATGGCTTTCCAGATGACCGGCTCGTTCTTCTCGGACAGGTCGATGCACTTGGCGTAGCAACCGCCTTCGATGTTGAACACAACGCCTTCGCCCCAGCCGTGCTCGTCGTCGCCGATCAGGTAGCGGCTTTCGTCGGCGGACAGGGTGGTCTTGCCGGTGCCCGACAGACCGAAGAACAGGGTCACGTCGCCGGCTTCGCCGATGTTGGCGGCGCAGTGCATCGGCAGCACGTCTTTTTCCGGCAGCAGGTAGTTCTGCACGCCGAACATGGCCTTCTTCATCTCACCGGCATAGCGCATGCCAGCGATCAGCACCTTCTTCTGGGCGAAGTTGAGGATCACGCAGCCATCGGAGTTGGTGCCGTCACGCTCGGGCACGCATTCGAAGTTGGCGACGTTGAGGACCTGCCACTCTTCGCGGCCGGCCGGGTTGTACTGCTCGGGCTCGATGAACAGGGCACGGCCGAACAGGTTCTGCCAGGCGGTGGCGGTGGTCATCTTCACGGCCAGGTAGTGGTCGTGGGCCGAGCCTACATGGACGTGGGATACGAAGTGGTCCTGGGCGTTGTTGAAGGCCTGGACACGGTCCCACAGGGCATCGAACTTGTCGGCCGGGAACGGACGGTTGATGGCGCCCCAAGCGATGGAATCCTTGCTGCCCGGCTCTTCGACGATGAAACGGTCGGCAGGCGAGCGGCCGGTGCGGTGGCCGGTACGTACGACCAGCGAGCCGTTGTCGGCGAGTTCGCCTTCGCCGCGGCGAATGGCTTCCTCGACCAGTTGGGCAACGCTGATGTCGGTGTAAACGGCTTTATTGGCTTGCGTCATGTGGGTCCCCGTCGGCCGAAGCCGAGTCCTCCAAACATTGCGTAGTGACTTCTAATTCCCACTACCGCGGAAAAAAGTCGCGGGATTATGCCAGAAAAGAACTGTTCTCGTGCAGCCTCTGATCTGGCGAGAGCGCCATTGGTTCGGCTATCGGACAAATCGATGCGGTCAATGGCGGGTTTCTGACGGTGTCTGGCTTCCGCCACCCGAGAACAGCTGGGCAACGTCGGAGCCGTCGAAGCGATAGCGCTGGTTGCAGAACTGGCAGTCGATGACGATCTCGCCATCCTCCTCGGCCAGCAGGCGCTCGGCGTCTTCCTGCCCAAGACTGACCAGCGCATTGGCCGAGCGTTCCCGCGAGCAACTGCAGCGGAACACCAGCGGCTGCGGCTCGAACAGGCGCACGTCGTCCTCGTGGTACAGGCGGTGCAGCACGGTGGCGTTGTCCAGGCCCAGCAGCTCTTCGGCGGTGAGGGTATCGGCCAGCGTGGTGACGTGCTGCCAGGCCGCTTCGCGCGACTCCGCGTCGCGCTGGCGGTCGGCCGGCAGCTGCTGCAGCAGCAGGCCGCGGGCGCGACGGCTGTCGGCGTTGAGCCAGAAGCGGGTCGGCAGCTGTTCGGAGGTGGCGAAGTAGGTCGACAGGCACTCGGCCAGGGTCGCGCCTTCCAGCGGCACGATGCCCTGGTAGCGCTTGCCGTTCTTCGGATCGACGGTGAGGGTCAGCACACCATGGGGCATCAGCTCGGCGAGGCCGGCGGTATCGCCAATGGCGTCGGCGTCGTAGCGGGCCAGGCCGCGCACTTCGCGATCACTGGAACACTCCACCATCAGCAGCGGCACGGCGCCACTGGAGCGCGCCTGCAACACCAGCAGGCCGTCGAACTTGAGGGTGCCGCATAACAGCGCGGCGGCAGCTAGCATTTCCCCCAGCAGCTGGGCGACCGGCTGCGGATAGGGATGCTTGGCCAGCACCTCGGCGAAGCTGCGTTCCAGCTCCACCAGCTCACCGCGAACATCGGTGTTGTCGAACAGGAAACGCTGACTTTGATCGATCTGAGACATGCTGGGCACAACGCTGCGATAGGCACAAATGAATGACAAGTTGATGGCAAAGGCCTATAAAGCGCGCTTTGCAGCACCCACCCACATCGGGTGGTTCCGTAAGGGGGTATCGATTTTATGGACAAAACCACGCCGTTCCAAGCCACCTGGTCCTGGAAGCCCTTCATCGCCTGTCATCTGCTGGCGATCGTCCTGCTCCTGCTATGGCTCTGGGAGCCCGCTCGCAGCGCGATGGACCTGTTCGATTTCAGTCTGTTCAGCCTGCTCAACCAGCCACTGGCAACCCACGAAGCCTGGCGCCTGACCTGGGCGGTGGCGAGCACCCGACCATTCGACCTGCTGGTGGGCGTGATCCTGCTGCTGCTGCTGATCCGTGGCGATTGGATCTTCAAGGCCACCCAGGTCCGCGCGGCGACCTTCGGCTTTTTATGTGCGGCCGTGGTGCTGGTGGTGGTGCGCATCCTCTACGCCAAGATTGCCCACAAGCTGGGCTGGCAGCACGCGAGTATCTCGGCCGTTGCGCCGGACGCCGTGCGTCTGGAGAATTTCTACCCGCAGTGGCAGAACACCGTGTTCGAGGTGAAGGACGAATCCGCTCGCAGCTTCCCCGGTGACCACGCCTCGGTGCTGTTGATCTGGGCGCTGTTCCTCACCCTGTTCGCCCGCAACGCCCTGCAGTGGGTGGTGATCTGGGGCCTGGCGCTGCTGTTCATGCTGCCGCGCCTGGTGGCCGGCGCGCACTGGGGGCAGGACGACTACATCGGCGGCGTGCAAATGGCGCTGGTGGCCCTGGCCTGGAGCTGCTTCACGCCGTTCGCCGCCGTCGGCAGCGCCGCCCTGGTGCGTTGGACCGATCCGCTGTTCCGCCTGGCCGCGAAGATTCCGCTGGTCAACCGCCTGAGCGTCGTCACGGCCTGACGCCCGCCCGGCGAGGCGCCAGCCGTCCTCGCCGGCCGCTCACTCCTGATCGCGGAAGCTGAACAGCTGGCGGCGCTGCTTCTTGGTCGGCCGCCCGTCGGTCTGCACGCCCAGCGCCCCCGCTTTGCGCATGGCCGAAGCATCCTCGCGACGCTTCACACTGTCGGCGGTCTCTTCATAGAGCAACTGCGCCTCGGGCGCGCCACGGCGCACCATCGACAGCGCCTTCACCACCACGGTGCGCTCGTCGAAGCCGGTGCGGATCACATACTCCTCGCCGACCTTCGGCTCCTTGCCCGGCTTGCAGCGTTCGCCCCGGCAATGCACCTTGCCGCCCTCGATGGCGTCCTTGGCCAGGGAGCGGGTCTTGTAGAAGCGCGCCGCCCACAGCCACTTGTCCAGGCGGACCTTGTCGTCGTCTTTTTCGCTCACTTCACAACCTCGTCATGCGGGTCTGAGAGTGTACCCCGCGCCCCGCTGGCGGGGCACAGGCGGCCTGACTAGAATGCCGGCAAACGCCGGGGACACCAGCCTTGAAGACTTTCGACCAGCTGTCGGTAATTGGTCTGCGCGAATGGATCGCCCTGCCCGAACTGGGCATGGTCGGCCTGCGCGCGAAGATCGACACCGGCGCCAGTACCTCCAGCCTGCATGCCAGCGACATCGTGCCGTTCCAGCGCGACGGTCAGGACTGGGTGCGTTTCGTCGCCCACCTGGGCACCCAGGTGCAGCGTCGCCATCGCTGCGAAGCGCCGGTGGTGACGATGAAAACCATCAAGAGCTCCAACGGCCAGGCCCAGACCCGCTATGTGATCCGCACCCTGCTGGCCCTGGGCGACCGCGCCTGGTCGGTGGAATTCACCCTGGCCTGCCGCAAGACCATGCGCTACCGCGTGCTGCTGGGCTCCAAGGCCCTGGTGCAGGGCCAGCTGGTAGTCAACCCGGGCCTCACCTACGTGCAAGACAAACCCCTCATCATGGTTCCCGCCACCCTTCCAGGTGATCAATGAAAATTGCTGTGCTGTCGCGCAATCCGCGCCTGTATTCCACCCGTCGGCTGGTGGAGGCCGGGCAGCAACGCGGCCACGAGATGGTGGTGATCGACACCCTCCGCGCCTACATGAACATCGCCAGCCACAAGCCGCAGATCCATTACCGCGGCAAGCCGCTGGAAGGTTTCGACGCGGTGATCCCGCGCATCGGCGCCTCGGTGACCTTCTATGGCTGCGCCGTGCTGCGCCAGTTCGAGATGATGGGCGTCTTTCCCCTCAACGAATCGGTGGCCATTGCCCGCTCCCGCGACAAGCTGCGCTCGCTGCAACTGCTCTCGCGCAAGGGCATCGGCCTGCCGGTGACCGGCTTCGCCCACTCCCCCGATGACGTGCCGGACCTGATCGAAATGGTGGGCGGCGCGCCGCTGGTGATCAAGCTGCTGGAAGGCACCCAGGGCATCGGCGTGGTGCTCTGCGAGACGGAGAAGGCCGCCGAATCCGTGCTGGAGGCCTTCATGGGGCTCAAGCACAACATCATGGTGCAGGAGTACATCAAGGAAGCCGGCGGCGCCGACATCCGCTGCTTCGTGGTCGGCGACAAGGTGATCGCCTCGATGAAGCGCCAGGCCGCGGTCGGCGAGTTCCGCTCCAACCTGCACCGCGGCGGCAGCGCCAGCCTGATCAAGATCACCCCGGAAGAGCGCATGACCGCCATTCGCGCCGCCAAGGTGATGGGCCTGCACGTCGCTGGCGTCGACATCCTGCGCTCCAACCACGGGCCGCTGGTGATGGAGGTGAACTCCTCGCCGGGCCTGGAAGGCATCGAGACCACCACCGGCAAGGACATCGCCGGGGTGATCATCGAGTACCTGGAGAAGAATGGCGGGCCGCACCTGGCCAGAACCAAAGGCAAGGGGTGAGCCGGGCTCCCGTTTCATGCAGGAGCGAGCTTGCTCGCGAACCGCCTCGCTCCCTGCGTATCACGGCGGATAAAGCGTTCCGCTTTATTCGCCCTGCGGGAGCGAACCTTCCGCCATCGTTGCCACACTGAACCCTTCGCGAGCAAGCTCACTCCTACAGGGTCTCTCCACCGCTATCGGATGTTCCAATGCCCCCCGCCCGCCCCCACGCCGAACTCAAATGGTCGCCCATCGAAGGCCGCGTCGCCCTCGTTGCACCGGCGTCCGCCATTGCCGAAGAAGTGCTGGAAGCCACCTTGCGCCAGTTGGAGGTGCAGGGCATCGACTACCACCTGGGCCAGCACGCCGACGCCCGCTACCGCTACCTGGCCGGCACGCCGCAGCAACGCCTGGAAGACTTCCACGCCGCCTTCGAGCTGGAAGGCGTCAGCGCCGTCTGGTGCCTGCGCGGCGGCTACGGCTGTGGACAACTCATCCCGCAACTCGACTGGCAGCGCCTGAAGGCCGCCTCGCCGCGCCCGCTGATCGGCTACTCGGACATCTCTATCCTCCTCAGCGCCTTCCACCGCCAGGGCCTGCCGGCGATCCACGGCATGGTCGCCAGCGGGCTGGGCCTGCAACCGCTGAGCGTGCCCAGCGAGCAGCGTGAGCGCCTGGCTTCGCTGGCCTCGATCAGCCACGTACTGGCTGGCGCTCCCGGCAAACTGGCGGTGCAGCATCTGGCGGGGCCGAAGGCGGCAGTGAATGGCGAACTGATCGGCGGCAACCTCACCGCGCTGGCCTGCATGGCCGGCACCGAAGGCGCGCTGTACGCGCCCGACGGCGCGATCCTGATCCTCGAAGACGTCGGCGAGCCCTACTACCGCATCGAGCGCAGCCTGTGGCAGCTGCTGAACAGCCTGGACGGCGCACGCCTGGGCGCCATCTGCCTGGGCACCTTCACCGACTGCCCGCGCAAGGGCGTGGCCCACAGCCTGGAAGACATCTTCGCCGAGTATGCCGCGCAGGCGGGCGTGCCGCTCTATCACGGCCTGCCCAGCGGCCACGGCGCGCAGAACCGCGCCTGGCCCTATGGGCGCCAGGCGGTGCTGGAAGGCAAGAGTCTGCGCTGGGATTAATGCGCGTTGCGCGGTAGCAGCAGGCCGAGCGGCAGGCAGACACGCGCTTCCACGCCACCGCCCTCGCGGTTGCGCAGTTCGATGCTACCGCCGTGCTGTTCGGCGATGCGCTTGACGATGGCCAGCCCCAGGCCGGTGCCCTTGCCGCCACGGGCCTTGTCGCCGCGGAAGAACGGATTGAAGATGTTTTCCAGCTCCTGCGGGTCAACTCCGGCGCCTCGGTCCAGCACGCTCAGCACCACGTAGGGCGCACCGCCGCCGCCGGCCACGTGAGCCGCCACTTCGACCTTGCCACCGCCGTGGTTGAGGCCGTTCTCGATCAGGTTGCCCAGCAGGCGCTTGATCGACACCCGGCGGAAGCGGAACAGCGGCAGGGTCTCCAGGCACAGGCGCACGCGGTTGCCGGTCTGGTTGAAGGCATCGGCCACTTCGCGGATCAGGTCGGCGAGGTCGCCCTCCTCCACGGGTTCGTCGCGGCCATCACGGATGAAGGCAAGGAACTGGTCGAGAATCGCGTCCATGTCCTCGATGTCACGGACCATGTCCTCGACCATCTCGCGGTCGCTTTCGGGCATCAGTTCCAGCGACAGGCGCAGCCGCGTCAGCGGCGTGCGCAGGTCATGGGAGACACCGGCGAGCATCAGCTCGCGCTCACGCCCGGCCTGCTCCACATCGTCGGCCATCTGGTTGAAGGCGCGGTACACCTCGGCCATCTCGCTGGGGGTTTCCTGCCCCAGCGGCAGGCGCACGCTGCGCCCCTTGCCGAACTCGCGGGAAGCGAAGACCAGGCGCTTGAGCGGCTGGCTGAGTTGCCGCACGAAGATCCAGGCGGCCGCAGTGGACAACAGGCCAATGCCGAGGAACCAGCCCAGCACGCTCCATATCTGCTGGCCGCGCAAGGGGTGCGGGTAGAGCGGCACGCCGATCCAGCCGTCGCCCAGGGTCGGTGCGCGCACCCAGAGCATCGACGGATGGTGGATGCGCAGGCGGGTCTCGGTGTCGATGCCCAGCTCCATGCGCATCTGCCGCTGGAAGATTTCCGTGTATGGCCAGTGCACTTCCTCCGGTTGTCCCTGCTCGTGGGGCGCCCACTTCAGCCCGGCGGACTGGGCGATGGCCTCGCGGGACTTCTCGTCCGCCGCCCAGTACGCACGCACGGTCAGCGCCGCGCCGTGGCTGTACTGGCGATCGACCAGCATGTCTTCGTTCATCAGCAGGTAGACCAGGGTCAGCGCCTTGGAGAACAGCACGACGATGAGCACCAGCCAGAGGGTGCGGGCGAAGAAGCTTTGCGGGAACCAGAGGGGTGTTTTCAAGGGGGAGTTACCAGGAAGCACGAATGGTAGGAGCGAAGGCGGCGTCCGAATTTTGCTCGCAAACGGGACCAGGCAAAGGCCCCTCTCCCTAACCCTCTCCCTGAAGGGAGAGGGGACTGGAACGGTGCAGGATGAAACCTTGGCGTCAGCCGGCACATACAACTCCCTCTCCCTTCAGGGAGAGGGCGGGGGAGAGGGCTGCCGACCAGAGCCTCTGCAGTCAGCGTACGTTCTTTTCTCTCCCCTGCGGGACGGGATCACTTGCGCGCCGCGCCATCCGGCACGAACACGTAGCCCACGCCCCAGACGGTCTGGATGTAGCGCGGCTTGGACGGGTCGGGCTCGATCAGTCGGCGCAGGCGGGAAATCTGCACGTCGATGGAGCGTTCCAGGGCGTCCCACTCGCGGCCGCGGGCCAGGTTCATCAGCTTGTCGCGGGTCAGCGGCTCGCGGGCGTGCTGCACCAGGGCCTTGAGCACGGCGAACTCACCGGTGGTGAGCATGTGCACTTCCTCGCCCTTCTTCAGCTCGCGGGTGGCCAGGTGCAGTTCGTAGTCGCCGAAGGTGACGACCTCGTCCTCGCCTGCCGGCGCGCCCGGAACCAGCGGCGCCTGGCGGCGCAGCACGGCCTTGATCCGCGCCAGCAGCTCGCGCGGGTTGAAGGGCTTGGCCAGGTAGTCGTCGGCGCCCTGTTCGAGGCCGGAGATACGGCTGGATTCGTCGCCCTTGGCGGTGAGCATGATGATCGGGATCTGGTTGTTCGACTCGCGCAGGCGCTTGCACGCGGAGAGGCCATCCTCGCCGGGCATCATCAGGTCCAGCACCACCAGCTGGAACAGCTCGCGGGCCAGCAGGCGGTCCATCTGCTCGGTGTTTTCGACGGCGCGGACACGGTAACCCTGCTCATCGAGGAAGCGTTCCAGCAGACGACGCAGGCGCGCGTCGTCATCGACCACGAGGATCTTTTCGCCTTCCGGCAGGGTGGCAGCGTTGCTCATGGAAACTCCCAGAATCTGATTCGGCGGGCATTATCGCCCAGCAGCCGCGCATCACGGCCTGTCCATTGTTAGCAGATTTTTCCCCGACCAGTCGCGCGCCCGGTGAAATTGTCGTGGGTATAATGCGGCGCTTTTGCGGCGGGGCGTTGTCACAGGGCCTGTCGAATGACCGGGAAGCCCGGCATTGGCGCTCTGTCATGGAGCTTTTGATGATCCTGCGCGCTAGCGCAGCAGATCATGCGTCCCGTTTTCGATTGGTTTGTCAGGTGGATTTATGGACAGCATCAACACCCGTATCGCCGAAGAGCTTTCCGCACTGCCCTCCGGCCGCGTTCAACCGGAGCAGGTCGCCGCTGCCGTCGCCCTGCTCGATGAAGGCTCCACCGTTCCCTTCATCGCCCGTTACCGGAAAGAAGTCACCGGCAGCCTGGACGACACCCAGCTGCGCATGCTCGAAGAGCGCCTGCGTTACCTGCGCGAGCTGGAAGACCGCCGTGGCGCGATCCTCGCCAGCATCGAGGAACAGGGCAAGCTGACCCCGGAACTGGCCCGCGAGATCAAGCTCGCCGACACCAAGACCCGCCTCGAAGACCTCTACCTGCCCTATAAGCAGAAGCGCCGCACCAAGGGCCAGATCGCCCTGGAAGCCGGCCTGGGCGAGCTGGCCGACGCGCTGTTCAATGACCCGGGCCTGGCCCCGGAAACCGAAGCCGCACGCTTCGTCGATGCCGAGAAAGGCTTCGCCGACACCCGCGCCGTACTCGAAGGCGCCAAGTACATCCTGATGGAGCGCTTCGCCGAGGACGCCACCCTGCTGGACCGTCTGCGCGGCTTCCTCAAGGACAACGCCACCCTCACCGCGCGCGTGGTGCCGGGCAAGGAAACAGAAGGCGCCAAGTTCAGCGACTACTTCGAGCACGACGAGCCGCTGAAGAGCGCCCCGTCGCACCGCGCCCTGGCGATCTTCCGTGGCCGCAACGAAGGTATCCTGAGCGTCGCCCTGAAGGTCGGCGAGGAACTGCCGGGCACCTCGCATCCTTGCGAGGTCATGATCGGCGAGCGGTTCGGCGTCTCCAACCAGGGCCGCCCCGCTGACAAGTGGCTGGCCGAAGTAGTGCGCTGGACCTGGAAGGTCAAGCTCTACACCCACCTGGAAACCGACCTGCTGGGCGAGCTGCGCGACGGCGCCGACGCCGAGGCGATCAACGTCTTCGCGCGCAACCTGCACGACCTGCTGCTGGCCGCTCCGGCCGGCCCGCGCGCCACCCTGGGCCTCGACCCGGGCCTGCGCACCGGCGTGAAGGTCGCCGTGGTCGACGGCACCGGCAAGCTGCTGGACACCGCCACCGTTTACCCGCACGCGCCGAAGAACCAGTGGGACCAGACCATCGCGGTGCTCGCCGCCCTGTGCGCCAAGCATCAGGTGGAGCTGATCGCCATCGGCAACGGCACCGCCAGCCGCGAGACCGACAAGCTGGCCGCCGAGCTGATCAAGAAGTACCCGGCGCTCAGGTGCACCAAGATCATGGTCAGCGAGGCCGGCGCCTCGGTGTACTCGGCCTCCGAGCTGGCCGCCAAGGAATTCCCGGAGCTGGACGTCTCGCTGCGCGGCGCCGTGTCCATCGCCCGACGTCTGCAGGACCCGCTGGCCGAACTGGTGAAGATCGAGCCGAAATCCATCGGCGTCGGCCAATACCAGCACGATGTGTCCCAGCTGCAGCTCGCGCGCAGCCTGGACGCCGTGGTGGAAGACTGCGTGAACGCCGTCGGCGTGGATGTGAATACTGCGTCCGCCGCCCTGCTGGCGCGCATCTCCGGCCTCAACAGCACACTGGCGCAGAACATCGTCTCGCACCGCGACGCCAACGGCGCCTTCAAGACCCGTGACGAGCTGAAGAAAGTCAGCCGCCTGGGCGAGAAAACCTTCGAGCAGGCCGCCGGCTTCCTCCGCGTGATGAACGGCGACAATCCGCTGGATGCCTCCGCGGTGCACCCGGAAACCTACCCGCTGGTGCAACGCATCGCCGCCGATACCGGCCGCGACGTGCGCTCGCTGATCGGCGACTCGAGTTTCCTCAAGCGCCTGGACCCGAAGAAGTTCACCGACGAGCAGTTTGGCCTGCCGACCGTCACCGACATTCTCAAGGAACTGGACAAACCTGGCCGCGACCCGCGCCCGGAGTTCAAGACCGCCGAGTTCCAGGACGGCGTCGAGAGCCTGAAGGACCTCGCCCCCGGCATGGTGCTCGAAGGCGTGGTGACCAACGTCACCAACTTTGGTGCCTTCGTTGACATCGGCGTCCACCAGGACGGCCTGGTGCACATCTCCGCGCTGTCGGAGAAGTTCGTCAAGGACCCGTACGAAGTGGTCAAGGCCGGCGACATCGTCAAGGTGAAGGTCATGGAAGTGGACATTCCGCGCAACCGCGTCGGCCTGTCCATGCGCATGGGCGATACCCCCGGCGAAAAAGTCGACGGTCCGCGTGGCGGCGGTCGTCCCGGCAACGGCGCGCCGCGCGGTGAGCGCAGCGCTGCCCCGCGCCAGCAGGAGAAGGCACCGGCGAACAACGCGATGGCCTCCCTGTTCGCCAACGCCAAGCAACTGAAGAAGAAGTAAGGAAGGTCCATGAGCGAGATGCCCGCCCGCGAGCTGATGATCAGCCGCTTCAGCGAAACCATCGGCGTGCAGCCGATCCGTGTCGCCGACGGCGAAGCCGAGGTGCTGCTGCCGATGGCAGAGCACCTGCACAATCGCGGCAACGTCATGCACGGCGGCGCGCTCTTCACGCTGATGGACATGACCATGGGCCTGGCCTGCTCCAGCGCCCATGGTTTCGACCGGCAGAGCGTCACCCTGGAATGCAAGATCAACTACATCCGCGCGGTCGCCGAGGGCGAAGTGCGTTGTGTGGCGAAAGTCCTGCACGCCGGGCGCCGCTCGCTGGTGGTGGAGGCCGACATCCACCAGGGCGACAAGCTGGTCGCCAAGGGACAAGGCACCTTCGCCCAGCTGTAATTCGCACCGCGACAACTGACCTATGCTGTACGCCGGAGCCCAGGATTTGCGGGCGCCGGCGCAGCGCCTCGATAAAGCCAGGCGACCACGCCGGTTGTTCTCCCCTTGTAGACCGCCCAGTCCACCCCCATAGTGGGGCGATTGCCGTGTGAAGGACTTCCAACTTGAGCGACCAACTCTCCCGCCGCCTGGCCCTGCTTGGCGATGCCGCCAACCTGTCCCTGCTCACCCAGTGCCTGCACGGTATCGAGCGCGAATGCCTGCGCGTCGATGAACGCGGCAAGCTCGCCCTGACCCCGCACCCGCGTGCCCTGGGCTCGGCGCTGACCAACCCGCAGATCACCACGGATTATTCCGAGTCGCTGCTGGAGTTCATCACCCCGACCTCCACCAGCGTCGAAGAGACCCTGCACGAACTGGGTGAAATCCACCGCTTCGCCAGCGGCAAGCTCGACGGTGAATACCTGTGGAGCCCGTCCATGCCCTGCGAGCTGCCGGATGAGGAGACCATCCCGATCGCCCGCTACGGCAGCTCGCACATCGGCCGCCTGAAATACGTCTACCGCAAGGGCCTGGCCCTGCGCTACGGCAAGACCATGCAATGCATCGCCGGCATCCACTACAACTTCTCCCTGCCCGAAGGCATCTGGGAGCTGCTGCGCGAGGAAGAAGGCAGCGAAAAGAGCGCGCGGGACTTCCAGTCGCACCGCTACATCGCGATGATCCGAAACTTCCGCCGCTACAGCTGGCTGCTGATGTACCTGTTCGGCGCATCCCCGGCACTCGACGCCGGCTTCCTGCGCGGCCGCCCGCACGGCCTGGAAGCCTTCGACGAGCACACGCTCTACCTGCCCTACGCCACCAGCCTGCGCATGAGCGACCTGGGCTACCAGAACAACGCCCAGGCCGGCCTGACGCCCTGCTACAACGACCTGGACAGCTACATCGACAGCCTGCGCCGCGCAGTCAGCACGCCCTATGCGCCGTACGAGAAGGTCGGCACCAAGGTCGATGGCGAGTGGGTGCAGCTCAACACCAACATCCTGCAGATCGAGAACGAGTACTACTCGAGCATCCGCCCCAAACGCGTCACCTACACCGGCGAGCGCCCAATCCAGGCGTTGATGGCCCGTGGCGTGCAGTACGTCGAGGCGCGCTGCCTGGACATAAACCCGTTCCTGCCACTGGGCATCGACGTCACCGAGGCGCGCTTCCTCGACGCCTTCCTGCTCTACTGCGCGCTCTCCGACAGCCCGCCGCTGGGTGGTTGCGAGTGCGGCTCGGCCACCAGCAACTTCCTCAAGGTGGTCAAGGAAGGTCGCCGTCCGGGCCTGAAACTGGAACGCGGCGGCCAGCAGATCGAAATGAAGACGTGGGCCGACGCCCTGCTCGACGCCATCGCGCCGATCATCGACCTGCTCGACCGTGCCAACGGCAGCAGCCTGCACGCGCAGAGCCTGGCCGAGCAGCGCGCCAAGGTAGCCGATTCGGACCTGACGCCTTCGGCGAAAGTCCTGGCGGAAATGCGCGAGCGTGGCGAGAGCTTCGAAGCCTTCGCCCTGCGCTACAGCCGACAGCACGCCGAGACGCTGCACAGCGAACCGCTGTCCGCTGACGAGCAAGCGCGCTTCGAAGGCATGGCCAGCGAATCCCTGGCCGAACAGGCGGAGCTGGAGAAGCAGCCCGAGGGCGATTTCGACACCTTCGTCGCCGCTTACCAGGCGAGCATCCTCGGCCTGATCAGCGTCTGAGACAGCACCGCGGCGACCTAGGTCGCCGCGATGTCATTCAGAGGCTCTTCTCGAAGACCTGGGAATTTCGCTGGTAGTTGTACAGCGACGCCCGCGCCGCCGGCAGGCGCTCCACGCTGCTGGGCTGGAAGCCGCGTTCGCGGAACCAGTGGGCGGTACGGGTGGTGAGGACGTAGAGCGTCTTCAGGCCGAGGTTGCGCGCGCGCTGCTCGATGCGCTCCAGCAGGTCGTCACCGCGTCCGCCGTGGCGATACTCCGGGTTCACCGCCAGGCAAGCCAGCTCGCCCGAGTCCGAATCGGCAATGGGATACAGCGCCGCGCACGCGATGATCAGCCCTTCGCGTTCGACGATGCTGAACTGCTCGATCTCGCGTTCCAGCACCTCGCGGGAACGGCGCACCAGGATGCCCTGCTCCTCCAGCGGACGGATCAGTTCCAGCAGTCCACCGACATCCTCGATCCCCGCTTCGCGCAGTTGCTCGAATTGCTCCTGGGCCACCAGCGTGCCGTTGCCGGTGCGGGTGAAGAGTTCGCTGAGCAGCGAACCGTCTTCGGTGTAGCTGACGATATGGCTGCGGCGCACGCCCGCACGGCAGGCCTGGGCAGCCGCATCCAGCAGCTCGCCCTGGTAGCTCGCACCCAGGCGTTCCAGGTGCGCCGGCACCTGCTGCGGGCGCAACTCGCGCACCAGCTTGCCGGCGTCGTCCATCAGGCCGCGCTCGGCTCCATACAGGATCAGCTTGTCCGCGCCCAGGTCGATGGCCGCGCGCATGGCCACGTCCTCGCAGGCGAGGTTGAAGATTTCGCCGGTGGGCGAATAGCCCAGCGGCGAGAGCAGCACGATACTGCGCTCGTCGAGCTGGCGGTTGATGCCCTTGCGGTCGATACGCCGCACTTCGCCGGTATGGTGGTAGTCGATGCCGTCGACCACGCCGATCGGCCGCGCAGTGACGAAGTTGCCGGCAGTCACTCGCAGGCGCGAGCCCTGCATGGGCGAGGCGGCCATGTCCATGGACAGGCGCGCCTCGATGGAAATGCGCAGGCTGCCGACGGCATCGATCACGCAATCCAGGGTCGGCGCATCGGTAACCCGCAGGCCACGGTGGAAGCGTGGCGCCAGCCCGTGGGAGGCCAGGCGCGCCTCGATCTGGGGGCGCGAACCATGAACCAGCACCAGGCGCACGCCCAGGCTGTGCAGCAGCACCAGGTCGTGGACGATATTGCCGAAATTGGGGTCTTCGACGCCCTCGCCGGGGAGCATCACCACGAAGGTGCAGTCCCGGTGCGAGTTGATGTAGGGCGAAGCGTGGCGCAGCCAGTTGACGTAGTCGTGCATTGCTTGAAAAGCCTGTCGTTCGAGTGGGCGGAAATCTGTCGGATGCGGCCGGAGCACGGCCAGGGGCGGCGCGGTTATCGTCGTCGCAGGAACATCGACAGGTTTCTCCTCTTGGATAGGTCGGGCCCGTTGTCGGGGCGCTCTACAGGCAACTCTTCATCAACAGTATCTGACGTCAGGAACCGTCTCACAGACAGTAATGACGGATCAGTCCGCGCAGCAGGTCCACGCATGGCTCGATGCGGTCGAGCTCGAGGTGTTCGTCCGGCTGGTGGGCGCAGGCGATATCGCCGGGGCCCAGCACCAGGGTCTGGCAGCCGAGCTGCTGAAGATACGGTGCTTCGGTGCCAAAGGCTACCGCTTGTGCCGTGTGCCCGGTCAGACTTTCGGCCAGCCGCACCAGTTCGCTCTGTTGCGGTTCCTCGAAGGGCGGCACGGCGGGGAACAACGGCGCGTAGTCGATCTTCACCGCGTGGCGTTCGGCGATGGGTCCGAGCCGCTCGCGAATGGCCTGGCGCAGAGCCTCCGGAGCCATGCCCGGCAGCGGGCGCAGGTCGAACTCCAGCGCGCACTGGCCGCAGATGCGGTTGGGGTTGTCGCCGCCGTGGATGCACCCCAGGTTCAGGGTCGGCTGCGGCACGCTGAATTGCGGGTTGTTGAATTCCTGCTGCCATTGGTTGCGCAGGCCCTGCAACTCGCCCATCACCGCCTGCATCGCCTCCAGCGCGCTGCGCCCAAGGCTCGGGTCGGAGGAATGGCCGCTCTGCCCGAGAATGTCGATGCGCTCCATCATCACGCCCTTGTGCAGGCGGATCGGCTTGAGATTGGTCGGTTCGCCGATCACCGCCGCGCGGCCCAGCGGCCTGCCCGCCTCGGCCAGGGCGCGCGCGCCGGCCATGGAGCTTTCCTCGTCGCAGGTGGCGAGGATGACCAGCGGCTGCTTGAACGGCTGCTCCAGCAGTGGCAGCAGGGCTTCGATGACGAGGGCGAAGAAGCCCTTCATGTCGCAGGAGCCCAGGCCGAACCAGCGCCCGTCGCGCTCGGTCAACCCCAACGGGTCGCTTTTCCACAAGGCTTCGTCGTAGGGCACGGTATCGGTGTGCCCGGCCAGCACCAGCCCGCCGGGGCCGCTGCCCAGGGTGGCGACCAGGTTGAACTTGCCCGGCGACACCGGCTGCATCTCGCAGGCGAAGCCCAGGTCCACCAGCCAGTTGCCCAGCAGCTCGATCACCGGGCGGTTGGACTGGTCCAGGGCCGGTTGGGTGCAACTGACGGACGGGCTCGCGATCAACTGTGCGAAGCGTTGTTTGAGCGGCGGCAACGGCATGGCGTCCTCCGGAAGATTTATCCCCACTATGGACCATGCAGCGGCGCGGTAAAACCTCGCGGCGCCCGGCAGGAACGCCGAAGTCCTGTAAACTGCATGGCTCTGACGTCTTTTTTTGCGCCCGTCGCCCTGCCCCCCGCAAGGCCGCTCGAAGAACCGGGCGCGACCGCTCTGAACCGGACCCCGCCATGCAGAAAGAAACCGAAATCAAACTGCGCGCCAGTCGCGAGACCCTCGAAGCACTGCGCGAGCACCCGGCGCTGAAGAAGCGCAACAAATCCGGCTGGGAGCCCCGCGAGCTGTTCAACCAGTACTACGACACTCCCGCCCGCGACCTGGCCCGCGCCCGCGTGGCGCTGCGCATGCGCAAGGACGGCGAGCAGTTCATCCAGACCCTGAAGACCCGTGGCCAGAGTGTGGCAGGCCTGTCCGAGCGCAACGAGTGGGACTGGTACCTGGAGAAGAACAAGCTCGACCTGAAGAAGCTCGACGACCAGTGCTGGCCGGCCGCCCTGGCCGACCTGGACAAGAAGAGCCTGAAGCCGATCTTCAGCACCGACTTCACCCGCCAGCGCGCCGAGATCGCCTGGGGCCGCGGCAAGGCCAAGGTGGTGATCGAGGCCGCGCTGGACCTGGGCAAGGTCGTCGCCGGCAAGCAGGAAGAAGAAATCTGCGAGCTGGAACTGGAACTGCGCCAGGGCGAGCCCGAGGCGCTACTGGACCTGGCCATCGAACTGGCCGCGGACCTGGCGCTGATGCCCTGCGACATCAGCAAGGCCGAGCGCGGCTACCGCCTGTTCGACCCGGCCAGCTACAGCATCCAGCCCGACACCCAGAAGCTGCTGCACGAAACCCCGCTGGACGGCGCCTTCGCCGCACTGTCCTGGTCGCTGTTGGGCAGCAGCCAGCGCCTGGCCGAGCAGTACCGCTTCAACGGCCACTGGAGTCTGCTGGAAAGCTGGCTGCAGCAGCTGGTCGATCTGCGCGCCCTGCTCGGCAGCCTCGGCCAGGCCGTACCGCGCGCCAGCACCCGCGAGCTGCGCGCAGCCCTCGACGCCTTGATCGCCGACTGGCAGCCGCGCATCGAACAGGGTCGCCACGACGATGCCGTGCGCCAGCAGATGCCCGCCGCCTTCCTTGAGGAACTGGCCAACGTGCGTTGGGGTCAGTTCTCCCTGAGCACCTCGCGCTGGCTGCTGGGCAAGGCCTGGACCCTTGAGCGCAATGACCGCGCCAACCGCCTCGGCGGCTCCGCCGTCGGCAAGTGGCTGCAACGCACCCTGGCCGAAGAGGCCCAGGCCATGCCGCTGCAACGCGCCCAGCAACTACCTGAAGTGCTCGCCGACCAGTTGCCGCGACTGCAGCGCATGCTGGTCTGGCTGCGCCTGGCGCGCGGCGTGCTGGAGCTGCCGGAAACCGACCGCCTGTACGGCGAACTGGCCAAGCTGCAGGAGCTGCTCGTCACTCCCGACGCCGAGGGGCGCCTGGATGCCCTCGCCGCCCAGGCTCATACTGTGCTGACCCTCAAGCCGTGGAAGGCGCTTTTGAAATAACCTTCAGTAGAGCGGCACGTCACCGCTCTGTGCAGGAGCGAGCTTGCTCTGCAGATAAGCCGCTCCCGCCACGACCAACAGGAGTCCGCATGTCCGTCTTTGCCCCATCCGCCCAGGATCGCCTGCTCGACCTGGGCGATATCCTGCGCGAGCTGGTCACCCAGGGCCGCGTCGACCAGAACGACGCGGAACAGTGCCTGGCGATCCGCCGCAGCGCGGTGAAGAACCAGCAGCACCCGCTGGAATTCCTTGCCGCGCAGCAAGTGGAAGACCGCCAGCGGCCGGGGCGCAAGCTGGACCTGGAGACCCTGGTGCACTGGCTGGCGGACTTCTCCGGCCAGCCTTACCAGCGCATCGACCCGCTGAAGATCGACGTCGCCGCACTGACGCCGCTGATGTCCTACGCCTTCGCCCAGCGCCACCAGATCCTCGCGGTGGCGGTGAGCCCGGACGAGGTCACCATCGCCAGCGCGCAGCCCTTCGTGCACGCCTGGGAGAGCAACCTCACCCATGTGCTCAAGCGTCCGATCAAGCGCGTGGTGGCCAACCCGGTGGACATCCAGCGCTTCACCGTGGAGTTCTACCGCCTGGCCAAATCGGTCAGCGGCGCCACCGCCAAGGACCAGAAGATCAGCGGCGTCGGCAACTTCGAACAGTTGCTCAACCTGGGCGCAACCGACCAGGAGCCCGATGCCAACGACGCGCACATCGTCACCATCGTCGACTGGCTGTTCCAGTACGCCTTCCAGCAGCGCGCCAGCGACATCCACATCGAGCCGCGCCGCGAGCAGGGCACGGTGCGCTTTCGTATCGACGGCGTGCTGCACAACGTCTACCAGTTTCCGCCGCAGGTCACCATGGCGGTGGTCAGCCGCCTGAAATCCCTGGGCCGCATGAACGTTGCCGAGAAGCGCAAGCCGCAGGACGGCCGGGTGAAGACCAAGACCCCGGAAGGCGCCGAGGTGGAGCTGCGCCTGTCGACCCTGCCAACGGCTTTCGGCGAGAAGATGGTGATGCGCATCTTCGACCCGGAGGTACTGCTCAAGTCCTTCGACCAACTCGGCTTCTCCCCGGACGACCTGCGCCGCTGGGAGAGCATGACCAGCCAGCCCAACGGCATCATCCTCGTCACCGGCCCCACGGGTTCGGGCAAGACCACCACGCTCTACACCACGCTCAAACAACTGGCGACCGACGAGGTGAACCTCTGCACCATCGAGGATCCGATCGAGATGATCGAGCCCTCGTTCAACCAGATGCAGGTGCAGCACAACATCGACCTGACCTTCGCCAGCGGCGTGCGTGCCCTGCTGCGCCAGGACCCGGACATCATCATGGTCGGCGAGATCCGTGACCTGGAGACCGCCGAGATGGCGATCCAGGCGGCGCTCACCGGCCACCTGGTGCTGTCCACCCTGCACACCAACGACTCGCCCACTGCCATCACCCGCCTGCTGGAACTGGGCGTGCCCTATTACCTGATCCGCGCCACCGTGCTCGGTGTCATGGCCCAGCGCCTGGTGCGTACCCTGTGCCCGCACTGCAAGGCGCCGATGGAGCTGCGCGAGGAGGACTGGCAGGAAGTCACCCGCCCGTGGAACGCCCCGCTGCCCACCGGCGCGCACCAGGCGGTGGGTTGCCTGGAGTGCCGCGACACTGGCTATCGGGGACGCGCCGGGGTCTACGAGATCATGCTGCTGAGCGAATCGCTGAAGGAGCTGATCACCGCCGACACCGACCTCATCCCGCTGCGCCGCCAGGCCTTCAAGGAAGGCATGCGCAGCCTGCGGCTGTCCGGTGCGCAGAAGGTCGCGGCCGGCCTGACGACCATCGAGGAAGTGCTGAGGGTGACGCCGCAAAGCGAGCAGAAATAAGCCGCCCGTCAGTCGCTTGAGAAAAGTCCCCAGGCGACTGCTGCACTTTCCTGCATGCCAGCCTGGCGTGCCGGTTACACTCGATGCTCCTCTATCCACGCCAGACAAGGAGTCCTTTGCATGGAAATCGGCAGCGTCGCCCTGCTCTTCGTCATTCTCGCCATCGTTATCGTCCTCATGGGGTTCAAGGTCGTGCCCCAGGGCTACGAATGGACCATCGAGCGCTTCGGCCGCTACACCGTCACCCTGAAGCCGGGCCTGAGCATCATCATCCCGGTGGTGGACCGCGTCGGCCAGAAGATCAACATGATGGAGCGCGTGCTCGACGTGCCGCCGCAGGAGGCCATCAGCGCCGACAACGCCATCGTGCAGATCGACGCCGTGTGCTTCTTCCAGGTGGTCGACGCGGCGCAGGCGGCCTACGAAGTGAGCGGGCTGGAAAACGCCGTGCGCAACCTGGTGATGACCAACATCCGCACCGTGCTCGGCTCCATGGAGCTGGACCACATGCTCAGCCAGCGCGACGCGATCAACGAACGCCTGCTGCGCACCGTCGACGAGGCCACTGCGCCCTGGGGCCTGAAGGTCACCCGCATCGAGATCAAGGACATCAGCCCGCCGGCCGACCTGGTGGAAGCCATGGCCAGCCAGATGAAGGCCGAGCGCTTGAAGCGTGCGCAGATCCTCGAAGCCGAAGGCCGCCGCGCCGCTGAAATCCTCACCGCCGAGGGCAAGAAGCAGGCACAGATCCTCGAAGCCGAGGGCCTGCGCCAGTCGGCTTTCCTCGAATCCGAAGCCCGCGAGCGCCAGGCCGAGGCCGAAGCCAAGGCGACCCAGGTGGTCTCCGAAGCCATCGCCAGCGGCAACGTGCAGGCGATCAACTACTTCGTCGCACAGAAGTACGTCGACGCCCTCGGCCAACTGGCCAGCTCCAACAACAGCAAGATCGTGCTGATGCCGCTGGAAGCCAGCCAGGTGATCGGCGCGGTCGGCGGCATCGGCGAGATCGTCAAGGCCACCTTCGGCGACACCAAGGGCCGTAGCTGATGGGCGCCTTTCTCCAGAACCTCGGCTTCTGGGACTGGCTGGGCCTGGGCATCGTCCTGCTGATCCTGGAAATCTTCGGCGCCGGCGGCTACCTGCTGTGGATCGGTATCGCCGCCGCGCTGACCGGCGTGCTCTCCTTCCTCGTGCCGGGTCTGGACTGGGTCTGGCAGTGCCTGGCCTTCGGCGTGCTGGCGATCCTCACCGCGCTGTACTGGTGGAACCATCAGCGCCTCAACAAGCGCCAGGCCGTCCCCTCCAGCCTCAACCGCCGCGGCAGCGAGCTGGTCGGCCGGCAGTTCGCCCTGCACGACGCCATCGTCGGCGGTCGCGGCAAGATTCGCGTCGGCGACAGCGTCTGGCTGGTCAGCGGGCCGGATTTGCCGGCAGGCGCGCCGGTGCGCGTAACCAGGCAGGATGGCGTGCTGCTGATCGTCGAGCCCGTCTGACACGGAATCTGTAGGAGCGAGCTCGCTCCTACAAAAACCATGAAAAAGCCCGCCAATCGGCGGGCTTTTTCATTCAGGCGATGCTCAGCTCGCGGCCGGCTGCGCCGGGGCGCGGCGGTAGGCCCAGACCATCAGCCCGATACCGCCCAGCACCATCGGCACGCACAGCACCTGGCCCATGGTCAGCCAGCCCCACGCCAGGTAGCCCAACTGGGCATCCGGCACGCGGACGAACTCGACAATGAAGCGGAAGATGCCGTAGCACAGCACGAACAGGCCGGACACCGAGGCCGTCGGGCGTGGCTTGCGAGTGAACAGCCAGAGCACCACGAACAGCGCCACGCCTTCCAGCGCGAACTGGTACAGCTGCGATGGGTGGCGCGGCTCCGGGCCGCCGGTGGGGAAGACCATCGCCCAGGGCACGTCGGACACCTTGCCCCACAGCTCGCCGTTGATGAAGTTGCCAATGCGCCCGGCGCCCAGGCCGATCGGCACCAGCGGCGCGATCAGGTCCATCAGCTGGAAGAAGCTCTTGTTGTTGCGCTTGCCGAACCACCAGGTGGCCAGCATCACGCCGATCAGGCCACCGTGGAAGGACATGCCGCCCTTCCAGACCTCGAAGATCAGCGTCGGATTGGCGATGTACTCGTCCAGGTTGTAGAACAGCACGTAGCCCAGGCGACCGCCCAGGACCACGCCGCAGGCCACCCAGAACACCAGGTCGGAGAGCTTCTCCTTGGTCCAGGTCGGGTCGAAGTCCTTCAGCCTGCGCGACGCCAGCAGCCAGGCGCCGCCGATGCCAATCAGGTACATCAGGCCGTACCAGTGGATTTTCAGCGGCCCGAGCGACAAGGCAACCGGGTCGATCTGTGGATAAGGCAGCATCCGCTTCTCCTAGCAGGAATCAGATCAGGAAACTCAAGCCCACGCTGAACAGCAGCAGGGCGAACAAACGCTTCAGGACTTTCGCCGGCAGGCGATGCGCCAGCCGCGCCCCGATGCGGGCAAAGAACATGCTGGTGACGGCAATGCCCACCAGTGCCGGGAGGTAGACGAAACCCAGGCTCAGCTCCGGCAGTTTTTCGTTGTGCCAGCCGACCGCGACGAAGGATATCGCGCCGGCGATGGCAATCGGCAGGCCGCACGCCGAGGAAGTCGCAACCGCCTGTTGCATGGAGACGCCCCGCCAGGACAGGAAAGGCACGGTCAGCGAGCCGCCGCCGATGCCGAAGATCGCCGACGCCCAGCCCACCACACCGCCAGCAACACCCATGCCGAACCGCCCGGGCAGCCCTCGTTCGCCCCGGGGCTGCAGGCCCAGCGCCATCTGGATCGACACCAGGATGGCGAAGCTGCCGATGATTTTCTGCAGCACCGGCCCCTGGATCTTCGACGCAGTGACAGCACCCAGCGCGCCGCCGACCAGAATGCCGACGGTCATCCAGGCAAATACCGGCCAGAGCACGGCGCCCCGGCGGTGATGTTCGCGGATCGAGTTGATCGAGGTGAAGATGATGGTTGCCAGCGAAGTGCCCACCGCCATCTGGGTCAGCACATCGGGTGAAAAGCCATGGGCAGTAAAACTGAACACCAGCGCCGGGACGATAATCAACCCGCCGCCGACGCCAAACAGGCCGGCGAGCACGCCAGCGCAGGCGCCAAGCACCAGGTAGAGCACGAACTCCATGGGCAACCTCGGCCAATAAAGCGGGCATGGTAGCCGAAGGCTCCGGGGCGCTCCAGCCACTCCGGGTCTTCGGCGGATGTTGATAGACTGCCGGCACACTACGGAGTTCGCCCCATGTGCCTGATCGTCTTCGCCTGGCGTCCCGGCCACGCCACGCCCCTGATCGTCGCGGCCAACCGCGATGAATTCTACGCCCGCCCGGCCTTGCCGCTGGCGGCCTGGGAAGAATATCCCGGCCTTTACGCCGGCCGTGACCTGGAGGCCGGCGGCACCTGGCTGGGCGTGGCGCCGGATGGCCGCTTCGCCGCCCTGACCAACGTGCGCGACCCCGGCCAACCGCTGGGCCCGCGCTCCCGCGGCGAGCTGGTGGCGGCTTACCTGCAGGGCCGCCAATCACCGCTGGAGTACCTGCAGCAGGTCGCCCGCCGCGCTTCGGACTACAGCGGCTTCAACCTGCTGGTAGGCGACCGTGCGCAACTCTGCTACTTCAACCCGCGCGTCGGTCCGCCGGTGGCAGTGGCGCCGGGTGTGCACGGGCTGTCCAATGCCGCGCTGAACACCCCCTGGCCCAAGCTGACCCGTGCGCGCAATGCGCTGGAAGCCGCGCTCGACAGGCCTGACACCCGCACACTGGTCGGATTGCTGGCAGACAACCGCCAGCCCGATGATGCGGAGCTGCCGGAAACCGGCGTCGGCCTGGCCACCGAGCGCCTGCTCTCAAGCGTGTTCATCGCCAGCCCAACCTACGGCACCCGCGCCAGCACTGCGCTGATCGTCCACGCCGATGGCCGCCGCGACATGCTGGAGCACAGTTTCGGCCCCAGCGGCGCGCGGCTGGGCGAGGTTGTCCTGACCCTCTAGCAGACGACGATGCAGTCGCGCTGGCGCTTGGCACGGTACAGCGCGTCATCCAGCCGGCGCATCATCACCATCAGGTCTTCGCCGGGCTGCATCTGGGTCACAGAGAAGCTGGCGGTGAGTTGCGTCGGCAGGGAAACGTCCGCCCGGCGCAGGCTCAGGCGCAGCCGTTCGGCGAGCTCCCGCGCCGCTTCGCTGGGGGTTTCCGGCAGCAGCACGATGAATTCCTCGCCGCCCCAGCGGGCGAAGCAGTCCTCCTCGCGCAGGCGCCGCCGCACCACTTCGGCGACCGCCACCAGCACGCGATCGCCGGCCTGATGGCCGAGACTGTCATTGATGCGCTTGAAGTGGTCCAGGTCGAACATCATCAGTGAGCAACCATGGCCATGGCGTTGCAGGCGCTGCCATTCGGCGTGCAACTGCTGCTCGAAGCGCCGACGGTTGGCGATCTGCGTCAGCGGATCGATCTCGGCCAGGCGCTGGGCGACGGCAGCCTGCTCGGCCAGCGCCTGGTTGGCCTGGCGCAAGGCCTCGGTGCGCTGCAGCACCAGGTACTCCAGGCTCAGGTTGAGCTGGTGCAGTTCGTGGTTCTTTTCCTGCAATGCCAGCTCCGCGAGCTTGCGCTCATGGATGTTGCGGTGCGCGCCGATCATCCGCGTCGGTTTGCCATCGGCGTCGAATTCGAAGAAGCGCCCGTGGTCGCTGACCCACAGATAATTGCCATCCTGGCAGCGGCAGCGGTACTCCTCGCGGTAGACGCCGCTGCGACCTTGCACATAGGCATCGAAGGCGAACATGACCCGTTCGAAATCATCGGGATGAATGATCTCGTGCCAGGTGATGACATTTTCCGGAAGACTGCCCGGGTCATAGCCCAGCATGGCGTACCAGCTCGGACTGCGGGTGACGTGATTGGTGCGGATGTCCCAGTCCCAGATGCCATCGCTGACGATGCTCAGGGCATAGCGCAGGGTACGGGCGCTGTCGCTGGCTTGTGTGCAGGGATTTTGGTCGAGCTTTTCCATAAGCTGCGTCCCGGCCGGTCTTCCAGCCTTGTTTCTTCGTCCGCCCTGCAGTGATGCACGTATCCGTCAGGGGTCTTTCGCCAAGGGCTGCTGCAGCGTCAGGCCTGGATGGTCGCCGCCGGGTTGATCACACGGCCCAGCCCCAGGTTGCGCAGAGCCAGGTGCAGCGAACTGTGGATGACCTGCGGGTTGTCGAAGGTCATCAGTTGGCCGAGCAGTTCGCGAGCCTTGGACAAGGTCATCTGGCGCAGCAGCCATTTAACCTTAGGCAAGTTGGTGGCGTTCATCGACAGGGAATCGAAGCCCATGGCCATCAACAGCACGGCGGCGGCGGGATCACCGGCCATTTCTCCGCAAATGCTCACCGGCTTGCCTTCGGCGTGGGAGTCGTCGACTACCTTCTTCAGCGCCTGCAGCACGGCCGGGTGCAGGTAGTCGTAGAGATCGGCGACGCGCGGGTTGTTGCGGTCCACCGCCAGCAGGTACTGGGTCAGGTCGTTGGAGCCGACCGAGAGGAAGTCCACCTGGCGCGCCAGTTCGCGGGTCTGGTACACGGCCGCGGGGATTTCCACCATCATGCCGATCGGCGGCATGGGGATGTCGACGCCTTCGTCGCGCACCTCGCCCCAGGCGCGGTGGATCAGGTGCAGCGCCTCTTCCAGCTCGTGGGTGCCGGAGATCATCGGCAGCAGGATGCGCAGGTTGTCCAGGCCTTCACTGGCCTTGAGCATGGCGCGGGTCTGCACCAGGAAGATTTCCGGGTGGTCAAGGGTGACGCGGATACCGCGCCAGCCGAGGAAGGGGTTGTCTTCCTTGATCGGGAAGTAGGACAGCGCCTTGTCGCCGCCGATGTCCAGGGTGCGCATGGTCACCGGCAGCGGATGGAAGGCGGAGAGTTGCTCGCGGTAGATGGCGAGCTGTTCCTTCTCGCTGGGGAAGCGGTCGTTGATCATGAACGGCACTTCGGTGCGGTACAGCCCGACACCCTCGGCGCCGCGCTCCTGGGCGCGCGCCACGTCCGCCAGCAGGCCGGTGTTGACCCACAGCGGCATGCGATGGCCGTCCAGCGTCTCGCAGGGCAGCTCGCGCAGCGCGGCCAGGCCCTTGCTCAGTTCCTTCTCTTCGGCGACCACTTCGCCGTACTGCTTGACCAGCTGCGGCGAGGGGTTGGTATAGATCTCGCCGTGGTAGCCGTCGACGATCAGGTCGATGCCGTCGACCTTGGAATACGGCAGGTCGACCGCGCCCATCACCGTGGGGATACCCATGGCGCGGGCGAGGATGGCGACGTGGGAGTTGCCCGAGCCGAGCACCGAGATCAGGCCCACCAGCTTGCCTTCGGGCACCTCGCCGAGCATGGCCGGCGACAGCTCCTCGCTGACGATGATGGTCTGGTCGGGGTAGGTCAGCGACTGCTTACGCTCTTCCTGGAGGTAGGCCAGGATGCGCCGGCCGATATCCTTGACGTCCGATGCGCGCTCGCGCAGGTAGGCGTCGTCCATCAGTTCGAAGCGCTGCACGTGCTCCATGACCACCTGGCGCAGGGCGCCCTGTGCCCACTGGCCGGTGCGGATGATGCGTTTGACTTCGAGGCCGATGGAAGCGTCGTCGAGCATCATCAGGTAGACGTCGAACAGCGCCCTCTCTTCCTTGCGCAGCTGGGTGGCCAGCTTGCTGGAGAGGTTGCGCATGTCTTCGCGGACCGATTCCAGCGCCTGCTTGAAGCGCTCGACCTCGGCCTCGACATCGTCGATGGGTTTGTCCGGGACCACTTCGAGATCGGCCGGCGGCAGGACCACTACGGCCTTGCCCACGGCCACGCCGGGCGCGCCGGGGACGCCGACGAACTTGGCTTCGCTGATGCCCTTGCCCATCTTGCCCAGGCCGCGGATCGAGCCGGTGGCTTCGGCGTGGGCGATAACACCGGCGAGCTGCGCGCTCATAGTGACGAGGAAGGCTTCCTCGCCCTCGTCGAACTGGCGCTTTTCCTTCTGCTGCACGACCAGAACGCCCATCACCCGGCGGTGGTGGATGATCGGCGCGCCGAGGAAGGAGGCGTAGCGTTCCTCGCCGGTCTCGGCGAAGTAGCGGTAACGGGGGTGTTCGGAGGCGTTCTCGAGGTTCAGCGGCTCCTCGCGGGTGCCGACCAGGCCGACCAGGCCCTCGTTGGGTGCCATGCTGACCTTTCCGATGGAGCGCTTGTTCAGGCCCTCGGTGGCCATCAGCACGAAGCGGTTGCTCTCCGGGTCCAGCAGGTAGACCGAGCACACCTGGGTGCCCATCGCCTCCTTCACGCGCTGCACGATGATGCCCAGCGCCGCCTTGAGGTCCTTGGCGGAGTTCACTTCCTGGACGATCTTACGCAGCGTGTTGAGCATGGCGTGGGGGTCTAACTCCTTGAACTTCGTGCTAGTCGCGCGCCAGGAGGCGCGGTGCCAATTCCTTCAGTGCCCGGCGGTAGACCTCGCGCTTGAAGGTCACGACCTGGCCCAGCGGGTACCAGTAGCTCACCCATTTCCAGCCGTCGAATTCGGGTTTGCCGGTCACATCCATGCGCACCCGGCTTTCCTCGCCGGTCAGGCGTAGAAGGAACCACTTCTGTTTCTGCCCGATGCACAGCGGCTGGCTGTTGGTACGCACCAGGCGTTGCGGCAGGCGGTAACGCAGCCAGCCCCGGGTACAGGCGAGGATCTTGACGTCCTGCTCTTCCAGGCCGACTTCTTCGTTCAGTTCGCGGTACAGCGCTTCCTCAGGGGTTTCGCGGGCGTTGATGCCGCCCTGGGGAAATTGCCAGGCTTCCTGGTTGATGCGCCGTGCCCACAATACCTGTCCGACATCGTTGCAAAGGATGATGCCGACATTGGGGCGAAAACCATCGGGATCGATCACGGCGGTACATCCTCGAAATCGCGTGTGCCCGCATTGTTCCACAAAGCTTGTGACAGCGGCAACGCGGGCTTCGGCGTCCTGTGCCAGGTGGGCAAAAGCCGTTACTCTAGGCGACTTTTCCGTATTGGCAACTGGCGGTAATCCATCGTGCGACTGGCTCTCTTCGATCTCGACAACACCCTCCTGGCTGGCGACAGCGACCACAGCTGGGGCGAATGGCTGTGCCAGCGGGGGCTGGTGGATGCTGGCGAGTACCAGGCGCGCAACGATGCCTTCTATGCCGACTACATGGCCGGTACCCTCGACGTATTCGCCTACCAGGCCTTCACCCAGGCGATCCTGGGCCGCAACAGCCTGGAGCAGCTGGCCATCTGGCACCGCCAGTTCATGGAGGAAGTGATCGAACCCATCGTCCTGGCCAAGGGCGAGGCGCTGCTGGCCGAGCACCGCGCCGCCGGCGACAAGCTGGTGATCATCACCGCCACCAACCGCTTCGTCACCGGGCCGATCGCCGAACGCCTGGGCGTGGAAACCCTGATCGCCACGGAGTGTGAGATGGACAACGGCCTCTACACCGGCCGCACCTTCGACGTGCCCTGCTTCCAGGGCGGCAAGGTGACCCGCCTGAACCGCTGGCTGCAGGAAACCGGGCTGACTCTGGACGACGCCTACTTCTACAGCGACTCGCGCAACGACCTGCCGCTGCTGGAGCTGGTCGCCAACCCGGTGGCGGTGGACCCCGACGACACCCTGCGCGCCGTCGCTATCGAGCGCGGCTGGCCGGTAATCAGCCTGCGCTGAGGGCTCCGAAGCCCTTGTTGACCATCAGGTAGAAGATCGCCAGGAACGCCAGGAACGCCGGCCAACCCAGGGCGAACCACCCGCGCATATAGAGGAAGGCTCGCGGCGGCAACGCGGTGCCTTCCCGGTGCGCAGCCTCGGCCATGTTCCGCACGCGAATCTGCAGCCAGACCACCGGCAGCCAGCAGGCGCCCGCGAACATATAAAGCCCCAGGCTCCACAGCAGCCAGCCCGAGTCCAGCGGCCAGCCGGCCATGTGCGCCATGGCGATGCCACTCAGCGGCTGGAACACCGCCGTGGTGGCGATGAACAGCCAGTCGGCGGTGACCAGGTGGCGGAAGGTGATGCGGATGGCGTCCAGGTTGCCGCTGCGCCAGGCGCGCCAGCTGTAGTAGGCCGAGCCCAGGCCGGTGCCGAACAGCAGCGTGGAAGAGAGGATGTGCAGGGTCTTGAGCAGCAGGTAGAGGTTCACGCGGCGGGCATCACACCGGCTTGCTGATCATCAGCACCAGGATGGCAACCACGCACAGCAGCGCCAGCGCGAAAAAGGCCAGGCCGAACTTCCATTGCCGCGCCGCACCGGCAGCGATCGGTTCGCCACTGCCCTGCGCCGCCAGCGCCAGGTCGCGGATGCGCCACAGGCGGGTGGTGAAGAGCAACCAGAAGATCGTCGCGACGATCAGCAGGCAGGCGCTGCCCAGCAACCAGGTCTGGCCCAGCGGCCAGCCGACGGTCTGCACCATGCGATAGCCGCTGACCGGCAGGCTGGCGACGCTGCCGGCGACCAGCACCCAGCCGATCAGGCCGATGCGCTGCAGCGCCTTGGCGATCACCCCGGCGTCACCGCCACGCCAGCTGCGCCAGCCGTACCAGGCCAGGCCGATGATGGCGAGGAAGGGCAGCACGGCGGCGATGCCGTGGAGGATGCGCAAGGTCTGCAGGCTTTCCATTTCAATTCCCTGTGAAGAAGACGGCGATGCGACAAGCCTAGCAGCAGTCGCGCCGCCCCGGCCTGGTCCTCAGCCGAGGAACAGGCGGTAAGCCGGGTTGTCCGTCTCGTCCCAGTAGGGGTAGCCGATCTCATCGAGCGCGGCCGCCACCAGGTGGCGCTCTTCTTCCGGCACTTGCAGGCCCGCGACTACACGGCCGTCGGCGGCGCCGTGGTTGCGGTAGTGGAACAGGGTGATGTTCCAGCGCCCGCCCAGGCGGTTGAGGAAGTTGAACAGCGCCCCGGGGCGCTCGGGGAACTCGAAGCGGAACACCTGCTCGCCGGAAACGCGCGGCGAATGGCCGCCGACCATGTGGCGGATGTGCAGTTTGGCGAGCTCGTTGTCGGTCAGGTCCAGCACCGGGAAGCCCTGGTCCTGCAGCTGCTGCACCAGCGCCGCGCGCGGGTCGTTTTCCGGATGCGTCTGCACGCCAACGAAGATGTGCGCCTCGCTGTCGGTGTTGTAGCGGTAGTTGAACTCGGTGATCTGGCGCTTGCCGATGGCCTCGCAGAAGGCCTTGAAGCTGCCCGGGCGCTCGGGGATGGTCACGGCGATGATCGCCTCGCGCTTCTCGCCCAGCTCCGCACGCTCGGCCACGTGGCGCAGGCGGTCGAAGTTGATGTTGGCGCCCGAATCGATGGCGACCAGGGTCTCGCCCTTCACGCCTTCGCGCTCGACGTACCGCTTGATCCCGGCCACCGCCAGCGCGCCGGCCGGTTCGGTGATCGAACGGGTGTCGTCGTAGATGTCCTTGATCGCCGCGCAGATCTCGTCAGTACTGACGGTGATCACCTCGTCGACGTAGTCCTTGCACAGCTCGAAGTTGTGCTTGCCGATCTGTGCCACGGCCACGCCGTCGGCGAACAGCCCGACCTGGCCGAGCACCACGCGCTCGCCGGCGGCCTTGGCGGCCTGCAGGCAGTTGGAGTCGTCCGGCTCGACGCCGATGACCTTGATCTCCGGGCGCAGGTATTTGACGTAGGCGGCGATGCCGGCGATCAGGCCGCCGCCGCCGACGGGCACGAAGATCGCGTCGATGCGGCCCGGGTTCTGGCGGAGGATTTCCATCGCCACGGTGCCCTGGCCGGCGATCACGTCCGGATCGTCGTAGGGATGGATGTAGACGTAGCCCTTCTCTTCCACCAGCTTGAGCGAATGCGCCAGCGCATCGGGGAAGGCATCGCCGTGCAGCACGGCCTTGCCGCCGCGGGCGCGTACGCCCTGGACCTTCAGCTCCGGCGTGGTACGCGGCATCACGATGGTCGCCTTGATGCCCAGTTCGCGGGCGGCCAGCGCCACGCCCTGGGCGTGATTGCCGGCGGAGGCGGTGACCACGCCGCGGGCGAGTTCTTCCGGGCTCAGCTGCGCCAGCTTGTTGTAGGCGCCGCGGATCTTGAAGGAGAACACCGGCTGCAGGTCTTCGCGCTTGAGCAGAATCTGGTTGCCCAGGCGCTCGGAGAGCTGGCGGGCGGGCTGCAGGGGCGTTTCCACGGCAACGTCGTAGACACGCGAGGTGAGGATCTTCTTGACGTAGTGTTCGAGCATCGGAAGGGCTATATCGGCGGCTTTTCGAGGAACCGCGAGTCTACTCCAGCGGGCGCGGCGCGGGCCACCGAACAATCCGCGCGCAGATGACCGTAACAGTTGCCCGGCGGCGCAACACCGGCGCGCCATCGACCGCTATAATCCGCCCTTTCGATTATTCCCCGGCGCTTTCGCGCCCAGCCAGGTAAGAAGACCCTTCGCCATGAACCAGGATCAGCTCAAGCAGGCAGTGGCCCAGGCCGCCGTCGACCACATCCTTCCGCACCTCGACAGCAAGAGCATCGTCGGCGTGGGCACCGGCTCCACCGCCAACTTCTTCATCGACCTGCTGGCCAAGCACAAGGCCGAGTTCGACGGCGCCGTGGCCAGCTCCGAAGCCACTGCCCAGCGCCTGAAGGGCCATGGCATCCCGGTCTACGACCTGAACAGCGTCAGCGAGCTGGAGTTCTATGTGGACGGCGCCGACGAGACCAACGAGCGCCTGGAGCTGATCAAGGGCGGCGGCGCCGCACTGACCCGCGAGAAGATCGTCGCGGCGGTCGCCAAGCAGTTCATCTGCATCGCCGACGCCAGCAAGCTGGTGCCGATCCTCGGCGGCTTCCCGCTGCCGGTGGAAGTCATCCCCATGGCCCGCAGCCACGTGGCGCGCCAGCTGGTGAAGCTGGGCGGCGACCCGGTGTACCGCGAGGGCGTGCTGACCGACAACGGCAACATCATCCTCGACGTGCACAACCTGCGCATCGACAGCCCGGTGCAACTGGAAGAAGCGATCAACAACATCGTCGGCGTGGTCACCAACGGCCTGTTCGCAGCGCGCCCGGCTGATTTGCTGCTGCTGGGCACCGCTGAAGGCGTGAAGACGCTCGAGGTCTGAGCCCGCGAGGCGCCATCCGCCGGATGGCGCCTTCCAGAGCGCCTGCTGCCGTCTACGCTGGGATGACCGAGTCCTTCCGCAAGGAGATGCAGCATGGCCGCCAAGTACCATCTGAAGAAGGCCAGTGATGGCCAGTTCCTCTTCAACCTCCACGCCAGCAATGGCGAGATCGTCCTGACCAGCGAGCTCTACAAGGCCAAGCCTTCGGCCCTGGGCGGCATCGAGTCAGTGCGCAGCAACTCCCAGCGCGAGGGCGCCTTCGAAATCAAGGTCGCCAGCAACGGCAAGCATTACTTCGTGCTCAAGGCCAGCAAAGGCCAGGTCGTCGGGCAGAGCCAGATGTACGCCAGCAAGGCCACCGCCGACGCCGGGGTGACAGCGGTCAAACGCTATGCACCAGAAGCGCCGATCAGCGACGACACCTGATAACGCACTGACTTGGTGAGCGCCCCCGCGCGCATGCCTTTCACGGCCGGCATCCCCACCGGTCGTGTATCGCTATTGTTACAGTGGCGCGACACCCTCGGATACTGAAGCGTCAAATTCCGCCCATCTCCGGCGAACCGGTCCACATCCTGCTTTCCTCCGCCGCACGCATCGAAGACCGATGCGATTCCAATCGACACAGAGGAAAGTGCCGTGTTCAAACCCTTAGCCGTTGCAGTCAGCCTGGGCTGCGCTGCGCTGGCGATCGACGCCAATGCCTACGAATACGGGGAATACGCCGGGGATACCCTCGACACCCTGATCAACGATTACCCCGGCCGTTACCGCGGTACCGCCAGCTTCGCCGGCGCCACCGCGCTGATGCAGTCGCGCCTGGGCTTCGGCTACCAGACGCAGGTCCAGGACTTCACCTGGGCCGGCAACCGCAGCTCGCAGAACGTCATCGCCAGCGCTCCGGGCAGCAGTGGCCAGTACGTGGTGCTGGGCGCCCACTACGACACCTACTACGGCCGCCCCACACTGCAGGGCCTGGACGATAACGGCTCGGGCGCCGCCGTACTGACGGAGATCGCCCGCAACCTGGGCGGCATCGCCCTGGAGAACGGCCTGGAAGTGGTCGGTTTCGGCGCCGAAGAGGAAGGCCTGCGCGGTTCGCGCGCCTACGTCGCCTCCCTGAGCGACGAGCAGCGCAGCAACCTGCTGGGCATGATCAACCTCGACAGTCTCATCACCGGCGACAGGATGTACGCCCACGCCGGCTTCAACAGCGTCGACAACCCCGCACTGGGCGCCTACCGCGACCAGCTCCTGCGCATCGCCCAGGAACTGAAGATTCCGCTGTTCACCAACCCCGGCCTGAACGAGGAATATCCCGCCGGCACCGGTTGCTGCAGCGACGGCGAAAGCTTCGAAGGGCTGAACGTCCCGGTGCTGTTCATCGAGGCCACCAACTGGGAGCTGGGCGACCTGGATGGCTATGTGCAGACCGACAACCCCGCCATCCCCGGCGGCGCCACCTGGCACAATCCGACCCTGGACAATGAGCAGGTCCTTACCGGCGCCTTCGGCCAGGAGCGCATCGACCAGCGTCTGCGCGACTTCTCCCGCTTGCTCACGCGACTGGTGCTGGAGCTGACCAACGCCGACCTGCTTGCGTCCACCGCTTCCGGTGGCGCCATGGCCCGGCAGATGGAAGACCAGCTGCAGCGCCAGCACCTGGCCCTGACTCGCCTGCACGACCGCCGGTGGCTGACGCTGCTGGGCACTTCCCGCCCAGTCGGCAGCTTCGACGGTGCCGTCGGCGTGGAAGGCGAAACCACCCCCGAAAGCGGCTTCGACATGCCCGGAGACCCGCGCTCACACCGCGCCGGTGTCAACCTGCTGGGCGACTATCGCGCCAGCGAAGCCGTGACCGTCGGCGGCAGCCTGAGCTTCCAGCGCAGCCGCGACAACCTGGACCACAGCGCCCGCCTGGAAGCGGAAACCTGGCAGCTGGGTCTCTACGGCCTGCTCAACGATGGCGGCCCGTCCTGGCTGGCCGGCGAGCTGAGCGCAGGCTACGCCGAATTCGACAGCAAGCGCTCGGTGTACCTGAAGGCGAAGAACGGCCCGGTACTGCTCGACCAGCGCATCGACGGCGATACCAACGCCTGGTTCTGGGGCGCACGGGTCGACGGCGGCTATGACTTCGACATCGCCGGCATCAAGACCGGGCCGCAAGGCGGGCTGGACTACGTGCACTACAAGATCGACGATTTCAACGAGGACGACGACCTGCGTACTGCGCTGGGCTATGAGAAGCAGGACTACGATTCGGTAGAAGCCAGCCTCGGCTGGGGCCTGCGCGGCGAGCTGCCGCTGGGCAACCGCATGGCGGTGCAGCCCTATGCCAGCGTGCGCTGGGTGAAGGAACTGGCAGACGGCCGCCTGGACGATATCGCGCTGACCGCCCTGGGCGATGGCCGCACCCGCAACGCTGACCTGGGCGACGTGGACAAGGACTTCGGGCGCGCCCAGGCCGGCGCCCTGCTGGCAGTCACCGAGCAGTTGGGCGTGTTCGCCGAGGCCAACTCGCGCTTCGCCCACAGCGAAGGCAGCCAGGCGTCCTACTCCCTCGGCGTGCAGTGGCAGTTCTGATCGATGCTGAGCGAGGCGCCCTCCGGGGCGTCTCGCGCTTCTTGTGCAGCGGGCCGTAACCGGGCTCGCCGGCCTGCTTCAGCGGCAACTGCCAGGCATCATGTATCGGAGGCACCGGTCAGCGACGCGGACTGCGCCGGCTCCGCCGGCATCACTCGCAGTCGGAAGGGCTCCGAAGCAATCTGCAGACGGCGCGGACGGACAGCCGCTGGCGGTGTTATTTTTTCCAGGGCCACCAGACAGGCTTGTGGATCAT
Organism: Pseudomonas nitroreducens TX1; assembly: GCF_000313755.1. Classification (GTDB taxonomy): domain Bacteria; phylum Pseudomonadota; class Gammaproteobacteria; order Pseudomonadales; family Pseudomonadaceae; genus Pseudomonas; species Pseudomonas nitroreducens_A. The sequence continues at coordinate 101,553 of NZ_AMZB01000128.1, read as the reverse complement.
CCAGCGGAAGCTCGCCGAGGACGTCCAGCGGCAAGTCCCACCAGCGACTGGCCAACAGGCCTTCGATGACCTCCGGCTCGAAGCGATAGCGGATCACCCGCGCCGGCGTCCCGGCAACGATGGCGTAGGGCGGTACATCGCTGTTCACCAGCGACTGCGCGCCAATGATGGCCCCTGTACCAATCTTGACGCCGTCGAGGATCAGCACGTCGCGGCCGATCCATACGTCATGGCCGATCACCACCGGGCGGTAGGGGTGGTCGCGCTTGATCGGGCGGTTGATCAATCTGGGGTTGGAAGCGAAGTGATGGGTGGTCAGCCAGTCGATGGGGTGCGATTGGCGCGCCTGGCCGATCACCACTTCGGTGGCGATCGAGCAATAGCGTCCGATGCGCGAGACGTGGCGAAACTCGCTGCCACTGACGATATCGGTGTAGGCGCCGATTTCCAGGTCCGCGGAGTAGATCTTCGCCTTGCCGATCTTCACGCCCGGCTCCAACGACAGGCGCGCACCGTCACGCAGTGACTTGATGCCACCGGCGAGGCGGCACTGATGCCCGGCGAGGGATTTTTTCAGACGCCGATTGATCAGCGCCTCTTGAATGACATTCATGGCCCAATCCCGGCTCAACGCCACTACTTAGGATTCGGAAGGCGGCCACTGTATCTCCTTTGTTACTGAGACTCCAATGACGACGACTTTCGGAAGACATAAAAGAGATTCGGTTCACTGACCACGTACAAAGTGCCCTGGTCGTCCATCGCAATGCCTTCGGCCTGCGGCACACTACGTCGCAATCCCTGCATCCCGCGCAACAGCGACAGGGAGCTGATCGGCTCACCATCGGCGCTCAGCTCCAGTACCAGCCGCGACTCGTCGGACAGTGCCAGCAGGTGCCCGCTGCGCTCGTCGTACTGCAGGCTGGACAGGTCGCGGACGAACAGGTTGCGGTTGTGCTGCAGGTCTTCCACGACATGGACGGCAATGGGCTGCTCCGTCTGCTCGTAGGGGAAGCCGCGCACTTCGTAGATATGCACGGGCTTGCGCTCCTTGGCGACAAACAGGCGCTTGCCCACCGAGTCATAGGCCAGCCCTTCGAAACCGCTGTTGCCGCCACGCCCCAGGGCCAGGGCGAGTTGCTGGGCGTCTTCGACGTGCAGTTCCCGGGTGTCATCGCGCAATTCCACACGGATCAGCCGCTGGTGGGTTTCATCGGTGATCACATAGACATTGCGACTGATGTACTCGATGGCCTCGGTGTCGCCGAAGCCATGCAGATCGATCTTGCGCAGCACTTTGCCCTCCAGCGACAGCTCGATGATCTGCGGACGCTGGTTGGTCACGGTGAACAGGGTCTGGCGGTCCGGGTCGTAGGTCAGCGCCGAGACGTCGTCATCCAGTCCTTCGATCGGCTGGGCCTCCAGCACCACGCGGTAGTCAGGCAGCCAGATGGACTTTTCCTGCCACTCGGCGGCGTGCCGCCATTCATTGAGCTTGAACCAGGCGCGCTCGTAGACCCGGAAGCTCTGGCCCAGCGCAAGCAGAGCGGCCAGGGCCAGCAGTGCCAGGAGCAGGAAAAGACGGCGGGGTTTGAGCAGTTGGCGCATGGAAGACTCGAACGGGGGAGTGACGTGGCAGAGTGACAGCAGCGCCTGAAGCCAAGCTTAAAGGTCACCAGGAACTGCCGGCAGGCTAGAGTCAGGTTAGCGCAAGACCGTCGGCAGACCTTTCGTAAGAGGCATACAGATGGCCCAGCACCTGCTCCCCGAACAACGCCAGCAGGCGACCCTGCACACCGTGGTGCTGGCGACCGAGGTGCTGCACCACGCCGGCGTACCGCGCCCTAAGCTGCTGGAAGGCAGCGGCATCGGCGAGGCGGACCTGCTGACGCCGGAAAAGCTGATCACCCACGCGCAGGAACTGCGGGTCTTTGCCAATGCACTCAACTGCCACCATGACCCGGCACTGGGCCTGTACCTGGGCCTGCGCATGCATGTCTCGGCTTACGGCATCCTCGGCTACAGCATGCTCGCCAGCCGCACCCTGCGCGATGCGCTGCAACTGGCGCTGTCCTTTCCCGAGCTGCTCGGCACCTACTTCCGCCTGGCGCTGACGCCGCAGGGCGACGAAGTACACCTGACCGCCGACGGCTACCGCTACGCACCGGAGCTGACCGTGTTCAACACCGAGCTGTGCCTGACCTCGCTGCTGACGGTAATCCGCGACCTGCTCGGCGAGTCGGTACGTCCTCGGCGCCTGCTGCTGGCTTACCGGCCGCCGCTGCACGCGGAGACCTACACCGAGCGCCTGGGCTGCCCGGTGGATTTCGGCGCCCCCACCAGCGCCCTGTGCTTCAGCCCGGCGCTGCTGGACCGACCGCTGCCGCTGGCCGACCCGGTCAGTTGCCACAACGGCGTGCAGCAGTGCCTGCGCATGAGCGGGATGCTCAGCAGCCGCGGCGACGTGATCGACCAGCTGCGCCAGCACCTGGCCAGCCACCTGCAGGACACCGCCAGCCTGGACAGCGTGGCACGCCACCTGCACCGCTCCACCCGTACCCTGCGTCGCCATCTGCAACAGCAGAACACCAGTTATCAGCAGGTGCTCGATGAGGTGCGCTTCGACCGCGCACGGCAGTTGCTCAAGGACACCGACCTGCCGATCTACCTGATCGCCGAGCAGTTGGGTTACAGCGAGACGGCCAGCTTCCGGCATGCCTTCCAGCGCTGGAGTGGGGCGAGTCCGAGCCTGTATCGGGGCTAGGTGCAGACCGGCGACACCCTCTCCCTAACCCTCTCCCTGAAGGGAGAGGGGAATTTCCGCAGCAAGCGGAAAGCCCCAGGCTCGCCGGTTGACTCCATTCCATCCGAAGAACTCCGCACGGCCCCCTCTCCCTTCAGGGAGAGGGGACTTTCCGGAGCAAGCGGAAAGCCCCTCGCTCGCCGGTTGACTCCATTCCATCCGAAGAACTCCAGACGGCTCCCTCTCCCTTCAGGGAGAGGGGACTTTCCGCAGCAAGCGGAAAGCCCCGCGCTCGCCGGCTGACGCCATTACATCCGAAGAACTCCGCACGGCTCCCTCTCCCTTCAGGGAGAGGGGACTTTCCGGAGCAAGCGGAAAGCCCCTCGCTCGCCGGTTGACTCCATTCCATCCGAAGAACTCCAGACGGCTCCGTCTCCCTTCAGGGAGAGGGGACTTTCCGCAGCAAGCGGAAAGTCCCACGCTCGCCGGCTGACGCCATTACATCCGAAGAACGCCGCACGGCCACCTCTCCCTTCAGGGAGAGGGGACTTTCCGCAGCAAGCGGAAAGCCCCTCGCTCGCCGGCTGACTCCATTCCATCCGAAGAACTCCGCACGGCCCCCTCTCCCTTCAGGGAGAGGGCTGGGGAGAGGGCAAAGCCAGTCCACGCGCCGGAGCCGACCGGTTCGTGAGTAAGCTCGCTCCTACAAAAAGCCCGGCAGACGACACACCGCTGACGCCCGAAATCCAGCATTTCAGACGGCATTTTCAACTTGGCCTGATTTATCCCTTATTGGCCTGATCTATCGTTCTGCGCGTCCCGGCGCTTGGTCATTATCAATCCGCAGCTAGGTGAAACGGCCCTAGAAACCGTAAAACCTCAACAATAACAACTGCTTAACTGCATGGTACGAGCATGACCAGCGCGATCACCATCGAGCGGATATGCATGGAGTTCGGTACACCCGGGCAAGGCCTCAAGGCCCTGGACGACGTGTCACTGGAAATCCGCGCCAACGAGTTCTTCACCCTCCTCGGCCCCTCGGGCTGCGGCAAGACCACCTTGCTGCGACTGATCGCCGGATTCGAACAACCCTCCTCCGGCAGCATCCGCCTCTACGGCGATGCGATGGAAGGCCTTCCGCCCTTCAAGCGCCCGGTCAATACCGTCTTCCAGAGCTACGCCCTGTTCCCGCACATGACCGTGGCCCAGAACATCGCCTTCGGCCTGGAAATGCAGGGCAAGCAACGCAGCGACATCGACGGCACCGTGCAGAAGATGCTCGACCTCGTGCGCCTGCCCGACGTCGGCAAGCGCCGCGCCGACCAGCTCTCCGGCGGCCAGCAACAGCGCATCGCGCTGGCCCGCGCCCTGGCCAGCCGGCCCAAGGTGCTGCTGCTCGACGAATCGCTTTCGGCACTGGACCTGAAGCTGCGCAAGGAAATGCAGATCGAGCTCAAGCGCCTGCAGCACGAGACCGGCATCACCTTCATCTTCGTCACCCACGACCAGGAAGAAGCCCTGACCATGTCCGACCGCATCGCGGTGATGAGCCGCGGCAAGGTCATGCAGATCGGCACGCCCACCGAGATCTACGAGGCGCCGGTCAATCGCCTGGTGGCCGACTTCATCGGCGAGACCAACTTCCTCGAAGGCGAATCCAGCGGCGACAGCGTGCGCCTGGCCGACGGCCAGTTGCTGCCGGCCGCCACCACCCTGCCCGGCAAGGTGACCCTGGCGATCCGCCCCGAACGCACCGAGCTCGCCCAGGACGGCCAGCTCGAAGGCGTGGTGGAGAACATCGTCTACGTCGGCACCGACACCGTGTATCACCTCAATGTCGCCGGTCAGGGCGGCTTCCGCGTACGTCAGCAGAACCGCGACGGCGCCCTTTCCACCCACGCGCCCGGCGCGCGGGTGCGGGTTCGCGTTCCCGCCACCGCCATCCGGGTGCTGGCCGAATGAGTACACTGCGCGCACAAGCGGAACGCAGATCCCTGTTCAATCGCCTGGCCCTGACCAGCCCGGCGATGATCATGCTGATCGTGTTCCTGGTCCTGCCGCTGGGCATCATGTTCGCCGTGTCGGTCCAGGCACCGGGCGACTACGGCGGCGTGAAGTGGGGCCAGCACACCGTCGAGGCCTATATCAACTTCCTCTGGGAGCGCGACCTGGACGACAGCCTGTCGTTCAACGCCGACTACCTGGGCATCTTCCAGCGCTCGTTCTGGCTATCGATACTGACCACCCTGGGCTGCGTGCTGATCGGCTTCCCCACTGCGCTGTACCTGGCGCTGCAGGACGAACGCCGGCGCAACCTGTTGCTGTTCCTGGTCACGGTGCCGTTCTGGACCAACCTGCTGGTGCGGGTCTATGCCTGGATGCTGCTGCTGCGCAACGGCGGCCTGATCGACGAAGGGCTGCACGGGCTGGGCTTCTCCGACGCCTCGCTGGGGATTCTCTACACCGACAACGCGGTGATCATCGGCCTGCTCTACACGTACCTGCCGTTCATGGTCCTGCCCATCTACACGAGCCTTGAGAAGATGGACTGGCGCCTGGTGGAGGCGGCCTTCGACCTGGGCGCCAACCGCTGGAAGGCGCTCAAGCGGATCATCATTCCGCTGGCCATGCCCGGCATCGTCGCCGGCTGCATCCTGGTGTTCATCCCTTCGCTGGGCAGCTACATCATTCCCGAGCTGCTCGGCGGCGGTAAGTCGCTGATGATCGGCAACCTGATCCAGCTGCAGTTCGGCACGGCGCACAACTGGCCGTTCGGCGCGGCGCTGTCCTTCGCCCTGCTGGCCTTCGTGCTGCTGGCAATGATGATCTACAGCATGCGGTTCAAGCAGGGCGCGTCGGGAGGTCATCCATGAAGTCGGCCAACCCGCTGTGGAAGTTCACCGGGGTCCGGCCCGCCGCCTGGCTGTTCTTCGCCTTCCTCTACATCCCCATCTTCGTGCTGGTGGTGCTGAGCTTCAACAGCGGCCAGTCAGCCACGCTGTGGGAAAGCTTCAGCCTGAAGTGGTACTCGGTCGTCGCGGACGACCCGGAAATCCTGCGCGCGGCGAAGAACTCGCTGATCGTCGCCACCCTGGCCACCGTGGTTGCCACCACCCTGGCCACGCTCGCCGCGCTGGGCATGCGCGGTCGCTCGTTCCGTGGGCAGACGCTGATGAGCGGCGTGCTGGGCCTGCCGTTGCTGGTGCCGGAGATCGTCACCGCCGTGGCGACCCTGATGTTCTTCGCCTTCATCGGTCTGAAGCTGTCGCTGTTCACCATCCTGCTGGCGCACATCGTGTTCTGCATTCCCTTCGCCTACCTGCCGATCCGCGCCCGTCTCGAAGGCATGGACCCGCGGCTGGCGGAAGCGGCGGCGGACCTCTATGCCTCGCCGTGGAAGACCTTCTGGAAGGTGACCTTCCCCCTGCTGACGCCGGGGATCGTGTCCGGGGCGATGCTGGCATTCATCATCTCGATGGACGACTTCGTCATCACCTACTTCGTCGCCGGTGCCGGAGCCACCACCCTGCCGGTCTACATCTTCAGTTCCATCCGAATGGGGATTTCCCCGAAGATCAACGCCATATCTTCAATAATACTGTTGATTTCCATCGCGTTCGTTGCGTTGTCGTACTACGTCGGCCAGCGTCGCCGCTGACCTCCTGCCGCCAAACAAAACAACATTGCAAGGAGCTTCACCGATGAAATTCCGCCGTACCCCCATCGCCCGCGCGCTCGTCGCCGCCAGCCTGCTGCTGGCCGGCAGCGCCCATGCCGAAGGCACCCTGCACTTCGCCAACTGGTCCGACTACTTCCCGCCGGAGCTGCTGAAGAAGTTCGAGAAGGACACCGGCATCCACGCCACCCTCGACTCCTACGACAGCAACGAGACCCTGCTGGCCAAGCTCAAGGCCGGCGGCGGCGCCTACGACGTGGTGGTGCCGTCGGACAGCTTCATCGAGATCTTCGTCAAGGAAGGCCTGCTGCAGAAGCTCGACAAGTCGCAGCTGCCGAACCTGGCCAACCTGAAGGACAAGTTCAAGACCCTGACCTACGACCCGGGCCACGACTACTCCGTGCCCTACCTGTGGGGCACCACCGGCTACAGCTACGACAGCGCCAAGGTCCCCGGCGGCAAGCTGGATGAAAGCTGGAAACCGTTCTTCGAACCGCCGGCGGAGCTGAAAGGCAAGGTCGTCGCGCTCAACTCCATCGAGGAGCTGTACGCCCCGGCGTCCTATTACCTGGGCGTCGACGAGTGCACCGAGGACCCGAAAGAGGCGGCGAAGATCCAGGACCTGCTGCTCAAGCAGAAACCCATGCTGGCCATGTACAACAGCGACGGCACCATCGAACGCATGGCCGCCGGCGAAGTTTCCATGCACCAGCAATGGAACGGCGCCTTCCACCGCGCCCACGCCCAGCGCGCCAGCCTGGTCTACGTCTATCCCAAGGAAGGCGTGCGCCTGTTCATCGACAACCTGACCATTCCCAAGGACGCCACCAACATCAAGGAGGCCCATGCCTTCCTGAACTGGATGATGCAGCCTGAGAACATCGCCCTGGCCTCCAACTTCGCCAAGTACAACAACGCGATCGAAGGCTCGGACAAGTTCATGGACAAGGAGCTGTTCGACGATCCGGCGATCAACACCCCGGCGGACAAGCTGGATCGCCTGAAGCCCTTCAAGCTCTGCTCGCCCAAGGCCCTGCAGCTGCGCTCCAAGGTCTGGACCAAGCTGAAGAAATGACCGAGAGGTCACCCGGCGCGGCGGTGCGCGTCGGGTGACCCTGACAGCCAGTTTGGCCATTTCGATCCCTTTTTGACCCTTTGCAGGGTTCTGCCCGACACCCTGCGTTGCTAGAGTCGGGCGGCTCGCGCAGGGAGCGGCTGGAAAGGCGGCCAGCCCTTGCACCATCTCAGATGGCGCAGGGAATTCCCGAGGGAACGCGAGCGCGTTATCCACAAGAACAAATGCCCCGAGAACGCCCATGACCAGCTTTTGCGTCACCCTGCAGCACACACCCTCATTCCTCGCGCGTCGTCAACGCTGCGGCTGAGCCGTAACCCGACGACATCAGGACGGCCACCGAACGCCGCCCGCACCAGACCATAAAAATCGCGAGGACTCTTCCATGGCCAGCCAACACAGCGCCAGCACTGCACACACTCCACAACAGGGCACCGCGACCAACGCCGACGCCCGCCTGAAACGCGTCCTGGGCCTGCCCGCCCTGGTCTTCTTCGGCCTGGTCTACATGGTCCCGCTGACCATGTTCACCACCTACGGCGTGGTCACCGAGATGACCGGCGGCCGCACCGCCACCGCCTACCTGATCACCCTGCTGGCGATGCTGTTCACCGCAGCCTCCTACAGCTTCATGGTGCGCAAGTACCCGATCTCCGGCTCCGCATACTCCTACACCAGCCTGAGCTTCGGCCCGGTGGTCGGCTTCCTGTCCGGCTGGTCGCTGCTGCTCGACTACCTGTTCCTGCCGATGATCAATTACCTGCTCATCGGCCTGTTCATGAACATCGCCTTCCCGGAAATCCCGGCCTGGATGTTCGTGGTCGCTTCCATCGCCCTGGTCACCGTGCTCAACGTGGTCGGCATCAGCCAGGTCGCCGGCATGAGCAACGTCATAGTCGGCGCGCAGCTGGTGTTCATCGTGGTGTTCGTGGGCATGTCGATCAAGACCCTGGCCGGCGGCGCCGCCATCGACTTCAGCCTGCCCTTCGTCGGTGACGGCAGCCAGCCCGGCTTCGCCCCGCTGATGGCCGGCGCCGCGGTGTTGTGCCTGTCGTTCCTGGGCTTCGATGCAGTCTCGACCATGGCCGAGGAAACCCGCGACGCCCGCCGTGACATCCCCCGTGCGATCATCATCACCACCGTGATCGCCGGCCTGATGTTCACCCTGTTGGCGATCATCAGCCAGCTGGTGTTCCCCGGCAGCGTGTTCCAGAACGCCGACTCGGCGGCCAACGAAGTGATGCTCAAGGCCGGCGGCCAGTTCCTCGGCAACTTCTTCACCTCCGCCTACATCGCCGGCTGCATCGGCTCGGCGCTGGCCTCGCAGGCCTCGGTGTCGCGCATCATCTTCACCATGGGCCGTGACGGCATCCTGCCGCGCAGCCTGTTCGGCGTCCTGCACGCACGTTTCCAGACCCCGGTGGTGGCGATCCTGGTCGTCTCGGCGGTTTCCCTGCTGGCCATCGTGCTGGACCTGACCACCCTCGCCTCGATGATCAGCTTCGGCGCGCTGGTGGCCTTCTCCGTGGTCAACCTGGCGGTGATCCGCACCTACCTGGGCGTCGAGCGCCGCCGTGGCGCGAAGAACGTCCTGCTGTACGGCGCCATCCCGTTCATCGGCCTGTGCCTGACCCTGTGGCTGTGGACCAGCCTCTCGCAGCTGACGCTGGTCGTCGGCCTGAGCTGGTTCGCGGTCGGCTTCGCCTACCTGGCGGTGCATACCGGCGGCTTCCGTCGCAAGGCGCCGACTGTGAATTTCGAGGAAAACGCCTGACGGCAGAGCTATCCAGAACCCAACGGGCGCCCGGAGGCGCCCTCAGGAGCGCGTGATGTTGACGATCTACACCGACGACCATCGCTTGCACCACGGTCAGCATGAGCTGATCGGCGGCCAATTCACCCCCTGCTTCGAAAAGCCCAGCCGTGCCGACATGGTGCTGGACCGGGCCAAGGCGGTGAAACTGGGCGACATCCAGGCCCCTCGCGATTTCGGCCTGGAACCCATCCTGAGGGTGCACAGCGAAGGCTTCGTGCGGTTCCTGCAGCATGCCTGGCGCGACTGGCTGGCCACCGGCCGGACCCATGACATGCTGCCGATCTGCTGGCCGACCCGCCGCCTGCGGCAGAAGGAGCCCGACAGCATCGACGGCCGCCTGGGCTACTACAGCCTGGACGCCGGTGCGCCAATCACCGCCGGCACCTGGCAGGCGGTGCTCAGCTCGGTGAACGTAGCGATGACCGGCCAGGCCGAACTGGCCAAGGGCGCGCGCTCGGTGTTTTCCCTGTGCCGCCCGCCGGGTCACCACGCCTCGGCGGACTTCATGGGCGGCTACTGCTTCTTCAACAACGCGGCCATCGCCGCCCAGTCGATCCTCGACCAGGGCGCCAACCGCGTGGCCATCCTCGACGTCGACTACCACCACGGCAACGGCACCCAGGACATCTTCTACGACCGCGCCGACGTGCTGTTCACCTCGATCCACGGCGACCCGCGCTTCGAGTACCCCTACTTCCTCGGCTACGCCGACGAGAAAGGCCAGGGCGTGGGCGAAGGCTTCAACTTCAACTATCCGCTGGCCTCGGGCAGCGACTGGTCGGTGTGGAGCCTGGCGCTGCAGGCGGCGATCCGGCAGATCTCGGCGTACAAGCCCGACGTGCTGATCGTCTCGCTGGGGGTAGACACCTACAAGGAAGACCCGATCTCCCAGTTCAAGCTGGACAGCCCGGACTACCTGCGCATGGGCGAAGCCATCGGCAAGCTTGGCCTGCCGACGCTATTCGTCATGGAAGGGGGTTATGCGGTGGAAGAGATCGGTATCAACGCGATCAACGTGTTGCAGGGCTTCGAAAGCATTGGTTAAAACATTGGCAGGGCTGAACACCTGAGACTTTGGAGCAGGCCAAAGCCCCTCTCCCCCCGCCCTCTCCCTGAAGGGAGAGGGAGCTGCCCGCGCCGGCTGATGTCGTGGTTTCAACCTGCACCAAACGGTCCCCTCTCCCTTCAGGGAGAGGGTTAGGGAGAGGGCAGCGGAGCGTCTTCCAGGGAGCCCACAAGCACCAAAGAATGCAAAAAAAGCCGCACCGGGGATGGGGATTCCCGGCGCGGCTTTTTTATCGAGGGTGGATTACTGGAGGATTTCCACGCGGTCCACATCGATGTCGGTGGGCTTGACCTTGTGGTGGTCGACCTCACCGGTCAGACGCACCTTGGTGTTCTCGGAAACCGAGGTGCCGGCCGGCCAATCGTCGTTGTCGATCTCGACCTGGATGCTGCCGGTGGCGTCCTTGAACTCGTAGTGCTCGCTGCTGATACGCTTGGTGATGGTGCCTTCGAGCACGACCTTGGTGTCATCGGCGGCGGCCTGGGCCTGTTTCACCGTGGTGATCTGGCCGGCGGCGGCAGCGGCGGGCTGGGCATCGCTGCCCGGGCCGGTATAGCCGCCAGCGGCGAAGGTGACGGTGGAGAACAGGCCAACGGCGGCGATCAGCGGAAGGTGAGTCAGTTTCATGTAAATGCCTCCTGCGGCGTTTTCGATGGGGTCAGCTTAGGACCGATGACTGAAATCAGCCTGAATCCGGACTTAACCCAACCTTAAAGCCACCGAACACTTCTGCCCCCGCTCCAGATCAATCCGCCTTGGGAGGCTCCGCCTCGCGCTTGAAAACGTAGAACAGGTCCGGCTCGCTCACCATGTAGATGGTGCCCTGCTCGTCGATGGCCACACCCTCGGCGCGCGGGATGCGGTTCTCCAGGCCGTTGAGTCCGCCGAGCAGGCTGATGAAGCTGATCGGCTCGCCTTTCTCGTCCAGTTCCAGCAGCAGGTGCGACTCTGCCGACAGCACCAGGGTGTGCCCGGTGCGCGGGTCGATGCTCAGCGCCGAGACATTGGTCATCAGCAGGTCGCTGGGCAGCGGCTGCAGGGCTCCGCTCAGATGCGGACCGCCGTTGCTGGCGAGGCTGAAGAGCGCCAGCGGGTCGCGCTCCTGCCCAAGCACCAGGCGATGCTGACGCGGGTCCCAGGCGATCCCTTCGATACCCTTGTTCTTCTTGCCACGTGGGCCGAGGTCGAAGCTGGACAGCCTTGCGGTGCTCAGCTCGCGGGTCTGCGGGTCGACCTGGAAGATGGTCAGGGAATTCTGGCGCTCGTCGGTCACGGCGATATTGCCGTTCTCCAGCACCGCCACGCCTTCCGGGTTCGACATGCCCAGCAGTGGGATCACACGCAGTACGTCACCGGTGAGCGACAACTCGGCCAGCAGCGGCTTCTTTCCGGTGACGGTGAACAGGGTGCGGGTGACCGGGTTGTAGGCCAGATCGGAGGTTTCCTGCCCTTCGAGGCCCCCCTTGAGCGGCTTGGCCTGGATTACCGCACGGTAGCCGGGCAGCCAGACGCTTTCCGAGCGTGCCTGGGCGCTGGTGTCCTGCTCGCGCAACCAGAGGCGGGCGCGGTCATCCCAGTGGAAGCGGGACGTCAGGTAGCCGAGCACCACCAGGATGAACAGCAGGGCCAGCAGCAGCCAGCGAGGGCGAAGGATGGACATGGTCATGACGACTCTTGTTGGTCAGCACGGCAAGGTGCCCCGCAACAAGCGAAGGCCGCACAAACGGCGGCCTTCGGCGGGACAACGGTGTTAAAGCACGCGGCTTTCGAATCGGCTGGCGCCGGGAAGTTCCAGCACCACCTCACTGCCGCTCTCGAGCGGGCCGACGCCGACCGGAGTGCCGGTGGAGACCACGTCGCCCGGCTGCAGCGAGAAGTGCCCGCAGATGTGCTGGATCAGCGGCACGATGGGATTGAGCATGTCACGGCTGTTGCCGTCCTGGCGGACTTCGCCGTCGATCACCAGGCGGATGCCGATGTCGGTCGGGTCCGGGAAGTGATCGGCGCTGACGAAAGGTGCCAGCACGAAGGCGCCGTCGAAGGATTTCGCCAGCTCCCAGGGCAGGCCCTTTTCCTTGAGCTTGGACTGCACGTCGCGCAGGGTCAGGTCCAGCGCCGGGGCGTAGCCGGAAATGGCGTCCAGCACCTCTTCGGCGCTCGGCTTGCGCGACAGCGGCTTGCCGATCAGCACGGCAATTTCCGCCTCGTAGTGCACCGAGCCACGGTCCGCGGGGATGGAAAAACCACCGGCCTGCGACACGGTGCAGGAACCCGGCTTGATGAACAGCAGCGGCTCGGTCGGCACCGGGTTGTTCAGCTCCTTGGCGTGCTCCGCGTAGTTGCGGCCGACGCAGACCACCTTGCCCAGGGTGAAATGGATCGGGGTGCCATCGACATACTGGTGCTGGTAACTCATGACCGACTCCTGAACGCATGGAAGAGATGTTCCGCGCGGGGCACGTGATCCCGCGCGGTTGCCCGCATCCTGCCGGCGCACGCGCCACTTCCCGTGACGCTGACGTGCAAAGGCCGGCCCCTCTATCCCAAGAGCCGGCCCTTCTGGATGACGCGACTTACTCGGCGAATATCTTGCCAGGGTTCATGATCCCGTTCGGGTCGAACACCGCCTTGACCGCCTTCATGTAGCCGATTTCAGCCTCCGAGCGAGAGTACCCCAGGTAGTCGCGCTTGGTCATGCCCACGCCGTGTTCGGCGGAGATGGAGCCGTTGTACTTCTGCACGGTCTCGAAGACCCACTTGTTGACGGTCGCGCACTTGGCGAAGAACTCGTCCTTGGTCAGATTCTCGGGCTTGAGGATATTCAGGTGCAGGTTGCCATCGCCGATGTGGCCGAACCAGACCACTTCGAAATCGGGATAGTTGGCCGCGACGATATCGTCGATGTCCTTGAGGAAGGCCGGGACCTTGCCGACCGTGACGGAGATGTCGTTCTTGTACGGCGTCCAGTGGGAGATGGTCTCGGAGATGTATTCGCGCAGCTTCCACAGGTTCTGCAACTGCTGCTCGCTCTGGCTCATCACGCCATCGAGGACCCAGCCCTGCTCTACACAATGTTCGAAAGTCGCCAGCGCCTCGTTGGCCACGTCCTCGGTGCTCGCCTCGAACTCCAGCAGGGCGTAGAACGGGCAGTCGGTCTCGAAGGCCGGCGGCACGTCGCCACGGGCCATGATCTTGGCCAGGGCCTTGTCGGAGAAGAATTCGAAGGCGGTCAGGTCCAGCTTGTTCTGGAAGGCGTGCAGCACCGGCATGATCGAATCGAAGTCCGGAGTGCCGAGGACCATCGCGGTAAGGTTCTTCGGCTGGCGCTCCAGGCGCATGGTGGCCTCGACCACGAAGCCCAGGGTGCCTTCGGCGCCGATGAACAGCTGGCGCAGGTCGTAGCCGGTGGCGTTCTTGATCAGGTCCTTGTTCAGCTCCAGCAGGTCGCCCTTGCCGGTGACGACCTTCAGACCGGCCACCCAGTTGCGGGTCATGCCGTAGCGAATGACCTTGATCCCGCCGGCATTGGTGCCGATGTTGCCGCCAATCTGGCTGGATCCCGACGAGGCGAAGTCCACCGGATAGTACAGGCCGTGCTCTTCGGCGAAGGTCTGCAGCTGCTTGGTGATCACGCCCGGCTGGCAGACCACGGTGCGATCGAATTCGTTGAATTCCAGCACCTTGTTCATGTAGTCGAAAGCCACGACCACTTCGCCGTTGGCCGCGACAGCAGCGGCGGACAGGCCGGTACGACCACCGGATGGAACCAGCGCCACCTTGTGCTCATTGGCCCAGCGGACGATGGCCTGGACCTGCTCGGTGCTCTTGGGGAAGGCGATCGCCAGGGGCGCCGGGGCGAAATGCTTGGTCCAATCCTTGCCGTAGGTGTCGAGGGAATCGGCGTCTGTCAGCAGCTTCCCGGCATCCAGCAGGGGCTTGAGCGATTCGATCAGGGCGTCGCGGGTCATTGGAGGAACTCTCAAATGGTTCATGGTCGTCCTGAGAACAGCTCAGGTCGCAACCGGGCAAGGAAAAGGGAGAACATGCTAGCATACGCACCCCACGCAGATCGCCACCTGGCGCCAAGCCTGGCACCGGCCGGTCCGGCCTGAGCTGTTCAATTTCTCGCCACATCCCGGGACTACAGGTTCAAAGCAGATGAGCAAGACTTCTCTCGACAAGAGCAAGATCAAATTCCTTCTCCTTGAAGGCGTGCACCAGAACGCCGTCGACACCCTCAAGGCGGCCGGCTACTCCAACATCGAGTACCTCAAGACCGCACTGTCCGGTGACGAGCTGAAGGAAAAGATTGCCGATGCCCATTTCATCGGTATCCGCTCCCGCACCCAGCTGACCGAAGAAGTCTTCGACGCTGCCAAGAAGCTGATCGCCGTTGGCTGCTTCTGCATCGGCACCAACCAGGTCGACCTGAACGCCGCCCGCGAGCGCGGCATCGCCGTGTTCAACGCGCCCTACTCCAACACCCGCTCGGTGGCCGAGCTGGTGCTGGCCGAGGCCATCCTGCTGCTGCGCGGCATCCCGGAGAAGAACGCCTCCTGCCACCGCGGCGGCTGGATCAAGTCCGCAGCCAACTCCTTCGAGATCCGCGGCAAGAAGCTGGGCATCGTCGGCTACGGCTCGATCGGCACCCAGCTGTCGGTCCTGGCCGAGGCCCTGGGCATGCAGGTGTTCTTCTACGACACCGTGACCAAGCTGCCGCTGGGTAACGCCCAGCAGGTCGGCAACCTGCACGAGCTGCTCGGCATGTCCGACATCGTCTCGCTGCACGTACCGGAGCTGCCGTCCACCCAGTGGATGATCGGCGAGAAGGAAATCCGCGCCATCAAGAAAGGCGGCATCCTGATCAACGCCGCCCGTGGCACCGTGGTCGAGCTGGACCACCTGGCCGCCGCGATCAAGGACGAGCACCTGATCGGCGCCGCCATCGACGTGTTCCCGGTCGAGCCCAAGTCCAACGACGACGAGTTCGAAAGCCCGCTGCGTGGCCTGGATCGCGTGATCCTGACCCCGCACATCGGCGGCTCCACCGCCGAGGCCCAGGCCAACATCGGCCTGGAAGTGGCCGAGAAGCTGGTCAAGTACAGCGACAACGGCACCTCGGTGTCCTCGGTCAACTTCCCGGAAGTGGCCCTGCCGTCGCATCCGGGCAAGCACCGCCTGCTGCACATCCACGCCAACATCCCGGGTGTGATGAGCGAAATCAACAAGGTGTTCGCCGACAACGGCATCAACATCTCCGGCCAGTACCTGCAGACCAACGACAAGGTCGGCTACGTGGTGATCGACGTCGACGCCGAGTACTCGGACCTGGCGCTGGAGAAGCTGCAGCATGTGAACGGCACCATCCGCAGCCGCGTGCTGTTCTAAGCGCTGCCCGGTGGTAAGAAAAAAGGAGGCCTTCGGGCCTCCTTTTTTCGTGTCTGCTTTCTGGAAAGTTCAGTGCGGGGGAGCCCCCTCTCCCCCGCCCTCTCCCTGAAGGGAGAGGGAGCAATTCGGCGCTATCGGATACTGCAAACTCAGCCGGCGAGCGCCAGGGTTTCAGTTGCTCCGGACAGTCCCCTCTCCCTTCAGGGAGAGGGTGAGGGAAAGGGTAAAAGCCCCGCTCCGCAGCCCAACCATCACTTCACATTGACGGTGATCTGCTGCGACTCCACCGGCGGGTCGAACGGTACGTGGTTCTTGTCACCCACCAGCAGTTGCAGGGTGTGCTTGCCCGGTGGCAGGGTCACCTGGGTCTCGGTCTGGCCCTTGCCGAAGTGCTTGATCTGATCGGTCATCGGCAGCGGCATATTCATCGCCGGCTGCTCCTTGAGGTCGATCAGCAGGTGGTGGTGGCCGGTGGCCGGCGAATCCACGCCCGCCGGCGCGACGCCCATGCCCTTGAGACCGAATTTGACGGTGAAGGTCTTGTCCACCGTGGCCCCGTCGGCCGGCTCGATGAAGTACACCTTCGCGCCTTCCGGAGCCGGGGTACGCGGGATGTCGGCAGCCACGGCGGAAGTGCCGGCGAGCAGCGCGGCAAGGCCCAGGCAAGGCAGCAGGGTTCTCATGTTCTTCTCCTTCTACATGACAATCGAAAAGGCGAAGGACCCGCTCAGGCCGGCCTCGCCGTTCCGCATGGAACGCACAAGCATAGGCACCAGGACGCAAGGCTCAAGGAAAATAGTGCATCTTCGAGTGTCGGCGGCCGCTCTAGCCTCCGGCTTCCAGCCCAGCCAGACAGACGGCGGCGGCATCCAGCTCTTCCTCGCTGAACACCAGCACGCCCATGCGCTTGAGGGCGGCGGCAGTGACGCCTTCGCCCGCGACCTTCCGGCCGCTGAAGCTGCCGTCGTAGTTCTCGCGGTTGCCGCAGGAAGGGCTGCGCGCCTTGAGCACCGCCAGGCGGATGTCGTGGCGGCGCACCAGTGCCATCGCTTCCTCGGCGCCGAGCAGGAAGGCGTCGCTGACATCCTCGCCCTCCACCGTCAACACCGGGCGCGCCCGCTCCAGCACCGCCATGCCCTGGCCGCCGGGGATCTCCGCCGGAGCGCGGGGCGTCGGCAGGCCGCCGGCGACTTCCGGGCACAGCGCGACCACTCGCCCCTGGTCCAGCCAGCGCGACAGCAGGTCGAACGGCCCGTGCGCGCCGCCGTCGTAGCGGACGCGATGGCCAAGCAGGCAGCGGCTGACGAGAACCTTCTGCATGGGCGAATCACTCCCTTTTGGAAGGGGACAGACTAGCCGCTCGCCGTTTGCCGGTCACGCCGGGTAACGCAAGTTTCATCGGGGCGTGTGTCGCAACAGGTTTCCGCCCCGCCGAAAGTCGGGCGCCAGAGCGGCGCGCCGGTCGTCGGCACAGCGCTGAAACACAACCTTCGACGGGAACAGCCGTCCGGCACTGGCCGCAAGACAGGCCGCCACCCAGACTCGCGCATCGGCCAATCGCCATGGAGCCTCCGTCATGCCGCGTCTCTTGCTCTGCACCGCCACCTTCGCCGCACTGTCCTACCTGCCCTTTGCGTTCGCCGAACTCCAGGCCCTGGATAACGAGCGCCTGGGCGCCGTCACCGGCCAGGATGGCATCAGCATCCGCGCCGACGTGCTGGCGCGCATGGACAGTGTGGCCTGGAAGGACGACGGCGGCAGCGTCTCGCTACGCAACGTGTTCATCGACAATGGCTGCGTGAGCGCCGGCGACTGCCCCGACGGCCGCGGCGGCAGCCTGCCGTACGGAGCCGCGCAGCTGGGCCTGAGCCTGCCGATCTTCGGCGTCGAGCAGCCAACCCTGCAGGTGGACGTGGTGCAAGGCGCCGGTGGCCAGCAGCAACTGGCGCTGACCCTGCCCGACCTGACCACCATCAACCAGCAGCTCAATGCCAGCGGGCTGCCCTCGCAGACCATCCGCCTGCGCGTGGCCGGCGATCTCTACGTGGGCGGTGGAAAGCTGGGAAGCATCGAAGTCCGCGACATCCAGGACATCAGCGGCACACTGAAGATCTGGGGCCACTGACAGCTCAGAGCGGGGCATCACCGCGGCGGCGGAACCAGCCGGTGAGCGACAGGCGCTCGTGGCTGGCCGGCAACACCTCGTGGGGGAACTCGCCGGAGAGGAACACCACCAGCCGGCCGGCGAGCGGCGGCAGGTCCAGCGTCCGTTCGTCGGGGAGGTACAGGCGCAATTCGCCGCCCTGCGTCACCGGCCAGTCGCGATTGAGGTAGAACACGGCGGAGAGAGTGCGGCGATCATCGTCGCGGAAGCGGTCCAGGTGCTTCTGGTAGAACGCCCCGGGCGGATAGAGCGCGAAGTGTCCCTCGAAGTCCTCCAGGCCCAGGTACAGCGAGCGATTGATCTGCTGGCGCAACGCGTCCAACGCGCCCAGATAGAGGTCACAGGCCTCGGATTGGCCGAGCTCCAGCCACTGGATACGGTCGCCGCGAATGCCTTCGCGCACCGCCTGCCCCTCGCCCCGGCCGATGGCGGCGGAGGTCAGCTTGCCGGCCGCGTCGCGCTCACGACACTCCGTCGCCAACTGGGCGACCAGGGCGTCGGGAAGAAAGGCATCCTGCTGCGACCAGCCTTTCTCGGCGAGGTCGTCAACAATGCGTTGCAGAAGGGGGCCTTGCATGGAGGGAGAATGGGCGTAGAGATACATGGCGCATTGTAACGTCCGGCGCCAGTGTCTCGACAAGCGGGGCAAGCCTTGCCGACAATAGTCCCCGGCGAGCGAACCCTGCCGCCCAAAAGGAGTTGCAATGCGCGTACTGCTGGCCCTCACCCTTCTTCTACTGGGCATGCCTGCCCTGGCCGACAACTACCAGCGCCTGTACCAGGCCGCCGGCTGGCCGGAACAGCGAGCACACTTCAATGACGCCCTGCACGCGGCGCAGAAGCGCTACCAGGGCAACCTGCCGCCGGCGCTGTACCAGACGCTGGTGGACAACAGCAACCAGCGCTTCGCCCCCGCCGACATCGACCAGCGCGCCTTGAACGGCCTGCGCCAGAACCTGCCGGACAGCACCGCGGCGGTGAACTTCTTCGAATCCCCCCTGGGCCGCAAGGTTGCCGGCGCCGAAACTCTGGCCACGCGCAGCGACCAATTGCAGAAATACGCCAATGGCCTGCCGCGCCAGCAGGCCAGCGAGGTGCGCAAGCAGATCATCCACCGCCTGAGCCAGATTCTGCCCGCCCGCGAGGCCGGCGCCGAAGTCAGCCTGGCGCTGGCCAGCGTGGCCGCCGACAGCCTGAGCCAGATGCTCCCCGGCCTGCTCGGCGGTGGTAGCGCCCAGGGCATGCTCGAAGGCCAGCGGCAGAAGCTGATGAGCCAGATCGGCGCCGATCTCGACAACACCCTGCTCTATGTCTATCGCGGCCTGAGCGATGCCGAACTGGGCCAGTTCGCCGACTTCAGCGAGTCGCCGGCTGGCCGCGACTACTACCGCGCTGCCCTGGCGGCCCTCAAGGCGGGCTTGGCAGTGTCGAACAACGGGCAGTAATGGGAAAGAGCCTACACGGCATGCGGACCACTCCGAGAAACTCTGCACTTAGAATGGCACCCGCTGTACAGAGGGTGGCGCCTGAGGATCATGGCGCAAGGAGTGAAGGACACACCCTCGACCACACGGGCTCCCTCCCCCGCCTCCCCCCCGCTAAGCCATCCGCTCACTGAGAAAATCAAAATAACGCCTGCGCAGCGTCTCGCTCTCGTTCGCCAGGTGGTGCCGCGCGCCCGTCAGCAGCAGGCATTCGATCTTCTCGAACTTCTCTTCCAGCACCTTCAGGTTGTAGCGCCAGTCCACCGTCTCGTCGGCGTCGCCTTGCACCACCAGCAGGCTCTGCGCGCCGTGCCCGGCCGCCTCGATGCGCGGAATCCAGCGCGCCAGTGCGCCGACCCAGGCCGTGGGAAGGATCTTCGGCTGCAGCGGATCGCGGTCGCGCAGGAAGGCGAGGAACTCGGTGTCGCTGGAGTTCTCACTGAAGCGCCGGGGGATCGAGTCGACGAAGGGCCGCAGCATCTGGTAGCTGAACTTCGACCAACCCCAGGCCCGCGGCCGCACCAGCGGCGCCAGCAGGATGGTGCGACCCAGTTCCGGGCGCGGCGCGCCGGTGAGCAGGTAGTCCAGCAGGATCGCCCCGCCGGTGCTCTGGCCACACAGGTGCCAGGGTTGCGGCAGGTCCAGCGCTTGGGCCTGTTCCAGCAGCGCGCCGAGCACCACCTGGTATTCGGCGAAGTCACCGATGCTGGCTGCAGCGCCACCGGAAAGCCCATGCCCCGGCAAGTCGCAGGCGAGCACCGCGAAGTTCATGCCCAGCGCCCAGTCGATCACGTGGCGGTAAAGGCCCATGTGGTCGTAATAGCCGTGCAGCAGCACGACGGTGCCGCGCGCCAGCACCGGGCGCCAGTACTGCGCGGCAATCTGGTAGCCGCCGGCCTCGAAGGTGCCCAGGCGGCTCTGCAGACCCGGATGCCGGCCGTGCAGGTCCAGGCCGTAGAAATGCTGGTACAGCGCGATGCCGACTTCGTTCGCCTCTGCGGTCAGAGGTCGCAGCAGGGTGCGCAGCAGATCGGGCTGGAAGGCTTCAGGCATGGGCGTTTCGCTTCTGGCAGGCGGGTGACGAAAGGAGTGCGGGCAGCAGTGGATATTCTGCCGCGCCCGCCCCCGTGGCAAGCTTGTCGGCCATCTTACCGACTCCGCCACTGGTCGCCGTCATGTCCTCACGCCGAAAATCGCTGTTCACCTGGCTGATCGCCGCGCTCTGCCTGGGCGCGCTGCTCGCCACCTACGGGTGGTACGAGAACCGCTTCATCCGTCCGTTCAGCCACCAGCCGCAGCTGTTTTCCGGCGACCATCTGATGCTGCCGACGCAATTGGCCGGCCCCGGCAAGGTCCGCCTGGTGCATTTCTGGGACCCGGCCTGCCCCTGCAATGTGGGCAACCAGCAGCATCTCGCCGAGCTGATCCAGCGCTTCGGCCCGCAGGGCGTGGAGTTCTTCGCCGTGCAGAAACCCGGCACGCGCGGCCACTTGCCCGACACACTGAACGCCATGCGTGCGCTGGATTCCCTGCCGGGCGCAGAGCAGTTGCCGGCCAGCCCCGCCGTGGCGATCTGGGATGCCCAGGGCAAGCTGGCCTACTTCGGCCCCTACAGCGAAGGAGCAGTCTGCACCTCGGGCAACAGCTTCATCGAGCCGATCCTCGACGCCCTGGTGCAGGGCCGCCCGGTGAACGCGACCCACACCCTGGCGGTGGGCTGCTATTGCCCCTGGGATGGCGCGAAGCACTGAGTTGCATCAACGAAGACGATGGCCAATCCATGACTACACTTGGTTCGCCGGCCTATGAAGGGCCGATCGCTACCAAGGAGCTTTTCGCATGCGTCTTCATTCCGCCCTCGCCTTCTGCGCCGCCCTCTCCACGGGGTTTGTCCTGCCCCTGGCCGCCCACGCCGAAGATGCGCCCAACAGCAAACAGGTGATGGAGCAACACAAGCAGGCCATCAACAACCGCATCGCCGACATCGACTACAAGCGCAAGCGCATCGTCGAAGCCAACATGAAGCTCACTCCGCAGGAAACCGAGAAGTTCTGGCCGATCTACAACAGCTACCGCACCGAGGCGGACAAGCTGAGCAAGCAGACCCTGGCGATCATCATCGACTACGCCAACAGCTATAACACCGGCTCGGTAAGCAACGACGACGCGGCGAAGCTGCAGAAGCAGGTGCTGGAGCTGCAGGACGACCGTCAGGACCTCAAGGAGAAGTACCTCAAGCGCATCGCCAAGGAAGTCTCTCCACAGCGTGCCCTGCGCTTCCTGCAGATCGAGGACCAGCTCGACGCCATGGCGCTGCTGGAAGTAAGCCGCGAGATCCCGCTGGCCGAATAACCCTCAGCCCTCGGTGCCGCCCTGCAGACGCTGGCGATAGCGCTCGGGCGGCATCGAGTACCAGCGCCTGAATGCCCGATAGAACGGCGACAACTCGGCAAAACCACAGGCCCGCGCTACCTCGCGTATCGCCTCGCCCTGCTCCAGCAACCGCGCAGCGCGCTGCCGGCGGACCTCCTCGCGCACTTCCCTGAACGTCTGCGCCCGGCTTGCCAGGTTGCGCTGCAGCAGCCCGGCGCGCACACCCAGTTCGCGCGCACAGCTTTGCAGGGTGCACTCTCCCTCCCCCAGCCGGATTGCGATCAGGTAGCGCAGGCGATTGAGCAGGTCGTTCTCGTCCAACGTGCCCAGTTGCTCGCGCGCGTGCTCGGTGAGCAAACGATGGAGTACCGGGTTGCCGGTGCGAGACGGCCTGGCCAGCAGGGCGCGGTCGAACAGCAGCGCATCATTGGGCTTGCCGAAGCTCGGCGCCAGGCCGAACAGCCGTCGGTGCTCGCTCAAACGGCGCGGCTGCGGATGGCGGAACTCGATGGCCTGGACACGGAACTCGTCGTCGGTGATCAGCGCCAGCAGCTTGAGGAACAGCAGCATCAAGCACTCCATCTGCTGACGCAGGTTGCTGCTGCCCAGGTAGTTGAGGTCGAGGATCAGCCGCACCTGCTCGCCCTCCTCGCGCATCTGCGCGGCAAAGCCGCCGGAGAGGATGTGCTGGAAGCGCAGGAAGCTGTGCAGCGCCTCGCGCAGGTCGCTGCTGGCCATCAGCAGGTAGCCGACCACATCCAGCAAGCGCGGCTTCATCGCCTCTCCCAGGTGCAGGCCGATGTCGGCGTCGCCGGTAATCTCGTCAAGCGTCGTCCAGAACAAGGGGGCGTCGTCGTGCACCAGGCGACCGCTCTGCGCCGGTGGCGGCAGCCGCACCTTCTGCAAGGCCTGGCGATAGATGTCGGTGGGGTCGAAGCCCAGCACCGAGAGCGCCTCGTACAGCTGGCGGCGCAGGGTGGCGGACTGGGTCAGCGCCGGGGTATCGGGAAAATTCAGCTCGGGGGCGGCCATGGTCACTCCTGGGATTGACCGGAGAATTCCAGCCTAGAGATGTTTGGTCAATGAGCGGCGAGCGGCAACCACTGCAGAATCGCCCCATAACAACAAGGAGTTGCCGCATGAAACGCACTTTGACTGTCCTCGCTGTCGCCATCGCCGCTGCAACGGCCGCTGGCGGCTGGTACCTGCACGGCAAGCAGCCGGTACGCGACGGACAACTGCCCCTGGCCGGCCTCGCCAGCGAAGTCACGGTTCGCTACGACGAGCGCGGCGTGCCGCACATCAAGGCCGGCAGCGAGGAGGACATGTACCGGGCGATCGGCTATGTCCACGCCCAGGACCGCCTGTTCCAGATGGAAATCCTGCGGCGCCTGTCCCGGGGCGAGCTGGCCGAGGTGCTCGGGCCCAAGCTGGTGGATACCGACCGCATGTTCCGCAGCCTGCGCATCCGCGACCACGCCGCCGAATACGTCGCCAGGCAGGACAAGAATTCCCCGGCCTGGAAGGCGCTGGTCGCCTACCTCGATGGCGTCAACCAGTTCCAGGACAGCCATCCGCGTCCGCTGGAGTTCGACGTCCTCGGCATTGCCAAGCGCCCGTTCACGCCCGAGGACACCGTCAGCGTCGCCGGCTACATGGCCTACAGCTTCGCCGCCGCCTTCCGCACCGAGCCGGTGCTGACCTACGTGCGCGACGAGCTGGGCGCTGATTACCTGAAGGTCTTCGACCTCGACTGGCACCCCGAGGGCGTGATGGGCTCCAGGGCGCTGGCCGCCGCCGACTGGCAGGACCTGAGCGCCATCGCCCGCCTGAGCCACGCCGCGCTGGAGAAGGCCGGCCTGCCGCAGTTCGAGGGCAGCAATGCCTGGGCCGTCTCCGGCAGCCGCACCAAAAGCGGCAAACCGCTGCTGGCGGGCGACCCGCACATTCGCTTTGCCGTGCCGGCGGTGTGGTACGAGATGCAGGCCAGCGCGCCGGGCTTCGAGCTGTACGGCCATTACCAGGCGCTCAACCCCTTCGCCTCGCTCGGCCACAACCTGCAGTTCGGCTGGAGCCTGACCATGTTCCAGAACGACGACGTCGACCTGGTCGCGGAGAAGGTCAACCCGGACAACCCCAACCAGGTCTGGTACCACGGCCAGTGGGTCGACCTGAAGAGCGAGGAGCAGAGCATCGCGGTGAAGGGCGAGGCGCCGGTGAAGATCACCCTGCGTAGCTCGCCCCATGGCCCGCTGGTCAACGATGCGCTGGGCACCGCCTCGGGCAAGACCCCAGTATCCATGTGGTGGGCCTTCCTGGAAACCCGGAACCCGATCCTCGACGCCTTTTACGAGCTGAACCGCGCCGACACCCTGGCCAAGGCACGCACGGCAGCCTCGAAGATCCAGTCCCCAGGCCTCAACGTGGTCTGGGCCAATGCCCGGGGTGATATCGGCTGGTGGGCCTCGGCGCAGCTGCCGGTGCGCCCGGACGGGGTCAACCCGAACTTCCTGCTCGACGGCGCCAGCGGCCAGGCCGACAAGAGCGGCTTCTATCCCTTCAGCGAAAACCCGCAGGAAGAGAACCCGGCGCGCGGCTACATCGTCTCCGCCAACTTCCAGCCGGTGCCCGCCAATGGTCGCCCGGTGCCCGGTTACTACAACCTGCCCGATCGCGGTCAGCAGTTGAACAAGCGCCTGTCCGACACTTCCGTGAAGTGGGACCTGCAGAACAGCCAGGCGCTGCAACTGGACACCGCCACCGGCTACGGCCCGCGCTTCCTCAAGCCGCTGTTGCCGATACTGCGCGAAGCCGCCGCCACCGACGAAGAGAAGGCACTGGTGGAGAGCCTGGCCAACTGGCAGGGCGACCATCCGCTGGACTCGGTGACCGCCACCGTATTCAACCAGTTCCTCTACCAGGTCGCCGACGGCGCCATGCGCGACGAGATGGGCGACGCCTTCTTCGACAACCTGCTGTCCACCCGCGTGCTCGACGTGGCCCTGCCGCGCCTGGCAGCCGACGAGAGCTCGCCCTGGTGGGACAACCGCACGACGCCGCAGAAGGAGACCCGCGCCGATACCGTCAAGGCCGCCTGGAAGGACAGCCTGGCGCACTTGCGTGCCACCCTCGGCCAGGACTCGAAGCAGTGGCAATGGAGCAAGGCGCACACCCTCACCCACGGCCACCCGCTGGGCCAGCAGAAGCCGCTGGACCGCCTCTTCAATGTCGGCCCGTTCGCCGCTCCTGGCGGCCACGAGGTGCCCAACAACCTGTCGCACCGCGTCGGCCCGGCGCCCTGGCAGGTGGTCTACGGCCCGTCAACCCGCCGCCTGATCGACTTCGCCGACCCGGCCCATAGCCTGGGCATCAACCCGGTGGGCCAGAGCGGCGTGCCTTGCGACAAGCACTATGACGACCAGGCAGAGGCCTACATCGACGGCCAGTACCTGCCCCAGCACTACGACGACAACGAGGTGAAAGCCAACACCAAGGGCATCCTGCGGCTGATTCCCGTACGCCGCTGAAGCGTCCTCGACAAGAATCACCGCCCATGAAAAACCCCGCTCCTGCGGGGTTTTTCATGGGGGCGTTGTAGAAGAGTGCTGCGGGAGATGCCGAAGCTCCCTGGCGCGTTATTTCCCCAAGGGATAACGATCGGGGTGTTGTATTGGGCGCCGTCTCCCGCACGGAGTGCCATAAGGCGTCACTGGTAGTTTGCCGGCTACGCGGCCCGGTCCTGGTTCGGGGGGTGACCGGACAACGCATCCGAACACTTCAAGCGTAGTTGGCAATCGGCCGGGAGCGAGTCTTTGCGACCCACGGATTTTTCCGATAAATCCCGAATTTCCAAGCACTTCGGAATAACGTGTGAGCAAAAAGCACGGGCCACCCTGAAGGTGGCCCGTGATTCGACAATCGCCGGATACTACCGGCCGACAAGACGGCGTCAGGCGGTGGCTGCCGAACCCTTCTGCCAATCGGTCGCGTTGGACTCCATGGCTTCCTGGATCGCACGCTTGCGCCGTTCCTCGGCCTGACGGGTGAAGTACCAGGCGAAGAAGGTGAACAGCGAGACGGTCAGCAGGATCAGGCTGGCGACGGCGTTGATCTCCGGCTTCACGCCCAGACGCACGGCGGAGAACACTTCCATCGGCAGGGTGGTGGAGCCAGGACCGGACACGAAGCTGGCCAGTACCAGGTCATCCAGCGACAGCGCGAAGGACATCATGCCGCCCGCCGCCAGCGACGGGGCGATCATCGGGATGGTGATCAGCATGAACACTTTCCAGGGCTTGGCGCCCAGGTCCATGGCCGCTTCCTCGATGGACAGGTCAAGCTCGCGCAGGCGCGCCGACACCACGACCGCCACGTAGGACGAGCAGAAGCTGGTGTGGGCGATCCAGATGGTCACGATGCCGCGCTCCTGCGGCCAGCCGATCAGCTGGGCCATGGCGACGAACAGCAGCAGCAGCGACAGACCGGTGATCACCTCGGGCATGACCAGCGGCGCGGTGACCATCCCGCCGAACAGCGTGCGGCCACGGAAGCGCGGGATGCGCGTCAGCACGAAAGCAGCCAGGGTGCCCAGGGCCACCGAGGAGACCGCGGTGTAGCAGGCGATCTCCAGCGAGCGGAACACCGAACCGACCAGTTGCTGGTTGTCCAGCAGGCCGACGTACCACTTCACCGACCAGCCGCCCCACACGGTCACCAGCTTGGAGCCGTTGAAGGAGTAGATGACCAGGATGATCATCGGCACATAGATGAAGAGCAGGCCCAACACCAGCATGATGTTGGAGAACGACCAACGCTTGTTCATACCTTGCCCTCCAGCTCTTTAGCCACGATCTTGGGTGAAGAGTCTGTTGAAGGGGATGATGGGCGGATCACCTTGAAGGAAGTCATACCTTGCCCTCCAGCTCTTTAGCCTGGTTCTTGTTAAAGAGGATGATGGGCACGATCAGGATCAGCAGCATCACCACGGCAAGGGCGGAAGCCACCGGCCAGTCACGGTTGTTGAAGAACTCCTGCCACAGCACCTTGCCAATCATCAGCGTCTCGGGGCCGCCGAGCAGTTCCGGAATCACGAACTCGCCCACCGCCGGGATGAATACCAGCATGCAGCCGGCGATGATGCCGTTCTTGGACAGCGGCACGGTGATCTTCCAGAAGCTGGTGAAGCTGCGCGCGCCGAGGTCGGAGGCGGCTTCCAGCAGGCTCATGTCGTGCTTCACCAGGTTGGCGTAGAGCGGCATGACCATGAAGGGCAGGTACGAGTAGACGATGCCGATGTACACCGCGAAGTTGGTGTTCAGGATCGTCAGCGGCTCGTTGATGATGCCCAGCCACATCAGGAAGCTGTTGAGCAGGCCGTTGTTGGACAGGATGCCCATCCAGGCGTATACGCGGATCAGGATCGCCGTCCAGGTCGGCATCATGATCAGCAGCAGCAGGACGGTCTGCATTTCCTTGCTGGCGCGGGCGATGGCATAGGCCATCGGGTATCCGATGAGCAGGCACAGGAAGGTGCTGATCGCCGCCATCTTCAGCGAGCCCAGGTAGGCGTCGATGTAGAGCGGGTCGTCCGTCAGCATCAGGTAGTTGCCCAGGTTCATCACGACCTGGAGCGTCTGGTCGGCGTACTGGAATACTTCGGTGTACGGCGGAATGGCCACGTCCGCTGCCGCCAGACTGATCTTCAGCACGATGGCGAAGGGCAGCAGGAAGAACAGGAACAGCCAGAAGAACGGCACACCGATCACGGCATGCCGGCCGTTCGGCAGGCGTTTCATGAGCGATTTGCTGATGTTCATGATTGCAGTACCACACCGCTGTCGTCGTACCAGCTGATGTAAACCGGCTGGTCCCAGGTCGGGCGAGCGACGTGGCGCTCGGCGTTGGCCATGAAGGCCTGGACGATGAAGCCGGAGGCCAGCTTGATGTAGTACACGGAGTGACCGCCCAGGTAGGCGATGTCGTGGACGGTGCCCTGGGCGACGTTGAAGCCTTCGTGCTCGAGGTTTTCCGGCTTCTGCGCGCTGACCATGACCTTTTCCGGACGCAGCGCGTAGGTGATGCGCTTGTTCTCGGCACGGGTGCTGATGCCGTGGCCGATGTAGATCGGGTTTTCCAGCTGCGGGCAGGCAATCACCGCGTGGTCCTGCAGGTCCTCGACGATCTCCCCGTCGAACAGGTTGACGTTGCCGATGAACTCGCAGATCAAGCGGCTGGCCGGGGTCTCGTAGATGTCCATCGGGCTGCCGATCTGCTCGATGCAACCCAGGTGCATGATGGCGATGCGCTGGGCCATGGTCATGGCCTCTTCCTGGTCGTGGGTCACCATCACGCAGGTCACGCCCACGCGCTCGATGATCTCCACAAGTTCCAGTTGCATCTGCGAACGCAGTTTCTTGTCCAGTGCGCCCATGGGTTCGTCGAGCAGCAGCAGCTTCGGACGCTTGGCCAGGGAGCGGGCCAGGGCCACGCGCTGACGCTGGCCGCCGGAGAGCTGGTGCGGCTTGCGCTTGGCGTACTGGGTCATCTGCACGAGCTTGAGCATCTCGTCGACGATCTTGTCGATTTCCGCCTTGGGCAGGCCGTCCTGCTTCAGGCCGAAGGCGATGTTCTGCGCCACGCTCATGTGGGGGAACAGGGCGTAGGACTGGAACATCATGTTGATCGGCCGCTCATAGGGCGGCAGGTCGGTAATGTCCTGGCCATCGAGGAAGATGCGACCTTCAGTGGGACGCTCGAAACCAGCCAGCATGCGAAGCAGAGTCGACTTGCCCGAACCCGAACCACCGAGCAGGGCGAAGATTTCGCCTTTCTTGATGTCCAGCGTCACGCTGTCCACTGCCAGCGTTTCATCGAACTGCTTGCTGACCCGGTCGATTTTTACCAGAACCTCTTTCGGCTTCTGGTCGCCACTCAAGGCTTTCTTGTAGGCACCGGAGGCTATTGCCATTACCACAACTCCCAAATCATAGAGGCCCGGCCCCCGCGGCCGGGCATGCTTGGTATTACTCAGGGCTGGCGCAGTTTACGTGCGCCACGGAGCCTTTCGAGGGGCTCCGCGACGCTCCGTGCCCGCGCGGACGGATGGGGGGAAACCCGTCTTACTTGCCCGATTTGATCTTGGTCCAGGAACGGGTCATGAGGCGCAGGACCTTCGGCGGCAGCTCATGCTGCACGAAGAGTTTGTCGAGAACCTCCTGGGGTGGGTACACCTCAGGATTGTTGCGCACGGACTCATCCATGAATTCGCCAGCCTTGGGGTTCGGGTTGGCGTAACCGACGTAATCGCTGACCTTGGCGATCACTTCGGGCTTGAGCAGGTAGTTGATGAACGCATGGGCCGCCTTCGGGTTGGAGGCATCCTTCGGGATCGCGAGGATGTCGAACCAGAGGTTGGCGCCTTCCTTGGGAATGGCGTAGGCGATGTTCACGCCCTTGCCGGCTTCCTTGGCGCGGTTGGCGGCCTGGAATACGTCACCGGAGAAACCGGCCGCGACGCAGATGTTGCCGTTGGCCAGGTCGGAAATGTATTTGGAGGAATGGAAGTAGGTGACGTACGGACGCACCGCCATCAGCTTGCCCTCCACCTTCTTGTAGTCCTCCGGATTGGTGCTGTTGGGGTCCAGCCCCAGGTACTTGAGCACAGCCGGCATCATCTCGTCGCCCGAATCGAGGAAGGCGACGCCGCACTGGCTGAGCTTCTTCATGTTCTCGGGCTCGAAGAGGACAGCCCACGAATCGATCTTGTCGACACCCAGCACGGCCTTGACCTTCTCGACGTTGTAGCCGATGCCGTTGGTGCCCCACAGGTACGGCACGCCGTACAGGTTGCCCGGGTCATTCGCCTCGAGCTGCTTCATCAGGTGCGCATCGAGGTTCGACCAGTTCGGCAGTTGGCTCTTGTCCAGCTTCTGGAACGCGCCGGCCTTGATCTGGCGACCGAGGAAGTGGTTGGACGGCACGACCACGTCATAGCCGGTACGACCGGCCAGCAGCTTGCCTTCCAGGGTTTCGTTGGAGTCGAAGACGTCGTAGACCGGCTTGATCCCGGTTTCCTTCTCGAAATCGGCGAGGGTGGTTTCACCGATGTAGTCCGACCAGTTGTAGATATGGACGGTCTCCTGCGCCTGAACCTGCGAAGCCAGGCCGAGGACGGAGACTGCAGCGATCAGGGTTCTGCGGAAGGGAATACGCACACGTGAGTCCTCTCGTTGTTTATTGCGACTTCAGTCGGTTGCTGCCGGGGTTTCGACGGCCGGTCCGTGGATAGCGCCGAACCCTCCATCAGCACGAGAGCGCCGGGGGCTTGCGCAGCCATTCCACCGATGGAAGCTGTTTGTTGCTGCCGGTAGCGGGCGAGGGAGCGCACTCCCCCGCCGCTGCCCGGACCATCCGCTGCCGCGCCAGGCGGCAGCGACTACCCGATTACTTGCCGGACTTGATGGTGGTCCAGCTGCGGGTCATCAGACGCTGGGTCTTCGCCGGCAGGTCCGGGAAGGCGTACAGCTTCTTCATGGTTTCCGGAGTCGGATACACGCCCGGGTCGTTGCGGATCGCCTCGCTCACCAGCGGAGTAGCGGCTGCGTTGCCGTTGGGGAACTGAACGACGTTGGTGATTTCGGACATGACCGCCGGCTCAAGCAGGAAGTTGATCCACTTCAGCGCGGCTTCCTGGTTCTCGGCATCCTTCGGAATGGCGACGGTGTCGAAGAACGCGCCGGCACCTTCCTTCGGAATGTTGTATTTCACAGTGACCTTGTTCTTGGCTTCTTCGGCGCGCGACTTGGCCTGGTACACGTCGCCCGAGTAACCGATGGCCACGCAGATGTTGCCGTTGGCGATGTCGGAGATGTACTTGGAGGAGTGGAAGTAAGAGATGTACGGGCGAATTTTCAGGAACAGCGCTTCGGCTTCCTTCAGCTCTTTCGGGTCCTGGCTATCGGGCTTGTAGCCCAGGTAGTGCAGGGCGGCCGGGAGCATTTCGGTCGGCGAGTCGAGGAAGCTCACGCCGCACGCCTTCAGCTTCTGGATGTTTTCCGGCTTGAACACCAGGTCCCAGGAATCCACCGGGGCGTTGTCGCCCAGCACGGCCTTGACCTTGTCCGGGTTGTAGCCGATGCCGATGGTGCCCCACATGTAGGGAATCGCGTACTGGTTGCCCGGGTCGCTGATTTCCAGGGTCTTCATGATGTCCGGATTCAGGTTCTTCCAGTTCGGCAGCTTGGACTTGTCCAGCGGCTGGTAGACACCCGCCTTGATCTGCTTGGCCAGGAAGGAGTTGGACGGCACCACGATGTCGTAGCCCGACTTGCCGGCGAGCAGCTTGGCTTCCAGCACTTCGTTGCTGTCGTAGACATCGTAGACGACCTTGATTCCGGTTTCCTTGGTGAACTTGTCGACCGTGTCCGGCGCGATGTAGTCCGACCAGTTGTAGACGTGCAGCACCTTGTCATCTGCCTGCGCCATACCAGCCACAGCGCCCGCCAGCGTTACAGCGAGCAGGGATTTGCCGAAGGTCTTGAACATGCGGGTAGCTCCAGTTGTTTTTCTTGATGTTCCGGGTGGCGTGGACATCTCCTTCCGTCACCACCCGGTGAGCCTGGCCAACGCACAGGCGCAGTCTGTCAAAGGTCCGGTGAAAGACTCAAGACAGAACGGCTGCGGCGGTTTGATCAAGGCACTTGCGCGCCAGGGTGATCAGGTCATCGATCTGCGATTTCTCGATCACCAGCGGCGGCGAGATAATCATAGTGTCTCCTACCGCGCGCATGATCAGACCGTTGCGGAAGCAGTGCTCGCGGCACAGCATCCCGACGCCCTTGCCGTCGAAGCGCTCGCGGGTCTTCTTGTTCTTCACCAGCTCCAGTGCTGCCACCAGGCCTACCCCGCGGGCTTCGCCTACCAGGGGATGGTCGGCCAGCTCTTGCCAGCGCTGCTGCAAATACGGTGCCGTTTCGGCCTTCACCTTCTCGACGATCTTCTCCTCGCGCAGGATGCGGATGTTCTCCAGCGCCACCGCAGCGGCGACCGGGTGACCAGAGTAAGTGAAGCCGTGGTAGAACTCCCCACCCTCATTCAGGGTATGGACGATCTCGTCGCGAACGATCACGCCGCCCATGGGGATGTAGCCGGAGGTCAGGCCCTTGGCGATCGGCATCAGGTCCGGAGCGTTGCCGAAGTACTGGCTGCCGAACCATTCGCCGGTACGGCCGAAGCCGCAGATGACTTCGTCGGCGATGAACAGGATGTCGTACTTGGCGAGGATCTCGCGGATCTTCGGCCAGTAGGATTTCGGCGGAACGATCACGCCGCCGGCGCCCTGCAGGGGCTCGGCGATGAAGGCGGCGACCTTGTCTTCGCCGACTTCGAGGATCTTCTTCTCCAGCTGCTCGGCCGCCCAGACGCCGAACTCTTCCGGGTCCATGTCGCCGCCTTCGCCGAACCAGTAGGGCTGGGCGATGTGCTCGATGCCGGGGATCGGCAGGTCGCCCTGCTCGTGCAGCGCCTTCATGCCGCCCAGGCTGACGCCGGCAACGGTGGAGCCGTGGTAGCCGTTCCAGCGGCCGATGACCACTTTCTTCTGCGGCTGGCCCTTGATGCTCCAGTAGTGGCGGACCATGCGCAGCACGGTGTCGTTGGATTCCGAGCCCGAGCCGGTGAAGAACACGTGGTTCATGCCTTCGGGGGCGATATCGGCAATGGCTTTGGCCAGCTCCAGCGCCGGCGGGTGGGCGGTCTGGAAGAACAGGTTGTAGTAGGGCAGTTCCTGCATCTGCTTGTAGGCGGCTTCAGCAAGCTCCTTGCGACCGTAGCCGACGTTCACGCACCACAGGCCAGCCATGCCGTCGAGGATCTTGTTGCCCTCGCTGTCCCACAGGTACACGCCTTCGGCCTTGGTGATGATGCGCGCACCCTTCTCGTTCAGCTGCTTGTAGTCGGTGAACGGAGCCAGGTGGTGATCGCGGCTGAGCGCCTGCCAGTGTTGGGTGTTGGCGCTGGTCTGGTTAGTCATCTTGATAAAACCTCTTTTCTAAGAAACACGGGGCCCGGCCACGCGCCGGACCCCACGCCGATCAGACAGAAAGCAGGAGGAACTCACGCTCCCAGGAACTGATTACTCGCTTGAAGTTCTCGTGCTCGGCGCGCTTTACCGCGACATAGCCTCGGATGAACTTGTCGCCCAGGTATTTCTCCAGGGTCTTGCTGCCTTCCATGCACTCCAGTGCGGCCTCGATGGTCAGCGGCAGGCGCAGGTTACGCCGTTCGTAGCCACGGCCCTTGACCTGGGCACTGGGTTTGAAACCTTCGACCATGCCGATGTAGCCACACAGCAGGCTCGCGGCCAGGGCCAGATAAGGGTTGGCGTCGGCACCGGCCAGGCGGTTCTCCACGCGGCGGTTGTCCGGGGTGGAGTCCGGTACGCGCAGGCCCACGGTGCGGTTTTCCTCGCCCCACTCCACGTTCACCGGCGCCGAGGTGTCGGGCAGGAAGCGGCGGAACGAATTGACGTTCGGGGCGAACAGCGGCAGCGCCTCGGGGATCAGCTTCTGCAGGCCGCCGATGTGGTGCAGGAACAGCTCGCTCATGCTGCCGTCGGCGTTGGAGAAGATGTTCTTGCCAGTCTTGATGTCGACGATGCTCTGGTGCAGGTGCATGGCACTGCCCGGCTCGCCGGTCATCGGCTTGGCCATGAAAGTCGCGGCCACGTTGTGCTTGAGCGCGGCCTCACGCATGGTGCGCTTGAACACCACGATCTGGTCGGCCAGGTCCAGGGCATCGCCGTGACGGAAGTTGATCTCCATCTGCGCAGTGCCTTCTTCATGGATCAGGGTGTCCAGATCCAGGCCCTGCAGCTCGCACCAGTCGTACATGTCCTCGAACAGCGGGTCGAATTCGTTCGCCGCGTCGATGGAGAAGGACTGACGCCCCGTCTCCTGGCGACCGGAACGGCCTACCGGGGCCTGCAGCGGATAGTCGGGGTCGTCGCTGCGCTTGGTCAGGTAGAACTCCATCTCCGGCGCCACGATCGGCCGCCAGCCCTTGTCGGCGTAGAGCTGGAGCACACGCTTGAGCACGTTGCGCGGCGACAGCTCGATGGGGTTGCCCAGCTTGTCGTAGGTGTCGTGGATGACCATCGCGGTCGGCTCGATGGCCCAGGGGACGAGGAACACGGCATTCTCGTCCGGGCGGCAGACCATATCGATGTCGGCCGGGTCCAGCAGGTCGTAATAGATGTCGTCCTCGACGTAATCACCGGTCACGGTCTGCAGGAGAACGCTCTCCGGCAGGCGCATGCCTTTCTCGTTGAGGAATTTCGCGGTCGGCGCGATCTTGCCCCGGGCAATGCCGGTCAGGTCGGCGATCATGCATTCCACTTCGGTGATCTTGCGTTCCTTCAACCAGCTGCTCAGCTGGTCTAACGTGCTAGTCATAAAGACCTCAGGGTTTGAGAGCCCGGCCCCAACGCCGGACTCAGCGGTTCCCCGCCCTCTTGCCGCAGGCTTTGCCGAATGCCTGGAAGATAGCGAGATAGTTGGGGTTCGTTTCGACCTGCCATTCCGGGTGCCACTGCACCCCGACGGCGAAGGCCGCACCTTCGACGGAGAAGGCTTCAACCAACCCGTCAGGCGCCAGAGCTTCTACACGAAGGCCGGGCGCCAGACGATCAACGCCCTGGCCGTGAATAGAGTTGACCTGGAACTGCGAGGGTAGCCCGATACCGGCGAAAACGCCGCCCGGCTGCACGTCGACGACATGCCGCAGACCATATTGGATTTCGATCGGCTCACCGGCGGGTTCGCGGTGATCCATAAAGCCCGGGGTCTCGTGCACCTTCTGGTGCAGCGAGCCGCCGAAGGCGACGTTCATTTCCTGGAAGCCGCGGCAGATGCCCAGCACCGGAATCCCGGCCGCGACGGCGCGGCGGATCAGCGGCAGCGTCGTGCTGTCGCGTGCGGAATCATGAGCAGTGCCGGCTTCGCTTGCGGAGCCACTATAATGATGAGGCTCCACGTTCGACGCCGAGCCTGTGAAGAGCAGACCGTCGAACGCGGCCAGCATGTCTTCCTGGTCGATCGCATCGCCCAGGGAGGGAATGATCAACGGAATGCCCGAGGCCCCTGAGATCACAGCTCTGAGGTATTTGTCGCCAGCAACATGGTAGGGTTTGGAACCGATCTGCTTGAGGCAGGCGGACACGCCGATTAACGGCAGGCGAGACATGGGACACCCGTGTTTGTAAGTGTTATGGGCTTGAGGCCGAGCTTAGCCTTGTTCATTTTTTTACACAATAGCCATGTAAAAAATCAAACACGCCCCACTGAACAGCCCGCCAGCAAAGGCTCTCCGCTTAACAAAAGCGGCCCGAAACGCCCCAAAAACGGCCCATCAGGACTGGTGCGCCCCACTTTGGTGCGACATTGACAACCCTTGCCAATTCGGATTGACTCACACCTCAGCTTTCGAATGATTGAAATTTTTAACAATAAAGGTGTTACATCATGTCGGTACCCCAGAGTGCCGTGTCGCTCGAAGAAGCGAGTGAGTTCCTGAAGGAACACCCCGAGGTCCAATTCGTCGACCTCCTTATTGCAGACATGAATGGTGTGGTCCGCGGCAAGCGCATCGAACGCACCAACCTGCCCAAAGTCTATGAGAAAGGCATCAACCTCCCCGCCTCGCTCTTCGCTCTCGACATCACCGGCTCCACGGTAGAAAGCACCGGCCTCGGCCTGGACATTGGCGACGCGGATCGCGTCTGCTTCCCAATCCCCAATACCCTCTCCATGGAACCCTGGCAGAAGCGCCCCACCGCGCAGCTGCTGATGACCATGCACGAGATGGAAGAACGCACGCCGTTCTTCGCCGACCCGCGTGAAGTGCTGCGCCAGGTCGTGCAGAAGTTCACCGACATCGGCCTGACTATCGTCGCGGCCTTCGAGCTGGAGTTCTACCTGATCGACCAGGAGAACGTGAACGGCCGCCCGCAGCCGCCGCGCTCGCCGATTTCCGGCAAGCGTCCGCAATCGGTCCAGGTCTACTCCATCGACGACCTCGACGAGTACGCCGATTGCCTGCAGGACATCATCGACGGCGCCCGCGCCCAGGGCATCCCGGCCGACGCCATCGTCAAGGAAAGCGCCCCGGCCCAGTTCGAAGTCAACATGCACCACGTTGACGACGCCCTGAAGGCCTGCGACTACGCGGTCCTGCTCAAGCGCCTGATCAAGAACGTCGCCTACGACCACGAGATGGACTCGACCTTCATGGCCAAGCCCTACCCGGGTCAGGCTGGCAATGGTCTGCACGTCCACGTCTCGCTGCTCGACAAGGACGGCAAGAACATCTTCACCAGCGAGGATCCCGAGCAGAACGCCGCGTTGCGCCACGCGATCGGCGGTGTGCTGGAGACCCTGCCGGCGTCGATGGCGTTCCTCTGCCCGAACGTCAACTCGTACCGCCGTTTCGGTTCGGCCTTCTTCGTGCCGAACGCACCGAGCTGGGGCCTGGACAACCGTACCGTCGCCCTGCGCGTACCCACCGGCACTCCGGAAGCGGTGCGCCTGGAACACCGCGTCGCCGGTGCCGATGCCAACCCGTACCTGCTGCTCTCGGCGGTGCTGGCGGGCATCCACCACGGCCTGACCAACAAGGTCGAGCCGGGCGCGCCGATCGAAGGCAACGCCTACGAGCAGCTGGAACAGAGCCTGCCGAACAACCTGCGCGATGCCCTGCGCGAGCTGGACGACAGCGACGTGATGAACAAGTACATCAGCCCCGAGTACATCGACATCTTCGTCGCGTGCAAGGAGCATGAGATGCAGGAGTTCGAGTATTCGATCTCCGACCTCGAGTACAACTGGTACTTGCACACCGTATAAGTGGTAAACGAAACGCCGGCCCTGTGCCGGCGTTTTCTTGTGCCTCTGGCACATCCGGGAACAGCGACATCGTGACGGCGAGGAGGGGCGCCATAGCGATCCATGCCGCCGCACCCGCCTGCCCGCGATGCTCCATCCGCCCGCCCGGGCGTCCGTCGCGTCTGCCGTGTCTTTGTTGTCGCGCTATCGAGCGGCGAATGACTGCCGCATCCGCTGATTACGTGGTTCATTCAGGGAGATCGCCAATGCCACGCCTGTACGCCTTGATGTTGTTGCTGCTGTGCCCGCTGTCCGGCTGGGCCGACCAGGTCATCCGTGTCTACAACTGGAACGACTACATCGCCCCCGAAGTGCTGAAGGACTTCGAGAAGGACACCGGCATCCGGGTCGACTACACCACCTACAGCACCGATGAAGAGCTTCTGAAGGCATTGGAGAAGGGCGAAAAGATCGATGTCGCCGTGCCTTCGCACAACGACCTGCCGGCACTGATCAAGAAGAAACTGATCCAGCCGCTGGACTTCGCCAAGCTGCCCAATCGCAGCCACCTCGACAGCCAACTGCTGAGCAAGCTCGCGGCGGCCGACCCGAACAACCAGCACGCCGTGCCCTACCTGTGGGGCGCCGTGGGCTTGGCAGTCAATGAGCCTGAAGCCGAAAAAGCCTACGGTGGCAAACTGCCGGACAGCTGGAGCGTGCTCTTCGATCCGCAGCAGAGCCAACGCCTGAAGAGCTGCGGCCTGAGCCTGCTGGACGCCCCGGACGAAGCCTTCTCCGTGCTGATGAACTACCAGGGTCGCAACTTCGCCCGCAGCGCCCCGTCGCAGATCCGCCGTGCCGGCGAGGTGCTGGCCGAACTGCGCCCGAACCTGCGCTACATCGACAGCGAGCGTTACATCCAGGACCTCAACAGCGGCAAGCTCTGCGTCGCCATGGCCTGGGTCGGCGACGCCCTCGGCGCGGCCAACGCCGGCCAGCCGGTGCGCTTCGTGGTGCCGCAGGAGGGCTCGGTGCTGTTCATCGACAACCTGGTGATTCCCGCCAGCGCCGAACACTCCGACCTCGCACTCAAGTTCATCGACTACCTGATGCAGCCCAAGGTTGCCGCGCAGATCACCGCCGCCACCCTGTACCCCAACGGCAACAAGGACTCGGCACAGTTCCTCGACGCCGCCCTGCGCGACCAGCCGGGCCTCTATCCGGACCAGGAGACCAAGCGCCGCCTGTTCGCCCTCGAAACCGCGCCGGAGAAGACCGCCCCGGTGATCACCGAGGTCTGGGGCAAGCTGCGCGCCGGCGGCAGCTGACTTGCCGAGCGCCCCGGAGCTGGCGTCCAATAGCCGCCCAGCTCCGGAGGTCGTCATGCCCGCACCCTCTCCCACCCGCAAGCCCCGCGCCAGCAGCCAGGCACGCATCAACGTGATCCTCCAGGCAGCCCGCTCCCTGCTGGCCGAGAGCGGCGCCGCGGGCCTGTCGATCTACGCGGTGGCCGAGCGCGCGGAGATCCCACCCTCCTCCGTCTACCACTTCTTCCCCAGCGTGCCGGCCCTGCTCCAGGGCCTGACCAGCGACGTTCACGCCGCCTTCCGCGCCTGCCTGGAGCAACCCGTCGACCACGCCGCCCTGCGCGACTGGCGCGACCTCGCACGGCTGGTGGAGCAGCGCACCCTGGCCGTATATGCCGAGGACGCCGCCGCGCGGCAGCTGATCCTCGCCAGCCATGGCCTCGCCGAAGTCACGCAGGCGGACAGCCAGCACGACGTGCAACTGGGCGCGGCGATGCGCCAGCTGTTCGAGCGCCACTTCGAGCTGCCGCCCCTGCCGCAGGACCTTGAAGTCTTCAGCCTGGCCATCGAACTGGGCGACCGCGTCTACGCCCTCTCCGTGCAACGGCACGGGCAGATCACCGAACGCCTGGCCGAAGAAGGCATGCGGGTGATCGACGCCTACCTCTCGCTGTACCTGCCGCCCTGCCTGCCAAAACGGTCAGCGCCCCTTAAATAATCGATTTTTATCCGATAAAAAACCGGACAATAGTGCGAACCATTTCAATATCGCACTTCATAAACCGATTTTTATCGGCTATAAACCTTCCTATCTGTGGACGCAGCGCCGCGAAACCTTGCCGAGCGACCTATACTGGCCGCTCGCGGCACTCGACGGCGACGCCCCCTCGAATGACACAACCCATTGCGTAGGATGGGAGGAGCGCAGCGATACCCATCGATGAGTATCCGCGTGCGCCCCATCCTGCGAAGCAACCCTCAAGGACCGCCCCATGACCACGCTGACCAGCACTCCCCGCGCCGATGGCTTCCGCATGCCTGCGGAATGGGAACCCCAGACCCAGACCTGGATGGTCTGGCCCGAGCGTCCGGACAACTGGCGCCTGGGCGGCAAGCCCGCGCAGGCCGCCTTCAGCGCCGTGGCCCGCGCCATCGCCCGCTTCGAGCCGGTGACCATCGGCGTTTCCGCCGGCCAGTACGAGAACGCCCGCGCGCAGCTGGCTGACGCGGCCAACATCCGCGTGGTGGAGATCAGCAATGACGACGCCTGGGTGCGCGACACCGGCCCGACCTTCGTCATCAACGACCAGGGCGATGTGCGCGGCGTGGACTGGACCTTCAACGCCTGGGGTGGCCTGGAAGGCGGCCTGTACTTCCCCTGGCACCGCGACGACCAGGTGGCGAGCAAGATCCTCGGCATCGAGCGCTGCGACGGCTACCGCACCGAAGGCTTCGTGCTGGAAGGCGGCTCCATCCACGTGGACGGCGAAGGCACCCTGATCACCACCGAGGAATGCCTGCTCAACCACAACCGCAACCCGCACATGAACCGTGAGGAAATCGAGGCCGTGCTGCGCGAGCACCTGGCCATCGACACCGTGATCTGGCTGCCGGACGGCCTGTTCAACGACGAGACCGACGGACACGTCGACAACTTCTGCTGCTACGTGCGTCCGGGTGAAGTCCTGCTGGCCTGGACCGACGATGTGAACGACCCGAACTACGAGCGCTGCCAGGCCGCCATGCGCGTGCTGGAAAGCGCCCGTGACGCCAAGGGCCGCCAGCTGACCGTGCATAAGATCGTCATCCCCGGCCCGATCCACGCGACCGAAGCCGAGTGCGAAGGCATCGACCTGGTGATCGGCACCCAGCCGCGCGATCCGTCGATCCGCCTGGCCGGCTCCTACGTCAACTTCCTGATCGTCAACGGCGGCATCATCGCCCCGCGCTTCGACGACCCGGCGGACGCCGAGGCCGAGGCGACCCTCAAGCGCATCTTCCCCGAGCACGAGATCGTGATGGTGCCCGGCCGCGAGATCCTCCTTGGCGGCGGCAACATCCACTGCATCACCCAGCAGCAGCCGGCGCCTCAGCAGCGCTGATTCGCTGAGTAATGAAAGGCCGTCGCCCTAACGGAGCGACGGCCTTTTCATTGGCAGAGAAATGCCTCTGTAGGAGCGAGCTTGCTCGCGAACGGCTTCGCAGCGGGGATCATTCGCGAGCACGCTCGCTCCTACAAAAAGCAACGCCCGAAGGTGTGGGGCAGACATGAAAAAGCCGCCGCCTCTTGCGAGGTCGGCGGCTTTTCTGCAGCCCGCAGGAATTACAGCAGCGGGATGGTGTAGCTGACGATCAGGCGGTTTTCGTCCTGGTCGCGCTGGGTCGCGGTGCCCGAGCCGCTGGTCGGCAGACCGCTGCGCAGTGCGGCGTTCTTCCAGGTGAAGCCCAGGCCCTTGAGGGTGCCATCGGGAATCACGTAGGCGAGGGAAATGTCACGCTCCCACTCGCTCTTGTCGCCGTACTTGGTGTCGATGTTGTCACCATGCAGGTACAGGGTCTGGAAGGTCAGGCCCGGCAGGCCGGCCTTGGCGAAGTCGTAGCCGTAGCGGACCTGCCAGGTACGCTCGCCGGCACGCTGGAACTTGCCGATCTGCACGTCGGTGATCAGGTAGGCGGTCGAACCCTCGCCATCGCCACGGTTGAGGAACGGGAAGTCGCTGTCGCCGTTGAGCACCTGGTAGCCCGCGCCGAAGCTATGACCGCTGACGGAGTATGTGAAGAGGCCACTGAATGCGCGGTTGTCCACTTCGCCCTTGGTCACACCATTGCCGTAATAACCGGTGCTGACATAGCCATCGGCGCGGCCGGTGGAGCTGCCGTTCTTACCGTCGGAGCTGCTGTCGAAGGCGCGCAGGTCAGTCTTCAGGACGCCCGGGCCGATGGCCCAGTTGTGCTGCAGGCCCAGGAAATGTTGTTGATAGAAGTCAGTGAGCTGACCGTAGTAGTACTGCAGGGTCAGGTCTTTGTTCAGCTTGTAGTCGCCACCGGCGTAATAGAACTTGTTGCTGTCGCGCGAGCTGGTGGAACTGCCGTTGGCACCGGCAATGCTCAGGCTGCGATTGTCGGTGGAGTTACGGCCCTTGGAGTGCTCCAGTTGACCGGCAGTCAGGGTGAAGTCTTTCAGGTCGGTGGAGGTGACCTGGCCACCTTCAAAGGTGACCGGCAGCAGACGACCATCGTTGTAGGTCACGACCGGCAGCTTGGGCTGCAGGGTGCCGTAACGGAATTCGGTGTTGGACACCTTGGCCTTGGCGGTCAGGCCCAGGCTGCTGAAATCATCCACTGCATCGCCGTGGCTATCCGACGGGAAGACGGTGCCGCCGCGCTGCGAAGAGGACTCGTAGTGAGTGCCGCCGCCGCTGTCGAGCTTCACGCCCAGCAGGCCCAGTGCATCGACGCCGAAGCCGACGGTGCCTTCGGTGAAGCCGGAGCTGTAGTTGAGCAGGAAGCCCTGGCCCCACTCTTCCTGCTTGCTCGGCTCGGCGGTGCCGTTGCGGTTGTCGGTGTTGATATAGAAGTTGCGCAGGGTCAGGTTGGCCTTGCTGTCTTCGATGAAGCCGCCGGCGACGGCGGATTGCGCCAAGCCTGCGGCAGCTATGGCGAGCGCGAGGCTCGATTGCGTGAGAGTGCGGCTTTTCATTGGAATTTCCCCATTTTATTGATCTTGAAACACACCATTCGCAACGACGACTGGCTCCCCCGGGAGTCCGACCGAATGGCAGGCAGCGGCCACGACGTGACGAGCACGACGGGCATGCAGGATTCGTTGGTTGTTTCGACGCCCCGCTAGACGGGAACGAAGCGCAGGCAGGCGGACAGGGATACGGCAGAAGATGGGAAGGGCATGGATCGATTCTCGTGTCTTGTTGTTGTGGCGATGCGCTGGGCATTCGCCACCTGACAAGGCAATCCCCAGGCCAACCGGCCTGCCCTGCCCGACACTACCGTTTTCCGGCCTCCGGCTCGATTTCCGAGCCACTCCCCCCAAGGCCAGGTCAGCGGAAAACCGCCACACTACCGCAACGGACTGGCGGTTTACCGCCACCCTCTTCTGCTCTGCCCGAGACAGCTCGCGGCAACGCAGGGCAACGATAAAAGAACCGTCATAAATCCAAAAAGAATTAATTATTAATATGTAATTTCTTTATGGAATATATGATACACGTCTCAACCGCCCATGGCTGCTTCCCTCTGGAGGTACTCCCTACGGCCAGTGGCGTGTAGGAGAATGCCTCGCCAGCAGACGGAATCACTTTCGCAGCGCGCCAATTCGCTCGCTACGTCAACCTAGAAATTCCATCTGGGCGCTGGACCTGACCGGCAAGCAGTATGTCCACGGGAAACAGCACCGGATCCTCGGGATGATCGATCACGACACACGCTGTTTGATTGACCTGCGACCCGTGCCGAATAAATCCGCGTGGACATTGCTCGGGTAGCTATTCCTCGCCATCGGGCGTTACGGCAAACCGCAGACTTTGCGCACCGGCAACGAACGGAATTTCACAGGTCGAGTATTTACCCAAGCGCTGAAGTGAATGGGCATTCGCCACCAACGCTGCGAGGTCGGTTGCCCCTGGCAGAACGGACGGATCGAGCGGTTGTTCGGCACGCTGAAACGTAAGCTCGATCAGTGGCGCGTAGCGAATGACGAGCAACTGCAAGCGGCGCTGAGGATATTTTCGTTCTGGTACAACGCCGTACGGCCGCACCAGAACCTGAAAGGACAAACACCGCTGGAAGCCTGGGCCGGGGGCGATCCTTTTGAGCGGCTGCCGAAACGGGTGGAGTGGTTCGAGGCCTGGGACGGATTGCTGAGCCGGTTTTATCTGAGCAGATAATTCTGTTGGCTAGTTTGCGCAGGGAAATCAGCTGTCCACGGATCGGCAGAATTCGCCTGGCTGGGCCATGGGAATTTCCATTTCCCAGGCGGTTTTCGGGCCGAAAACCGACGGATGGTCGGTGATGGAGGGGAATTCCCAGCACTTCACCCAAGAAAACCATTCCGCCAACTGGCCGGGAAATTGGTTTGGACACTTGGACGGGACAGAGAGGCAAAAAAAACCCGCCGGCGCTGCAACGCGGGCGGGTTCGGGACCCTGTGCTAGGGGAAGGCCCCAAAGG
This sequence comes from Pseudomonas nitroreducens TX1, assembly GCF_000313755.1. Classification (GTDB taxonomy): domain Bacteria; phylum Pseudomonadota; class Gammaproteobacteria; order Pseudomonadales; family Pseudomonadaceae; genus Pseudomonas; species Pseudomonas nitroreducens_A. Next base: position 58,398 of record NZ_AMZB01000128.1, on the reverse strand, counting down.
AGAGTGGCAGACATCTGTCAGCCTTAAGGAGTGGCGCAGCACTGCGCCGGCCGAGGGGATAGTGGCCAACAGCCTGCAACCAGTCGATTCCAACAAGCCTCCCTCAGTCGTAGGAAAATTCCCTAGTCGTAAGGGGCTCGGCGAGACCCAGGGTCAGGCCGGTCCACGGTTGCCCTCCGGACCTCCCGCGCCATCAGTTGCCGCCCACGGCGGCGCTGGTGCTGACGATGCTGGCCGATGGCAGCAGCTGGCTGATGAAGCGGTTCCAACGGGTGATGTTGGCCGGTCCGATGAACACCACGTCCTGCGGCTGCATGGCGAATTCCTTGGCCAGGGCATAGGCCGTCGGGCGCTTGGCTTCCAGGTGGAAGACCTGCGCCTGGAAGGTACCCGGCGCTGTGCCGGCGACCGGTTCCGGGTTGCCACGGATCACGTAGACCGAGTCGCCATCGGAGGTTTCCGGAGCCAGGCCGCCGGCATTGCCGAGCACTTCCAGCAGGGAAAGGCCGGTGGTGCGATAGGTGACCACTTGCGGGCGTTCCACCTCGCCGACCACATAGACTTTCTTGCGGTCGTTGTAGGGCAGGTGGATCTGGTCACCCTTCTTCAGGTAGATGCCGCTCAGGGTCGAACCGGAGCGGTTCAGCGCGTCGACGTCGAGCACGTACTCGCGGCCATCACGCTTGAGCGTCAGCCCCGAAAGGTCCGCTTCACCGGTAATCACACCGGCCTTGCTGACTGCCTGCACCAGGGTGGTGGGCGTGTTGTTCAGCTCGACCTGGCCGCCATTCTGGAAGGCGCCGGAAAGCACCACGAACTGGCTCGCATAGCGCAACACGGTGACGTCCACCTGCGGGTCGACTATGCCCTTGTTCGCCAGCCGCCGGGCCAGGCTCGAGCGCAATTGCGCCGGGGTCTGCCCTTCGGCCCGCACCACGCCGGCGTAGGGGAAGAAGATGTTGCCGTCGGCGCCAACCACGCGGCCGTTGGCTTCCATCTGCTGGGTCGAGCCGGGGCTGGTCAGTTCCGGGTGATCCCAGACGGTCACCAGCAGCACGTCGCCGCCGCCGATCACGTAGTCCTCCTGGGGCGGACGGTAGTTGAGCAACTCCGCAGGTACGCCGGGCCTGGCGGCGAACGCGGCCTCCTGGCGTTGCAGCACCTGGGGCGTGATGGGCACGAGGGTGATGTTCATTCCCTCCTTTTGTGCCTCGCGTTGGATATCGGAATCCGTCATGTGCTGACCGGGGGAGAACACGCAGCCTTGTAGCGCCAGACTGCCGACTACAAAGCTGAAAGCGAGCAGGTTTTTCATGGCAATCCTTCCTTGAAGCGTGTGTGAAAACTCAATAGGCATTGCGGTGGACGAAACCCTTGAACAGGGTCAGCAGGACAATCTTCAGGTCCCACCAGACGGACCAGTTCTCGATGTAGTCCAGGTCGAACTCGATGCGCTTCTGCATCTTCTCCAGGGTGTCTGTTTCGCCACGCCAGCCGTTCACCTGGGCCCAGCCAGTGATGCCTGGCTTGACCTTGTGACGCAGCATGTAACGGCTGACCTGACGCCGGTATTGCTCGTTGTGCGCTACGGCGTGGGGGCGTGGGCCGACCACGGACATGTCGCCGAGCAAGACGTTGAAGAACTGTGGCAATTCATCCAGCGAGGTGCGCCGCAGAAAGGCGCCCAGCGGGGTGATGCGGCAATCGTTGCGCGAGGCCTGGGTGACGGTGTCGCCGTCTTCCATCACCGTCATGCTGCGGAATTTCCAGACGCGGATGGGCCGGCCGTCCATGCCGTAGCGGGTCTGGCGGAACAGCACCGGCCCGCGCGAGGTGAGCTTCACGGCAATCGCGATCAGCAGCATGGGCACGGCGATCAGCAGCAGGATCAGCGAGGCCAGCACCACGTCCTCGATGCGCTTGAGCACGGCGTTGGGGCCGTCCATGGGCGTATCGAAGATGCTGATGGTGGCCAGCCCGTTGATGCTTTCGCTGCGCGCGTGCAGCAGGTCGAACATGAACAGGTCGGGGATCAGGTAGACCGACACCGTGGTGTCGGACAGCTCGCGGATCAGCTCGTTGAGCAGCGGCTCGCGGGACAGCGGCAGGGTCAGGTAGACCTTGTCGATCTGTCCGGAACGGGCGGCCTCGATCAGCGCCAGGCGATCGCCTTTCACCGGCACCCGTTCGCCCAGCTCCATCTGCTGCGGGCGGTCGTCGTAGAAGCCGATCAGGCGCAGGCCCATCCAGGGCGCGGCGAGGATGGTCTCGGCCAGCCTTGCGCCGACTTCGCCGGTGCCGTAGATGGCCACGTTGCGGCTGTTGAAGCCGTGGCGGCGGGCGACGCGCAGCAGCATGCGGATGGCCAGGCGGTAGCCGCCCATGATCAGCAGCGCCACGGCAAACCAGCCCAGGCGCCGGGGTTCTTCCAGGTCTACGTGGCGCAGGGAGATATCCAGCAGCAGCACGGCGAAGAACGCCAGCGACCAGTAGAGGGTGACGCTCAGTGACTCGCGCAGCAGCGACTCGCCGCGCCACGACCCGTAGAGCTGGTTCAACTCGCCGAGCCAGTGGAACAGCATCACGCAGAGCAGCACCGAGACCCAGAGTTGAGCGTCCAGCACGCCGCTGCCGGCGCTGAGCAGTACGACTCCGGTGAGCACGATCACCAGGATGTCACTCAAACGGTGCGCCAGCGAGATCAGCGACTGGTGCGCACGCAGGATTCCTTTCGTCTTGTTGGGCATGATGACCTCACGACTGCCGGCGTCGCTCCTGGCGCCGCTGCATCGCAGTCCGTTATCGGGCGCAATGCCGGCCAGCCCGCCTCGGGCTCGCCGGGTGCGGGTTCACTGTCGCTTGTCCAGCAGCAGTTGCTGCAGGTAGCGGCCATAGCCGGTCTTGCTCAGGCGTTCGGCCTGCAGCGCCAGCAGCGTCTCGCTGAGCCAGCCCTGCTGGAAGGCGATTTCCTCCAGGCAGGCGACCTTCAGTCCCTGGCGCTCCTCGATGGTCTGCACGAAATGGCCGGCTTCCATCAGCGACTCGTGGGTGCCGGTGTCCAGCCAGGCGAACCCACGGCCGAGCAGGCTCACGTGCAGTTCGCCCAGCTCCAGGTAAAGGTTGTTGATGTCGGTGATTTCCAGCTCGCCGCGGGCCGAGGGGCGGATTCGGCGGGCCATTTCCACTACTCGGTTGTCGTAGAAATACAAACCGGTGACGGCGTAGTTCGAGCGCGGAACGCGGGGCTTTTCCTCGATGGAAAGCACGCGGCCGTTGGCATCGAACTCGACCACGCCAAAGCGTGCGGGATCGGCCACCTGATAGCCGAACACGGTGGCGCCACGGGTGCGCGCGGCGGCCTCGCGCAGGGTTTCGGTGAAGCCCTGGCCGTAGAAGATGTTGTCGCCCAGCACCAGGCACACCGAGTCGTCGCCGATGAACCGGGCGCCGATCAGGAAGGCCTGCGCCAGGCCATCGGGCGAGGGCTGCACGGCGTATTCCAGATGCACCCCGAACTGTTCGCCGTCACCCAGCAGCGCACGGAAGTTCGGCAGGTCGGTGGGCGTGCAGATGAGCAGGATGTCGTCGATGCCGGCGAGCATCAGCACCGACAGCGGGTAGTAGATCATCGGCTTGTCGTAGATCGGCAGCAGTTGCTTGGATACGCCCAGGGTGATGGGATGCAGTCGCGTGCCGGAGCCTCCGGCGAGGATGATGCCCTTCATGATCTGCCTCCTTGCTTGGCGATCTGTTTGGCGTCGAAACGCGCCGGGTAGTCCGAGCGCTCCATCAGAAAGCTGTCGATCAGGCTGGAGAGCCTCAGTGCGGAGATATCCCAGGAGTAACGCAGCACGTTCTCCTGCCCCAGCCGGCGCAGGTCGGCGCGCAACTTGTGGTCGAGCAGCACGCGGCGCAGGGCCTTGGCCATGCCCGGCGGATCCAGCGGGTCGAAATACAGCACCGAGTTGCCCAGCACCTCGGGGATAGAGGCGCTGCTGGCGGCCACCACCGGGCAGCCACAGGCCTGCGCTTCCAGCGGCGGAATGCCGAAGCCTTCGTACAGTGACGGGAAGGCAAAAACGGCGGCGTTGCGGTACTGCTCGATCAGTTGGTCATCGTCCAGCCGGCCCAGCCAGCGCACGCGGTCGCCCTGCCCGCTCTGCTGCAATTGCGCGTCGACGAAGCTGCGGTTGGCGGCGCCAACGATGCGCAGTTCCACATCGAGGTCGTCGAGCAGGCGGAAGGCTTCGATCAGCCGGGCGAAGTTCTTGTGCGCGGCTGGCGAGGACACCGCCAGCACGTAGGGACGCTCGAGCAACGTCGGCTCCAGGCCGGTGCAGAACTCGGCGGACACCGCATTGGCGATCACGTGGATGCCCTGGGGGTCGATGCCATAGTGCGTGGCGATCTCCTGGCGGGAGAACTCGCTGACCGTGACCTGCGCCAGCGAGCGGCGCAGCATCAGCGGGATCATCACGCGGTACAGCGCGCGGAACTTCCAGGAGAAACTTTGCGGATGGCGCACGTAGGTGATGTCGTGGTGCGTCACCAGTTGTTTCGAATAGGCCAGCGGCGCCGTGCTGCACAGCGAAACCAGCAGCGGCCGGCCGTGACGGGCCAGCCACAGCGGCAGGTCGACCTGCTCCCAGAGGTGCCCGCGGCGCTGGCCGACCTGCTCGACGTTCAGCTGGTGGGCGATGTCCGGGCGGAGGATTTCACCGGGCGGTGCGACGAAACGCAGGTCGCTGCGCAGCCGTGCCAGCGACAGCGAGATCTGCTCGGCGAAGCGCTGGACACCGCTCACCTGCTGGGTGAGGAAACGCGCATTGATGATGATCATGACGGGTTCTCCGCGCAGGGGTCAGCGCAACGACAGTTGCGGGGCCGACGCACTACGCACCAGGGTGGGCGAGGCGTCGATGCGGATATCGGCCTGGCAGTCACCACCGCCTGCGGGGCACTGCCAGGGCACCGGCCGGCCGTCGCGGCGGGCTATTCCCTCGACGGCGTCCAGGCGCCAGAGGGTGTCGCTGCTGCCGGGCTTGCTGGTGATGTTCAGGGTCTGCTCGTGGCCCAGGGTCCAGGCCACCAGGATTTCCTCGCTGGCCTTGGCGAAGCGCAGCAGGTAGACGTTCGGGTCCTCGTTCGGCACGCGGCCGACGAAGCGGTAGCGACCGATGATGTCGGCGATGCTGGCCATGGCGTGGTAAGCGGGCTTGGGCTGGCCACTGGCGGTGAGCAGGCCGAAGTTGTGCTCCATGTCCGTGCGGTCGATGCCGTCATCCACCAGGTCGTACCACCAGGCACCCTTCACGTTCGGCAGGCTGCGCACCAGCACATAGGCGCGAGCCAGGTAGGCGGCCTGGCGTTCGCGGCTGATGCCGCAATCGCCTTCGTGGGCCGGCCAGCTGAACTCGGTGAAGTACAGCGGGACCGGTTTGCCGGCAGCGGTTTCCAGCTTCCGGTTCACGCCCTGGAACCAGTTCAGCCAGCCTTCGGGAGTGGACATCTCGCCCTCGCAGTACACCGAGGGGTGTAGCGAGATACCGTCGACGACATCCAGCGCGCCACCGGCGACGATGCGCTCGGCGAAGCCCTGGCGAATGCCCTTGAGGGTGACGGCTCCAGCGAGCACCTTGGCCTGCGGGTCTTCCTCGCGGATCACCTTGGCGGCCGCGCGCACCAGGGTCAGGTAGTCGTCGCTGAAGTCCTTGTCGGTGGCGTTTTCCGAGTCCCACTCGTTCCACACTTCGTAGAAGGCGACCTGCCCCTTGAAGCTGCGCACCACGTAGCGCACGTAACGCAGGTAGCCCTCGCGGGAGGCGTCGTCGCGCGGCTTGGCGTTGCCGTAGAACTGGTTCTCGTTGCCCAGGATCAGCAGCGTATCGATCCCCAGGCTGCGGGTGCTGCGCAGTTGTGCACGCCAGGCGGCGTCGATGGACAGGACGCCGCGCTCGCGTTCGACGCTGGACCAGTAGGCATCGTCGCGGAACGACAGGATGCCGGCCTCGCGGGCCAGGCGATTGATGCCGTCGCGGTTGCCCGCGCGGATATTCTGGTGGGTGCTGGCGCCGACGATGAATTCCGCCGGGCCGAGGCTTTCCACCGGCGCTTCCTTGGCCATGCCGGGCGGCGATTGCAACACGCCGCCGAGCAGTAGCGCACAGGCCAGCAGGCTGAGCATGCCGCCTTGCAGGCGCAGGGTGCGCGGCGCCGGTTGCGGCGCGGTCTCGCCCGGCAGGCGCAGGGCGCGGCCGATGGCCAGGCCGAGGAACAGGCTGGGGATCGGCGACTCGAGCACGTCGCTGGTCCAGCCGATGAGCAGGATGCAGTAGGCGATGCCGAGCAGCGCGCGGGCTTCGCGGCCAGGTTGGCGCTGCAGGCGCATCAGCATCGGCACCGCCAGCAGGTAGAGCGCGATCCCGGCCACGCCGAACAGGCACCAGAGGTAGAGCAGCGAGTTGTCCGCCACCGCCAGTTGCTCGACGCCGAAGATCGGGAAGGCTGCGTAGGCGCTGCCGGTCATGCCCAGCCCGGCGCCGGTGTAGATCCAGCCGTTGTAGTCCATCACCTTGATCAGGTTCGGCCAGGTGTTGACCAGGCGATCCACCATCGAACCCATCAAATTATCCCCGGTGGCGCTGGCCAGGTATGGGTCGACATGCGAATACAGGCCGTACAGCGGCAGCAGCAACGCACCGAGCACCACCAGCAGCGAGGCGATCAGGAACAGCAGGCGCTGGCGGCTGATGCTCATCACCATCAGGGCGAAGAAGAAGGCGCCGGCGGAGGACTTGTTGGTGGTGAGCACTATGCCCACCAGCGCGATCAGGTAGATCAGCCCGCGCACCGGCAACGCCAGGCGGAACGAGCCCAGGTACAGGCTGAAGATCGCCAGCATCATCGCCAGGCTCGAGGACATCCGCGAGAAACCGGCGATGCGGTCCAGGCCGTAGGCGCTCCAGGAGCGGTTGCCGCTGATCTCGACGCCGCCCATGGAGTAGGTGTAGCCCTTCCACGGCACGTTGATGGTCAGGTCCAGGGCGATGCCCAGCAGGGATGCGATCAGGCAGAAGAAGATGAACCAGCCCAGCGCCTTGCGGTGCATTTCCAGGTAGGGGCCGCAGAGCAGGCCGAACAGCAGTGGCGCGTAGATGAAAACCGAGAAGAAGCCACTCTTGAACTCGGCGCCATGCAGCCGGCCGAGCAGCAGCGAGGCCGCTGCGAGGATCAGCAGCAACCACAGGCCACGTTGCTGCGGGCGGGTGAACAATTCCCAGGCCACCGCGACGACGCAGGCCACCTTGGGCAGGTAGACGATGGCCGACAGGCCGGCCTGGTCGGTATAGAAGCGCAACGCGCCGTTGAAGGTTTCCACCAACAGCAACGCCACCAGCACCCCGAGCGCCAGCAGGGAGCGATCGAAGGTCACCCGGCGGTCGAGCTCAAAGCGTGGATACGGGGATTGCATTTCCATGCTGGACTCCGCGGCTAAGCAGGGTGTGGCGAAGGATGGTTTCGTACTCGTCGAGCATCCGTTGCACGCTGAGCATCGGCGCCACGACGTCATGGGCGCGCCCGGCCAGGCGCAGGCGCAGCGCCGGGTCCTGCACCAGGCGGGCAATGGCATCGCCCAGCGAGGCGCTCTGCTCCGGCGAGCAGAGCAGGCCATTGATTTCGTCCTGGACGATTTCGCTCAGGCCGCCCATGCCCGAAGCGATTACCGGCAGGTGATGCGCGCAGGCTTCCAGCGCCACCAGGCCAAAGGATTCCGGCGACAGGCTGGGCACCACCGCGACGTCGATCTCGCCGAAGAACTCGGCCGCCTGGCGGTAGCCGACAAAGTGCACGCGCTGCGGGTCGGCAAGGCTCTTGAGCTGGTTCACGTAGTCCGGGTCGCCACGGCCGGCGATCAGTAGCGAGGCATCCTCGCCGCGCGCCTGGAACTGCTCGATCAACCATTCCACGCCCTTGTTCGGCGTCAGCGCGCCGATGAAGCCGAAGCGCAGCGGACGATGCCCGGCGGCTGACGGTGCAACGGGCGCATCCACCATCGGAGTGCCGTTGTAGACGACATGGGCTTGGCTGCCGGCGAAATACCCGGCTTCGAGCAGCGCATTGAGCTGGTAGCGACTGACACCGACTACTGCATCGACCTCGCGCGAGGCCGCCGCATGGGATCGCCGCAGCAGCGCGCAGGGGGCGCATTGCTGCTCGCAGTGGCGGCCTTTGTGGAAGCGCACGCCGCGCGGGCAGGTCAGGTACTGGTCATGGAGGATCTGCACGATAGGCAGGCCGGCGGCGCGGATCGCATCCCACGCGGAGATCGACCAGCCCGACAAGTTGTGGCAGACCACCACGTCCGGCTCGACCTCACGCAGCACCTTGGCCAGCACGTTGCGCATGCCGGCGTTGTAGCGGTCCAGCGCATGCCAGGCGAGGCGCTTCAGCGCGCCGTAGCGCTTGCCGTCGAATGGCCAATAAAGGTTGCGCACGCCAGCGCGCAGCACCGCAATACCGTCCAGCGTCTCACATTGCAAACCGGCCTCCGGCCCGGTGCAGAGCACCCGGACCTCATGGCCGCGAGCGCGCAGGCCCTCGGCCATGTGCTGCAGCATGACTTCCGTCCCGCCCCCGATGTGCGGGGCGTAGAGGGTGTTGAGCAGCAGCACTCTCATAGTGGGTAGGTCCGGTTCATGCCCAGTGCGCCGGCCTCGCCATCGCGGATCGCCTGCAGCAGCAGGGCCAGGCGGCTTTCGCGCTGATGGCGGCGGGCGAAGAAGTGCAGCAGGCGGAGGAAAACCCAGCGGTTGAAGCGGTACATCAGCGGCGAGGTAACCCACAGGTTCTTGTCGAACCAGGCCTGGTTGCGCGCGGCGTAGTAGGCACGCAGGTCGGAACTGCCGAGCAGGTAGGTCTCGTAGATGTTGGAAGTGCGCGCCTTGATGTTCCAGGAGTTCTCCAGGTCGTCCAGTCCCGCCTCGGGCACCAGGTAGAGGTGGCCACCCAGGGCGCCGATGCGGAAGGTGTACTCGGTGTCGTCGGCGTAGAGCACCAGGTCGCGGCGTGGCAGGCCGATGCGGCGGAACAGGTCGGCATGCCCGAGCAGGCCGCCGTAATAGGCGAACGGCAGTTCCAGCAGCGGCTGCACGGGGCGCGGCTTCGGTCTGCCCCAGGGCGTGCGTCGCCAGAGCTTGTAGGGCAGTTGGCGGACGTGGAATCCGAAATAGCTGGAGCGCGGCGGCGCGATGAAACGGGTCGGCACGCCGGAGGCGACATCGGCCTGGTGGGTGGGGCGAAAGCCCAGCACGGCAGTGTTGTCGGAGCCGTGGCGCAAGGCGCAATCGATCAGGCGCTGCTTGAGCAGCGGGAACGATCCCGGCGTCGGCGCGTTGTCGTCATCCATCAGCCAGATGAAGTCGCAGCCGGTATTCAGCGCAGCTTCGATGCCCACCGCATAGCCATTGGCCGAGCCGGTGTTGCTGTCCAGTTCGATGACCTGCACGCGGTTGGGCCAGAGTCGGAACAACTGGTCCAGCTCCGCCACCGAGGCATTGCTGACGACGATGGCGCGGGTGATCTCCGGCTCGCGGAAGGCGCGGGCCAGCAGTTCTTCCAGGTATTGCAGGCGATCGCCATAGGTCAGCGTCACCAGCACGGTCGATCCAGTCATCTCGCCACTCCTCCTTGTACTTGGCCCTGTGAACGCCTGGTGCCTCAGGCGCGCCAGCCTTCATTGCCGCCCACCGCCGAGAGCTGGCTGAGCGGGACCCGGATGCGTTGTTCGCGTTGCAGCAGGTTGAGCAGGATCAGCGCGCGCTCGGCGCCGTCGTCGCAGAGGAAGATGGCCTCCACCTCGCATTCGCCGGCGCACTTCACGCGCACCACCTGGCCCTGGTGGAAGCCACTGGATGGCCGTTCGGGCATCGCCGCCAGGCGCAGGCGGATGCCCTCCACCAGCTCGTCACCCACCGCCAGCGGCTGCGCGCCGAAGCTGACGATGCGCGCCACGCCGCGGGTGGAGCGGATCGGGAACCAGTTGTCGTGCTGCTGATCGAGGCGGATGAACAGGTAGCCGGGGAACAGCGGTTGCGACCGGCTGCCTTGCTTGACCATCGGGCGATAGCAGGAGAAGCCCTGGCGGCCGAGGTTCTGCTCGGCACGCAGTTCCTGGTGCGGCTTGGTCTGGATCAGGTACCAGCGGTACTGCGCGGCATTGACGGCGGAAACGGCACTCATGACTCGTACTCCCCAAGCAGATCCGACGAGGGAGCGGGCCGCTCCAGCGTGTAGCGGCCCAGCAGCCGCTGCATCTCGTCCGGTGGGTTGAACATCAGCACGTCGATGATCGACAGGCGGGGGACGAAATCCGGGCTGAACTGCGGGTAGCTCAGCTCGTCCATGCGCAGGAACTGCAGGTCCAGCCCGTGGGCCTGGAACACCGCGGGCGAGTACAGGTGACGGCCGCCTTCGGGATTGAGATAGACGTCTCCGCCCGCCTGCTTCACCGCTTCGATCAGGCGCTGGTCGCGGCCGATATCCTCGGCCAGGTCCAGCTCGGAGACCCGCGCCATGGGCGTGTCGATGCCCAGGTAGTGGCAGATGCGGCGGATCGAATGCTCGGCGAAGTGCGACAGGTTGCGCTCGGGGTGTTCGAGAATCTCCTCCAGCAGCGGCATCACCTGCCCGTAGCAGGGGGCGCGGTGGTACGCATGGCGGATGGTGTGCAGCAGGCGCTGGTTGCTCCGGCGCAACTCCGCGCTCAGCCTTCGCTCGTTGATCGCCTGGGTCTGCGAACCCTGTTCCAGCGGAAAGCTGAATTGCCAGATCTTCCCGCCGACCAGCAGGCGATTGCGATTGATCCAGCCACGCCGGGTGTACTGCAGGCTGTCGCCGAGAATGAACAGACTGCTCGCGGCGATCAGCTGGAAGTACCCCAGGTAGGGGAACAAGTACGGCTGCATGAGGCTGACGATATGAACCATGGCGGCATCCCTTCCCTAGATTCCCTGCTCAGTCCTTGGCGTCGTAGCGGTAGGCGTACGCGCCGTAGTCGTACGCCGCGGTCGAGGCCTTGCGCTTCACGCCATTGAGGATCGCGCCCTGCAGGTGGATGCCGCTCTGCCCCAGACGGCGGCGGGCGGTGTCGATCTCGCTCGCCGGGCTCTGGCCGAAACGCGTCACCAGCAGGCTGATGCCGCACAGCCGGCCGACCAGGGCGGCGTCGGTCACCGCCAGCACCGGCGGGGTGTCGACTATCACCAGGTCGTACATCGCTGAGGCATCGCGCAGCAGCTGGGCGAAGTTGTCGTGCATCAGCAGCTCGGACGGGTTGGGCGCGGCGAAGCCGCAGGAGATGAAGTCCAGCTCCGGCACCTCGGTGGGCAGGATCACTTCGCTGAGCGGGCGGTGCGAACTCAGCGCATCGGACAGGCCATGGCGCGGCGTCAGCCCGAACACGCGGTGCAGGTAGCCCTTGCGCATGTCGGCGTCGATCAGCAGGGTCCGCAGGCCCGTTTGCGCGACGATGGCTGCCAGGTTGCTGGAGATGAACGACTTGCCGGCGCCCGGCGCCGGGCTGGTGAGCATCACCACGTTGTTGCGCGCTTCGAGCAGGGCGAAATGCAGGTTGGTGCGCAGGCTGCGGATCGCCTCGTTGGCCAGGTCGCCCGGGGCGGACGCGGCCAGCAACTTGGGCGTGTGGCCGAGGATGTCGCCCTTGCGCTCCTTCTCCAGGCGCTCCTGTTGCCGTGAATAGGGAACCGCGGCAAGCACCGAGAGGCCGAGCTGTTCGATCGCCTCGGGGTTCTCCACGCCACGGTAGAAGGCCTGGCGCAGGAACAGGATGCCCAGCGCGACGCAGAAGCCGAGCAGGGTGGCGAGCAGCACGATGACCTTGCGCATGGGCTTGGCCGGTTGCTCGACGTTGGCCTGGGCGGTGTCGATCACCCGCACGTTGCCGATGGTGCCGGCGCGGATGATGTCCTGCTCCTGGGCCTTGTTCAGCAGGCTGGTGTAGGTCTGCCGGGTGACCTGCATGTCACGGGACAGGCGCAGCAGCTCCTGCTGGGTGGCCGGCAGGGTCTGGATGCGTTTCTGCAGTTGCGCCTTGCGGTCCTCCAGGCTGCCCATCTGCTTGTTCAGCGCCTGGTACAGCGGGTGCGAGGGCGTGTAGAGGCGGTCGTACTCGGCGCGCTTGAGCCTGAGTTCGGAGAGCTGGTTGTCGATCCCCACCACCTGGTCCAGCACGCCGCGCGTCTCGACGCTGATGTCGGCGGACTTGGCGGTGGTCTGGTAGGCGTTGTAGGCGGCCTCGGCCTTCTCCAGGTCCATGCGCACCACCGGCAGTTGCGAGCGGAGGAACTGCAGGCGCTGCGAAGCTTCGGCGGAACTGCGCTCGACGTTCTGCAGCACATAGAGATGGCTGATCTTGTCGAGAATGCGGTCGGCCTGTTGCGGGTTGGGGTCCTCCAGGGTCATGTAGATAATCCCCGAGTCCTTGCCGGCCTCGGCCACCTTGAGCAGCTTCTGGTAGTTCAGGGTGGTGGTCAGCAGGCGGTTCTTCGCCACGATGAACTCGGTGCCAGGGCGCGCCACCAGCTCGTCGACCTCGATGCTGAAGCCTTTTTCCATCACCGGCTTCTTCAGCTCGCCACGCAGGATCAACTGGTCGTCGGCGTTGAGCAGGTGATAGGCGTCACCGCCATCGGCCACCAGGGTCAGCGGCTCGCCCAGGTATTCCTCCGGCACGTCGAGGGAAAACACCTTGATCTGCTCGCCACCCCAGCCGTAGGCGCCCATGCCCAGCCAGGGCGCGGCCAACGTCTGCCCGGCCTCGGGCTTGTAGTGCCGCGCCAGGTAGTCACCGATCAGCGGCATGCGCCTGGGCTTGGCGATGATGTCGAGCTTCAGCAGCTCGACCGCCCTGCCCAGCACGGCGCGGGATTTCAGCAGCTCGATCTCGGTGGCGGCGATCGACACTGAGTCGGGGCGATTGATCACCTCCGGCGTGCCGTTCAGGCCGTTCTTCTTCTGCTCGATCTGGATCATCGCGCCGGAGACGTAGATCGGCGTGGCGACCACCGCGTAGAAGAGCCCGAGCGCCGCGAACAGGCCGGTGACGGCGATGATCATCTTCTTGTGATCGAACAGCAGGCGCAGCAGGCCGGCAACGTCGATGCGGGTGTCCTGGAGCGTTTCCAGGGACGAGCGGGGCATGACACTCATGGACTTCCATCCTCCATTGAGGTGGCGCGGCTCAGCGCGCCTGAATCGGGTTCAGCCGCTTGAGCAGGTTGGCGCCGTGGTTGCCGATCAACAGCAGGAAGGCCTGCACCTTGCGCATGGGCGAGACGGCCGCCATGGACAGCCGGCAGACCTGCATCAGGAAGTACTCGTTGAGCTCCTGGTTACCCAGGCGCTGGTAGTAGCGCGACAGGCAGTAGTAGGTGTGCAGGGTCATCTGCTGCTGCACGCGATCGGCCTGCATGGAGAAGATCCCGCCCTGGTGCACGCGGTAGGCGGCGGGGCGGATTTCCTCGATGAACTTGCCCTTGCCGAAGGCACCGAGCAGCGACCACCAGCACAGGTCGACCATGCGCGTGGTGCGCAGCTCCTCGGGCATTTCGGTGAGGACGTTGCGGAAGCAGGTGGTCAGCGTGGAGATCGGCCGGGCCTTCTGCAGGTCCAGGCGGCTGGCGTCGCGGCGATACTTGCCGGTGAGCTGCCGGGGCCTGATCACGCCGTCCTCGTTATAGGTGTAGGCGTCGTGGTAGGTGATCACGTAGTCCGGGTTGTTCTCCAGGAAGTCGACCTGGATCTGCAGCTTGCGCGGGTCGGTCCAGAAGTCGTCGCCCTCGCAGTAGGCGATGTAGCGTCCCCGGCACTTGCGGAACACCGGCAGGCCATGGGAGACGCCCTTGGAGTACTGGTTTTCCTTGTGGAAGATCGGCTTGATGATGTGCGGGTAGCGCGCGGCGTAGTCGGCGATCAGCTCGCTGGTGCCGTCGTTGGAGGCGTCGTCGTTGACCAGCACTTCGAAGCGGAAATCGGTGACCTGCTCGAGGAAGCTGTCCAGCGTGCGGCCGATGTAGTTCACCTGGTTGTAGGCCAGGCAGACGATGCTCAGCAGGGGCTTCGGGTCTTCCGGCCAGTTGGAAAGGATCTGCAGCTCGGAGCGGATATCCATGTCTAGACACTCGGCTTGTGGGACGGTTTGAACAGGCGCAGCAAAGCCGGGGCAGAGCCCGCGCCCACGAGGGACAGGGTGATCAGGCCGCAGACGGCCAGCGCGGCCAGCAGCCACAGGCGCTCGCCGGAGCGGGCCAGCAGCGCATAGAAGGGTTCGCTGAGCAGCAGTCCGGCGGCGCTGAGCGCGGCGATCTGCAGGGTGTCGCGCAACCAGATAGCGTGCAGGCCGGGAGCGAACGCGTGGTGCACGATCGCCGGCCAGACCAGGAACGACAGCAGGCGCAGGCCGAACCAGCACAGCGCCACGCCGAGCACGCCATGGAGGTAGGCGCTGGCGATCACCAGCGGCACGGTCACCAGCGTGGAGACGACGCTGTACCAGACGTGCATGCGCAACTGGCCATGGGCGTACTGCAGGTAGAACTGGAAGCTGGCCACCGCCAGCAGGCCGGAGCCGAGTACGTACCAGGCCAGGATCGGCCGGCACCAACTGGCGGCCACGGTATCGCCGCTCCAGGCCAGGACCAGGTCGTGACCATGAGCGGCGATCACCGCGACCATCGGGAACAGCAGCACACAGACGAAACGGTTCGCCTTGAGGTAGAGCTGCTGCATGTCTTCGTGGCGTTGTTCGGCGACCAGCACGGTCATGCGCGGCAGCAGCGATTGCGCCAGCGGATTGACCAGCGTGAGGATGCCGCCGGAAATCAGCGCCACCAGGGAGAAGTAGCCGTACTGCTCAAGCGGCAGCAGGTTCGACAGCAGGACCTTGTCCAGCTGGGTGAGCACGATCCACAGGCAGGAGGTGAAGGACATGCCCAGGGCGAAGGGCAGCACCGGGCGCACCGTGTTCCAGCAGAAGCGCGTCAGCAGGCGTACGTCCATCCACAGGTAGGCCTTGCCGCCCAGCAGCAGCGCCTCGATCAGTGACACCGCGACCTGGAACTGGAAGAACACCAGAGGGTCCTGGCTGACCTGCGCCACCAGCAGCAGGCCGCCGAAGTAGCGCAGGGTGGTGATGAACACGTTCACCGCGTTGATGAAGCCGTGCAGCTCCTGGCCCTGCAGCGCACTGCGGTACAGGGTGGCGTACAGCCGCAGCGCCACCAGCAGGCCCATCAGGCTGATGCAGTGCGCCACCAGCTGGGGCGAGAGTTGCTGCACGTTGAGCCACTGCCCGGCGATCCAGGTGCTGGCACCCCACACCGCGACGCTGCTGAGTAGGGTCAGCGGCAGCATGATCAGTTCGAAGGAGCGCAGCAGGCGCGCCTGGCCCTGAGCTTCACCGTCGGCGCCACGGCCATGGGCGACCTGGCGCACCAGCGCGGGCGACAGGCCGACATCCAGCAGCAGCAACCAGCTCTGCAGCACCGCGAAGAAGCCGATCAGGCCGTAGGCCTCGGCCCCGAGGTGACCGAGGTAGAACGGCTGGATCAGGATGCCGATGACGATGGCGTACGCCTGCCCTGCGTAATTGAGCAGGGTATTGCGGACCATCGACAGCGAGCGTGCGGTGCGCATGGTCGTCCCCTTACACCGCGACGGCGACGCGGCCGCTTTCCAGCAGCAGCACTTCGATCACCGCGCGCTGGATCTCCTGGGGCAGGCCCGGATACAGCGGCAGGCAGAGGATGCGCTGGCTCAGCTCGCGGGACAGCACTTGAGGCACCTGGGGAGCGAGGTAATCCAGGGTGTCCAGCGACGGGTAGAAGTATCGCCGCGGGTTGACCCCGATCTCGTTCAGCGCGGTGCGCACGCGCAACACCTGGGCTTCGTCGCGCAGGCCGATGGGGTAGTAGCTGTAGTTCAGCCGCGCGTAGCTTTCGCTGGCCTGCAGGTCGTAGTAGCCGCTGAGCGCGGCGGTATAGCGGGCGGCGATCTCCTCGCGCTGGGCGAGGATGCTGTCGATATCGTCGAGCACGCACAGCCCCATGGCCGCGGAGAACTCGTTGAGCTTGGCGTTGATCCCCAGGCCGACGATCTGGTCGACGCCGGCGATGCCGAAGTTGCACATCAGGCGGATCTGCCTGGCCAGCTCGTCATCGGAGGTGACGATGGCGCCGCCCTCGATGGTGTGGAACAGCTTGGTGGCGTGGAAGCTCAGGGTGGTGGCGTCTCCCCAGGCCAGCACCGAACGGTCGCGGTAGCGCGAACCGAAGGCGTGCGCGCCGTCGTAGATCACTTTCAACCGGTTGCGCTGGGCCACCGCCTGAATCTCCTCCACCGCACAGGGATTACCAAACACGTGGGTGGCGACGATGGCGGTGGTATCCGGCGCAAGGCTGGCTTCGATGCGCGCAGGGTCGAGGTTCCAGGTCCGCGCATCGATGTCGGCGAAGCGCGGGCGGATGCTCTCCCACTGCAGCGTGCTGCTGGTGGCAACGAAGCTGAAGGGGGTGGTGACGGCACTGCCGGTGACGCCCAGGGCCCGGTAGGCCACCTGCAGGGCAATGGTGCCGTTGTTGGTGAGAATCACATGGCGAACGCCGAAGTAGTCCTGCAGGCGCTCTTCCAACTCCGTGACGAAAGGGCCGTGGTTGGTGATCCAGCCGGAGGCATAGATCTGTTCCACGTAGGCCTTGAACTTGTCCAGGTTGCCCAGGTAGGTCTTGGTCACATTGATCACGGTCGCATCCCTCTGTTGGATGGAAAGTCCGTCTATGGATTCAGGTCCGGCGCGGCGCCGCTCAGCCCAGCGCCGATAGCGCGAAGGGCGCGTCGTCGGTGCCGATGTCCAGGGGTTGAGCGGGCTGCGCCGCACGGTTCGCCAGGTGCTCCTGGAGGGCCTCGATGACCCGGCCGCTGGCGTCGTGGTGGAACTGCCAGACGCCATAGATGCGGCTGTCGAACGAGCGCTCGCTGCCCAGCATCGGGTTGGCCGCAAGGCCGGAGCCCAGGCCGAAGCTGTAGAGGCCGGGGATCGGCCGGCCGATGTGGTCGCGCAGGCAGCCGGCTGCATCGGAATCCAGCCCGCCCTTGCTCTCGCGCACCTGCAGCGGCTCCCCATTGGAGCGACGCAGGGCCGGCAGGCACGGCTGGTAACCGATGGCCTGGACCATCACGCCGTCCTCGCTGCAACACTGCTCCAGACGCTCGCGCACAGCGGGCGAGCGGTCTTCCAGGCAGAGCAACTCGACCTTCACCCGCGTGCCGCTGACGAGCCCTTTGGACAGCACGTCGGTGCCGACCTGGTGGGCGCGGTAGCGCAGGCCGCCGGAGCGGTTCACCCGGCCGGAAACCGGGCAGACGTCCATGCCTTCGTCCACCCCATAACCGGCCGCGCGGGCTTCCTCGACGCTTTCGAAGAACAGCCGGATCGGCGCGCGGTGCAGCAGGGTGATCTGTTCCAGGCCCAGGCAATCCAGGGCGCAGGCGAGGTTGTCGAGGATCGAGAAGGCACTGTGGGAACCGCCGACCACGGTGAAGCGGCAGCCCGGCGTGACCCGGTCGCCGAACAGCTCCACCAACTCGGCGGGGTTCAGGCTCAGCAGCGCGTCGGAGGAGTAGACCGTGGGGCCGTCGTGGGAGAGGTGCAGGTCCTGTTCGGCCAGGCTCCAGTTGAGGTATTCGCGGTTCTGCCGGCCACCCAGGTTCATCACCAGAGTCCCCGCATCGATCTGCACGCCATGGGAACCGCTGCGCAACGCCAGCTGGAAGCTGCCGTCGTCCTGTGCGGTGATCTTCTCGATGCGCGTCCCCAGCGCCACTTCGACACCCAGGTGCTCGGTGACGTAGCGCATGAACAGCGTCGAAGCGTGCGCCAGCAGTTCACCCACCTGGGTCAGCATCGGCGCGCCGTGAGGGTCGTTCTGCAGGGCGCGGAACGCCGAGGAGTGCGCCAGGGGCGCGAAGATCGGAAGCAACGCCGGATCGCGCAGGCAATCGAGGAACACATCGCCCACCGAATTGGCCGTGATGTGATAGTCCCCCAGCCGGCCACGACCGACCGCCAGTGCCGCGTCCACGACCAACAGGCCGTCGCGCGCGAGGCTCGCCAGAGCACCGGTCTTGTAGGCGTTGAACAGGAAGCCCATGCCTGCGGGGCCGGCGCCGCCGACCACACAGGCATAGTTCGAACGAAGTGATTGCTCGGCCATCAGCCTTGACTCCCAGCGCGGCGCGGCGCGCGGCTCTCGTGATACCGGCGCAGTCGACCGGCAGGGCGGCAGCGTTCGCGCCGGGATTCCGTCACTCGCGGGGACGCCGCGCTCGCACGGTCCTTCCTTGGGAAGATCGTGAGAGTCAGTTCGGAAGGGAGCGCGAACGCCTGCAGATGAACTTCCGCAGCAGGTGGAAGTTGCTGTTTCAGCGATGAAACAAACAGCGTCTGACACAGGTTAAATTCGTTGAAAAGTTCAGTTTTGTTACACATTGCTCTATAGCTTGAAGCACTGGCATAACAAATTTTCGAACTAACAGCGGCAATTAAACTAAGCTTTTTATTAACACCTCGGGGATTAGCGTCACGCTTCCACAGTCTCACCGGCGAAACACTTCCCAGCCGGGAAGCGCTGCTCTTTTGGCTTCTTTCGACGGCATGCGAAGTTCCGTCGTTTTCCATCAATCCAGCGGCCATCGTCACTCACTCCAGTCCAGGAGATGCTCTGCACCGGGCCGTTGGCGATTTTCGAAGACAAGGCTACCGCCCGAGTTCGAACTGACCCGATTCAATTAACGACAATCAACTGTTCGTCCCTGGAGTGGCCGTTACTTTTCGCTGGGCAAAGCTACCGCCCTTCGGCCAAGTTCCGAAAATCTGGAAAAACAAAAAGCAAAAATCCATCGCGCTCCCGCAGCGAGATGCTGACGGAAGTTGTCAGGCAGCGATAGGAAAGTGACAGGAAGAAGAGGTGGCAGAATCTTCCGTGACACACTGCTCGTGCGACTGCTCCCTGAGGTGTCTCATCCAGACACCACACGATATTGCTATGTGAATAGTAATAGTGGGGGGGACAAAGGCATGTCAACGTAGGAAGCGCTCCTACGTCAGGATTCCGACAGAAGGCAATTCAAGGAATTTAAGTCATTGATTTACAACGCGTCATAATCCCGACACGAGCCTTTTGACAGCAGAACAGACCGCCACGCGTCTGTGCCAAAGGTATTAATCAGAAAGGATTAATGATGCCGCTGACGTCCAGCCGAGTGTTTCATCCCTGGACAATGCGGTCCTTGCCGGTGCGCTTTGCCTGATACAGCGCGGCGTCGGCCCGGCTGTAGAGTGCGGAGAGATTCTGGTCATCCGGCTGTAGCAACGTCAGCCCCTGGCTGATGGTGACGCTGAAGAAATGCTCGGCCTCGTTGAAGCGCAGACGTTGCACTTCCCGCTGCAGACGCTCGCCGATCTGCCGCGCCATGTTCTCGTCGCAGCCGGGCAACAGCACGGCAAATTCCTCGCCGCCGATACGGCCGAACAGATCGCCGCGACGCAGCGCACCGGCGCCGCTCTGGGCGATGCGCTGCAGCACCACGTCACCGACCTGGTGGCCGTAGAGGTCGTTGATCTTCTTGAAGTCGTCGACGTCCAGCAGCAGGAAGGCCAGCGGCGTGGAGGTGGCCTTGCAGTCGCGGAAGGCCTGCTCAGCGCTGTCAAAGAAGTAGCGGCGGTTGCTGCTCTGGGTCAGCACGTCGGTGGTGGCCAGGCGATGCAGCTCGGTTTCCAGATGCTTCTTGTCGGTGATGTCCTCGGCGATGCCAACGACCATCAGCGGCAGGCCGGCGTCGCTGTGCTGGCTGACGAAGCACTTGTCGCTGAGCCAGCGCACTTCTCCGTCGGCCCGCAGGATGCGGTATTCGCGCTGCTCGATGGCGCCGCGCTCGAGCACTTCCTGCAGGGTGCTCTGGGCGTAGTCCAGATCATCGGGGTAGATGCAGTTGCGCCACTCGTTGTAGTCCGCCAGCAGCAGCGCGGCGGAGCGGCCGAAGATGCGCTCGTACGCCGGGCTGACGTAGACCATGCGCTGGGACTGCCAGTCAAAGGCCCAGAGCACTGCGTTCACGCTGGCCAGCAGTGCGCTGAAAAGCTGTTCGCGTTCCTTCAGGCGCGTGACTTCGGCACGACTGTGCAGCAGCGCCAGCAAGGCCTCTTCCTGATCGGCCGGCAATTTATTCTCATCCATGTATCAGCGTCCTCCCGCTCATTGACCGGGGCTATGACCGCAAACTTCGCTTGCCTGCTGCAAATTAAACGAAAAGCCCGCCGAACGGCGGGCTTTTCTGAGACACATCTCTCAACGTCCTAGGACATTTCCGTCGTTTAGACGGCCGGACGCAGGGAGTAGGTCTTCAGTTGCTCGGCGAACTCGCGCAGGGACTGGATGCCGCTGGCTTCCGCCTCGTGTACCCACTGCTTGATCGCGGCAAGCATGTCGTGGCCGTTGGCGCTGGTTTTTACCCAGATCTGCTGCAGGGCCAGACGCTTCTCGTAGATCACCTGCAACGACTGGCTCTGCGCGAGCAGGTCCTGGATGCGCGCATGATGGCGCTCTTCCAGCAGGCTGGTTTCACGCGACAGCAGGCGCTTGGCGCGGCGGAACAGATGGCGCACCGACTCGTCGGCCTTGGCCACCTCCTGCTTCACCAGCGGGCCGATCACCAGCTTGCGGTACTGGGCCATGATCTGGAAACGGTTGTTGAGGATGGCCATGGCGGTATCCATGTCCAGGCTGCCCTTGCCTTCCACGCGGTGCGCGATAGGCGCGACGCGGGCAACCTTGGCCAGACGCAGGAAGCTGAACACCTTGATCCAGGCCCAGCCGAGGTCGAACTCCCACTTCTTCACCGACAGCTTCGCCGAGTTCGGGTAGGTGTGGTGGTTGTTGTGCAGTTCCTCGCCGCCGATCAGGATGCCCCAGGGCACGAGATTGGTCGCGGCGTCGCGGCACTCGAAGTTGCGGTAGCCGACAGCGTGGCCCAGACCGTTGATGACGCCGGCGGCCCAAACGGGGATCCACATCATCTGCACAGCCCAGACGGTCATGCCGAGCACGCCGAACAGAGCGAGGTCGATGATCGCCATCAGCACGATGCCGCCGATGGGGTAGCGCGAATAGACGTTGCGCTCGATCCAGTCTTCCGGGCAGTTCTTGCCGTAGATACGCAGGGTGTCGGGGTTCTCCGCCTCCTTGCGATACAGCTCGGCACCGGTGCGCAGCACGGTGCCCAGGCCCTTGAACACCGGGCTGTGCGGATCTTCGGCGGTCTCGCATTTGGCGTGGTGCTTGCGGTGGATGGCGGTCCACTCGCGGGTGTTCATGGCGGTGGTCATCCACAGCCAGAAGCGGAAGAAGTGCTGCAGCGCCGGGTGCAGATCGAGTGCCCGGTGCGCCGAGTAGCGGTGCAGATAGACTGTGACGCTGACGATGGTGATATGGGTCAGGACCAGGGTGACCGCCACCAATTGCCACGGCGACAGGTCAAGGAAACCGTTGTACCACATAGACGATACTGTACCTCGGAAGGGGTGGAGGACTACGCCCGGCTGGGCGTGCCTTACCGGGAAAGGACTGCCGCATTATCACCAAGCGGGTCCGGATTACCATCCGGTCTTTTAGATACGAACGAGGCCAGTTGGCCATTTTTTATACAGCGCAGCCAATAAATACAATTCACTACCGCATGAATCCACGCCACAGCGCCTTGCGCATCAGTCTTGTTTACCTGGTTGCCGCCTCCCTGTGGGTCTGGCTGAGTGACCAATGGTTACAAAATGTCCTGCACGACCCCGCTTCGCTGGCGCGGGCCATGGAACTGAAGAAGTATGGGTTCCTCGGGGTCACCTTCGTCGTCCTGTTCATCCTGCTCTGGCGGCACTTCCGCCAGCAGCGCGCCGCCTTCGCCGCGCTGGCCGATAAAGAGCAGCGCTTGAGCCGTGCTTTCGCGGTTGTGGAAGATGGGATCTGGGATTGGGACCTGGAAACCCAGCGTGTGCATTACTCCCCCGGTTACGCCGACCTGCTCGGCCTGCCCCTGGAGCACCTGAGCGATGACCTGCTGCTGTGGGAAAACCGCCTGCATCCGGAAGACCGCGCGCGGGTCCTCGCCCTGCACCAGGACTGCATCCAGGGCCTGCGCACCCGCCTGGAATGCGTCTACCGCATTCGCCATGGCGATGGCGGCTACCGCTGGGTCCGCAGCAGCGGCCGGCTGACCCGCGCCGAAGACGGTCAGCCGTTGCGCCTGACCGGCGTCAACCGCGACATCACCCACCAGCGCAGCAATGAAGACCATCTGCGCCAAGCCGCCGCCGTGTTCGAGGCCACCCAGGAAGGCCTGCTGGTGACCGACGCGCAGGGCATCATCGTGCACACCAACCCGTCCTTCTCGCGCATCACCGGCTACAGCGCCCAGGAGGTGCTGGGCGGGCAGCCGTCGCTGCTCAAGTCCGGCCGCCAGGACGATGCCTTCTATCAACGCATGTGGGTCGCCTTGCACGAGAACGGCGTGTGGAGCGGCGAGATTTGGAACCGCCGCAAGAGCGGCGAGGTGTACCCGCAATGGCAGCACATCCGCGCCGTGCGTAATGACGAGGGTGAACTGACCCACTACGTCGCGGTGTTTTCCGACCTCAGCAGCCTCAAGCGTTCGCAGCACGAACTGGATTTTCTCGCGCACCACGACCCGCTGACCGGCCTGCCCAACCGCCTGTTGCTGCGCGAGCGCATCGAACAGGCCCTGGCCCGCGCCGAGCGCGAGCAGGGCGGCGGTGCGCTGCTGAGCATCGATCTCGACCACTTCAAGCACATCAACGACAGCCTCGGCCACACCATCGGCGACCTGCTGATCCGCGCCGTGGCCGAACGCCTGCAAGGTTGCCTGGACGAACGCTGTTCCCTGGCGCGGCTGGGCGGGGACGAGTTCGCCGTGGTTCTCGAAAGCCATCAACCGCACCACGCCAGCAGTCTCGCCCAGCGCCTGCTGGAAGCGATGAGCGCGCCCTTCGAGGTCAACGAGCAGACCATCTACATGTCGGTGAGCCTGGGCGTCAGCCTGTTCCCCGAGGATGCGCGCAACGTCGACCACCTGATGCAGCACGCCGACGCTGCGCTGTTCCAGGCCAAGGCCAGCGGCCGCAACCTGTACGCCTTCTATACCCCCGAGCTGACCGCCCGCGCGCGCTCCCACGTGGAAGTGGAGTCGGCCTTGCGCCACGCCCTGGACCACGACGAACTGCGCCTCTACTTCCAGCCCGTGCACGACCTGGCCTCAGGCCGCATGGTCGGCGTCGAGTCACTGGTGCGCTGGCAGCATCCGCAGAGAGGGCTGATCGCGCCCGGCGAGTTCATCCCGGTCGCCGAGCAAAGCGGCCTGATCACCGCCATCGACGCCTGGGTGCTGGAACAGGCCTGTCGACAGATGCGCCAGTGGCTGGACGCAGGCGTCACCCTCGACTTCATCGCGGTGAACGTCTCCAGTCGCCTCTTCGGCCGCGGCGGATTGGAGGAGCGTGTCGCCCTGGCCCTGGAGCAGAGCGGCCTGGAACCGCATCATCTGGAGCTGGAAGTCACCGAAAGCGCGGTGATGGAAAACTTCGACCAGGCCCTGGAGCTGCTTTGCCAGCTGCGCCTGCTGGGCGTACACCTGTCCATCGACGACTTCGGCACCGGCTATTCCTCGCTGATGCGCCTGAAGCGCATGCCGGTGCACAAGCTGAAGATCGACCAGGGCTTCGTCGCCGGCCTGCCGGACGAATCCGACGATGCCGCCATCGCCTGCGCGGTGATCGCCCTGGGCCAGAGCATGGGCCTGCAGGTGGTCGCCGAGGGCATCGAACGGCCCGACCAGGCGGCCTTCCTCCTCACCCACGCCTGCGACTTTGGCCAGGGTTACTGGTACGGCATGCCGCAGCCGGCGGAGGTTCTGCTGGCGCAATTGCCGCGCGGCACCGCTTGAAATCGCGCTAAAAACTTTCGGGTATATAAAAATTCTTAAACAGTATTTTTAAGAATATCCAGCTCCTGCCTAAGATGCGCTCACACCGCACGTGCCGTTGGTGAATCGGCCGGTGGTCAACCCCTTAGGAGCAGATACCCATGAGCGCAACCCTCCGTAGCCTGGACGGCCAGGACGAAGCCAACATCCTGCGCGAAGTGCAGAGCGCCCTGCGTGGCCTGCGTTTCGGCGCCGTCGAGATCACCGTGCACAACGGCCAGGTGGTGCAGATCGAGCGCAAGGAAAAATTCCGCCTGCAGCAGAGCCCCGGCAAACCCGCCTGAGCCCTGAGGCCACCGACTGGACATCCGGAGCGTCGCCATGATCGCCCTGCCCCACCGGTACTGCAGCAGCCAGCCACGAATGCGTGGCTGACATAGCCCTCCGAAAGACCCTGCCAAACAAACACTAAGAACTGCATTTTTTTCAGGAGCTGCACATGTCCATCCGCCGTTTCGCCCTGGCCGCACTGGCCAGCGCCTTGATCGCAGGCCCCGTCTCCGCCGCGACCCAACTGCTGAACGTTTCCTACGACCCGACCCGCGAGTTGTACCAGGCCTACAACGCCGCCTTCATCAAGCACTGGAAGGCCCAGGGCGGCGACGACCTGACCGTGCAGCAATCCCACGGTGGCTCGGGCAAACAGGCCCGCGCCGTGATCGACGGCCTGAAGGCCGACGTGGTGACCCTGGCCCTGGCCGGCGACATCGACGAACTGAACAAGCTGGGCAAGCTGCTACCCGCCGACTGGCAAGCGCGCCTGCCCGACAACAGCACCCCCTACACCTCGACCATCGTGTTCCTGGTGCGCAAGGGCAATCCCAAGGGCATCAAGGACTGGGGCGACCTGACCAAGCAGGGCGTGGAAGTCATCACCCCGAACCCGAAGACCTCCGGCGGCGCCCGCTGGAACTTCCTGGCCGCCTGGGCCTGGGCGAAGAAGCAGTACGGTAGCGACGAGAAAGCCCAGGAATACGTGCAGAACCTGTACAAGCACGTTCCGGTTCTGGACACTGGCGCCCGCGGTTCGACCATCACCTTCGTCAACAACAACATCGGCGACGTGCTGCTGGCCTGGGAGAACGAAGCTTTCCTGGCCAAGAAGGAACAGGGCGGCGAGAACTTCGAGATCGTCGTCCCGTCCGTGTCCATCCTCGCCGAGCCGCCGGTGGCGGTGGTCGACAAGACCGTCGACAAGAAAGGCACCCGCAAGGTCGCCGAGGAATACCTGAAGTACCTGTACAGCGAAGAAGGCCAGCGCATCGCTGCGCAGAACTTCTATCGCCCACGTGATGCCAAGGTCGCTGCCGAGTTCGCCAACCAGTTCCCGAAACTGAACCTGGTGACCATCGACAAGGACTTCGGCGGCTGGAAAGTCGCGCAGCCCAAGTTCTTCAACGACGGCGGCATCTTCGACAAGATCTACCAGGCGCAGTGATGCGCCACCCGCCCGGCACGCGCCGGGCGCTCCGATCCGGCTGGCGGTGCACAGCCAGCCGGAACGAAAACCCCCGCCCCATGGCGGGGGCTTAACGCGTTCACGAGAAAGGACAGACAATGTCGCGACGCATCTCCCCGGTCATACCCGGCTTCGGGCTGACTCTGGGCTACACCCTGGTGTATCTCAGCCTATTGGTGCTGATTCCGCTGGGGGCCATGTTCCTCAAGACGACCCAACTCTCCTGGGATCAGTTCTGGACCATCATCACCGCGCCGCGCGTCATCGCCGCGCTCAAGCTGAGCTTCGGCACCGCGCTGATCGCCGCCCTGATCAACGGCGTGATCGGCACCCTGCTGGCCTGGGTGCTGGTGCGCTACCGCTTCCCGGGGCGCAAGATCATCGACGCGATGATCGACCTGCCCTTCGCCCTCCCCACCGCCGTGGCCGGTATCGCACTCACCGCGCTGTACGCGCCCAACGGCCTGGTCGGCCGCTTCGCCACCGAGATCGGCCTGAAGATCGCCTACACCCCGCTGGGCATCACCCTGGCGCTGACCTTCGTGGTCCTGCCCTTCGTCGTGCGCACGGTGCAGCCGGTGCTGGCGGACATCCCGCGTGAAGTGGAAGAAGCCGCCGCCTGCCTGGGCGCCAAGCCGCTGCAGGTTTTCCGCCATGTACTCCTGCCGGCATTGCTCCCCGCCTGGCTGACCGGTTTCGCCCTGGCCTTCGCCCGCGGCGTCGGCGAGTACGGCTCGGTGATCTTCATCGCCGGCAACATGCCGATGAAGACCGAGATCCTGCCGCTGCTGATCATGGTCAAGCTGGACCAGTACGACTACACCGGCGCCACCGCCATCGGCGTGCTGATGCTGGTCGTCGCCTTCGTCCTGCTGCTCTTGATCAACCTGCTGCAACGCCGCATCGAAACGCCTTGAGGAGCGCGCCATGAGTACCGCAAGCCTTTCCGCCGCGGCCGCTGCCAATGCTGCTCGCCGGGGTAATGTCTGGGGCCGCCGCGCCCTGATCGCGCTGGCCTGGCTGGCCTTCGCCGTGTTCTTGCTGCTGCCGCTGTTCGTGGTGCTGAGCGAGGCGCTGAAGCAGGGCTTTGGCACCTTCTTCGAGGCCATCCTGGAGCCCGACGCACTGTCCGCGCTGAAGCTGACGCTGATCGCCGTGGGCATCTCGGTGCCGCTGAACCTGGTGTTCGGCGTCGCCGCCGCCTGGTGCGTCACCAAGTTCGAGTTCCCCGGCAAGAGCATCCTGGTGACCCTGATCGACCTGCCGTTCTCGGTCTCGCCGGTGATCGCCGGCCTGATCTACGTGCTGCTGTTCGGCGCCCAGGGCTACTTCGGGCAATGGCTGAGCGACCACGACATCCAGATCGTCTTCGCCGTGCCCGGCATCGTCCTGGCCACCATTTTCGTCACCTTCCCCTTCGTCGCCCGCGAACTGATCCCGCTGATGCAGGAACAGGGCACCCAGGAGGAAGAAGCCGCGCGCCTGCTCGGCGCCAACGGCTGGCAGATGTTCTGGCACGTCACCCTGCCGAACATCAAATGGGGCCTGATCTACGGCGTGGTGCTGTGCACCGCGCGGGCCATGGGCGAGTTCGGCGCGGTGTCGGTGGTCTCCGGACACATCCGCGGCGTCACCAACACCCTGCCGCTGCACGTCGAAATCCTCTACAACGAATACAACCACGTCGCTGCTTTCAGCGTCGCCACCCTGCTGCTGCTGATGGCCCTGGTCATCCTGCTGCTCAAGCAGTGGAGCGAATCGCGCCTGACCCGCGCCAAAGTCAAAGCTGACGAAGAGTGAGAGCCACGCCATGAGCATCGAAATCCGTAACGTCAGCAAGAACTTCAACGCCTTCAAGGCGCTGAACGACATCAACCTCGACATCCACAGCGGCGAGCTGGTCGCCCTGCTCGGCCCGTCCGGCTGCGGCAAGACCACCCTGCTGCGCATCATCGCCGGCCTGGAAACCCCGGACGCCGGCAACATCGTGTTCCACGGCGAAGACGTCTCGCAGCACGACGTGCGTGATCGCAACGTCGGCTTCGTGTTCCAGCACTACGCGCTGTTCCGCCACATGACAGTGTTCGACAACGTCGCCTTCGGCCTGCGCATGAAGCCGAAAAAGGAGCGTCCGAGCGAAGCGCGCATCGCCGAGAAGGTCCACGAGCTGCTGAACATGGTGCAGCTGGACTGGCTCGCCGACCGCTATCCGGAACAGCTCTCCGGCGGCCAGCGCCAGCGTATCGCCCTAGCCCGCGCCCTGGCGGTGGAACCGAAGATCCTGCTGCTCGACGAACCCTTCGGCGCCCTCGACGCCAAGGTGCGCAAAGAACTGCGCCGCTGGCTGGCGCGCCTGCACGAGGAGATCAACCTGACCTCCGTGTTCGTCACCCATGACCAGGAAGAAGCGATGGAAGTCGCCGACCGCATCGTGGTGATGAACAAGGGCGTGATCGAGCAGATCGGCTCGCCGGGCGAGGTCTACGAGAACCCGGCCAGCGACTTCGTCTACCACTTCCTCGGCGACTCGAACCGTCTGCACATCGGCGGAGACGAGCACGTGCTGTTCCGCCCGCACGAGGTCTCGCTGTCACGCTCCGAAGTGGCCGAGCACCGCGCCGCCGAAGTCCGCGACATCCGGCCCTTGGGCGCGATCACCCGGGTGACGCTGAAAGTGGAAGGCCAGGACGAGCTGATCGAGGCCGAAGTGGTGAAGGACCACGACAGCCTGACCGGCCTTGCCCGTGGCGAGACGCTGTACTTCAAGCCGAAGGCTTATCAGCCAGTGGCGAATATCTGACCCGACGTTCGGCCCATCCGCCCCCGGTCGGAACTCTGCGCAGCAACTTGCCCTCTCCCCCGCCCTCTCCCTGAAGGGAGAGGGGCTATCCGTGCCGGCTGATACCGAAGTTTTCTCCTGCACCGAATGGTCCACTCTCCCTTCAGGGAGAGGGGCCGCGCTTCCCCATGGCTTTCAAACCCTCGTATCCTGCCAGCCTTGCTTTTCAACAAGGCCCGCCCATGTTCGACGCCCTCCCCCAGCACCTCGAACTGATCGTCCTCACCTTCCTCCTCGCCGGCCTGGTGAAGGGCGTGGTGGGGCTCGGCCTGCCCACGGTGGCCGTCGGGCTGCTCGGGCTGGTGATGCCGCCGATGCAGGCGGCTGCCATTCTCGTCGTGCCCTCCACCGTCACCAACGTCTGGCAGCTGGCTGCCGGCCCGCGCTTCCTCGGGCTGCTCACGCGCCTGTGGGGGATGCTCGTCGGCATCGTTGTCGGCACACTTCTGGTGGGCTGGCTGCTGGCAGGGCGGAACTGGCCGGCGGCCACGCCGCTGCTGGGCGTCGCGCTGATCCTCTATGCACTGCTGGGGCTGTCGAACCAGCGCTTCAGCGTGACGCCGCGGCATGAGCGCTGGCTGTCGCCGCTGGTCGGGATGATCACCGGCGGCGTCACCGCCGTGACCGGCGTCTTCGTGATTCCCGCCGTGCCTTTCCTGCAGGCCCTGGGGCTGGAGAAGGATGACCTGGTGCAGGCGCTGGGACTGTCCTTCACCGTCTCGACGCTGGCCCTGGCGATCACCCTCAGTCAGCACGGCTCGCTGCTGCAGGCGGACGTGCTGGGCCTGTCGCTGCTGGCGCTTCTGCCAGCACTGGCGGGCATGTACCTGGGCACCTGGCTGCGTTCGCGGATCAGCCCGCTGGCGTTCCGCCGCTGCTTCTTCGGCGGGTTGTCATTGCTCGGTGCAGATTTGGCGATACGGGGCCTGTAACCATTTTTGTAGGAGCGCGGATAACCCGTGGCAGGTTATCCGCCCTACGTGTGAAGGTGAACAACGCCGAGATCGCACCCCGAAGGGAAGTCGCTCACTTTTCGTCCAGGTGGCGGATCAGGAAGTCCCGGCTCGACTCGACGATTGCCTTCTGCGTTTTCTCACTGGCAACCATCCGCGCCAGCACCAGCGCGCCGACGCATTGCGCCAGCAACGCCCAGGCATCTTCCTGCGAGCCCAGCACCTCGGCCCAGGCCTGCTGCAACTCCACCAGCGCCTCCTCCGCGCTCTGCCGGACGGACTCGTCGGCGCGAGCGATCTCCGCACCCAGTGCCGGAATCGCGCAACCGGCGCCGGCATCCTGAACATGGGTGATGTTCAGGTAGCGCTTCAGGGCGCGCTCCAGGCGCGCGCGGTCAAGCACCTTGCCCTTGGCGGCGAGGCGTTCGACGCTCTGCTGCAATTCGCGCTCGACGATGGCGGCGAACAACTCGTCCTTCGAGCCGAAGTGGTTGTAGAACGCCCCGCCGGACAAGCCCACCGCCTTCATCAACCCGTCCACACCAGAGTTGGCGAAGCCGCCCTGCTTGGCGAGCGCGCTGCTGCTGTCGAGCAGGCGCTGACGGGTTTCTTCCTTGTGGGTGGCTGAGTAGCGCATCGGGGCGACTCCGGTGAAGCGGTTGACGATGACGCCAAGAGTAACATAACGTTCGTTTACCTAACGACCGTTTACCAAATTTAGCGCCCCCGCAGAGGAAACGAGAATGTCGAACAAGAAAGTCGTCCTGGTCATCGGCGCCGGCGATGCCACCGGCGGCGCCATCGCTCGCCGCTTCGCCCGTGAAGGCTACGTCGCCTGCGTCACCCGGCGCTCGGCGGACAAGCTGCAGCCGCTGGTGGAACAGATCCGCGCCGAAGGCGGCGAGGCCTATGGCTACGCCTCGGATGCGCGCAAGGAAGAGGCAGTGGTCGAGCTGGTGGAAACCATCGAGCGCGACATCGGCCCTATCGAAGCCTTCGTTTTCAATATCGGCGCCAACGTACCCTGCAGCATCCTCGAGGAGACCGCGCGCAAGTACTTCAAGATCTGGGAGATGGCCTGTTTCTCCGGGTTCCTCACCGGCCGCGAGGTGGCCAAGCGCATGGTCACGCGCCAGCGCGGCACTCTCCTGTTCACCGGTGCCACTGCCGGCCTGCGCGGCGCCTCGGGCTTCGCTGCCTTCGCCGGAGCCAAGCACGGCATCCGTGCGCTGGCGCAGAGCATGGCCCGCGAGCTGGGACCGATGGGCCTGCACGTCGCCCACGTGGTGGTGGACGGTGCCATCGACACCGAGTTCATCCGCGAGAACTTCCCGCAGAAGTACGCGCAGAAGGACCAGGACGGCATCCTCGACCCCGAACATATCGCCGACAGCTACTGGTATTTGCATAGCCAGCCGCGCGATGCATGGACCTTCGAACTCGATTTGCGCCCGTGGATCGAACGCTGGTAATCGCCCCATAACGACAACAAGAAAGAGAGCCACTCATGAGCAAATCCGTCGAGTTCTACTTCGACTTCGGCAGCCCGACCTCCTACCTGGCCTATACGCAGTTGCCGAAGATCTGCGCCGACACCGGCGCCGCGCTGGTCTACCGTCCGGTCCTGCTGGGCGGCGTGTTCCAGGCCACCGGCAACGCCTCGCCCATCGCCGTGCCGGCCAAGGGGCGCTACACGCTGATCGACATGACCCGCTTCGCCCGCCGCTACGGCGTGCCAATGAAGATGAACCCGCACTTCCCGATCAATACCCTCACCCTGATGCGCGCCGCCACTGGCATCCAGATGCGCCAGCCGGAGCGCTTCGAGGCGCTGCTGGCCTGCGTGTTCAAGGGCATGTGGGTGGACGCGCTTAACCTGGGCGACCCGGCCGTGCTCGGGCCACTGCTGGCCGAGGCGGGCTTTGATCCGCAGGCGCTGCTGGCGCTGACGGCCGAGCAGGACGTGAAGGATGCGCTGAAGACCAATACCGAGGCGGCGATCAAGCGCGGGATGTTCGGCGCGCCGACCTTCTTCGTCGGCGACGAGATGTTCTTCGGCCAGGATCGTCTCGACTTCGTTCGCGAAGCCTTGGCTTAAGCCGGCACCGTAGGGCGCATAATCTGGAACAGGTTATGCGCCGGCAGGAAGCGGTTCGCGAGCAAGCTCGCTCCTACAGGTTGGCGCCGGAGCGCTCTTCGTAGGAGCGAGCTTGCTCGCGAACAACGGACCTCATCACAGTGCCAGGAAAGCCGACCGACGCAGGCCGAAGAACTCCAGTTCGGCGAGCAGCAGGACCACCAGCGCCTGACCGATGACGAAGGCGTAACCCAGGGCGGTCGGCTGTACGTAACCGGTCACCAGCAGGGCTACGCTTTCCACCACCCACAGCGCATTCAGCGCAATCACCGCCCAGACTCCAATACGCGACAGCGCCGGTTGCTGGCTCATCCAGTAGAGCACCAGCGCAAGCGGTAACAGCACGATGCCGGCCACCAGCAGCAGGACGAAGGGCAAACCGAACAGTTCGCCCAGCGGTTGCGCGGCCAGCGCCATCAGCAGGCCCATGGCGCCACCGGCGATGGCATCGACTTTCAGGGTCAGGCGAAGCAGCGGGGAGGATTGCAGCAGAGTCATGGCGAAGCTCCTTCAGGGGGCGCCACCGGTTGGCGGCGTGTGGCTGAAGAATCCGCCGACGACGTAGGTGCGTCGATTACCTGCCAGGTAATGGCCGTACCGCCTAAGCAGGTCTATCGTTCGAACCCATGAACAGTCCAGCCCAGAACAACCCAGCCCAGCCGGTCGGCGCCCTGCTCCGTCAATGGCGCCAGCGCCGGCGGCTCAGCCAGCTCGACCTCGCCTGCGACGCGGAGATTTCCACGCGCCACCTGAGCTTCGTCGAAACCGGCCGCGCCCTGCCCAGCCGCGAGATGCTGTTGCATCTGGCCGAACAGCTGGACATTCCCCTGCGCGAACGCAACCGCCTGCTCAGTGCCGCCGGCTACGCCCCGGTGTATTCGGAAAAAGGCCTGGACGACCCGGCGCTGACCGTGGCGAAACAGGCCATCGACCAGTTGCTCAAGGCCCACGAACCGAACCCGGCGATGGTGGTGGACCGGCACTGGAACCTGCTGGCGTCCAACCGCACGGTGGATATCTTCCTGATCGGCGTCGACCCGGAGCTGCTGCAGCCGCCGATCAACGTGCTGCGCATGAGCCTGCATCCCAAGGGGCTGG
Source organism: Pseudomonas nitroreducens TX1 (assembly GCF_000313755.1). Taxonomy (GTDB): domain Bacteria; phylum Pseudomonadota; class Gammaproteobacteria; order Pseudomonadales; family Pseudomonadaceae; genus Pseudomonas; species Pseudomonas nitroreducens_A. The sequence continues at coordinate 25,792 of NZ_AMZB01000128.1, read as the reverse complement.
CGCCGCGCATCCTCAATCTCGGGCCATGGAAGGCGCATGTGCTGGAACGCTTGCAACGCGACTTCGAGGCCAGCGGCGATCCCGCTCTGGCGGCGTTGCGCGACGAGGTGGCGACGTACCCGGCACCGCCCTATGACGAGGCGGCCAACGGCGACATGGTGCTGATTCCGGTGCAATTGCAGACCGAACTGGGCGTGTGCAGCCTGATCGGCACCATCACGGTGTTCGGCACCCCGGTGGACGTGACGCTGTCGGAGCTGGCCCTGGAAACCTTCTTCCCGGCCGACCCCGACAGCGCGCGTATTCTCCGACAGCTCAGCGGGTCAGACTGAAACGAGTCAGGCGGTCGCCTTCTTCTCGCGGATGCAGGTGGGACCGGCGCGCTCTTCCACGGCGTGGCGCACTTCATCGCGCAGGCCGAGCAGGAAGGCCGCCTCGGCAGCGACGAACAGCGGGCCGACGATCAGCCCGGTGAGGTCATCGACGAACGCCGGCTTGCGCCCTTCGTACCAGTGACCGACGAACTGGATGATCCAGCCCACCACGAACAGGCCGATGCCCCAGGTCAGCCAAAAGGCAGTCGTGCCGGCAGCCAGCGCCGCGCCGATCCACAGCGACAGCGCCAGCAACGCGGTCATCAGCAGGCCGAAGCGCAGGTCCAGGCGCAGGTAGAACACCACCGAAGCCAGCGCCAGCAGCGTGGCAGGCGAGACCAGCAGGCCGGCCAGCTCGAAGCCGGGGCGCGACAGCAGGGTGGCGATGGCCAGCACGATCATCGGGATACCGATGAAGTGGCTGACGATGTTCCGCCGGTCACGGTGGTAGGCGGCATATTGGGCAAGGTGATCGACCAGAGTTTTCATTGTTGTTCTCCCGCAAGGTACTGGCATGATGGCGATCTGTGCCCTACCACTCTGTCAGCTAGCCGACATTGCCCATGACCGACGCCAAGCCCTACCTCGCCTGCCTGCAAGAAGGCCGCTGGTTCCAGACCCTTCCGGACCGTCTGCGCCAGGCCTTGCGCGACGCCGCCGTGGTGCGCCGCCTGCCTGCCGGCCAGCGCCTGTTCGCCCGCGGCGACGCGCCGTGTGGCCTGTATTGCGTGGTGGAAGGCGCGATGCGCGTCAGCGTGGTCGGGGAAAGTGGCAAGGAAGCATTGCTGGCGCTGGTGGAGGCGCCCAACTGGTTCGGCGAGATCTGCCTGTTCGACGGCCAGCCGCGCACCCACGACGCCTACGCCGAGGGTGCCACCGTCCTTCTCCAGGTTCCCCTCGCGCCGCTGCAGGCGCTGCTGGCACAGCACCCGGAATACTGGCGCGACTTCGCCCTGCTGATGAGCCACAAGCTGCGCATCACCTTCGCCGTTCTGGAGGAGTTGTCACTGCTGCCGGCCGCGCCGCGACTGGCCCGGCGCCTGCTGATGATCGCCGAGGGCTACGGCGAGTCGGCCACCGCCAAGCGCGAGTTGCACCTGCCCCAGGAACAGCTCGCGGCCATGTTGTCGTTGTCGCGGCAGACCACCAACCAGATCCTCAAGGAGCTGGAGGCCCAGGGCATCGTGCGGCTGAGCTATGGCGGCATCGAGATTCTCGACCGCGAACGCCTGCGCCTGGCCGCCCACGTTTGACCCGCACCCGCTGCGTCTAGAAAAAAAGCCAGGCGACTCTCGACAAGCTTCGATGGTCGCGCACGCTACCGCCCCGCTCTAATGCACCCGCCGCTGCGCTGGCGCAGAAAAGCCCGCGCCAGGGCGGCATCCAAATCCTCCGCAAGACAGCAAGGCGGCCGGTACATCCCACCGGCCGCAAGGGAATCCTATGCGCCTTTCGAAACTCCTCTGCGCTCTCGCGCTGACCGCTCCGGCACTGGTGATGGCCGACGACCGCGGCCTCTACGTCGGCGGCGGTGTTACTCGCCTCGAGATCGACGACCGCTCCTTCGACGACCAGGACGACAGCTACAAGCTCTACGCCGGCTACCGCCTGAACAACTACCTGTCCTTCGAAGGCGCAGTGGTCGATTTCGGCGAGATGAGCGACGACCGCAGGCACTTCGACGGCCAGTCCGTACAGGCCAACGTCCACCTGGGCTTCCCCATCGGCCAGCGTATCCGCCTGTACGGCATCGCCGGCGTGCACGCCTGGCATGCCGACGATGACGTCGCGGGCAAGTCCGATGACGTGGACCCGCTCTACGGCTTCGGTGGCGAAGTGGACGTGCTGGGCGGCCTGGGCCTGCGCCTGGAACAGGAATACCTGGACGTCGGCGACATCGACCTCGACCAGACCACCCTCTCCGCCTACTGGCGATTCTGACGCCAGCAGGCCCCTCAAGCCCGGTGGAGGTCCGGCTCCCTCCCCAGAGCACTCCCCCCTCCCGACCTCCGCCGGCACCTCCTCCCTGAGCAGGCAGCGCCTGCGCAAATCACTCTTTCGGTCGGTTGCAGCGTCCGCTTTCGCGGCTAGCCTAGGGATAGCTGCGTTTCTGGCGCCAAAAAGACACACTCCCGGCGAATCGCGCGGCACACAATAACAATAAGGACGCCTCCGCCATGTTCGACGTCGTTCGTGGGTTCATGCTGTGCTGTTTCGGACTCTTCGCCCTCGCCGCCCAGGCCAACCTCCCCAGCGAGGAACTGCAGTTGCAGACCCTGCAGGTCTACACCTGTCGCTCGATCAACAGCCTGTTGCTACTGCGCGGCGAAGGCTTCCAGGAAACCCATGCCGCCCAGTTGGAGAAGGACTTGGCCACGCTGGACGGTGCCGTCAAGGCCTACGCCAAGGCCGATGACGCGCTGCGCAAGGCCCACACCGAGTTCGTTACGCAGATTCGCAATGGCGTTTCCTACGGCCCCAGGGAAGAAGACCTGCCCTGGCGCTACAACCAGGAGCTCAGCCGGTCACTGCGCGAGCTGCTCAACCAGATCGAGCGCTTCGTTCCGGCCAGCGCCGATGCCAGCCAGATTCCGCTGTGGGAATTGCCGGTGCGCGTCGAATACCTGGCCACCCAGTACCTGGGCCGCGCCTACATCAGCGGCCTGGAACTGGCCCGCGAACAGCCGCAGGAATACCTCGGCCAGGACGAAAGCGTGCTGGTGCCGTTGCTCAGCCAGCGCATCGGCCAGTTGCCCGACAGCGACGCCACCAAGAAGCTGCGCACCCGCTGGGAATACCTGAGCAAGGCGTTGCTGGACATGAACAGCAAGAGCAACAGCGGTGTCAGCGCTTCGGGCCGGCCCTGGGCGCCGATCATCGTCGATCGCAACGCCCGTGCGGTCTCCGGCCAGCTCATGCTGATCAGCCAGCAGTAACGCCTCAGGCCGGGATGGACTCCGGTTCAGGTGCCGGCGCCTGCACCGGCACCACTGCCTGGGCCGGGCGTTCCAGCTCATCGCGGTCCATCAATGCGGCGCGGCCCGTCAGCAACGCATCCGGAACGCGGGCGATCTTCGGATTCTTGTCCGGGTAATCCAGGCTGTGCAGGAAGTGCCGCAGGCAGTTGAGCCGCGCGCGCTTCTTGTCGTCGGACTTGACCACCACCCAGGGCGCGTCGGCGGTGTCGGTGTGGAAGAACATCGCTTCCTTGGCCTGGGTGTAGTCGTCCCAACGGTCCAGCGACTGGATGTCGATGGGCGACAGCTTCCAGTGCTTGAGCGGGTCGTCGCGGCGCGAGACGAAGCGGCGCAGCTGCTCCTCGCGGCTCACCGAGAACCAGAACTTGAACAGGTGGATGCCGTTGCGCACCAGCATGCGCTCCAGCTCCGGCGTCTGCTGCATGAACTCAAGGTACTGGCGCGGCGAGCAGAAGCCCATCACCCGCTCCACCCCGGCGCGGTTGTACCAGGAGCGGTCGAAGAAGACGATCTCACCGGCCGTGGGCAGGTGCTGGATGTAGCGCTGGAAATACCACTGGCCGCGCTCGGCGTCGCTGGGTTTCTCCAGCGCCACCACGCGGGCGCCGCGCGGATTGAGATGCTCGGTGAAGCGCTTGATGGTGCCGCCCTTGCCGGCGGCATCGCGGCCCTCGAACAGCAGGACGATGCGCTGGCCGGTCTCCTTCACCCAGTTCTGCACTTTCAGCAACTCGATCTGCAGCTCGGCCTTGGCCTTCTCGTACTCCCTGCGCTGCAGGCGCTTGCGGTAGGGATAGCTGGCGGGCAACTGGGCGGAGCTGGAATCCTCGTTGCTGCCGCGCGGGGCCATGGCAACAGTCAGTGCGACCGGGCCCTGGCTCTGCGCCTGGATCTGTGCGCCGCCCTCGGAAGGAGCTTCGGGCAGCGCCGCGATGGCGGGCTTGTTGGCTTCGGATTGCGGCATGGTCTGCTCCTGTGAGACGTGGGGGACGGCCTTCCACTGTGCAACCCGCGCGGCGAGCCTTTCTTGACCCGCATCAACCCCGTCTAGAGCCAGCCTTTGTACTTGAACCAGTAGTAGGGAATGATCGCCGAGACCACCATCGCCACCAGCGCCATGGGATAGCCGGCCAGCCATTGCAACTCGGGCATGTGCGCGAAGTTCATGCCGTATACCGTGCCCACCAGGGTGGGCGGCAGGAACAGCACGGCAGCGATGGAAAACACCTTGATGATGCTGTTCTGCTCGATGTTGATCAGTCCCAGGGTGGCGTCCAGCAGGAAGGTGATCTCCCCGGCCATCTTGGTCTGGTATTCGCTGAGCGAGCGCACGTCGCGCTCCACCGATTTCATGCCCAGCTTCACTTCGTCGCTGATCCAGCCGTTGCTGCCCTGGCGGAAATAGGACAGCGGCCGACTGATGCTGAGCAGGCTCTCGTTGAGCTTGGACAGCAGGGAGTTCTTGCGCCCCAGTTGCTTGACCACTTCCTGCAGATCAGCCTTCTCGTTGGCCGGACCCTCGCGGAAGATGCCGGTGCCCAGGCTGTCGAGCTGCTTCTGTACGTTCTCCAGCACGTCGGCGATGCGGTCCACCACGCTGTCCATCAGGGTGACGAACAACTGGTCGCTACGCCCCTCGCAGCCGCCGCGCTGGGTCCGCGTCTCGAAGGTGCGGAAGGCCAGCAGGTCGGTGTAGCGCACCGTCACCAGCCAGTGCGGCGTCAACACGCAGGTGACTTCCGACGTGCTCGGCTTGTGCTCGCGGATGCCGCCCACCACGGTGGTGGTCATGTACAGCGCGCCCTTGCTCTCGTAGAAGCGCGAGGAGTCCTCGATCTCGGCCATCTCCTCGCGGGTCGGCACATCCACTTCGATGATCGACTCGAGCAGCTGTTCTTCTTCCGCGGTGGGCTGGAACAGGTCGATCCACAGCGTGTCCTTGGGCATGCCGTGGCACTCGTTGCCGTTGTGGCGCACCAGGCGGTCGCCGACGAGGGTGTAATAGGTGATCATGTCGCCCGACAATCCTTTTACGCACCTGAAGTTGACCCGCAGGTTGGCCAACTTCGGGCGGCTTCACAAGTCCGCGAGAGAGCAATGTGATGACTGACCAAGACGATGGCGAAGAGTCCTTCGCCGAAGACACGCTGATCCAGGCCATCGAGAATCAGATCGACAGCGAGAACCCGCCGGCAGCCCGCGCGGTATTCAACAAGCTGACCCTGGTCGGCTACGAGCGCGAGGACGCCCTGCACCTGATGGCCCTGGTGCTCGCCCACGAGATCGAGGCGATGCTGGCCGACGACCGCCCGTTCAACGGCGAATGGTACGAACAGGCCCTGCGCGCACTGCCGACCCTGCCCGACGGCACTGTTGCCGAATGAGACAGCGGCATAACAGCGCTTGCCGAACCGGTCGGACTTGAGACTACACTGAAGCCTCATTGACCATCGGGAGTTAGGCGAATGGCTTTCACGAAAGAAATGGTTGAGGAACTGGACCTGCTGGCGCTGTATGACCTGGAGAACAGCCAGGCGGGATTGAAAGTCCACCATGACGCCTCCGCCGAGGCCGTGGCGGCAGCAGGCCGGCTCCATGCCAAGGGCCTGATCGACCAGCAGGACGGCGGCTATCTCACCAGCCTGGGTCTCGACGCCGCCGAGCACGCCCAGGTCCTGCTCGGCATCCTGCGCGGCTGACCTCAAGTTCCCCCGCGAGCGGGCGATAAACTGGCACACTTCCGAGCGCCGCATTCCCTGATGCGGCGCCGCTGGCCAGGCAGCAGTACGCCATGACGCTCACCCACGAAATTCGCCCGGACATCGACGACGGCATCGACCGAAAGGTGCTGGCGCAATTGCGTCAGCGTTTCCTCAAGGTCAATGCCGCGCGCCTGCAACGGGCCAGCGAAGCGCTTTCCACGCGCCAGCAGCTTGTTCTCAAGCTGTTGCCGCTGCTGCTGGACGTGAACCACCCGCTGCTGCCCGGCTATGTCTCGGCCGGCACGCCCGCCGGGCTGTCGAATTTCGTCCCCGACGACGAAATCCTCGCCGAAGCCCAGCGCCTGACCCGCTCCTTCAGCTACAAGACCCGTCGCGGCAGTCCGCCGCTACCGATCCACGGGCTGTTCCTGATGGGCAGCCTGGGCACGGTCGCCCAGGCCGAGCAGAGCGATCTGGACCTGTGGGTCTGCCACGCTTCCGACCTCGGCGAACGCGAACTGGCGGAGCTGCGCCGCAAGTGCGAGCTGCTCGAACAGTGGGCCGCCACCCAGGGTGCCGAGGTGCACTGCTTCCTCGTCGACCCGCAGCACTACACCCTGGGCGCCCGGGAGGCGCGGCTGACTTCCGACGACTGCGGCACCAGCCAGCACTACCTGCTGCTGGACGAGTTCTACCGCACCGCCATCTGGCTCGGCGGCCGCACGCCACTGTGGTGGCTGGTGCCGGTCTATGAAGAAAACCGTTACGCCGAGTACTGCCAGACCCTGCTGAGCAAACGCTTCATTCGTGCCGAAGACGTCCTCGACCTTGGCCATCTGGCGCACATCCCGCCGGGCGAATTCATCGGCGCCGGCATGTGGCAGCTGTTCAAGGGCATCGAGTCGCCCTACAAGTCAGTGCTCAAGCTGCTGCTCACTGAGGTCTACGCCAGCGAGCACCCGCAGGTCTCCTGCCTGAGCCTGCGCTACAAGCAGGCCATCTACGCCGGGCGCCTGGACGTGGAGGAGCTCGACCCCTACGTGATGCTCTACCGCCGCCTGGAGGAGTACCTCCAGGCGCGCGGTGAAAGCGAACGCCTGGAGCTGATCCGCCGCTGCCTCTACCTGAAGGTCGGCAAGAAGCTCAGCCGGCCGCCGCGCCAGGGTCACAAGAGCTGGCAGCGCAAGGTGATGGAGCGCGTCTCGGCGCCCTGGAAATGGGACAGCCGCGCCTTCGCCCAACTCGACAGCCGCAGCCAGTGGAAGGTCCGCCAGGTACTGCTGGAGCGTCGTGCGCTGGTCAACGAACTGACCCACAGCTACCGCTTCCTGTCGCAGTTCGCCCGCCTGCAGCAGGCGGCCAGCGGCATCAACCCGCGGGACATGGGCATCCTCGGCCGGCGCCTATATGCCGCCTTCGAACGCAAGGCCGGCAAGGTCGAATTCATCAATCCGGGCATCGCTCCGGACATGGCCGAGGACATCCTCACCCTTGCCCAGCTGCCCGCCGGCGAGGCCGGCAAGTCGCCGTACTGGGCACTGTTCAGCGGCAACCTGTCGCTTGCAGAGATAGCCGACTTCGCCCCGCTGCGCCGCGCCCGCGACCTCATGGAGCTGCTCGCCTGGAGCCACCGCAACGGCGTGATCGACGCCACCACGCGGCTGTCCCTGCAACCGGGCAGCAGCGACCTGACCGAGTTCGAACTGCAGAACCTGCTGGGCTGCCTGCAGCAGACCGTGCCGCTGCCACTGAATGAAGTGTCGGAAAGCGCCTTGCTGCGCAGCACCGTGCCTTCGCACGTGTTGCTGCTGGTGAACGTCGGTCTCGATCCGCTGCGCCAGCACAGCCAGATGAACGTACACATGACCACCGAGCGTACCGACTCGCTCGGCTATTCCGGCGTGCGCGACAACCTGGTGCTGACCCTCGACCAGATCACCCTCAACAGCTGGAACGAACTGCTGGTCAGCCGCTACGCCGGCCCCCACGCGCTGCTCGACTGCCTGCGCGATTTCCTCAATACGCTGCCTACCGACGCTCCGCCACCGCGCCTGCTGGTGCGCTGCTTCTGCCGCAACCGTGCCACGGCCATCGCCCAGCGCGTGGAAGACCTGTTCCGCGATGCCCACGGCCAGCTTGCCAGCGGCAAGGGCGGGCGCTATCTGCTGCAGGTGCGCCAGCATTTCCACCTGCTGCACCTGGTGCCCGGCAGCGTCAGTCACCGGGTGATCGAAGGCTTGCCGGCACTGGTCGAGCACCTGGGCGACACCCAGGACGACAGCGGCTTCCTGCAATTGGACCGGCACGCGCTGGAGGGCGACGACCTCGCGGTGATCCTGCCGCTGGGCCGGGCCAATACCGTGCAGGTGTTCTACCGCCTGGATGAAGGCAGCGCGGAAATCACCATCCTCGACGAGCGCAACGCCCTCTGGCGGCGCCGCCAGGAATACGACACGGAGGAGGGCCTGCTGCTGCCGCTGCAACGCTTCCTGCAATCGGTGCAGTACCGCCGCAACGCCGTGATTCCGCTACTGGAAGCCCAGGGACCGGTGGGCGCCGACATTCTCTTCTACGAGGTGATGACCGAAGGTCACCAGCGCGCACAGCGCATCGAGCGACGCAATACGCCGCAGCCGCTGGAGGCCCTGCCGTTCTACAACGTTCAGGCCATCGTCGAGCCGGGCGAAGGGCAGCGCGCGCGCACCACGCTGTTCTGCAACCACCGCGAGTTCTCGGAGCTGGAATTCGGCAACGAGTTGTTCCAGGCCGTGGCCCGGCATATTCTCGACCGCCGGCGCGGACAGGAACGCTATCCCTGCTACATCACCGACCTGGACCTGTCGGCCATGCGCGAAGGCGGGGAGCTGCAGACGGTGCATTTCCTGCGCTACAAGCAGAGCCTGGAGCAGGCTCTGAACCGGGCGCTGGCCGAGGCCTGAGCGGCTGCGGCGGGCGCCCGGGAGGGACGCTCTCGTCAGGCGAGAACTCAGCGATCGAAATCGCCGGCCGCTTCGGGCTGGTATTCCACTTCCAGCAGGGTCAGCTTCAGCGTCTTGCCGCTGGGTGCCGGCCAATCGATGCTCTGGCCGGTGGTCAGGCCCAGCAGCGCGGTGCCCACCGGGGCGAGGATCGAGACCTTGCCCTCGCCCTTCACGTCAGCCGGGTAGACCAGGGTCAGGTGGTACTCCTTGCCGCTCCCCTCTTCGCGGCAACGCACGGTCGAGTTCATCGTGACCACGCCCGGCGGAATCTCGTTGTGGCCGACCACCGTGGCGCGGGCCAGCTCGGCCTCCAGTGCCTCGGCCGCGGGACCGTACTCATCCAGGCTGTCGAGCAGGCGCTCCAGACGTTGCAGGTCGAGTCGAGTAACGGTGATGGGTGTCGTGGTCATGATGGTTGGCAGTCTCCTTACAGGAGAGCCCCGGACGCTCGCGCGTTCGGGGCCCTGGGTGTTCTGGCAGTAAAGTCGTTCGCCAGGCGAACGCGCAACGAAATCCGAAAAAAGAAAAACCCCGCCCAAGGCGGGGTTTTCCCGGACACTAACACAGCACGGAAAATAAGCAACACCGACCAGTCACCACTTCGGCCGCGGGTTGTTTCGGCGCTTTTCGCAGTCCGCCAGGATCGCCAGGCGTCGCTCGCCATCGGCCTCGTTCCACTCCAGGATTTCGCCCAGGGTGCGCCCGCAGCCGACACAGACATCCGCGTCGTCCAGGCAACAGCGCCGGCAGCAGGGCGAGGCAACGCTCGCCTGCGGCTCAGATGCCGGGGAAGTCGACATCCTCGCCTGCCTGCTCCAGCGTGGCGCGGTTGAGCAGCGCGCCCAGCGGCTCGCGGGTGCTGTCGCTGATCCACAGCGAGCCGGATTCGTCGTAGTCGAAGTGGAAGCCGCCGGAGCGCGCCGCCACCCACAGCTGGCGCAGCGCCGGCTGGCGGCTGAGGATCAGCTGGGTGCCATTCTCGAAGCGCACGGTCAGCACGCCGCTGGAATTCTCCAGGTCCACGTCCAGGTCGCTGTCGTCGAAGGCATCCTCCACCGTTACCTGTACGGCGTCCACCAGGTCATGGAAGCGGGCCTCGCTCAAAGTGCTCATGCATCGTCCTCGGGATCAGTCAAAGGCATCAGTTTACGCCGGTATTGGCCCAGACTCTGCCCCGTCCAGCGCCGGAATGCGCGGGCGAGCGAGCCGGCTTCGCTGAAGCCCAGCAGGTAGGCGAGGTCGGCGCTGTCCAGTGCCGGGTCGCGCAGGTAGTGCAGCACCAGTTGCTGGCGGGTTTCGTCCACCAAACGGCTGAACGACAGGCCGCTGTCGCGCAGGCGCCGCTGCAAGGTCCGCGGGCTCAGCGCCAACGTCTGTGACAGACGCTCCAGGTCTGCGCCCTGCTCCGGCAACTGGCGCGCCAGCTCCAGGCGCGCGCGGTCGAGCACGCTGTCGCCCTTATTGATCTCCACCAGCAGGCGTTCCGCGTAGGCATCCAGGGTGCGCTGCACCTGGGCATCGGCCTGGCCGAGTGGCAGCGCCAACAGGCGCTTGGGGAAAATCAGGGCATTGTCCGGCTGATCGAACAGCACCGGGCAGCGGAAAATGCGCTCATGCTCGCTGATATCTGCCGGGGCACTGTGCCTGAAACGCACCTCGAACGGGGCCTCGTCCACGCCGCTGACCCAGTGGCCGAAGCTGACCCAGCCGGCCAGGGTTTCCTCGCTCATCTGCCGCTGCTGTTGCGGCAGCAGCGGCTCCCAGCTGTGCCGGACCAGCGGCTCGCACCCCCCGCGCGGCGGCTCGTCGGCCAGTTCGACACGCCCCAGGTTGCCCACCAGCGAGGCGTAGCGCGCCTGGCGGTGCAGGGCGTCGGAAAGCGTCGCGCAGCTCATGATCAGGTAGCCGAGCACGCCGTAGTAGCCGGGGCGCACCGCTTCGCCAAGATGCAGGCCGAGGTTGTCGTCGCCGCTCAGGAGCACGCCGGCGCCAACCAGCTCCAGATAGGCACTGGCGGCGATGCGCTGGTCACGCTGGGCGAGGATCGACGGCTCCAGGTGCACCGTCGCCAGCAGCTGTGCCGGCTTCACGCCCTGGCGCTGCAGGTGCTCCACGAGGCCCTGCAGGTAGGCCACCGACACCGAGCTGGGCAGAGGATCGCGATAGTCCATCGGGCATTCCATTTTTGCCCGCCATCATAGGGCCACCGGCCCCTTCGGCGCGAGCCGCAAGCCCCGCCGGGCGGGAGTCCGCTCGAATAGGCAAGCCGGCGGGGGGTCGGTATACTCCGGTGCAATTGACGCTTTACTACAAGGATTCCGCCATGAAGCGACTGCTGCTTCCCTTCGTCGCGATCGCCCTGCTGACCGCCGCCATCGCTGGCTGCGGTCAGAAAGGCCCGCTGTACCTGCCGGACGACGAAAAGGCCAAGAACGAACACAGCAAGGACCGCTACGGTCTCTGAGGGCGTTTCCCATGGACGCCTTCGCCGTCCGCGACGGGCAACCGTTCGCGGCAGATGTGTCGTCGCCGGCGTTCGCCGAGCGCGTCGACAAGCCGATTCGGCAAGCCGGCAGCCTCCAGGTCCGGCTCCGCAATTCCGTGCGGCAAGAAGGTGACCTGCTGGCCGTCCGTTCGGTCGGCGCCTATGGTTTCGTCATGAATTCCAACGACAACACCCGGGGCCGCGCCGCCGAGGTGCTGGCAAACAGCTCGGCGGCGCATTCGCTGCGTCGCCACGCAACACGACCAGAGCTGTTCGCCGGCGAAAGCCTGCTGCCGGACTGAGGCCGAGACGACGATGCTTCTGCGCTTTACCAAGATGCATGGGCTGGGCAATGACTTCATGGTCCTGGACCTGGTCAGCCAGCACGCCCATGTGCAACCGCGCCACGTGAAACAATGGGGCGACCGCAATTTCGGGGTCGGTTTCGATCAACTGCTGATCGTCGAGCCGCCGAGCACCCCGGACGCCGACTTCCGCTACCGCATCTTCAACTGCGACGGCACCGAGGTCGAACAGTGCGGCAACGGTGCGCGCTGCTTCGCCCGCTTCGTGGTGGACAAACGCCTGACCGCGAAGAAGACCATCCGCGTGGAGACCAAGGGCGGCATGATCGAGCTGACCCTCACCAACGATGGCCAGGTCACCGTCGACATGGGTCCGCCGCGCCTGCTGCCCGAGCAGGTGCCGTTCCAGGCCAGCGCCGAAGCGCTGAGCTACGCCGTCGAAGTGGACGGCCAGCGGTACGAACTGGCAGCGATCTCCATGGGCAACCCGCACGGCGTGCTGCGCGTGGATGACGTAGACAGCGCCCCGGTGCGCACCCTGGGGCCGAAACTCGAAATCCACGAGAGCTTCCCGCAGAAGGCCAACATCGGCTTCCTGCAGATCGTCAATCCGCACCAGGCGCGTCTGCGCGTCTGGGAACGCGGCGCCGGCGAGACGCTGGCCTGCGGCACGGGCGCCTGCGCCGCCGCGGTTGCCGGCATCCGCCAGGGCTGGCTGCAATCGCCGGTACAGATCGACCTTCCCGGCGGACGGTTGTCCATCGAGTGGGCAGGACCGGGGCAGCCCGTTATGATGACCGGGCCCGCCGTGCGGGTGTTCGAAGGCCAGGTACGTCTATAAAGTCTGTTCAAGGTCTTGCCGAGCGCAGCTCAGACAAGGCGGAAACAGGCGAGAAAGCGCAGTTTACGAAGAGTAAATGAGCATTTTGAGCCTGTTTCCAACGCCGTATGAGCAAAGCGCCGGCAGACGTTGGACAGGCGCTGAACCGGGACGCTTATGACCGATATTCCGCAGGACCCCACCGTTACGCTCGAAGCCGAACAGGTTGCCGACTATCTTCGCCGGCACCCTGAATTCTTCGTCGATCATGACGAGCTGATCCCGGAGATGCGCATTCCGCACCAGCCGGGCGACGCCGTGTCGCTGGTGGAACGCCAGGTCCGCCTGCTGCGCGAGCGCAACATCGAGATGCGCCATCGGCTCTCGCAGTTGATGGACGTCGCACGCGACAACGACCGCCTGTTCGACAAGACCCGCCGCCTGGTGCTCGACCTGCTCGACGCCACCAGCCTGGAGGAAATCGTCAGCACGGTGGAAGACAGCCTGCGCCACGAGTTCCTGGTGCCCTACGTCAGCCTGATCCTGTTCAGCGACAACAACCTGCCGGTCGGCCGCTCGGTGAGCAGCGCCGAGGCGCACCAGGCGATTGGCGGCCTGCTGTCGGGCGGCAAGACCGTCTGCGGCGTGCTGCGCCCCCACGAGCTGGCCTTCCTGTTCTGCGAAAGCGAACGCGAGCAGGTCGGTTCCGCCGCCGTGGTGCCGCTGACCTTCCAGGGCCTGCACGGCGTGCTGGCGATCGGCAGCCCCGACCCGCAACACTACAAGAGCTCGTTGGGCACCCTGTTCCTGGGCTACGTCGCCGAAGTCCTCGCGCGGACCCTGCCGCGCTTCGCCACGCCACTGCGCTCGGTACGCTGATCCCGCCGGGCCTTCACCGCTGGGAGCTGATCGCTTGTCGCTCGAAGCCGATCTGGATGCCTACCTGGAACACCTGCGCAGCGAGCGCCAGGTGTCCGTCCATACCCTCGAGGGTTACCGCCGCGACCTGTTGCGGCTCGCCGCGCTCTGCGAAAAGTCCTCGCTGAACGAATGGCCCGCGCTGCAGGTGCGCGACCTGCGGATGTTCGTCGCCCGCCTGCACCAGCAGGGTCTCGCCAGCCGCAGCCTAGCGCGCCTGTTGTCAGCCACCAGAGGGCTGTACCAATACCTGATCCGCGAAGGGCGCTGCCGCCACAACCCCGCCGACGGCCTGGCCGCGCCCAAAGGCGCGCGCAAGCTGCCACGCACATTGGATACCGACCGCACAGCGCAACTGCTCGACGGCGGCGTCGAGGACGACTTCATCGCCCGCCGCGACCAGGCGCTGCTTGAGCTGTTCTATTCCTCGGGCCTGCGCCTGTCCGAACTGGTCGGCCTCGATCTGGAATGGCTGGATCTCAAGGATGGGCTGGTGCGCGTGCACGGCAAGGGCAACAAGGTGCGCGAGTTGCCGGTTGGCCGCGCCGCACGGCAGGCCATCGAGAACTGGCTGCCGCTGCGCGCCCTCGCCTCGCCCCAGGACAACGCCGTGTTCATCGGCCGCAGCGGCAAGCGCCTGACACCCCGAGCCATCCAGCTGCGCGTGCGCGAAGCCGGCGTGCGCGAACTGGGCCAGCACCTGCATCCACACATGCTGCGGCACTCCTTCGCCAGCCATATGCTGGAGTCGTCCCAGGACCTGCGCGCGGTACAGGAGCTGCTCGGCCACGCCGACATCGCCACCACGCAGATCTACACCCACCTGGATTTCCAGCATCTCGCCACGGTCTATGACCAGGCACACCCGCGGGCACGCCGTAAACCCGGAGCAGAAGAATGAGTATCCGTCTGGTCACCTTCGACCTCGATGACACGCTGTGGGACGTCGCCCCGGTGATGAACAGTGCGGAGGCCACCCTGCGCGACTGGCTGGCGGTGAATGCCAAGCAGCTGGGCCCGGTGCCCATCGAACACCTGTGGGCGATCCGTTCGCGACTGATGGAGCAGGACCCGATGCTCAAGCATCGCCTCAGCGAACTGCGCCGACGAATCCTGTTCCACGCCCTGCTCGACGCGGGTTATCCACAGTCCGAAGCCAGTGAACTGGCCGAGGCCGGGTTTCAGACCTTCCTCCATGCGCGGCACCAGGTGGCGCTGTTCCCCGAGGTGCACCCGACACTGGAGCAACTGGCCAACCGTTTCATCCTCGGCGTGCTCACCAACGGCAACGCCGACGTGCGCCGCCTGGGCCTGGCCGACTACTTCCAGTTCGCCCTGTGCGCAGAAGAGCTCGGCGTCGGCAAACCCGATCCGCACCCGTTCCAGGAAGCACTCAAGCGCGGCGGCGTGCGGCCCGAGGAAGGCGTGCATATCGGCGACCACCCCAGCGATGACATCGCCGGCGCGCGCCGCGCCGGCATGAAGGCCATCTGGTTCAACCCGATGCGCAAGCCGTGGGACGGCGAAGAGGCGCCCAGCGCGATCATCCACAACCTTGCCGAGCTGCCAGGAGTTCTGGCGAGACTCTGATGCTCCTGCTTCCCGGATAACACTGGCGCTCGGGCATCCACCCTCTCCCTGAAGGGAGAGGGCTGGGGAGAGGGTCCGAACGAGCGCAGAGGTATCCGCAGGAGCGAAACCCTCGTTACCAACGGACATGAAAAAGCCCCGCCGCTCCGAGGGAGCGACGGGGCTGTTTTCATGAAACCTCAGATATCAGATAGGGCGGCTGCCGTATTTGCTATCCGGCTTCTTGGGCGGGTCGGCCACGACGTTCGGCTCGATCTCCTGCACCTTGCCGCCGCGATTGAGGAACTCCTCCATCGCACGGGCCAGCGCGTCACGATCCTTCTGCTTGGCCTCGACCGAGGGCAGTTCCTCTTCTTCCGCAGCGGCCTTGGCTTTCTTGCCACCGCCCTTGGAAGCAGGGGCTTCATCCCCGTCGCCGCTGTCGGCGTCGACTTCGCTGTCGTCAGCTGCGGCGAGCTCCTCGCCGTCGTCCTCGTCAGCGCCGTCCAGTTCGTCCTGTTCCAGTTCTTCGTCGCTCATTATTCAACCTCTGTGGTGCTGCAAAGCACGTTAGTTATAGCCCAGCTGCGCGCTTTGACGAACGCAGCCGGAAAAAATTCATACAAGCTCGCCTTGCCAGGTCGCCATGATCTTTCGCGGCCCGCCGTGGTCGCGGTGCTCGCCCAGATAGATACCTTGCCAGGTGCCCATTGCCAAGCCTCCTTCCTGTATCGGCAGCGTCAGCTGACAGCCCAGCAGGCTCGACTTGAAATGCGCCGGAAGGTCGTCCGGACCTTCGTAATCATGTTCATAGCCGCTCTCGCCCTGGGGCACCAGGCGATTGAAGAATCGCTCGAAATCGCGGCGCACCGAGGGGTCGGCATTTTCATTCACCGTCAGCGAGGCGGAGGTGTGCTGCAGCAGCAGATGCAGCAGGCCCACCCGACATTTCGACAGCTCCGGCAGCGCGGCCAGTATCTCGTCGGTGACCAGGTGAAAGCCCCGCGGACGAGGGCGCAGGGTGATGGATTTCTGCTGCCACATGGCGGGCCTCCTCTGTCAGCTACGGTGATGCGCGCGCATTCTAGCGTGATGAACGAAAAAACAAAGGGCGCCCGAGGGCGCCCTTCGTCGAACGTGCGCGAACCCTTACAGGTTGTAGCCGCGTTCGTTGTGCAGGGAGAGGTCCAGACCCACGGTTTCCTCTTCCTCGGTGACGCGCAGACCCATGACCAGGTCCAGGACCTTGAGAATCACGAAGCTGACGATACCGGTGTAGACGATGGTGAAGGCCACGCCCTTGAACTGGGTGAACAGTTGGGCGCCGATGTCGGTCACGGTGCCGAAGCCGCCCAGGGCCGGTGCGGCGAACACACCGGTGAGCAGGGCGCCGACGATACCGCCGACAGCATGCACACCGAAGGCATCCAGGGAGTCGTCGTAGCCGACGGCGCGCTTGAGGCTGGTGGCGGCGAAGAAGCAGATCACGCCGGCAGCCAGGCCGATCACGATGGCCCCCATCGGGCCGCAGGTACCGGCAGCCGGGGTGATGGCCACCAGACCGGCAACCACACCCGAAGCGATGCCCAGGGCACTCGGCTTACCGTGGGTGATCCACTCGGCGAACATCCAGCCCAGGGCGGCAGCGGCGGTGGCGATCTGGGTGACCAGCATGGCCATGCCGGCAGTGCCGTTGGCGGCAGCAGCGGAACCGGCGTTGAAGCCGAACCAGCCTACCCACAGCAATGCAGCGCCGATCAGGGTGTAGCCCAGGTTGTGCGGAGCCATGGCAGCGGTCGGGTAGCCTTTGCGCTTGCCCAGCACGATGCACGCCACCAGGCCGGCGATACCGGCGTTGATGTGCACCACGGTGCCGCCAGCGAAGTCCAGCACGCCCCAGTCCCACAGCAGGCCGCCGTCACCGCTCCAGACCATGTGGGCGATCGGTGCGTAGACCAGGGTGAACCAGAGTGCGGTGAAGATCAGCATGGCCGAGAACTTCATGCGCTCGGCGAAGGCGCCGACGATCAGGGCCGGGGTGATGATCGCGAAGGTCATCTGGAACATCACGAAGACGCTCTCAGGGAACAGCGCGGCGGCGGAAGTCAGGCCGCTGGTGGTCAGGCCGCTGAGGAAGGCCTTGTCCAGGCCGCCGACGAAGGAAGCGAAATTGACCACGCCCTTCTCCATACCGACGGTATCGAAGGCCAGGCTGTAGCCGTAGACGACCCAGAGGATGCTGATCAGCGCAGTGATCGCGAAGCACTGCATCATGATCGACAGGACGTTCTTGGCGCGCACCATGCCGCCGTAGAAGAGCGCCAGGCCGGGGATGGTCATCAGCAGCACCAGGGCGCTGGAAATCAGCATCCAGGCGGTATCACCGCTGTTCAGGACGGGGGCCGCGGCCTCGTCGGCCAAGGCCAGACCGGGCATTGCGAGGGGCAATAGGGCGCCTAGCCCTGCGTATTTGCGCAGAGTCATTGTTGTTTCTCCTGGGGCGTGGGGTTCGGTGTGGGCTTGGCTTAGATCGCGTCGGTGCCGGTTTCGCCGGTACGGATACGAATGGCCTGTTCCAGATTTACGACAAAGATCTTGCCGTCACCGATCTTCCCGGTGTTGGCGGCCTTGGTGATGGCTTCGATAACACGATCCAGCTGGTCATCGGCAATGGCGACGTCGATCTTCACCTTCGGCAGGAAATCGACAACGTATTCCGCGCCACGGTACAGCTCGGTGTGACCCTTCTGCCGGCCGAAGCCTTTGACTTCGGTCACAGTGATGCCCTGCACGCCGATCTCGGACAGCGACTCACGAACGTCGTCCAGCTTGAACGGCTTGATGATGGCTGTGACTAGCTTCATGTAACTCTCTCCCGTGTTTTGGTGGACCCGCCCCAGGAAGAACGAACCCGGAGACAAGTCTAAGCGCAGTGTCTGGCTTTTGTAATGCGCCGGCCGCCCTACCTCAGCACTCCGACTGCCTTGATCGAAGCGATCCACCGCCTCTCCTGCCGCACCGGAACTGCATCGGTGCACGCCATATATGCCCCAAAGCATGAAGCTTGCCAGTTCGTGATAATGCCCGTGGCATCAGGTACTTGGCGCAAAATCGGGGTTTCTGGCGAATCGCCAGCGCCGCTTCTGCGCACCGAAAGCGCGCACGCCGAGCGGGCACACTGCTCAAAAAGCGTGCAACCCTGCCGGCCGCAGCCGGCGCCGGCTGCGTGATAGACTGCGCTCTGATTCAATCCGGAACCCATGAACCATGCTGCCGCCCAAAGCCTTCCTCGATGCCATCAGCCAACAAGCCGGACGCCTGTTCGGTGGCGAATCGCCCCTGCCGAAGGCCGAGCTGGAAGCCCAGTTCAAGGTCCTGATGCAGAGCGCCTTCAGCAAGCTCGACCTGGTCAGCCGCGACGAATTCGACAGCCAGATGGTCGTTCTCGCGCGCACCCGCGCCCGTCTCGAAGCGCTGGAAGCCAAGGTGGCGGAGATGGAAGCCAAGCTCTCGCCGCCCACCGATACCGCCGCACCCGCCTCCGAATAGCTCCCGCCTGGCGGGCGGAATGCGATCCAGGAGTGATCCATGTCCCTCGCCATCGTCCATAGCCGCGCCCAGGTCGGCGTGGAAGCGCCCGGCGTGACCGTCGAGGCGCACCTCGCCAACGGCCTGCCGTCACTGACCCTGGTCGGCCTGCCCGAAGGCGCGGTGAAGGAAAGCAAGGACCGCGTCCGCAGCGCCCTGCTCAACTCAGGCTTTGACTTCCCCAACCGCAGGATCACCCTCAACCTCGCCCCGGCAGACCTGCCGAAGGACGGCGGCCGTTTCGATCTAGCCATCGCCCTGGGCATCCTCGCCGCCAGCGGCCAGTTGGCCGATGCCGCCGGCCTGGAGGAACTGGAATGCCTGGGCGAGCTGGCGCTTTCCGGCACGCTGCGCCCGGTGCCTGGTGTGCTGCCCGCTGCCCTCGCCGCCCGCGCCGCGGGTCGCACGCTGGTGGTCCCGCGGGAAAACGCAGAGGAAGCCAGCCTCGCCAGCGGCCTGACCGTCTACGCGGTCGGTCACCTGCTGGAGCTGGCCGCGCACTTCAATGGCCAGGAACGCCTGCGCCCTTACGAGGCCAACGGCCTGCTGCGGGTGATGCCGCCGTATCCCGACCTGTCGGAAGTGCAAGGCCAGGCCGCGGCCAAGCGTGCGCTGCTGGTCGCCGCTGCAGGCGCGCACAACCTGTTGTTCAGCGGGCCGCCCGGTACCGGCAAGACGCTGCTCGCCAGCCGCCTGCCCGGCCTGATGCCGCCGCTGGACGAAGACGAGGCGCTTCAGGTAGCGGCCATCCACTCAGTCGCCGGGCGCGGGCCGCTGACCCACTGGCCGCAGCGCCCGTTCCGCCAGCCGCACCACACCGCCTCCGCGCCGGCGCTGGTCGGTGGCGGCAGTCGCCCGCAGCCGGGGGAAATCACCCTGGCGCACGAAGGCGTGCTGTTTCTCGATGAGTTGCCCGAGTTCGACAGGAAGGTGCTGGAGGTGCTGCGCGAGCCGCTGGAAGGGGGCGAAATCGTCATCGCCCGCGCCAACGGCCGTGTGCGCTTCCCCGCGCGCTTCCAACTGGTGGCGGCGATGAACCCCTGCCCCTGCGGCTACCTCGGCGACCCCAGCGGCCGTTGCCGCTGCTCGCCGGAACAGGTCCAGCGCTACCGCGCCAAGCTGTCCGGGCCGCTGCTCGACCGCATCGACCTGCACCTCACCGTCAGCCGCGAAAGTACCAGCCTGGCGCCCAGCGGGCCGAGCACCAGCAGCGCCGAGCTGGCCGTTCAGGTTGCCGCCGCGCGCCAGCGCCAGCTCGCCCGGCAAGGTTGCGCGAACGCCTTCCTTACCCTGAAAAAGATGCACCAATACTGTGCATTAAGCTCGGACGACCAGGCATGGCTGGAAAAGGCCGGCGAGCGCCTCAACCTGTCGCTGCGCGCGCTGCACCGCATTCTCAAGGTCGCCCGCACCCTGGCCGACCTGCAGCAGGCGGATGACATTGGCCGTCCGCATCTGGCCGAAGCGCTGCAGTACCGCGCGGGGCACTAGTTCGGCAGGTCCTGTGCGACGGCGAGGAGATTCAGCTCGACCGTGGCATTCTTCGGCAACTGGTAGACGCCAACCGAAGTGCGTGTGTGCACGCCGGCCGCACCCAGGACCTCATACAGCACCGCCGATGCGCCGTCGGCCACCTCGCTCTGCTGCGTGAAGTGCTCCGCCGACTGTACGAAGATATTGAGCTGGAGCACCTTGCGCACCCGGTCAAGATCGCCCAGCGCCTGGCGCAGCAGCGCCAGCGCCCGCATGACGCAGACCTGGGCAGCCCGCCGGGCGTCGGTCAGCGACACCTCGCTGCCCGCCCGGCCGGTGACGACGACCTCATCACCCACCCGTGGAATCTGCCCACTGAGGTGTACCTGGTTGCCTTCGATGAGGAAAGGCACGTAGTTGCCGCCAATCTTGATTTCACCGCTGAAGTCGTAGCCGAGTTCAGCCGCGACCCGTTCAAACGCTGCAGTGCGCGTCTCGCTCATGGGAACTCCCCTGACGTAACCGTTGCTGATCAGCAGCGCCAGAACGGTCGCATCGCTTCCAGCTTCGCCTGCTCGCGGCTGATGCCGATGTCGCGCAGTTGCGCGTCGGACAGCTCCAGCAGTTGCTTGCGGGTGCGCACGCGGCGCCAGAACTGCTGCCAGCGACTCTCCTGCGGGCCACGCGAGGCCATTCGGGCGCCGGGGATTTCCAGCAGTTCCTGTTGGTAAAGGGTCAGCCGCACATCGCTCAGGCCGCTCATGTCGTCACTCCTCCAGTCGGTTGCTCCGGACGTGGAACTAGAGTGGCGAAGCGAGGAAAATCATTACAGATTCAACAAAGCTATATTTTTTCCATACAGAAAGCGGCGAAAACCTTCTGAATGGCCTATTTTTTCTCGATCTGTACTGTATCCAGCTAAAGCCCCCCGGCACGGGAGATCTGTCATGAAACGCTATGCGCAGCTGGCCACCACCCTGGGCGAACGCATCGAGCAGGGCCTCTACCGCCCCGGCGACCGCCTGCCCTCGGTGCGCGCCCTGAGCGAGGAGCACGGCGTCAGCATCAGCACTGTGCAACAGGCCTACCGCGTACTGGAGGACTCCGGACTGGTTGAGCCGCGTCCCAAATCCGGCTACTTCGTGCCCGAACGCCGCGAGCTGCCGCCGATGCCGGCGATGACCCGACCGGCGCAGCGGCCGGTGGACGTGTCGCAGTGGGACCAGGTGCTGGAACAGGTGCGTCGCGCGCCGGGCGGCGATTTCGTCCAGCTGGGGCGAGGCACGCCGGACATTGCCAGCCCATCGCTCAAGCCGCTACAGCGGGCGATGGTTCACGCGGCACGCCGCTCCGATCTACAGAGCCTTGGCTACGAAGGCATCCAGGGCTCGCTGCCGCTGCGCGAGCAGATCGCCCGGCTGATGCTGGACTCCGGCTGCCAGGTGCCGCCCAGCGAGATCGTCATCACCACCGGCTGCCAGGAAGCCCTGGCGATCACCCTTCGCGCCATCTGCGAGCCGGGGGACATCATCGCCATCGACTCGCCGAGCTTCCACGGCGCCATGCAGGCGCTCAAGGCGTATGGCCTCAAAGCACTGGAAATCCCCACCGACCCCACCAACGGCATCAGCCTGGAAGCGCTGGAGCTGGCCATGGAACAGTGGCCGGTGAAGCTGATCCTGCTTACCCCCAACTGCAACAACCCGCTGGGCTACATCATGCCCGACGCGCGCAAGCGGGCGCTGCTGACCCTGGCGGCGCGCTACGACGTGCCGATCCTCGAAGACGACGTCTACGGCGAACTGGCTTACGCCTACCCGCGCCCGCGCAGCATCAAGTCCTTCGACACCGACGACCGCGTGCTGCTGGCCAGCTCCTTCTCCAAGACCGTGGCGCCCGGCCTGCGCACCGGCTGGGTGGTGCCGGGGCGGTACCTGGACCGCATCCTTCACTTCAAGTACATCGCCAGCGGCACCTGCGCGCCGCAGCCGCAGATGGCCCTGGCCGAGTTCGTCGGCGGCGGCCACTACGAGCCGCATATCCGCCGCATGCGCGCGCAGTACCAGCGCCACCGCGACCTGATGACCGAGTGGGTCGGCCAGTCTTTCCCTGCTGGCAGCCTCGTCAGCCGGCCGCGCGGCGGCTTCATGCTCTGGGTCGAGCTGCACCCGCAGTTCGACAGCGTGCGGCTGAACCAGGAGTTGCGGCGGGACAATGTGCAAGTGGCAGCGGGCAACATCTTTTCCGCCTCGGGCAAGTACCGCAATTGCATCCGGCTGAACTACTCCAACCGCGACCTGCCGGTGATCGAGGCAGCCGTCCGCAAGGTCGGCGCCTGTGCCACGCGGCTGACTGCCGAGCTGCACGAGCACGCCGAGGAGCTGCTGCCGGCCTGAGGCGAAACATTTATCCACAGCCCGGCGCTGCCGCTTGGCAGCGCCCTGCTGTACCTTGGTTTCCTTTTGCCGGGCTCCTGCCTTGACCAGTCTGACCCTCGGCCCACTGGCCATTCCCCTGCCCCACGTGCTGCTCTACCTCGGCTTCTTCGGTGCGCTGCTGGCCGGCTGGCTGGCCGGGCGCAGGCGCGGGGCCAATCCCGAAGGTGCGCTGTTCGCCATGTTCCTCGGCGGCCTGCTGGTGGCACGGCTGGCATTCGTTGCGCGCTATGCCGAGCAGTACGCGGCAACGCCCCTGAGCATTGTGGACATCCGCGATGGCGGGTTTCTCGCGCTACCGGGCGTGATCGCCGCTGCGCTGATCGGCGCCGTGCTGGCCTGGCGCAGGGCCGCACTGCGCCGCCCGCTGGCCGTCGCCGCCGTGGTCGGTGTATGCCTGTGGGGCGGCGGCAAGGCCGTGACCTCGGCGCTGGATCGCAGCCAGCAGTTGCCCGAACTCACGGTGATGGACCTGCGCGGTGCCGCCGTGGACCTGCGCGCGCGCGATGGCCGGCCCATGGTGGTGAACCTCTGGGCCACCTGGTGCCCGCCGTGCAGGCGCGAGATGCCGGTGCTGGAAGCGGCGCAGAAGGAGCGCAGTGATGTGCGCTTCCTGCTGGTCAACCAGGGCGAGAACGCCGAGGCCGTGCAGCGCTTCCTGCGCGACCAGCGCCTGAGCGACGCGGCGGTGCTGCTCGACAGCGGCAACCGCCTGGGCCAGCTCACCGGCTCCTACGGCATGCCCACCACGCTGTTCTACGACGCCCAGGGGCGCCTGAAGCACAGCCAGATGGGCGAACTCTCCGCCGCCAGCCTGGCGTATGGGCTGGGACAGCTCAAGGACTGACCCGCCCGGCGTCTCAGCGGAAGCGTCCGACTTCGTCGCGCAGGCCGGCCGCCAGGCTGTCAAGCTCGCGCACGGTCTGGGCCAGGTCGGCTACCACCTGACGCTGTTCGCTGTTGGCCTGGGCGATACCCTGCAGGTTGCTGCTGAGCAGGGTCGCAGTGCGGCTCTGCTCCTGGGTCGCCGTGGTGATGGCGGCGAATTGTTCGCCAGCCGCGCTGCTCTGCCCGGAAATCTGCGCCAGTGCGGCGGCGACCTTCTCGTTCAGCGTCAGCCCTTGCTGCATCAGCTGGCTACCCTGCTCGATGGTCTCGATGGCACTGCCGGTGTCCTGCTGGATGGCGCCGATCATCTGCGAGATTTCCGTGGTAGCGGCCTGAGTGCGCGCCGCCAGGCTGCGAACCTCATCGGCAACCACCGCGAAACCGCGCCCCTGCTCCCCGGCACGGGCGGCCTCGATGGCAGCGTTGAGCGCGAGCAGGTTGGTCTGCTCGGCAATCGAAGTGATCACGCCGACGATACTGCCGATCTCCTGGGAGCGCGCGCCGAGTCGGTTCACCCGCTCCACGGTCTGCTCCAGTGCACCGGCAATCTGCGCCAGCGAGGCGGAGGCGTCGTCCATGGACTGCAGGCCGATATGCGTCTGGCGGGTGTTCTCGCTGGCCATGCGCTCGGTGCTGCGCATGTTGTCGGCGATATCCATCGAGGTGGCGCTGAACTCCTCCACCGCGCCGGCCATGCTGTTGATCTCGCCGGACTGCTGCTCCATACCGGCATAGGCGCCGCTGGAAAGGCCCGACAGCGAGCGCGAGCAATGCCCCACTTCCTCGGCCGCGCCGCGCACGCGCGCGACCATGCTGGAGAGCGCCTCACCCATCTGGTTGAAGCTGCGCGCCAGGTCGCCGATCTCGTCATGGCTGGCAACGGACAGGCGCGCCCCGAGGTCGCCGGCGCCCAGCGCATGAGCCTGGCGCACCAGGTCGCCCAGCGGTCGAAGACGACGCTGCAGCAGCCAGGTCGTGGCGATCACCGCCAGCAGCATGGCGATCAGGCTGCCCAAGGCCAGTTGCCCACCGACACGCCATGTCACCGCGCGTATCTCGTCCTTGGGCATGCTCGCCACGACGGTCCAGGGCCCGCCGGCGAAAGGCTGCGCCACACTGTAGAAATCCTCCTGGCCGTCGCTCCAGAAGCGGCCGCGTCCAGGGTTGTCCAGCAGGCTGGCAAGGCTGTCGGCAGCGCGCTCAGGGTTGCGCGCGCCGGCCGGCGACACCAGCCAATGGTGTTGTTCATCCAGCAACGCCAGCGAGCCGCCCTGGCCGAGGCGGAAGCGGCCAAGGTTGTCGAACTGGCGCTTTTGCGCATCGGTGTAATCGAAGCCGACGAACAGTACGGCGATCACTCGCCCGCCAGCGTCGCGCACCGGGGTGTACTGGGTCATGTAGAAACGGTCGAACAACAGCGCGCGGCCGACGTAGCTTTCGCCACGCATCAGCAGCGGGTAGGCCGGGCTGTTGTGGTCCAGCACGGTGCCCATGGCGCGGCTGCCGTCCTGCTTCATCAACGAGGTGGTGATGCGCACGAAATCGTCGCCATCGCGCACGAACACGGTGGCGACGCCGGCAGTGAGCCGGCGGAATTCGTCGACCAGGGTGAAGTCGCCATTCAGGCGGGTGTCACCCAGGTACAGCGCCGGCGCCTGCAACGCGGCGACCGGCACGCGCTCGTCAGAGTGCGCTTTCAGACCGGCGGCGAAGCGCTGCTCGAACAGCCCGGCGAGGCGCTGGGTGCTTTCGCGCAGGGTGCCGTGGAAGGTTTCCAGCTGGTCCGCCAACAAGCGCGCTTCGCTGGCGAGGTGTTCTTCGCGGGTGGTCAGGGTAGCGCTGTCTAGCGAGCGCAAGGCAAACAGCGTGCTGCCGCTGATCAACAGGATCAAGAGCACGGCCAGGGCCATCGCCAACTGCAGGGCAATGCGGGATCGAGGCTGGTTCATATTTCAGGTTCTGCACGCAACGACAGACTGCCGCCCGTGGTGGGGGAGCGGCCTGCTTCGGTTCGAGGGGAGTGCCGGCGTTGTGCGCCGGTCTGCACAGGCTATCGGCGGCCCGTGACAATACTTGAGTAACTCACCCGGAATAGGCGTGGGACGGGGGTTCCTGGCGATCCGACGGTACTTTCCGCAGGGGCGCGAACAGCGATGCCCGACAGCACAGGAGCTGGCAACAACGTAGGACAACCGTGGTGCAAGAACCGGAAATTGGCGTAGGAACGGACTTTGTCCGCGATAACGTCCGGCGCGATGCGAACCTATCGCGGACGA
>NZ_AMZB01000127.1 GCF_000313755.1 Pseudomonas nitroreducens TX1 | reverse complement strand
TCGCAGATGAGTCCGCTCCACGAGCCCGAAAGCCCTCTCCCTAACCCTCTCCCGCAAGCGGGAGAGGGGACCGTACGGCGCAGCATGAAACCCTGACGTCAGCCGGCACGGGCAGCTCCCTCTCCCTTCGGAGCGGGGCGCGCAGCCAGGGCTGGGGAAAGGGAAAATCGCAGGCACGACCTCACAAGAAGACAGTTGCTCCTAAGTAGAACGCTCTGTGCTTATTGAATCTCTTCGGGGGTGACGATCACCCAATTCTTGTCCGCGGTCACCGGCTGGCCGAGCTTGGCCTGGGCCTCGGCGTTCTTCTTGATCATGCCGTTGAGCTGGTCCATGTACTTGGCCTTGCGGTTGATCCACAGGTGCACGCCGTTCTCGGCGGTACCGTTGAACAGCATGTAGCCGTCGCTGCTGGGAGTGTCGCCGCCCACCAGGATGGGCTTTTTCCACTGGTCGATGTAGGTGAGGATCGCCGCCTGCTTGCCAGCCATCCAGGTTGCCGGAGTCCAGAGGTAGGGAGTGATTTCCAGGCCCTGGTTGGCCTTGGGATCGTACTTGCCTTCGGCGATCTGCTTGCGCGCGGTGGTCAGGGCGCCGCTCTGGCGGTCCTTGAGCAGCGTGGTGACGCCAATGACGTTCTCGGGCTTCACGTTGTAGCCGTACTTGGGATCGCTGGCGACCATGCGCACCAGTTCCTCATGGGCGGCGGTCATCACGTAGACCTCGATGCCGTTCTCCATCAGCTTGTTGTACAGCTCGGTCTGGCCGGTGAAGACCTTGGGTGGATTGATCTCGATGGTCTTGACCGTGTCGCCTTCGTAGTAGGTGCTGGGCACCGGCTTGCCGTAGGCCATCAGCTCGTCGACGTAGCCTTTGAGTTCCTTGAGGGTGAAGCCGGAGAACACCTGGGCAACCCACGGGTAGCAGACCAGGTCGTCGAGCTCGCAGAGGCGGTAGTAGTAACTGTTGAGGCTTTCCTTGTGGCCGTTGACGTCCTTGAAGGGGATGAGCTTGAGCGAGGGGTCGAGCTTCTCGCGGGTCAGCACGCCTTTCATCTCGAGGAAGGGCAGCAGCGATTCCTCGAGGTCGTAGCGATAGCTGGTGTTGTCCATGTCGAAGACCGCGAAGGCCCCTTTGTTGGCGTTGGCGGCAATCAGGGCGTCGAGCTGCTTGGCGGCCGGTGCGGGCCAATGCTTGAGTTCAGTCGCGGCGAAGGTGGTGCTGGCGAGCCCGGCCAGGATCAGGCCGGCGAGCAAGGTGCGCATGGGCTTCATGGAATTCCCCGAGTGGTCTTGTTGGCGTGGGGAAGGCCCGAGCGGGCCTTCACTGGACTAGTCCAGCAATGACCCTAGCAAAGCGCTGTTTCAGCTCTGCGACGGCAGCGACGTGAAGCGTCGCGAAGGCGGCAGGACATATCCATTCACGCCACGCAGCTTTGCTGGCGACGACAACTGGTCTAGCTCACCGCCCGGCGCAGGCGACCGGGGGCATCGCCATAGGCTTGCTTGAACTTCTTGGGGAAGGACGCCTGGGACTGGTAGCCGACCTGCGCGGCGATATCGGTGAGGCTCAGTTGCGAGCTGTTCAGCAGGCGGAGGGCCAGCTCCATGCGCACTTTCGTCAGCAGCGCCCAGGGCGACAGCCCCGCCACCTGGGTGAACAGGCGCATGAAAGTGGCGCGGGACATGCTGGCGCGTTCGGCCAGGGATTCGATAGTCCACGGATGGGCGGGATCGTCGAGCATCGCCTGCCAGGCGCGGCTCAGCCGCTTGTCGCTGAGCAGCGCCAGCGTGCCGCTGGCGGGGGCGTGTTCGAGCAGGTAGACGCGCAGGATCAGGGTAAACAGCGCCGAGGACAGCGCGTCCACCAGGAAACGCGCGCCGGCCTGGTTGCCGTCCGCTTCGGCGCGCAGCAGGGCGACCAGCGCGGCCACGGAATCCCCGAGACCATTATCCTGGCAGGACACTTTCAGGTAGGCCGGCAAAGCGCCCATCAACAGCGAGCCAGGCTGGTAATGGAAGCTGCCGCAGAGCATGTCGAGTTCGCCCTTCCCAGTACCGAGGCGATGCACTGGCAGCAGGCCTTCTTCGCGGACGTCCGGCTCCTGCGACGCCACGCGCACACCTTGGCTGCGCAGCAGGTGTGCGCCGCCAGCGGGCAGGACCAGCACCTCGCCGGCCTTCAGGTCCAGAACCTGCCCGTCCGGCATTTCCGCCCGACAGTTGCCGGACAGCACGATGTGGTACTGCGCGGTGCCGTCCGGCAACGGTTCGTGGTCCAGCGCCCAACTGCCCAGGAAGCGGCAACGCAGGTCGAGGCTACCGCGCAGGCTGGCGAGCTGGATGAGACGATCGAGGGAGTTCATGGTTCTCCATTATCCACGACGAGGGTTCATTCGAAGTACTCCACCGGCGGCATCTGCATCGCCTGCATCTCTGCCTGCAGAAAATCCCGCAACCGCCGCAACCGCGCCTGATACCGGCGCGCGCGGGGCCAGACCAGGTAGTAGCTTTCGCCGCTGGCCACCGCGCTGGGCCAGGGCAAGGCCAGGCGGCCCTGGTTGGCATCCTCGGCGACCATCACCAGGTCGCCGATGGAGACCCCGTAGCCACGGGTCGCCGCGACTATGCCCAGCTCCAGCGTGTCGAACACCTGCCCGCCCTTGAGCGAGACCTGTTCCCCCAGGCCCATGCGTTGCAGCCAGCGCCGCCAGTCACGGCGGTCGGGTGTGGGATGCAGCAGCTCGGCGCCTGCCAGCCGCTCGGCATCCCAGGGACCATCCGCCAGCAGCTCCGGCGCACCCACGGGAATCAGCCATTCGGGGAACAGCAGGGTGGCTTCCCAGTCCGGCGGGAAGTGACCGGAGCTGAGCAGCACCGCGCAATCGAAGGGCTCATGGACGAAGTCCACGCGGTCCACATCCATCCAGGCGCTGGTCAGTTGCACCTCGATATCGCTGTGCTGCATGCGGAACTTGCTCAGCCGCGCCAGGAGCCAGCGCATGGTCAGGGTCGAGGGCGCTTTCAGGCGCAGCACGCCCTCCTCGGCGCGCAGGCTGGCACAGGCGCGCTCCAGCGCATCGAAGCCATCGCGCAGGCCGGGCAGGAGCATCCGCGCCGTTTCGGTCAGCTCCAATTGGCGGCCCCGACGCTGGAACAGCCGGCAGGCAAAGTGTTCTTCCAGGGTCTTGATGTGCCGGCTCACCGCGCTCTGGGTGATTGCCAGCTCCTCGGCGGCGCGAGTGAAGGACGCATGCCGGGCAGCCGCCTCGAAGGCACGCAGGGCATAAAGAGGCGGCAGCTGGCGGTTCATGATGGACTCCGAGGGACTCGATGCATGAGTATGACTCATGGATGGCATCGCATTTTTCCTTTTGTGCCCGCCTCCATGGCGGCCGGAGAATGGGCAGCTCCCCATCCATGCGGCGACTGCCGCTAGCTGAGCCTGACTCATGAAACGCCCGTATCGCGACGAACTTGCCGCCATCCTTCGCCTCGCCGGCCCGCTGATCGCCGCGCAACTGGCCTACGTGGCCATGGTGTTCACCGACACCGTGATGATGGGCAAGCTCGGCCGCGAGGCACTGGCCGCCGGCGGGCTGGGCGCGTCGACCTATGCGCTGGTGTCGACCTTCTGCGTCGGCGTGGTGGCGGCCACCGGCAACCTGGTGGCGATCCGGCATGGGGCGAAGGACGCGCGCGGCGTGGTGGAAGCGACGCAAGCCGGCCTGTGGATCGGCGGCGCGCTGGCGCTGCTCGCGGGCCTGCTGCTGTGGAACCTCGGGCCGATCCTGACCACCTTCGGTCAGGCGCCGCAGACGGTCGCCGGCACCATGAGTTTTCTGCACAGCATCGTCTTCGCCCTGCCCGGCTACATGGCCTTCATGGTGCTGCGCGGCTTCACCAGCGCCATCGAGCGGCCCGGCCCGGTCATGGCCATCAGCCTGATCGGCGCGCTGGCCAACTTCGCGCTCAACTATGCCTTCATCGAGGGGCTGTTCGGCCTGCCACGCCTGGGGCTGGCGGGAATCGGCATGGTCACCGCGGTGGTAATGAATGCGCTGCCGGTGATCTTCGCGCTGTACCTGCGCTGGCACCGGGCGTATGCGCGGTATCCGCTGTTGGCCGGTCTGTCGAAGCCGGGCTTCAAGGTGATCGGCGAATCCCTGCGCCTGGGCATTTCCATCGGCGGCACCTATGCGGTGGAGTCGGGCATGTTCACCGTGGCGACCCTGTGCATGGGCGTGATCGGCAGCACGGCGCTGGCGGCGCACCAGATCGCCATCCAGTCGGTGTACGTGGCCTTCATGGTGCCCATGGGGATTTCCTACGCGGTGACCTTCCGCATAGGCCAGCACTACGGCGCCGGCCGGCTGGTCGAGGCGCGCCGCGCCGGGAGGCTGGGCATCGGCTTCGGCGCCAGTTGCATGTTCGCCTTCGCTGCCCTGTTCTGGCTCGCGCCGGAGCTGGTGATCGGCCTGTTCATCGACCACAACGACCCGGCCAACCGCGAAGTGGTGCAACTGGCCGTCAGCCTGTTGGCCATCGCCGCGTGGTTCGAGCTGTTCGACGGCACCCAGTGCATCGCCATGGGCGCGATCCGCGGCCTCAAGGATGCGCGCACCACCTTCCTCGTCGGGCTGGCCGGCTATTGGCTGGTGGGCGTGCCGATGGCGCTGCTGCTGACCTTCCCGCTGGGATGGGGGCCGAGTGGCGTGTGGTGGGGATTGGCATCGGGCCTGGCTTGCGCGGCCATCGGACTGACATTGGCCTTCGAAGCGAAAACCTCGCGCCTGTTGCGTCCGCGCCCCCCTGCTGGAGCGCTGGTCGCTAGCTGATCGAGTCCTGCAGGCGCAGCGCGCGGTTGACGCCGAACACCAGGAAGCGCGCCAGCTCCGCGAGCGGCAACGGGCGGCTGATCCAGTAGCCCTGCACCTGGTCGCAACCGAACTGGCGCAGCTCGTCCTGCTGGGCAATGGTTTCGACGCCCTCGGCGACCACTTCCAGGCTCAGGTTGTGCGCCAGGTTGATCATGGCCTTCACCAGCTGCAGGTTTTCCGGGCGCTCGTGCATGCTGCCGACGAAGCTCTTGTCGATCTTCAGCAGGGTAATGGGCAGGCTGCTCAGGTGCACGAAGGACGAAAAACCGGTGCCGAAATCGTCCAGCGAGAAGCGCACGCCCAGGCGCCCGAGGGCCTGCATGGTCTGCTGGACCTGGTCGCTGCGGCGCATCACGGCGGTTTCGGTGAGTTCGAATTCCAGCCACTGGGCGTCGACGCCGCGCTCGCGGATCAGACGCTCAAGGGTCGGCAGCAGCTGGCTGTCCTGGAACTGGCGGAACGACAGGTTCACCGCCATGTGCAAGGGCGGCAGGCCGCGCCCGCGCAGCCACTGCATGTCGCGCAGGGCGCGGGAGATGACCCAGTAGCCCAGCGGCACGATCAGCCCGCTTTCCTCGGCCAGCGGCACGAAGTCGCCCGGCGTCAGCAGGCCGCGCTCGGGATGACGCCAGCGCACCAGGGCTTCGAGGCCGACGATCTGCCCGCTGTGCAGGTCCAGGCGCGGCTGGTAGTGCAGCTCCAGCTCGTCGCGGCGCAACGCCCGGCGCAGTTCGCTTTCCAGGTCGGCGAGGCTGCGAGCCCCGCGGTTGATGCGTTCGTCGAAGACGTGGAAGGTGCAGCCCTGGCGCGACTTGGCCTGCTGCATGGCGATGTGCGCGTGCCACAGCAGGGGGTCGGCGGCTTCGCCGGCGCGGGCCTGGGCCATGCCCAGGCTGCAGCCCAGCAGCAGGCTTTCGCCTTCGACCCAGTAAGGTTCGCCCAGGGACTCGACGATCAGTTCGGCGATCTTCTCCACCCGCGCCGGGTCGCGGCGGGTGTCCAGCAGCAGGGCGAACTCGTCGCTGCCCAGGCGGGCAATGTCGTCGCCGTTGTCCAGGTGTGCCTTCAGACGCGCCACCACCTGCAGGATCAAGCGGTCGCCGGCCTGGTGGCCGAGGGCGTCGTTGACATGGCGGAAGTTGTCCAGGTCCAGATGGCCCAGCGCCAGGCCGCGCCCTTCACTCTCGCTCAAACGGGCGGCGAGCAGGGTCTGGAAGCCCTGGCGGTTGGCGATGCCGGTCAGCGGGTCCTGTTCGGCCAGGCCCTGCAGGGTGTTCTGCAGCGAAGTGCGTTCACGCACGTAGCGCAGGGTGCGGCGCAGGACTTCGACGCTGAGGGATTCGGCCACCAGGTAGTCGGCGACGCCGACCGGCTCCTGCGCGGGCTCGCGCTCCAGCAGCAGGACCAGCGGCAGGTGGCATTGATGGGAGGACGGCAATTTGCCGGGCGTGGCGAGCACCAGGCCGACCTGATCTTCGTCGAACAGGCTGCTGGCGGCCTGCCAGGACGGGGCCGTGATCAGCGAATAGCCCTGTCCCAACGCGGCCAGATGTCCGCGCAGTAGCTGGGCCCACTGCGGCGCTTCCGCCAGCAGGAGCAGGCGCGTTGGTTCGACCGACGCTGCCAAGCGACCCCCATGTATCTCGAGAAAGGGGAGAAACTTCAGGCACCATCCTGCGCCCGCTTCTCCCGGTTTTGAAGCGACGCCATCCGGACATCCCACGGATGTAGACGAGACTTCAGAGAAACTCTTAAGAGTTTTCTTCAAGTATTGCTGTCACAAGCCTAATACATGTACAGATTTATCCAAAACCCATAAGCACGATCCTGTCACAGATCGCCGCTATTCCGAGCGGCACCCCGACGCCCGGCACGGCCTGCTAGAATACGCGCCCGCTCCACTACAGACCCCCGCCCTTATGTCCCGACTCAATCCCCGGCAGCAAGAGGCCGTGAACTACGTCGGCGGCCCGCTCCTGGTGCTGGCCGGCGCCGGCTCCGGCAAGACCAGCGTGATCACCCGCAAGATCGCCTACCTGGTGCAGCAGTGCGGCATCCGCGCCCAGTACATCGTCGCCGTGACCTTCACCAACAAGGCCGCCCGCGAGATGAAGGAGCGCGTCAGCACCCTGCTGCGCCCCGGCGAGGGCAAGGGCCTGACCGTCTCGACCTTCCACAACCTGGGCCTGAACATCATCCGCAAGGAACACGCGGCCCTGGGCTACAAGCCCGGCTTCTCGATCTTCGACGAGAGCGATGTGAAGGCGCTGATGACCGACATCATGCAGAAGGAATATTCCGGCGATGACGGTCTGGACGAGATCAAGGGCCTGATCGGCGGCTGGAAGAACGACCTGATCCTTCCGGAGGAGGCGCTGGAAAAGGCGCGCAATCCCAAGGAACAGACAGCCGCAATGGTCTACCTGCATTACCAGCGCACGCTCAAGGCGTACAACGCGGTGGATTTCGACGACCTCATCCTGCAGCCGGTGAAGCTGTTCCAGGAGCACCCGGAGATCCTCGACAAGTGGCGCAACCGCGTGCGCTACATGCTGGTGGACGAATACCAGGACACCAACGCCAGCCAGTACCTGCTGGTGAAGATGCTGGTACAGCAGCGCGCACACTTCACCGTGGTGGGCGACGACGACCAGTCGATCTACGCCTGGCGCGGCGCACGCCCGGAAAACCTGATGCAGCTCAAGGAGGACTTCCCCTCGCTGAAGGTGGTGATGCTGGAGCAGAACTACCGCTCCACCAGCCGCATCCTCAAATGCGCCAACATCCTCATCGCCAACAACCCCCACGTGTTCGAGAAGCAACTGTGGAGCGAGATGGGCGAAGGCGATCCGATCCGCGTGATCCGTTGCCGGAACGAAGAGGCCGAGGCCGAGCGGGTGGCGATGGAAATCCTGACCATCCACCTGAAGACCCAGCGGCCCTACAGCGAATTCGCCATCCTCTACCGAGGCAACTATCAGGCGAAGCTGATCGAGCTGAAACTTCAGCACCACCAGATTCCCTATCACCTGTCAGGCGGCACCAGCTTCTTCGGACGCCAGGAAGTGAAGGACCTAATGTCCTACTTCCGCCTGCTGGTGAACCCGGACGATGACAACGCCTTCCTCCGCGTGATCAACGTGCCGCGCCGGGAAATCGGCTCCACTACCCTGGAGAAGCTCGGCAACTACGCCACCGAGCGTGGCTGTTCGATGTTCAATGCTTCCGGCGAGCTGGGCCTGTCAGAGCACCTGGATGCCCGCTACATCGAGCGCCTGCAGCGCTTCAAGCGCTTCATCGACAAGGTCCGCGAGCAGTGCGCCGGCAGCGACCCGATCGGCGCGCTGCGCAGCATGGTGATGGACATCGACTACGAGAACTGGCTGCGGCAGAACGCGTCCAGCGACAAGATCGCCGACTTCCGCATGGGCAACGTCTGGTTCCTCATCGATGCGCTGAAGAACACCCTGGAGCGCGACGAAGAAGGCGACATGACCATCGAGCAGGCCATCGCCAAGCTGGTCCTGCGCGACATGCTCGAGCGCCAGCAGGAAGAGGAAGAAGGCGCCGACGGCGTGCAGATGATGACCCTGCACGCTTCCAAGGGCCTGGAATTCCCCTACGTGTTCATTCTCGGTGTGGAGGAAGAGATCCTCCCGCACCGCTCCAGCATCGAGGCCGACACCATCGAGGAGGAGCGGCGCCTGGCCTATGTGGGCATCACCCGGGCGAAGAAGAACCTGGCCATGACCTTCGCCGCCAAGCGCAAGCAGTACGGCGAGATCATCGACTGCTCGCCCAGCCGCTTCCTCGACGAGCTGCCGCCCGAGGACCTGGTCTGGGAAGGCCTGGAAGACGCCCCGCAGGAGGTCAAGGTGGCCAAGGGCAACTCGGCGCTGGCGGATATTCGGGCGTTGCTCAAGCGCTGATCCAATCACCTGTAGGAACGAGCTTGCTCGCGCACAGGATTTTCCGGCGGCTCCGATGCGGACCGCGTTCGCGAGCAAGCTCGCTCCTACAGAAAAGAACTGCACCAGGATCATACGCGGCCGCCCCTCGAAAAACTGTCCACCTGATCAGCAATTGCATTGGTCGGAACGTCGCGCAGATGGCCACCGGCGTTGTAGAATTACGCGCTTCATCAGCGACAGCCGCTTTCGGAAGCACCCCCGTGAACACTCTCAAAGACAAAATTCGCAGCGAAGGCATCGTTCTTTCCGAACAGGTCCTCAAGGTAGACGCCTTCCTCAACCACCAGATCGACCCGGCGCTGATGAAGTTGATCGGCCACGAATTCGCCGAACGCTTCAAGAACCAGGGCATCACCAAGATCGTCACCATCGAGGCGTCGGGCATCGCCCCGGCGGTCATGGCCGGCCTCGAGCTGGGCATCCCGGTGATCTTCGCCCGCAAGTTCCAGTCGCTGACGCTGAAGAACGACCTGCTGATCTCCAAGGTCTTCTCCTTCACCAAGCAGACCGAAAGCACCATCGCTATCTCCGCCAAGCACCTCACCGCCGCTGACCACGTGCTGGTGGTGGACGACTTCCTCGCCAACGGCCATGCCGCCAAGGCGCTGATCGACCTGATCCAGCAGGCAGGCGCCAGCGTCGCCGGCTTGGGCATCGTCATCGAGAAGTCCTTCCAGGAAGGCCGCGCCCTGCTGGAGAGCGAAGGCTACCGCGTGGAATCCCTGGCTCGCGTGA
The DNA here is from genome assembly GCF_000313755.1 of Pseudomonas nitroreducens TX1. Taxonomy (GTDB): domain Bacteria; phylum Pseudomonadota; class Gammaproteobacteria; order Pseudomonadales; family Pseudomonadaceae; genus Pseudomonas; species Pseudomonas nitroreducens_A. Next base: position 60,618 of record NZ_AMZB01000127.1, on the reverse strand, counting down.
AGTCACTGGCGGGTGGTCAGGTCGAGTTCCTCGAGGACTGATCCTGCGCTCCACGAAAAAGGCGGGCCCCTGACGGGGTCCGCCTTTTTCATGCCTGGAAATCGGGTAGGAGCAACTGTCTTTCTCTGAAAGTCGTGCGGAGAACTTCCCTCTCCCTAACCCTGGCTGCGCGCCTTGCTCACAAGGGAGAGGGGACCAGTCGGTACAAGAGGAATCCATGGCGTCAGCCGGCACGGACGGCTCCCTCTCCCTTCAGGGAGAGGGCGGGGGAGAGGGCACGCCCCGGTACGATATTTCAGATATAAGCGGATCATGCCCGCGAGCACACGTATAGCGCGTTCCTGCGGTGGCCGCCTGCCGGCGGATCGCGGGCATGGCCCGCTCCTACAGTGATACTCCAGCGCTCACAGCGTCAACCGGCACGGACAGCTCCCTCTCCCTCCGGGAGAGGGCTGGGGTGAGGGGGAACGTCGGCAGCAACTTGTCAGAAAGAAGACAGTTGCTCCTACAGGCTCGGTCGGCTGGCTTTCAGGCCGGCCAGTACCAGCCGCTGGTACAACTCTTCGCGCAGCCCCTCCGGCTTCGCCAGCCCCATGCGCTCCAGGTGTTGCGGGAACGCCTCCGGCTCCGGGGCGTCCAGGGTCGCCTTGCCCAGTTCGAGGATTTCGCTCAGCCGCAGCTTGCTCTTCAACCAGCCCAGCGCCCGCAACAGGTCGCGCTCGTGCTCGGTGAAGTCGCAGCCCAGCGGAAATTCCGGCAGCAGCGTGCGCAGCCCCTGGGTCGCCTCGCGCAGGCGCTGCGGGGTGTTGTGGCGGTAACGCGCGTCCAGTTCGAACTCCTTCGGCAGCTTGCCGGCGTCCTGGGCCTGGGCGATCAGTTCGTCCTGGAAGCGCGAGTCGGCGATGGCGAGCATCGCGGCGATGACCTCGGCGTCGTTCTTGCCGCGCAGGTCGGCGACACCGTATTCGGTCACCACCATGTCGCGCAGGTGCCGGGGGATGGTGGTGTGACCGTAGCTCCAGACGATGTTGGAGCTCAGCTCGCCCTCGGTCTCGCGCCAGCTGCGCAACATCAGGATCGAGCGGCCGCCTTCCAGCTCGTGGGCCTGGGCAACGAAGTTGTACTGCCCGCCCACGCCGCTGAGCACCCGGCCATCTTCCAACTGGTCGGCCACGCCCGCGCCCAGCAGAGTGACGGTGAAGGCGCTGTTGATGAAGCGTGCGTCGCGGCGCTGTTCGCGCTTGAGCTCTTCGTCGCGGTAGAGGTTGTTGACGAAGCCGATGCCCGTCATGCCGATGCCGGCCAGTTCCTCGCGCGACATCTCACGCAGGCGCCGGTAGAAGGCCTGTGGGCCGAGGAAAAAGCCCCCATGCAGCCAGACGCCCGGTTCGGTGGGCGACGCGCCGGGCCGCGCCGCGACCCGCCGCCTCAAGACCCCCGCCTCGGCCAGCGCCAGCAGGCCAGGCACGAACATTTCGCTGCAGCCGTAGAGGCCCTGCTCGAAGGCCGCGAGCCCCCCGTCGCGCTCGATCAGCTGGGCGTGGCGATCCGTGGAATCAAGGCTGTCGAGCAGTGCGCGGTAGCCGTCGTTGTCGCACTGGCGGGTGAGCAGAGCACAGGTCAGGGCGTCGCCCATGGAGCCGATGCCAACCTGCAGGGTCCCGCCGTCCCGCACCAGGGCGCTGGCATGCAGACCGATGCAATGGTCCTGGAGGCCCACCGGCAGGTTTGGCGTGGAGAACAGCGTGCTGCTGTCGCCCGGCGCGTCCACCAGCAGGTCGAAGACGTGCTCGTCCACCTCGGCATCGCCAGGCATGTAGGGCAAGCGGTCGTGGACGACGCCGATGGTGACGATGGTCTCCCCCGCGGCGCGGCGGCGCTGCAGCATCGGCAGCAGGTCAAGGGTGATGTCCGGGTTGCAGGCCAGGCTGAGCTTGCCCGGCCGGGCCGGGTCACGGGCCACCAGTTGGGCGACGGCATTGACGCCCTTGGCATTGATATCGCGCGCCACGTGGCTGTAGTTGCAGCTGATGTAGTTCTGCTGCGCCGGGTCGCTGTCGAGCAGGCTGCCGGGTTGCAGGTAGAACTCCTCGACGCGGATGTTCTCCGGCAGGCTGCCGCTGCGCAGGTCGTGCAGGTAGTCCAGCTCGGGATAGTCGCCGTAGATGCGCTCGACGAAAGGCTCGAGGAAGCGTCGCTGCAGTTCGCCGCTGGCCTGCGGACGCCCCAGCGACAGTGCGGTGTAGAGGGTCAGCTGCCGGCGCGGGTTCTCGCGGATGTGCCGGTACAAGGCATTGGCCAGCTGGTTGGGCTTGCCCAGCCCGAGCGGCAGGCCGAGGCGGATGTGCCCATCCAGGCGCTCAAGCAGGTGTTCGACGGCGGTTTCGATCGAGCAGGATTGCACCGGGCTTCCCTCCTGGGTCAGTTCGACGACAGGAGTTTGGACCGGCTTTACGCAAAAGTTGCTCCCGCGACTCACCCGGTGACAAATCGCAGGCATGAAAAAGCCGCCCTTGGGCGGCTTATTCGCACAGTTCGGCTGTTACAGGCCGGACATGTGATGAATCGCAGCTTTCAGCTCGTCATCGGAGCAATCAGCGCAGGTGCCCTTGGGCGGCATGGCGTTGATACCCGAGATGGCCTTGGCCAGCAGGCCGTCGATACCGCCCTGCTCTTTCGCACGCTTGCCCCAGTCAGCCTTGTCGCCGACTTTCGGCGCGCCCAGCAGGCCGCTGCCGTGGCAGTTGGTGCAGACCTTGCCGACAATCTCTTCGCCCGAACGCGGGGCACCGCCACCGCCAGCGGAAGCAACGGCGCCAACGCCTTCGCATTCCTTGCCCTGGACGCAGACTTTGCCGACAGGTTCGAGACGCTTGGCAATGGCGTCATCGTTGGTCGCGGCCTGAACGCTCACTGCCCACAGGGCCAGTACGGCAGCTTGGGCTGCCAGGATTTTTCTAATCAGGTTCACCCTTTCACCCTCATCGTGGCTTATCACGCCCGGTCGCGGTGCAGTCACAGTCTCGGGCCGCGCGAGCGGGCGCAAGTATAACGGCAAAGCCGGGAAGCTCGAAACAATTGCGCCACCTGGCCGGCGTTTGCGGCATTAGGTCGCAGCTGATCTGGCCGGTCCTACCGGCTGTTCAAAAATTTGCCGGTGTGGTCGCGCTGATCAGCCGCGCCGGGGCTTCGAACGGATTGCGGAAGCGGTGCGGCTTGGTGCTGTCGAAATAATAGCTGTCGCCACACTCGAGGACGTAGGTCTCGTCGCCGACGGTCAGCTCCAGGCGACCTTCGACCAGCACGCCGGTTTCTTCCCCTTCGTGGGCGTACATGTCGTCACCGGTATCGGAGCCCGGCGGGTAGGTCTCGTCGAGCAGGGTGATGGCACGGCTGGGGTAATCCTTGCCGATCAGCTTCATGATGATCGAGCCGCTGGACAGGTCGCTGAGTTCGTCTGCCTTGTAGACCACCGGAGTGTTGCTGCTCTGTTCCAGGTCCAGGGAGAAGAACTCCACGAGGGACATCGGAATACCACCCAGCACTTTCTTCAGCGAGCTGATGGAGGGGCTGACGCTGTTTTTCTCGATCATCGAGATTGTGCTGTTGGTCACACCCGCCCGCTTGGCGAGTTCGCGCTGGGACAAACCTTTGACTTTACGGATGGCTTGCAGACGAGCACCGACGTCCAAGGGTGGGGTCCTCCTTATTTTTGTATCAGGCAGGCTCAAGAACCTGTCTTTGATCTGCTGCGCGTCGGCATCACTGCGTTGAAAGCGCCTTCGGGATGCTCATTTACTGACGTAAATTCCGCTCTCTCAGCCACTTTCGCCTTGTTCTGCTCTAGCTCGCGAGATCAAAAACAGGCTCTGAAAGGCAGAACCCGCAACGGCTTGAGCCGAGCGGGTTCCAAGTGCCACGTATCATGGCAACACCGTTCAGTATTTACAACAGATCGCCCGTCGATCCTGCGCAAACTTTACGGGCGGTATCCGTCATTCGCCGTTATAGACCCGCGGGACGCGCTTGAGGTTGCAGAACAGCTGGTAGGGGATGCTGCCGCAGCGGGCGGCGAGGTCGCTGGCCGGCACGTTCGGGCCCCAGAGCTCGACGCGGCTGCCCAGGCCGGCAGCCGGCAGGTCGGTCAGGTCCACCGTGAGCATGTCCATGGAAACGCGACCGATGATGCGGCTGGGCTTGCCGTCGATGAACACCGGCGTGCCATCCGGTGCGTGGCGCGGATAGCCGTCGGCGTAACCCATGGCGACCACGCCGACGCGCACCGGGCGGTCGGCGACGAAGCGCGCGCCGTAACCCACTGGCTCGCCGGCCGGCAGTTCGCGGAGGCTGATGACCTGGGACTCCAGGGTCATCACCGGGCGCAGTTGGTCGGCCAGCGGGTGCGCCTGTTCGAAGGGGGTGGCGCCGTAGAGCATGATGCCGGGGCGTACCCAGTCGCTGGGCACGTCGGACCAGCCGAGGATGCCGGGAGAGTTGCGCAGGCTGATCTCATGGCCCTGGCCTGCGGCTTCGCGCACGGCCTGGAAGGCGGCGACCTGCTCCCCGGTGCGCGCGCAGTCCAGCTCGTCAGCACGGGAGAAGTGGCTCATCAGCACGACCTTGGCCACGTGGGGCAGCGCCTTCAGGCGCGCCAGCGCGGCGGCGTAGTCCTGCGGGAAGAAGCCGACGCGGTGCATGCCCGAGTCCATCTTCAGCCAGACGGTCAGCGGCTTGCTCGGACGCGCGCGCTCGATGGCTTCCAGCTGCCAGGCCGAGTGCACCACGCACCAGAAGTCATGGGCGACGATCAGTTCCAGTTCGCTGGCCTCGAAGAAGCCTTCGAGCAGCAGGATCGGTGCGCGGATACCGGCTTCGCGCAGTTCCAGTGCTTCCTCGATACAGGCCACGGCGAAACCGTCGGCCTCACCTTCCAGTGCGCGGGCGCAGACCACCGCGCCATGGCCGTAGGCGTCGGCCTTGACCACCGCCAGCGCTCGGGCGCCGGAGACTTCACGGGCCAGGCGGTAGTTGTGGCGCAGGGCGGCGAGGTCGATCAGGGCACGGGCGGGACGCATGGCGAAGCTCTCTTATGGTCTGTGTGGAACAAAAAATACGGACGAAAAAAACCCGGCGCTCCGGCCGGGCCACGCAAAACGATCAGGGCAGTGCGGCGACGACGGAGACCTCGACGAGGATCTCCGGGTAGCACAGCGCCGCCTGGACGGTGGCGCGTGCCGGGGCGCAACCCTGCGGGACCCACTGGTCCCAGACGCCGTTCATGCCGGCGAAGTCGGCGGCGACGTCCTTGAGGTAGATGGTTGCCGAGAGGATTCGCGACTTGTCGGTGCCAGCCTCGTCGAGCAGGCGCTCGACGCTGGCGAGGACTTCACGGGTCTGTTGCTCGACGTTGGCGGTGAGGTCGTCCGCCACCTGGCCGGCGAGGTACACCGTGCCGTTGTGGACGACGACCTGGCTCATGCGCTGATTAGTGTGCAGGCGCTGGATGGCCATTCTGAGCCTCCGAGGTGGAACCGTAGCGGGAGATGTCCAGGCCTTCGGTGCTGATCTGCGGACGCTTCTTGGCCATCAGGTCGGCCAGGTAGCGGCCCGAGCCGCACGCCATGGTCCAGCCCAGGGTGCCGTGGCCGGTGTTGAGGAACAGGTTGCGGAAGCGGGTGCCACCGACGATCGGGGTGCCGTCCGGGGTGGCCGGGCGCAGGCCGGTCCAGAACTCCGCCTGGCTGACGTCGCCGCCGTCCGGGTAGAGGTCGGTGGTGATCATTTCCAGGGTGGCGCGGCGACGCGGGTTCAGCGACAGGTCGAAGCCGGCGATTTCCGCCATGCCGCCAACGCGGATGCGCTGGTCGAACCGGGTGATCGCAACCTTGTAGGTCTCGTCGAGGATGGTCGAGGTCGGCGCCATGTCCGGGTTGGTGATCGGCACGGTCAGCGAGTAGCCCTTGAGCGGGTAGACGGGGGCGTCGATGCCCAGCGGCTTGAGCATCTGCGGCGAGTAGCTGCCCAGCGCCAGTACGTAGCGGTCAGCGGTGACCAGCTGGCCATCGACCCAGACGCCGTTGATGCGGTCGCCTGCGAAGTCCAGGCGCTGGATGTCTTGGCCGAAGCGGAATTCCACGCCCAGGGCCTTGGCCATTTCGGCCAGCTTGGTGGTGAACATCTGGCAGTCGCCGGTCTGGTCGTTGGGCAGGCGCAGGGCGCCGACCAGCTTGTCGGCGACCTTGGCCAGGGCCGGCTCGACACGGGCGATGCCGGCGCGGTCCAGCACTTCATAGGGAACGCCGGTGCTTTCCAGGACGGCAATGTCCTTGGCGGCGGAGTCCAGCTGGGCCTGGGTGCGGAACAGCTGGGTGGTGCCCAGGGAGCGGCCTTCGTAGGTGATGCCGGTCTCGGCGCGCAGTTCGTCGAGGCAGTCGCGGCTGTACTCGGACAGGCGCACCATGCGCTCCTTGTTCACCGCATAGCTCTTGGCGTTGCAGTTGCGCAGCATCTGCCACATCCAGCTGTATTGGCTGGGATCGCCGGTCAGCTTGATGGCCAGGGGGGCGTGGGTCTGCATCAGCCATTTCATGGCCTTGAGCGGGATGCCCGGGGCGGCCCAGGGCGAGGCGTAGCCAGGCGAGACCTGGCCGGCGTTGGCGAAGCTGGTTTCCAGGGCCGGGCCGGGCTGGCGGTCGACGACGACCACTTCGAAGCCGGCACGGGCGAGATAGTAAGCACTGGCGGTACCGATCACACCGCTGCCGAGCACCAGAACACGCATCTTTGCCTCCTACGTCGCGCCAGGGGCGCGGACGTTTCTTATTCTGAACGTAGATGCGCGCAGTATAGGAAGTCAGGCTCAGCGATATTCACTGATTGCGATGTGTGTTTTGACGAAAAATCCTGGCGAAAGTCGCTTTCACGGAGGGACATCCACCAGGATCAGCGCATTTTCACCCGAGACCGGTTGGTCGAGGATCTGGCGAAAATTTCACCAGAACCAGAGGAAATAGCGAACAGAACGGGATTACCCAGAACTTCTCGCGCCGGAGCATTTTCCGACGGGAATTACCTGCTTCCGCCGCAGCACCCCGGACTCGCCGCGGGCAGCGGCGGCGAGCAGGGAAATCCGCTTGGCGTGCTTACTTGCGCACCCACTGGCCGTTGACCTGCACGTACTGCCCGGACGGCGTCCGCTCGATGGCCTTCTTGCCGGCCAGGGATTCCACGTCCTTGAGGGTGGCGCCACTCTGGCTGGCGACCTTCTGGTATTCCGCGCGGCGCGCGGCATTGATCTGCGCGGCAACTTCGGCGGCGTCACCGCCGTTCTTCACGACGCCCAGGTAGCCGTCGGCCTGCTCGCCCACCAGGCCCTGGGACTTGGCGCCACCCAGGGCGGACATGGCCTGCTCCAGGCTCATCGCCATGACCGGCAGGCTCAGGCTGAGGGCAAGCAATGCGACGCCCAGTTTGCGGTGCAATTTCATGAAAAGGCTCCTTCTCAGAACAGGCCGCTGTTCTCGTTAATGATGCCGTCGAGCGCCTTGTCGACCTTGATGTAGATCTCGTGCTCGATCTTCACGTTGAGGTTGATGTTGATCGGCTCCTTGGGCGCGGCGAGTTGCACGGTGGGCGTGCAGCCCTGGGCGAGGCCCGCCAGGAGCAGGAAAGGAAGTAAGGCGCGGAGGCGCATCGGGGTTCTCCTTGCGGTCATGGCGCGGCGGCCGGGTCGTTGCGCAGGCGGTCCTGCACGCGCTTGCGGATGGTGTCGCTGACCCGGTCGCTCAGTTGCAGGCTGGTGAGCAGCTTGGGCACGTTCTCCTCCAGGTTGACGTTGAGGTTGATCGGCCGCCCCTGCTCCAGCGCGGGATTGCGCCCGCTCAGGCTCAGGGCGAGGAGCAGCGTGCCGGAATCATCATAATCCACGCGGCTGCTCAGCTTGTCGTAGCGGAAGTCGTCGATGGCGGTGGCTACCAGTTGCATGGCCGGATTGCTCTTGCCCAGTGACTGGATCTTCTCCGAGCGGAACTGCAGCACGCCCGGCTCCCGCGCGGCGACCTCGCCGCCGTGGATCACCAGCTTGCCCTGGTTCAACGCCAGCGGCAGGTTGCCATCGAGGATGCCGGTGCCGTACAGCCCTTCAGCCGGGTAGGCCGCGAGAATCGCCTCCAGCGCCAGCCCTTCCAGCCGCAGGGTCAGACCCTGGCCACGCGTGGAAAGATCCACAGCACCCGCCGGCAGCCAGGCGCGGCCGTTGAACAGGCCCAGCTCGGCCTGTCGCCAGTCGACCCGCCCGGCCAACGGCGCCGCCAGCGATGCCGTGTAGCTGCCCTGCACAGTCAACGGCCCCAGGGTCACGCCGGGGTTGAGCGAGGCGACCTTCACCTGCGGCAGTTGCACCTGAATCTGCGCGCCCTTCAGGGCGACGTTCGCCTGCAGGTCGAGGCCATGGACCTCACTGCGGTCATAGACGCCCTCCAGTCCGCTGCCACGCAGGTTCAGCTCGAGGCTCTGCGGCGCCGCGCCCGGCGGCAGGCGCCAGTTCAGGTCGAAGCTGGCCTTGCCGTTGTTCAGGCTGAGCAGGCCGGGCCAGTCGCCGAGGGACTTTTCCAGCGGGTTGCCGGTGCGCAGGAAGAATTCGGGATGGCGCGCACTCAGGACAGTGCCCTGCTTTGCCGAGTGGCTGAGACCGACCTCGGCATTCAGGCCGCCGCTGTTCAGCAGGCGCCCCTGGAACTGCTGGGCGTCGAGACTGGCCACGAGCGTACCCACGGCATTCCAGGACAGCGGCTTGACGTGGGGCTGGCGCAACTCGCCCACGGCCAGTTTCAACGGGGCATCCAGTTGCAGGGTGGCCGGCGTGTCAGTGCCCCACCCGAGATTCAGCGTGCCTTTGCCCAGCGAGGCGGCCAGTCTGCTGGCCTTGAGCGATGGCGGACCGGCCAGCGTGCCGACTTGAACGTGGGCGCCATCGGCCACGTTGAAACTCGCCGACTGCTGATCGATCCGACCGTCGAAGCCCAGGTCGACGCGACTGTTGTCGCCGCGCAGGCCGGCCAGCTCCAGGTGCGGGACCTTCCCCTCCAGCCGCGAATCGCTCAGTTGCAGTGCCAGCGGGGTCGCCTCCAGCAGCGCCACGCGAGAACGCAGGCGCAGGTCGGCGGCGCCCTCGGCGCGAAGGTCGGCGCGCACGCTGCCGGCCTCGTCGTCCACGCCGGGCTCCAGGCGCAGGGTCAGGCGCGCCGGGCGCAGGCCGACCGGCAGCGCCTGCAGCCAGTCGCCGTAGAGATCGGACAGGCGCAAATCCCCGCTCACCACCGTCGGACGCCAGCCGTTGGCGGCCGCGCTGGCGATCAGCCGCAAGTCGCCCTGCAGATTGCCCGCGCCCGGCAGGGGCCAGGGCTGCGGCAGTTGCAGGGCGAGATCGATGCTCCCCTGGCCGTCGCGCAGGCCCGGCCAGTCCGGCCAGGCGGCGTTGCCGGCCAGGTGGGTGTCCCAGCTCAGGCGAAGGCGCCCGGCCTCGGGGATCGGCAACGGCAGGTTCGGCGTCGGCAGCCATGCGCCGAGCCAGTTGCGCACCGCCTGCACCGGCGGCACCGCGGGGCTGTAGAGACCGCCGCTGAGCTGGCGGCTGGCGGGCGTCCAGCTGGAGTCGAGGGACAGCAGTTGTTCGTTGTCCAGGTAGCTGTCCAGTTGCAGGCGCCACTGGCCGTCGCCCGGTTGCAGCAGGCCGTTGAATGCCAATTGCTGCCCGCCCTGGCGCAGCTCACCGCCCAGCGCGGCGGCGCCGCCCTGGATCTGCTGCCAGTGGGCGCTGCCGTTGAGGCTGCAGCGTTGTTCGCGGGCGCAGGGCAATTCGACGACGACATGCTCCAGCGCCAGCCGGCCGGGCAGCAGCGCCAGCCAGCGGTTGAGCTGGGCGATATCCGGTAGCGCGGCGTCATCCTCCGGCGCGCCCTGCCCCGGCCACTGGCGCACGTCGATCATGCCGGCCGCCAGCTCTTTCAGGCGCCAGCGTCCGTCTTCATGCTCGGGCCAGCCGACGCGCAGGTCCTGCAGCTGTATCGCCAGACGCGCGCCGTCCGGCGTCTGCCGTTGCAGGGCCAGGCGTTGCAGCGTCAGGCCCTGGCCGGAAATGCCCAGGCCCTGCCAGTGCTCGATGCTCACCCCGGCATGCGCCAGCAGGCGCGGAACCGCCAGCCACACCGCGCCGACCGCCAGTGCCAGGAGCAGCAACAGCAGCAGGAGAAGGGTGCGCAGGCGGGGAAGCGACATGCGAAAGCCTCTGCGAAGAACGACCGGCATCGGCCGAAAACGGCGTTACGTTGGCCTACAGGCTGGCCGTCCGGCGCGGGAAGTTCAAGGGTTGCCAGTGATATTCCCTGCACAACCGACTATATTGCCGACATTCCCCCAAAGCTCTTTGCTCGACTTCAGAGTCCCTCCCATGAGAACCCAGCATCAAAGCCGCCGCGAACTGGACAAGATCGACCGCAACATCCTGCGCATCCTGCAGGAGGAAGGTCGCATCTCCTTCACCGAACTGGGCGAGCGCGTGGGCCTCTCCACCACGCCGTGCACCGAGCGCGTGCGCCGGCTGGAGCGCGAGGGAATCATCATGGGCTACAACGCCCGGCTGAACCCGCAGTACCTCAAGGCCAGCCTGCTGGTGTTCGTCGAGATCAGCCTGGACTACAAGTCCGGCGATACCTTCGAGGATTTCCGTCGCTCGGTGCTCAAGCTGCCCCACGTGCTGGAGTGTCACCTGGTGTCGGGCCACTTCGATTACCTGGTGAAGGCGCGCATCTCCGAGATGGCCTCCTACCGCAAGCTGCTGGGCGACATCCTGCTCAAGCTGCCCCACGTGCGCGAATCCAAGAGCTACATCGTGATGGAAGAGGTGAAGGAAAGCCTCACGCTGCCCATACCTGACTGAAAAGCGGGCTGATTCCGCGCCGTTCGCGGATCTCAACAGATCTGTTTACGACTTCCGGCGTTTTTTCCCGTGTGGCTATTGGCTGCACGGGAAGTCGGCGTTTATCCTGCGTAAAATTTTAGCAACACAAAAATCAGGATATCGCACATGAACGCCCGCGTTCGCCAGCCGGTGCACACCGACCGCCACGCCCCGTCCTACTACGCCGCGAGCGTCAACCGCCGCCTCGAAGTACCGCCCCTGGCCGGCGAGGAAAAGGCCGACGTGTGCGTCATCGGCGGCGGCTTCTCCGGGCTGAACACGGCCATCGAACTGGCCGAGCGCGGGCTCTCGGTGATCCTGCTGGAAGCCCACGAGATCGGCTGGGGCGCCAGCGGGCGCAACGGCGGTCAACTGATCCGCGGTGTCGGCCATGGCCTGGAGCAGTTCGAGCCGGTGGTGGGCGCCGACGGCATGCGCGCCATGAAGCTGATGGGACTGGAAGCGGTGGAGATCGTCCGCCGCCGCGTCGCTCAATATTCCATCGACTGCGACCTGACCTGGGGCTACTGCGACCTCGCCAACAAGCCGTCGGACGTCGAAGGCTTCCAGGAAGACTTCGACGAGCTGAAAGGCCTCGGCTACCGCCACGAGCTCCGCATGGTTCCGAAAGAGGACATGCGCTCCATCGTCGGCTCCGACCAGTACGTCGGCGGCATGGTGGACATGGGCTCCGGCCACCTGCACCCGCTCAATCTCGCCCTCGGCGAAGCCGCCGCGGCGCAGAGCCTGGGCGTCAGGCTATTCGAGAACTCAGCCGTCATCGGCATCGATTACGGCAGTGAAGTGCGCGTGCGCACCGCCCGGGGCAGCGTGCGCACCAGGACCCTGGTGATCGCCTGCAACGCCTACCAGAACCGGCTGAATTCCTATCTCGATGGCAAGGTACTGCCCGCCGGGAGCTACGTGATCGCCACCGAACCGCTGTCAGCCGAACAGGCCCACGCCCTGTTGCCGCAGAACATGGCGGTGTGCGACCAGCGCGTGGCGTTGGACTACTACCGGCTCTCCGCCGACAACCGCCTGCTGTTCGGCGGTGCCTGCCACTATTCCGGGCGCGACCCGGCGGACATCGCCGCGTACATGCGGCCGAAGATGCTCAAGGTGTTCCCGCACTTGGCGAACGTGCGCATCGACTACCAGTGGGGCGGCATGATCGGCATCGGCGCCAATCGCCTGCCGCAGATCGGCCGCCTGCCCGACCAGCCCAACGTGTACTTCGCCCAGGCCTACGCCGGCCATGGGGTGAACGCCACGCACCTGGCCGGCAAGCTGCTCGCCGAAGCCATTACCGGCCAGCAGGGCAGTGGCTTCGAACTGTTCGCCAAGGTGCCGCACATCACCTTCCCCGGCGGCAAGTTGCTGCGCTCGCCGCTGCTGGCCCTGGGCATGGCCTGGTATCGCTTCAAGGAAACCCTCGGCAGCTGACCGCCGGGGCGAACCAGCGGCTAGAATCTTCCGCAGCCCGTCACCGGCGGGCTTGTCGGAGACTTCTTTTTGCTTCCACGCCTGTTCCTGCTGATCCTGCTCATCCTGGGTGGCTGCGCCAGCGCGCCGCCGCCAGAGCCTTCACACGTGCTGCCAGTGCAGGGCACCCGGCTGGACAACCAGATCAGCAAACAGGCGGCCGCCCATCCCGGGCAGTCCGGCTTCCACCTGCTGGCCTCCAGCGTCGACGCCTTCCTCGCCCGCGCCGAGCTGATCCGCAAGGCCCAGCGCAGCCTGGACATTCAGTACTACATCGTCCACGACGGCCTCACCACCCGCGCCCTGATCCGCGAGTTGCTGCACGCAGCGGACCGCGGCGTGCGCGTGCGCATCCTGATCGACGACACCAGCAGCGACGGCTGGGACTACGAGCTGGGCAACCTCGCCGCCCACCCGAACATCCAGGTGCGCCTGTTCAACCCCCTGCACCTAGGCCGCAGCACCGGCGTCACGCGCAACCTGGGGCGGCTGTTCAACCTCTCCGAGCAGCACCGGCGCATGCACAACAAACTGCTGCTGGCGGACAACAGCGTGGCCATCGTCGGCGGCCGCAACCTGGGTGACGAGTACTTCGACGCCAAGGCCGAGATGAATTTCAGCGACCTCGACCTGATGGGCGTCGGCCCCGTGGCGCAATCGCTGGGGCAGAGCTTCGACCAGTACTGGAACAGCCGCATCAGCCGGCCCATCGAGGACTACCTGTGGAGCGACCCGGACCTCGACGAACTCGACCACATGCGCCGCAAACTGGACCGCTACCTGGCCAAGGAGCGGGTGAAAAGCTCCAGCTACATTGCCCGGTTGAACCGCAACAGCGACCGCCCGCACCTGCAGAACTGGCTGGACAATCTGGTCTGGGCGCCAGGCAAGGCAGTGTGGGACACCCCACTGAAGGTTCTGGACAAGGGCGAGCGGGGTTCCGAACAACTGCTGAGCACCCAGTTGCAACCGCTGTTCGACGGCGTTTCGAAGGAATTGATCCTGGTCTCGGCCTATTTCGTGCCGACCAGCGCCGGCGTCGAGTACCTGACCCAGCGCGCCGACAGCGGCGTCAGCGTGCGCCTGCTGACCAACTCGCTGGAGGCGACCGACGTGCCTGCTGTGCACGCCGGCTATGCGCCCTATCGGCTGGAACTGCTGGACCACGGGGTGAAGCTCTACGAGCTGCGCGCCGATCCGGACCAGCGCCTGTCCGGGGCGCCATGGAGGGTGCGCGGTTCGAGCAGCGCCAGCCTGCACAGCAAGGCGGCGGTGTTCGACCAGCAGCAGGTGTTCGTCGGCTCGCTGAACTTCGACCCGCGCTCGGTGCTGTGGAACACCGAGGTCGGCATCATCGTCGACAGCCCGGAACTGGCCGAGCAGGTGCGCCGCCTGGCGCTGGCCAGTATGTCGCCGAGCGTCAGCTACCAGGTGAAGATCGCACCGAACAGCGACCCGCCGAAACTGGTCTGGATCGAGGAGCGCGGCGGCAAGCGGGTGACGCTGGAGCGGGAGCCGGGCAACGCCTGGCGCCGGCTCAACGCGTGGATCGCCGGCGCCATCGGGCTGGAGAAAATGCTTTAGGAGCTCTCCTGCTGCTGCGCGGCGTCGATCGAGTTCGTTACCGGCGGCAGCCCGCGCAGGCTCACCAGGATCACGAAGCCCGCCGCCCCCAGCGCCATCACCAGCGGCAGCGCATGGCCGCTGATCCACTGGCTGGCCGCGCCGGTCGCCAGCGGCCCGATCAGGCAACCGATGCCCCAGAGCTGGGCGATGTGCGCGTTGGCACGGACCAGCGCGTCATCGCGATAACGCTCGCCGATAAGGATCAGCGACAGGGTGAACAGCCCGCCCGCACTCGCGCCAAACAGCACCAGCACCGGCCAGATGGCGATGTGCTGCAGCAACAGCGGCATGGCCAGGCTGCTCGCGCACAGGACCATGCCGCAGCCCTTGAACAGCATCTGCCGCGAGACGCGGTCGGCCAGCCAGCCGATGGGCAATTGCAGCAGCGCATCGCCGACCACCACAGTGCTCACCATCGCCAGCGCCACCGCCTGGGTGAAGCCCTGCTGGATGCCGTAGACCGGCAGCAAGGTGAGGATCATCGCCTCGAAGCCGGCGAACAGCACCACCGCCCAGGCAATGGCTGGGAGTTGACCGCAGAAGGTGAAAAGCCCGCGCCCGTTGGCGCTGTTCGGGTCGACCTTGGGGGCGCCGGTACGGCCGAGCAGCAGCAGGGAGCCGCCCACCAGCAGGCAGACGCTGAACCAGAAGCCACGGTTGTCGGCGGTGCCGATGAAGGTCAGCAGCACCGGGCCGGATAGCTGGCTCAGTGCGTAGCCGGTGCCATACAGGGCGACCAGCCGACCGCGCCATTTCTCGACGGCCAACTGGTTGATCCAGCTTTCACCGAGGATGAACACGACGGTCAGTTGCACGCCGATCAGCAGACGCAGGAACAGCCAGACCGGGTAGCTCTGCAGCAGCGCCAGCAGGCCGACCGAAAAGGCCCCGGAGAGCAGGCACAGGCGCATCAGCAGCGGCGTGCCGACCCGCGAGGCGAGGCGCCCGGCAATCATTGCACCCAACAGCACACCCACGGCCGGCGTGGAGGCCATGACACCGATGGCGAAGTTGCCGTAACCCCAGCCTTCCAGGCGTAGTGAAACCAGCGGCATGGTCAGGCCCAGGGCCAGACCGATGCTGATGACGGCAGCACACACAGCGAAATACGGTCCCCAACGCATTGTCTTTCTCCCGTTCCATCCGGAGCGCACGCCAGGCGCGAGGGGTGCCCGATGCGCAATGCACAGCGGCCGGGCTTCCCTGAGGGAAACCCGGCCGCGGGTGTGGCTCTTTATCAGAGCCGGCCCCTGGATCGGGGCCGACCAAGACCGGCCTGAATTGCTAAGTTCGCTACGAAGGGTGCGAGCTAGAGCCAGGCAAGGCGAGAACGAATTTTGGCGCGGAGTTTACGCCCGTAGCAGCCAAAATTCGTTCTCAACGCAGCATGGCCGACGCGCAGCCCCTCCGAACCGTCCTCAGAGCTTGATCCAGGTGGCCTTCAGCTCGGTGTACTTGTCGAACGCGTGCAGCGACTTGTCGCGACCGTTGCCGGACTGCTTGAAGCCACCGAACGGAGCGGTCATGTCGCCGCCGTCGTACTGGTTCACCCACACGCTGCCGGCGCGCAGCGCCTTGGCGGTCAGGTGGGCCTTGGACAGGTCGCTGGTCCACACCGCGGCGGCCAGGCCGTACGGAGTGTCGTTGGCAATGCGCACGGCTTCTTCGGCATCGGTGAACTCGATGACCGACAGCACCGGGCCGAAGATCTCTTCACGGGCGATGCGCATGGCATTGGTCACGCCGTCGAAGATGGTCGGCTCGACGTAGGTGCCGCCGGTTTCTTCCAGGGTGCGCTTGCCGCCGGCCACCAGCTTGGCGCCGTCGTCGTGGCCGGCCTGGATGTAGCTCAGCACGTTGTTCATCTGGGTGGTGTCGACCAGCGCACCGACGTTGGTTTCCGGGTCCAGCGGGTTGCCCGGCTTCCAGGCCTTGATGGCTTCGACCACCATCGGCACGAACTCGGCCTTGATCGACTTCTCCACCAGCAGGCGCGAGCCCGCGGTGCAGACTTCGCCCTGGTTGAAGGCGATGGCGCTGGCGGCGGCTTCAGCAGCGGCTTTGAGGTCCGGAGCGTCGGCGAAGACGATGTTCGGGCTCTTGCCGCCGGCTTCCAGCCAGACGCGCTTCATGTTCGATTCGCCCGCGTAGACCATCAGCTGCTTGGCGATCTTGGTCGAACCGGTGAACACCAGGGTATCGACGTCCATGTGCAGGGCCAGGGCCTTGCCTACGGTGTGGCCGAAGCCCGGCAGGACGTTGAACACGCCTTTCGGGATGCCGGCCTCGATGGCCAGCTGGGCGATGCGGATGCCGGTCAGCGGGGATTTCTCGGAGGGCTTCAAGATCACCGAGTTACCGGTGGACAGCGCCGGGCCGAGTTTCCAGCAGGTCATCAGCAGGGGGAAGTTCCACGGCACGATGGCGGCGACGACGCCGACCGGCTCGCGGGTGACCAGGCCCAGTTCGTTGTGGGCGGTGGCAGCGACTTCGTCGTAGATCTTGTCGATCGCCTCTCCGCTCCAGCGCAGGCTGTTGGCGGCGCTGGACACGTCGATGCTCAGCGAGTCGCTGATCGGCTTGCCCATGTCGAGGGTTTCCAGCAGGGCCAGTTCCTCGGCGTTCTCCAGCAGCAGCTCGGAGAAGCGGATCATGACCTTCTTGCGCTTGGCCGGGGCCAGGCGCGACCAGGAGCCGGAGTCGAAGGCGGCACGGGCGACCTGCACGGCACGCTCGGCATCGGCCAGGTCGCAGCTGGCGACCTTGGCCAGGAAGCGGCCATCCACGGGGCTGATGCAATCGAAGGTGGCGCCGGATGCGGCGTCGACGTATTCACCGTTGACGAAGGCGCGGCCTTCGATCTTCAGGTCCTTGGCGCGAGCTTCCCAATCGGCGCGAGTGAGGTTACCCATGACAACGTGTCCTCTTATTAATGTACTTATCAGGTGCAGGCGCCGGGCAGGCGCGCTGTCAAATATTCCGCAAGGCGGAGCAAACGCATGCTGTTCGCCACCCTAAACCGGAGACCGCCAATTTTCAATATTTTTTACACTATGCGGTCAAATAGCCTTGTCACGTTCGTTTTATTAAACATAGACTGCCCTGATTCGTCGGCTGATGGTTTTCCGACAGCCGCTTCGGAGTAAATATCCAACAGCGCTGCGCGTGCCCGCACGCACTCTCGCCAACAACTCTAAAGAACCGAGACCGCCATGAACGTCGAGCAGATCGTCGATTTCGCCCAGGCCACCACCGCCCCCGAACACTACCGCCCCGCTCCGGACCGCATCATCAAGGGCGACCCGGCGCAGAATGTGCGCAACCACTACGCCAGCGACTGCGGCCAGTTCAACGTGGGCATCTGGGAAGGCGAGCCGGGCCATTGGAACGTCAGCTACACCGAGCACGAGTACTGCGAGATCCTCCAGGGCGTGTCGGTGATCCGTGACGCCAACGGCGGTGCCAAGACCGTGCGCGTCGGCGACCGCTTCGTCATCCCGGCCGGATTCAGCGGCACCTGGGAAGTGCTGGAGCCCTGCCGCAAGGTCTACGTGATCTTCGAGCAGAAGGGCTGAGCACCGGACATGAAAAAGCCCGCCATCGGCGGGCTTTTTTTCGCCTGGGGTTTTTGCCCGGGCAAGAAAAAACCCGCCACGAGGGGCGGGTTTCTTCACAAGGGCGAAGATCAATTACTTGATCTTGGCTTCCTTGTAGATCACGTGCTTGCGAACAACCGGATCGTATTTCTTGATCTCGATTTTCTCAGGCTTGGTACGCTTGTTCTTGTCGGTGGTGTAGAAGTGGCCGGTACCGGCGCTGGACACCAGACGAATCAGTTCGCGCATGACTGCAGCTCCTTAGAATTTTTCGCCGCGGGTGCGCAGGTCGTTCAGAACGGCCTCGATACCACGCTTGTCGATGATACGCATGCCTTTAGCGGAAACGCGCAGACGCACGAAACGCTTCTCGGATTCTACCCAGAAACGGTGGTGCTGCAGGTTCGGCAGGAAACGGCGACGGGTTTTGTTGTGTGCGTGGGAAATGTTGTTCCCGGTAACCGGACCCTTACCGGTCACTTGGCAAACTCTCGACATGGCTCAGCCCTCTGTAAACCACATGCCAAACCCGGCATGGGTTGGCTGCTTAACTCAATAGGATTCTCAGTTTCACCGGGGTCTTAACTGCCGCTTCGCCGCGAGGAAGTCGCAGGATCAGAGCAGGGCCCCAGAAAAGAGCGCAGCTTTATATCAGAAAGACGCCCAGCGCTGCAAGGGAAAGCATGACTCGGAAAACTCGACGCCAGCCCCCGTGGGCCGTGGCACTGGTGCCGTTCGTCGCCTGTCATCGTTGTGACGGGCGGCGGCTTGGTCTAGGGTAGCTCCTTCGAGGCTGACAACAGCCTTGCATGACCCGCCCAGCCTCGCGGATGGGCATCTTGCCAGCTCACACGGAGTTCGTCATGCGTCTTGCCCTCCTAGCCCTCCTTCTTTCCCCCGCCCTCGCCAGTGCCGCCTCGCTGAGCGTGTGCACCGAAGCCAGCCCCGAAGGCTTCGACGTGGTCCAGTACAACTCGCTGACCACCACCAACGCCTCGGCCGATGTGCTGATGAACCGCCTGGTGGACTTCGACGCCGCCAAAGGCGCGGTGGTGCCAAGCCTGGCCGAAAGCTGGAAGGTCTCCGAAGACGGCCTGACGTATGATTTCCAGCTGCGCGATGGCGTGGCCTTCCACCACACGGATTACTTCAAGCCGGGCCGGACGCTTGCCGCCGACGACGTGGTGTTCAGCTTCCAGCGCATGCTCGACCCGGCCCAGCCCTGGCACAAGGTCGCGCAGAGCGGCTTCCCCCATGCCCAGTCGATGCAGTTGCCGAGCCTGGTCAAGGCCGTGGAGAAGGTCGATGAGCGCCATGTGCGCTTCAGCCTCACCCACCCGGACGCCACCTTCCTGGCGATGCTCAGCATGGGTTTCGCCTCTATCTATTCCGCCGAATATGCCGATCACCTGATGAAGGCCGGCACCCCGGAGAAGCTCAACGCCCAGCCGATCGGCACCGGGCCTTTCGTCTTCAAGCGCTTCCAGAAGGACGCCGTGGTGCGCTACGCCGCCAACGCCCAGTAC
Organism: Pseudomonas nitroreducens TX1; assembly: GCF_000313755.1. Taxonomy (GTDB): domain Bacteria; phylum Pseudomonadota; class Gammaproteobacteria; order Pseudomonadales; family Pseudomonadaceae; genus Pseudomonas; species Pseudomonas nitroreducens_A. The sequence continues at coordinate 41,428 of NZ_AMZB01000127.1, read as the reverse complement.
TTCGGCGGCAAGCCTGCTGTGGATAACCTCGTATTCGCCATCACCCCGGACGCCAGCGTGCGCCTGCAGAAGCTCAAGCGCGGCGAATGCCAGATCGCCCTGTCGCCCAAGCCGCTGGACGTCGAGGCTGCGCAGAAGAGCGCCGAGCTCAAGGTCGAGCAGACTCCGGCCTTCATGACCGCCTTCGTCGGCATCAACAGCCAGCACCCGCCGCTGGACAATCCCAAGGTACGCCAGGCGATCAACCTCGCCTTCGACAAGGGCACCTACCTCCAGAGCGTATTCGCCGGCAGCGCCACCGCCGCCGACGGCGTCTACCCGCCGAACACCTGGAGCTACGCCAAGGACATCCCCGGCTACCCGCGTGACCTGGACAAGGCCCGAGCCCTGCTGGCCGAAGCCGGGCACAAGGACGGCTTCAAGACCACCATCTGGACCCGCCCGTCCGGCAGCCTGCTCAACCCCAACCCCAGCGTCGGCGCGCAGCTGCTGCAGGCGGACCTGGCACGGATCGGCATCCAGGTCGAGATCCGCGTGATCGAGTGGGGCGAGCTGATCCGCCGCGCCAAGGCCGGCGAGCATGACCTGCTGTTCATGGGCTGGGCCGGCGACAACGGCGACCCGGATAACTTCCTCACCCCGCAGTTCTCCTGCGCCAGCGTGAAATCCGGGCTGAACTTCGCGCGTTACTGCGACGACAAGCTCGACGGCCTGATCAGCCAGGGCAAGTCGGTGGCCGACCAGGCCAAACGCAGCGAGCTGTACCACCAGGCACAGCAGATCATTCACGACCAGGCGCTGTGGCTACCGCTGGCGCACCCAACCGCCTCGGCGCTGATCCGCCAGAACGTCAAGGGCTACGGGGTAAGTCCGTTCGGTCGCCAGGACTTCTCGAAGGTGCAGCTGTAGCGCGCTACAGCATTCCCAGCTCAGCCATCGACTGCGGCTCACCGTCACCGACGATGAAGTGATCCAGCACGCGCACATCGACCAGCGCCAGCGCCTGGACGATGCGTCGGGTCAGAAGGTCATCGGACTGGCTCGGCTCGCAGATGCCTGAAGGATGATTGTGCGCGAGGATCAGCGCGGCGGCGTTGTGCGCCAGGGCGCGCTTGACGATCTGCCGGGGATAGACGCTGGCACTGTCGATGGAGCCGTGGAACAGTATCTCGAACGCCAGCACCCGATGGCGGTTGTCCATGAACAGGCAGGCGAAGACCTCGTGGGGTTCGTGGCGCAGCCGCGCCTTGAGGAAGTCGCGCACGGCTTGGGGGCTCTCCAGCGCCGAATTGCGGCTGAGCTGCTCGGCAAGATGACGCCGGGCGATTTCCAGTACGGCCTGCAACTGCACGAACTTGGCGACGCCCAGGCCCAGGTGACTGCAGAACGAATCCAGATCGGCCTCCAGCAAGGCGCGCAGGCTGCCGAATTCGCTGAGCAGGCGCCGCGCAAGATCGACTGCACTGCAGCCGACCACGCCGGTCCGCAGGAAGATGGCGAGCAGCTCGGCGTCGCTCAGGCTCGCCGCTCCTCTCTCGAGCAATTTTTCCCGCGGGCGCTCCGCCGCAGGCCAGTCACGAATACTCAAGGGACCTCCCCGTCAGGCCGCCCGCTGTTCCGGCGCAGGCGCTGTGCTATCTTAGCCCCCTCGCTTCGCGCAGCCGGAGGCCTGGGGAGGCGTCGCCGGCTTCAGCGCGCGTCATCCATTTCCGTATTTAAGGCTGGCCTATGCAGCGGCTCTATCGTAAACGCATCGTTCTGGGCGTCGGCGGCGGTATCGCCGCTTACAAGAGCGCCGAACTGGTCCGCCGGTTGCGAGACCAGGGCGCCGAGGTGCGTGTCGTGATGACCCAGGGCGGCCGCGAGTTCATCACCCCGCTCACGCTCCAGGCCCTTTCCGGCCACCCGGTCCACCTGGACCTGCTCGACCCCGCCGCCGAAGCGGCCATGGGGCACATCGAGCTGGCTCGCTGGGCCGACCTGGTGCTGATCGCCCCCGCCACTGCCGACCTCATGGCGCGGCTGGCCCAGGGCGCGGCCAACGACCTTTTGACCACCCTGGTGCTCGCCACCGACGCACAGGTTGCCCTGGCCCCGGCGATGAACCAGGCCATGTGGCGCGACCCGGCCACCCAGGTGAATGCCGAGCTGCTGCGTAGCCGCGGCCTGCATTTCTTCGGCCCCGCCGCCGGCAGCCAGGCCTGCGGAGACGTCGGCCCGGGACGCATGCTCGAAGCCGAGGAGCTGGCACAGCGCGCCGCCGACTGCTTCGAGTTCAAGGCCCTGACCGGCCAGCACATCCTGATCACCGCCGGGCCGACCCAGGAAAACATCGACCCGGTGCGCTACATCACCAACCACAGCTCCGGGAAGATGGGCTTCGCCCTGGCCGAAGCGGCCGCCGAAGCCGGCGCCCGCGTGACCCTGGTGACCGGCCCGGTGCACCTGCCGACCCCGGACCGGGTGAGCCGTGTCGACGTGGTCAGCGCCCGCGACATGCTGGCCGCCTGTGAAGCGGCGATGCCGGCAGACATCCTGATCGCCTCCGCCGCCGTGGCCGACTATCGCCCGGAGCTGGTGGCGCCGCAGAAACTCAAGAAAGACCCCACCAAGGGTGACGGCCTGCTCTTGCAGCTGGTACGCAATCCCGACATCCTCGCCACCCTTTCGCTGCGCGAGGATCGGCCCTTCAGCGTCGGCTTCGCCGCCGAGACCGAGAACCTGCTCGAATACGCCTCGCGCAAGCTCAAGGACAAGAATCTCGACCTGATCGTCGCCAATGACGTCGCCAATCCGTCCATTGGCTTCAATAGTGAAGAGAACGCCATCACGGTCATCGACCGCGAATTGCACAAGACTGCGTTCGCCCAGACCAGCAAGGGCAAGATTGCCCGCCAGCTGATTGCCTTCATCGCCGAACGCATCAATCAACACTGAGAACTCAATGCATTCCCTGCAAGCCAAGATCCTCGATCCCCGCCTGGGCAGCGATTTCCCGCTGCCGCAATATGCCACTCCGGGTTCCGCCGGCCTCGACCTGCGCGCCATGCTCCAGGAGGACTGCGTCCTCGAACCGGGCCAGACCGTGCTGATCCCCACCGGCCTGTCCATCTACGTCGCCGATCCGGGACTGGCCGCGCTGATCCTTCCGCGCTCGGGCCTGGGCCACAAGCACGGCATCGTGCTGGGCAACCTGGTCGGCCTGATCGACTCGGACTACCAGGGCGAGCTGATGGTCTCCTGCTGGAACCGCGGGCAGACGGCGTTCAAGATCGCCATTGGCGAACGCATCGCCCAGCTGGTGCTGGTGCCGGTGGTGCAGGCGCATTTCGAGCTGGTCGAAACCTTCGACGAAACCCAGCGCGGCGCCGGCGGCTTCGGTCACTCCGGTAGCCATTGACCTTTCCCTTTTCAGGATGAATCGCCGAGGAGACGTTGCATGAAACTTTTCCAACGCACTGCCAAGGACAGCGCCGAACTGCCAGAGCTCGTGCCGGCGGAGAAGCCCGTCAAAGGACCGGCTTCCAGGGTCGACCTCAAGCCGCTGCTGCCATCGCTGGTTCTCACCGTGGGCGGCGTGGCGGCAGCCGGTGCGCTGCTGTGGTTCAGCCTGTTCGGTCAGGCCGATCGCGCGCACATCGCCCAGCTGAGCAATGCCTGGTCGGAGAATCAGTCCGGCGCATTGCGCCAGTCCCTGAACCTGCTGGCTGCGGACAGTCGCGCCATGGCGGGCGATCCGCAACTGCTGCCCACCCTGCAGAGCAATGACCCGGCGCGCATCGCCGCGCTGGAGAAGGCAATGACCCAGGGCCATCTGGACGGCCTGGTGGACGTCCACCTCAACGCCAACGGCCAGGCCGTGCAGGATACCGCTCGCCCCGGCCCGCTGAACTATGCCGCGCTGGACATGCTGCACCGCGTCGAAAGCGGCCAGGCCGTGGCGCCAGAGGCCTACAAGGTCGGTACCCGCTGGCTGGTGTACAGCCCCACCGCCCTGCGCGCGGCGGACAACTCGATCCAGGGTTCCCTGCTGCTGGTCGTCGACCTGCAACGCCTGCTCGGCAACCTGCCACCGATGTCCGCCGACATCGGCCAGCTGAAGCTTTCCCAGCAGTTCGGCAATTCACCGGCGCAGGTCCTGCTGCAACGCGGCCAGGCCAGCGACGCCATGCCGATGGAGCTGCCCAGCGGCAATCCGAACTGGAAGCTGAGCTTCACCCCGGGCCCGAGCGTGACCGGCCAGCTCTATTCGCCATCCCTGCTGGGTATCGCCGCGCTGCTTGCACTGGCCGGCGGGCTGCTCGGCCTCTATCTTGCGCAAAGTGCGATGCAGCGCCGGGTCAGCAAGGATGCCCAGGCATTGGGGCAGTTCATTCAGGAACTCGCCGGCCAACGCACTGCCAAAGCTCCTGAGCTGAGCCTGCCGAGCCTGCAGGCCCTGGCTCAGGCGCTGGCCCGCCAGCCACGCCGCAAGACCGAAACACCCAGTGCCAGTGCTCCCGCCGCCCCGGCCGCAGCCGTTCAGCCGACCCCGGCTGTCGCTGCAGCCAGAGGCCCGGTCGCTGCCACCGAACCGCCATTGGTCGATCCGCTGTTCCAGAACACCGACATTCTGGACATCGATATTCTTGATGAAGACCAGGATCTCCTGGGATTGGAGCACACATCCGCTATGAGCACGCCTAAAACCCCACAGCTGCCCGCCAGCATCTTCCGCGCCTACGATATCCGTGGCGTGGTCGGCGACACCCTGACCGCCGAGACCGCCTACTGGGTCGGCCGCGCGATCGGTTCCGAAAGCCTGGCGCGCGGTGAGCCGTGCGTATCCGTGGGCCGTGACGGCCGCCTGTCCGGTCCCGAACTGGTCCAGCAACTGATCCAGGGCCTGGTCGACTGCGGTTGCCAGGTCACCGACATCGGCATGGTTCCCACGCCGGTCCTGTACTACGCGGCCAATGTCCTCGAAGGCAAGTCGGGCGTGATGCTCACCGGCAGCCACAACCCGCCGGACTACAACGGCTTCAAGATCGTCGTCGCCGGCGAGACCCTGGCCAACGAGCAGATCCAGGCCCTGCGCGAACGCATCCAGAACGAAGACCTCGCCTCCGGCGTAGGCAGCGTGCAGCAGGTCGACATCCTGCCGCGCTACTTCCAGCAGATCCGCGACGACATCGCCCTGGCCAAGCCGCTGAAAGTGGTGGTGGACTGCGGCAACGGCGTGGCCGGCGTGATCGCCCCGCAATTGATCGAAGCGCTGGGCTGCACCGTGATCCCGCTGTACTGCGATGTCGACGGCACCTTCCCCAACCACCACCCGGACCCGGGCAAGCCCGAGAACCTGGAAGACCTGATCGCCAAGGTGAAGGAAACCGGCGCCGACCTCGGCCTGGCCTTCGACGGCGACGGCGACCGCGTGGGCGTGGTGACCAACGAAGGCACCATCATCTACCCCGACCGCCTGCTGATGCTGTTCGCCAAGGACGTGGTCTCGCGCAACCCGGGCGCCGACATCATCTTCGACGTCAAATGCACCCGCCGCCTGATCTCCCTGATCAGCGGCTACGGCGGTCGCCCGGTGATGTGGAAGACCGGTCACTCGCTGATCAAGAAGAAGATGAAGGAAACCGGCGCCCTGCTCGCTGGCGAGATGAGCGGCCACATCTTCTTCAAGGAACGCTGGTACGGCTTCGACGACGGCATCTACAGCGCCGCGCGCCTGCTGGAAATCATCAGCCTGGACAAGCGCGACGCCGAGCGCGTGTTCTCCGCGTTCCCGCTGGACATCTCCACCCCGGAAATCAACATCACTGTCACCGACGAGGGCAAGTTCGCCCTGATCGAGGCGCTGCAGGCCCGCGGCCAGTGGGGTGAAGCCAATCTCACCACCCTCGACGGCGTGCGCGTGGATTATCCCAAAGGCTGGGGCCTGGTTCGCGCATCCAACACCACGCCGGTGCTGGTGCTGCGTTTCGAGGCGGACTCCCAGGACGAACTGGAACGCATCAAGGACGTGTTCCGCACCCAGCTGAAAGCGGTCGACCCCGCCCTCAGCCTGCCCTTCTGACCCTGTAGCACTCATGCCGGAGCCCACCATGACCCAGAGCCGCGATGACGCCGCCCAGGTTGCCCGCGTCCTTGCCGAAGCCCTGCCCTACATCCGCCGCTTTGTCGGCAAGACACTGGTGATCAAGTACGGCGGCAACGCCATGGAGACGGACGAGCTGAAGAACAGCTTCGCCCGCGACGTGGTGCTGATGAAAGCCGTCGGCATCAACCCGGTGGTGGTTCATGGTGGTGGTCCGCAGATCGGCGACCTGCTCAATCGCCTGTCGATCGAGAGCCACTTCATCGATGGCATGCGCGTCACCGACGCGCAGACCATGGACGTGGTGGAGATGGTCCTCGGCGGCCAGGTGAACAAGGACATCGTCAACCTGATCAACCGTCATGGCGGCAGCGCCATCGGCCTGACCGGGAAGGACGCCGAGCTGATCCGTGCGAAAAAGCTCACCGTCACCCGCCAGACGCCGGAGATGACCAAGCCGGAAATCATCGACATCGGCCATGTGGGCGAAGTCACCGGCGTCAACGTCGACCTGTTGAACATGCTGGTGCAGGGTGACTTCATCCCGGTCATCGCGCCGATCGGCGTGGGCGCCAACGGCGAGTCCTACAACATCAACGCCGACCTCGTGGCCGGCAAGGTAGCCGAGGCGCTGAAGGCCGAGAAGCTGATGCTGCTCACCAATATCGCCGGCCTGATGGACAAGCAGGGCCAGGTACTCACCGGCCTGACCACCGAGCAGGTCAACGAGCTGATCGCCGACGGAACCATCTACGGCGGCATGCTGCCGAAGATCCGCTGCGCGCTCGAGGCGGTACAGGGCGGCGTGACCAGCGCGCACATCATCGATGGCCGCGTGCCCAACGCCGTGCTGCTGGAGATTTTCACCGACAGCGGTGTCGGCACCCTGATCACCAACCGCAAGCAGCGCTGATCAAAAGACACCCGCCAGGAGCGATCCTCGCGGGTGTTTTTCCGTCTGGAGCATCCGCATGGCCACGCCCCCCGTTTCCCGCAACGACTTCAGCTTCTTCCAAGGCCTGCGCGTACGCTGGTCGGAGGTCGACCCGCAGGGCATCGTCTTCAACGGCAACTACCTGACCTATGCCGACGTCGCCACCACCGAGTACTACCGCCACCTGGGTGTGAGCTACCCGGCCGACCTGCTGCGTGGCGGCGGCGATCTGTTCGCGGTGAAGACCACTTTGGAGTACCTGGCGCCCGCACGCTTCGACGACTGGCTGGAAATCGGCGTGCGCGTCAGCCGGCTGGGCCGCAGCAGCCTGACCTTCCAGGTGTCGATCTGGTGCGAGGAAACCCTGCTGACGCTGGGCGAGCTGATCTACGCCTACGCTGGCGTCGACCGGACGAGCCAGCCGCTGCCGGACTGGCTGCGCGGAAAGATCAACGAATTCGAACGAGTCTCGCCGCAACAGTGAGCGGCGCAGCCTGGGCTCAGTTGCCCACCAGTTGGGAGACGCGGGCGCGATCTTCGGTAAAACTGCGCACCGCCTGCTCGCGCAATTGCTGATAGCGGGCAATATCCTGCCGCAAGCGCTGTTCGTCGCTGCGCAGGTTGCCCAATTGGGCGACCAGGTCTTCCGGCACCGGGCGCCCGGCGCGCTCCTGATCGGCGGCGCGAGCCTGCAGGTTGGCCTGCTGCGTCTTCAGCGACTGCAGGTTGCCCTTGGCCACGCTGGTCAGCCCGTCGAGCTCGGCCAGCTTGCGCTCACGGGCCCGGTCGACATCTTCGACGCTGGTGTACATGCGCATCAGCTGCTGATCGGAACTGGCGCGGGCGGCGGCCGCCTTGCGCTGCTCGATCTCGGCGGCGGTCGGCGCCGGAGGCACCTCGCGAATCACCCGGCCCTGGTCGTTGAGCACCTGGTAACCTTTGCCGATGTACTGAGGCGGCACGCCCAAGCGGTCGATGACGGTGATGCCCTTGTCATTGACGTAGCGGTACATCTCGACCTGGCCGGCCGGCTGCCCGGCCGCCAGCGCCCCGCCCGCGAGCACGGTTCCCAGAAGCCCCATCAACACCCTGTAACGGTAAGCACCCTGCTTGGCCATGCCCGACACCCTTGTTCCGGTTAGATACCGTACTGCGCTCGATACGCCTCGACCGCCGACAGATGCTGCTTGAGCTGTGCATCGCCAGCCAGATACTCCAGCACCTGTTCCAGCGAAACAATGCTGACGACCGGAATCGAGAAGTCCCGTTCGACTTCCTGGATCGCCGACAGCTCGCCCTTGCCGCGCTCCTGGCGGTTCAGCGCGATCAGTACGCCGGCCGCCTGCGCGCCCTGGGCGTCAATGATCTGCATGACCTCGCGGATCGCGGTACCGGCAGTGATCACATCATCGATGATCAGCGCGCGGCCGGTCAGCGGAGCCCCGACCAGCGTGCCGCCTTCGCCGTGGTCCTTGGCTTCCTTGCGGTTGAAGCACCAGGGCAGGTCGAGGCCGTGCTGTTCCGCCAGCGCAATGGCTGTAGCGGCCGCCAACGGAATTCCTTTATAGGCCGGGCCGAACAACACGTCGAAAGGTATGCCGCTGTCGACCAACGCGCTGGCGTAGAAACGACCCAGCTGGGACAGCGCAACGCCGGTGTTGAACAAACCGGCATTGAAGAAGTACGGGCTGGTGCGCCCGGACTTGAGGGTGAATTCGCCGAAACGAAGAACGCCGCGCTCGATGGCGAAGCGGATGAAATCGCGTTGATATGGCTGCATGGGAGAGAACCGGCCGGTATGAATTTAGCTAAACCGTTTGAGCTCGGGTATCATACACACACGTGATTTTGGGGGCCATTTATGCGGATCATCAGTGTGAACGTGAATGGTATTCAGGCTGCAGCCGAGCGTGGTTTGCTCAGTTGGCTGCAAGCCCAGAATGCCGACGTGATCTGCTTGCAGGATACCCGCGCCTCCGCTTTCGATCTGGATGACCCGTCCTACCAACTGGATGGCTACTTCCTGTACGCCTGCGATGCCGAAGTGCCCAGTCAGGGCGGCGTCGCAATCTATAGCCGTCTGCAACCCAAGGCTGTCATAAGCGGCCTGGGTTTCGAGATGGCCGATCGTTACGGGCGCTACCTGCAAGCCGATTTCGACAAGGTGAGTATCGCCACTCTCCTGCTGCCTACCGGGCAGGAAGGGGACGAGAACCTGAACCACAAGTTCAAGTTCATGGACGATTTCGCCCAGTACATGAACAAGCAGCGCCGCAAGCGCCGCGAATACATCTATTGCGGCTCGCTGTACGTCGCGCACCAGAAGCTGGACGTGAAGAACTGGCGCGAATGCCAGCAATCTCCGGGCTTCATGGCGCCGGAGCGCGGCTGGATGGATGAGATCTTCGGCACCATGGGCTACGTCGACGCCCTGCGCGAGGTCAACCGCGAAGGCGACCAGTACAGCTGGTGGCCGGAAAGCGAACAGGCCGAGTTGCTCAACCTGGGCTGGCGCTTCGACTATCAGATCCTCACGCCGGGTCTGCGTCGCTTCGTGCGCAACGCCAAGTTGCCGCGCCAGCCGCGCTTCTCGCAGCATGCGCCGCTGATCGTCGATTACGACTGGACGCTGAGCATCTGAGTCCCGGTTCGTACGCCCTCGGCGGACAGAAAAAAGCCGGCTTAGCGCCGGCTTTTTCATGCCCGGGATTACTTGATCGGGCGCCAGGTGAAGGGATAGCGGTAATCCAGCCCCTCGTTGGCCTTGATCCCGGCAATGATGGTCAGCACCAGCGCGCCAATGCTCACCAGCCCCAGCAGGAAGAAGCCGATCACCACCAGCATCAGCAGGCAGCTGACTACTACCGCAAGGCTCACGGTGATCTGGAAGTTCAGCGCTTCCTTGCCCTGACGGTCCACGAACGGGTCCGATTCACGTTTGATCTGCCAGACGATCAGCGGCCCGAGCAGGTTGCCGAACGGAAAGATGAAGCCGAGAAAGGCGGCGAAGTGGCAGAACATCGCCCACTGGCGGGCCTCCTGGCTCCGCTGAACCTGCTGTACCGGTACTTCGTCGCTCATCCTTTCGCTCCTTGCACTTGAGGATCGGGCGGGCTGGCCGCCCGCCGGGTCAGTCTGCCAGCGCGGCGCGCTGCAGCTCGAACAGTTCGCGCAGGCCCTGCTGCGCCAGCTCCAGCATGGCATTGAGTTCAGCCGGCTGGAAGGGTGCGCCTTCGGCAGTGCCCTGGACTTCGATGAAGCCGCCGGCATCGGTCATGACTACGTTCAGGTCGGTCTCGGCGGCGGAGTCCTCCAGGTAATCCAGGTCGAGCACGGGCTCGCCCTGGTACATGCCCACGGAAACCGCAGCAACCATCTGCTTGAGCGGGTTGCCCTTGAGCGCGCCACGCTTCTTCAGCACGGCCAGGGCATCGATCAGTGCCACGGTGGCGCCGGTGATCGAGGCGGTGCGGGTGCCGCCGTCGGCCTGGATCACATCGCAGTCGATGTACAGCGTGTTCTCGCCCAGCTTGGACAGGTCCAGCGCGGCACGCAGGGAGCGGCCGATCAGGCGCTGGATTTCCAGGGTGCGGCCGCCCTGCTTGCCGCGCGCGGCTTCGCGCTGGTTACGCTCGCCGGTGGAGCGCGGCAGCATGCCGTATTCGGCAGTCAGCCAACCCTGGCCCTGGCCCTTGAGGAAGCGCGGCACACCGGACTCGGCGCTGACGGTGCAGATCACCTTGGTGTCGCCGAACTCGACCAGCACGGAGCCCTCGGCGTGCTTGGTGTAATGGCGGGTGATACGGATCGGGCGCAGTTGGTCGGCGGCGCGGCCACTGGGACGGTTCATGGAGGCATCCTGTACAGATTGCTGGCGGGGGAATGTCCGCCATTATAGAGGCCAGCGGACGGGCGCAACCACCGCCGGCGTGCGGCTGCGCGCTACGCTGGGGTACAATTACCGGTTTCCGACGACCTGTCGGCCGTTTTCCCAGCCCTTTTTGAGAGGTGACTCCATGGTCCACAGCATGACCGCCTTCGCCCGCGTCGAGCGCGCCAGCACCCATGGAACCCTCAGCTGGGAGCTGCGCTCGGTCAACCACCGCTACCTGGAACCCAACCTGCGCCTGCCCGAAGCCTTCCGCGACCTCGAAGGCGCGGTGCGCGAGGCGCTGCGCCAGGGCCTGTCGCGCGGCAAGGTGGAGTGCACCCTGCGCTTCAACGAGGAAAACGCCGGCAAGCCGCTGCAGGTCGACCGCGAGCGCGCCGCGCAACTGGTTGCCGCCGCCGAGACCGTCGCCGGACTGATCCGGCAGCCCGCCCCGCTCGACCCGCTGGCCGTGCTGGCCTGGCCCGGCGTGCTGGTGGGCGATGCCGCCGACCCGCAGGCGCTCAACGCCAGTGCCCTGGCCGCCTTCACCCAGGCACTGGACGAACTCAAGGCCGGCCGCGCCCGCGAAGGCGCTGAGCTGGCAAGGATCATCGAAGAGCGCCTGACCGCCATGCAGGAAGACGTCGCCAATCTGCGCCAACTGGTGCCGGAAATGCTCGCCAACCAGCGCCAGAAAGTACTCGACCGATTCACCGAGATGAAAGCAGAGCTCGACCCGCAGCGCCTGGAACAGGAAATGGTTCTGCTGGCCCAGAAGAGCGATGTCGCCGAGGAACTGGACCGCCTGACTACCCACGTCACCGAAGTACGCCGCGTGCTCAAGGCCGGCGGCGCCGCCGGCCGACGCCTGGACTTTTTGATGCAGGAACTCAACCGCGAGGCCAACACTCTAGGTTCGAAGGCTTTCGACCCGCGCTCCACCCAGGCTGCGGTCAACCTCAAGGTCCTGATCGAGCAGATGCGCGAACAGGTGCAGAATATCGAGTAAGCCGGACGCATCCGGCCCCAATCCACCGCAACTCCAGGAAAGCGCCATGTCCGGCACCCTGTACATCGTTTCCGCGCCGTCGGGCGCCGGCAAGACCAGCCTGGTCAAGGCCCTGCTCGACGTCATGCCCAGCGTGCGCGTCTCCGTCTCCCACACCACCCGCGGCATGCGTCCGGGCGAAGTGGACGGGGTGAACTACCACTTCGTCGGCCACGACACCTTCCGCGCCATGCTCGAGCGCAACGAATTCCTCGAGCACGCGCAAGTCTTCGACAACCTCTATGGCACCTCCCAGCGCTGGGTCGAGAAGACCCTCGCCGAAGGCAACGACCTGATCCTGGAGATCGACTGGCAGGGCGCACAGCAGGTACGCCGGCTGATGCCCCAGGCGCAGTCGATCTTCATCCTGCCACCGAGCCAGGAAGCGCTGCGCCAGCGCCTGACCAATCGCGGCCAGGACAGCGATGAGGTGATCGAGCGTCGCATGCAGGAAGCCGTCAGCGAAATGAGCCACTATGTGGAATACGATCACCTGGTGATCAACGACGATTTCGCCCACGCGCTGGAAGACCTCAAGGCGATCTTCCGCGCCCGCCAGCTGCGCCAGGACGCCCAGCAGCAACGCCACACCGAGCTGCTGCAACGCCTGCTGGCCTGAAGTCGCCGAGAGAAGGCACTTCCATAAAGATTGGCGATTTTTTAGACTATCCAGTCCGCCCGGCATTTTCCGGGCCTACATTTCAGTACGAGGAACACCATGGCCCGCGTCACCGTTGAAGACTGCCTGGACAACGTCGATAACCGTTTCGAGCTGGTCATGCTCGCCACCAAGCGTTCGCGTCAGCTGGCCACCGGCGGCAAGGAGCCGAAGGTACCGTGGGAAAACGACAAGCCCACCGTCGTCGCGCTGCGCGAAATCGCTTCCGGCCTGATCGACAACGAAATCGTTCAGCTGGAGGACGTGGTTGAAGAAGAGCCGCTGTTCGCTGCCTTCGAAGACGAGGCCAACAACGAGGCCCTGTAAGTCGATGTCCGACCGACGAATCGGTGCATTAAAGCTGGCCGCGCGGCAGGGGGTCGACCCATGCCGAGCATAGACGCCTTCGCTGATCGTCTGTCGAGCTATCTGGGCCCGGACCAGGTCAACCTGGTCCGCCGCGCCTACTACTACGCCGAGCAGGCCCACGACGGGCAGCGCCGCCGCAGCGGCGAGGCCTACGTCACCCACCCGCTCGCCGTCGCCAATATCCTCGCCGACATGCACATGGACCATCAGAGCCTGATGGCGGCCATGCTGCACGACGTGATCGAGGACACCGGCATCGCCAAGGAAGCGCTCACCGCGCAGTTCGGTGAAACCGTCTCGGAACTCGTGGACGGGGTCAGCAAGCTGACCCAGATGAACTTCGAGTCCAAGGCCGAGGCGCAGGCCGAGAACTTCCAGAAGATGGCCATGGCCATGGCGCGCGACATTCGCGTGATCCTGGTGAAGCTGGCCGACCGCCTGCACAACATGCGCACCCTGGAAGTGCTGTCCGGCGAGAAGCGCCGCCGCATCGCCAAGGAAACCCTGGAAATCTACGCGCCCATTGCCAACCGGCTGGGCATGCACAGCATGCGCGTGGAGTTCGAGGACCTGGGCTTCAAGGCCATGCACCCGATGCGCTCCGAGCGTATCCGCCAGGCAGTGAAGAAGGCCCGCGGCAACCGCCGCGAGATCGTCGGCAAGATCCAGGAATCGCTGGTCAACTGCCTTGCCCGCGAAGGCATGGAAGGCCAGGTATTGGGCCGCGAGAAGCACCTCTTCAGCATCTACAAGAAGATGCGCGGCAAGCGCAAGGCGTTCAACGAGATCATGGACGTCTACGCCTTCCGCATCGTCGTCGACAAGGTCGACACCTGCTACCGCGTACTCGGCGCCGTGCACAACCTGTACAAGCCGTTCCCCGGTCGCTTCAAGGACTACATCGCGATTCCCAAGGCCAACGGCTACCAGTCGTTGCACACCACGCTGTTCGGCATGCATGGCGTGCCCATCGAAATCCAGATCCGCACCCGCGAGATGGAGGAGATGGCCAACCACGGCATCGCCGCGCACTGGCTGTACAAGTCCAATGAAGAGGAAGCGCAGAAAGGTACCCACGCCCGCGCCCGCCAGTGGGTGAAGGGCATCCTCGAACTGCAGCAACGCGCCGGCAACTCGCTGGAATTCATCGAGAATGTGAAGATCGACCTGTTCCCGGACGAGGTCTACGTCTTCACGCCCAAGGGCCGCATCATGGAGCTGCCCAAAGGCTCCACGGCGGTGGATTTCGCCTACGCGGTGCATACCGACGTGGGCAACAGCTGCATCGCCTGTCGCATCAACCGCCGCCTGGCACCGCTGTCAGAACCGCTGCAAAGCGGTGCGACGGTGGAAATCGTCACCGCGCCGGGCACCCGGCCGAACCCGGCCTGGCTGAACTTCGTGGTCACCGGCAAGGCGCGCACGCACATCCGCCACGCGCTCAAGCTGCAGCGCCGCTCCGAGTCGATCAACCTCGGCGAGCGCCTGCTGAACAAGACCCTGGCCGGCTTCGACAGCCACCTGGAGAAGATTCCGCAGGAACGCATCCAGGGCGTGCTCACCGAATACCGCATGGAAGTCTTCGAGGACCTGCTCGAAGAGATCGGCCTGGGCAACCGCATGGCCTATGTGGTCGCGCGCCGCCTGCTATCCAGCGAAGGAGAGGAAGCGCCCAGCGCCGAAGGGCCGCTGGCGATCCGCGGCACGGAAGGCCTGGTGCTCAGCTATGCCAAGTGCTGCACGCCGATCCCGGGCGATCCGATCGTCGGCCACCTGTCCGCCGGCAAGGGCATGGTCGTGCACCTGGAGAACTGCCGGAATATCAGCGAAATCCGCCACAACCCGGAAAAGTGCATCCAGCTCAGCTGGGCCAAGGATGTCACCGGCGAATTCAACGTCGAGTTGCGCGTCGAGCTGGAGCACCAGCGCGGCCTGATCGCCCTGCTGGCGACCAGCGTCAACGCCGCCGACGGCAACATCGAGAAGATCAGCATGGACGAGCGCGACGGTCGCATCAGCGTGGTCCAGCTCGTCGTCAGCGTGCATGACCGTGTGCACCTGGCCCGCGTCATCAAGAAGCTGCGCGCGCTCAAGGGCGTGATCCGCATCACCCGCATGCGCAGCTGATCCCCACCCCAAGGAGTCGACATGACCAAGACCGTTATCCACACCGACAAGGCACCGGCCGCCATTGGCACCTACTCCCAGGCGATCAAGGCTGGCAACACCGTCTATGTCTCCGGTCAGATCCCGCTGGATCCCAAAACCATGGAACTGGTCGAGGGCTTCGAAGAGCAGACCGTCCAGGTCTTCGAGAACCTCAAAGCCGTGATCGAGGCTTCCGGCGGCTACCTGCACGACGTGGCCAAGCTGAACATCTTCCTCACCGACCTGTCGCACTTCGCCAAGGTCAACGAGATCATGGGCAAGTACTTCGTCCAGCCCTACCCGGCCCGCGCCGCCATCGGCGTTGCCGCGCTGCCCAAGGGCGCCCAGGTCGAGATGGACGCCATCGTCGTCCTGGAGTAAGCGTTACGTGATTCCTACGGGGCCCCAGCGGCCCCGTTCTCTTGTCTGCAAGGAGCAAACATGCGTCGCGCCCTGATCCTGTGCGCCCTGACCGGCCTGCTCACCGGCTGCGCCGGCACCCCGTCCGACCCTTCCGGCGTCTGGGTCAACCAGGCGGCCATCGACGCCGCCGGCAAGGGTGGCAAGCTGCGCGAGGCGCTGCTGGCCTACGGCCCCAACCTGGAATGGAAGCTGGACACCCAGGCCGGCCAGGCCACCTTCAGCAATGGCTTCGAGCTGGGCGAAGGCCAGCTGACCCCGACCGACCCCAAGCACTACCGCGTCGATTTCTACGGCAGCAACCAGGAATCCCTCGAACTGGACGGCAAGGAACTGGTGCAGGTGGGCAGCGACAACTGGCCCGAGCAGCGCTTCCTGCGTCCCAAGGAGCAGCCCGCCGCGCAGGGCCCGGCTGGCAGCACCTTCGAGAACGCCCTGTACGCCGCTTACCTCAAGGGCACCTGGGTGATCGAGGAAGGCCAGGGCCAGGGCAGCAAGGTGAAGTTCATGCCCAACGGCAGCCTCGAAGGCATGCCCGGCTTCGATCGCTATGCGCTGTGCCTGGCCGGCGACTGTGCGGCGATGAGCGGCGACAACGACAGTATCTGGCTGCAACAGGGCCAGCAGGGCCGCGAATTCCTCTTCGAACGCGACGGCGACAAGCTGGAACTGTTCGAGGCGGTGAACCGCGCCCAGGCCGACGAGATGCCGCAGTACGCGCCGGGCAACAAGGTCTGGACCCTGGAGCGCGACTGATCGCGCGAGCGGGCGCGATTGGTGGAACGTCAGCGCAGCCCGCTCCACAACAGCCAGCCACCCAGCACCAGCAGCAGGCCGCCGCAAAGGCGGTCCAGCGCCGTGACCCGGCGCTTGAGCCAGCCGCGCCAGCGTGGGCGGTCCAGCATGCGCACCAGCGCCATGTCCCAGAACAGCACCACCGCGCCCATCCACAGCACGCAGACGCCCAGTGCCCAGCCCGGCAGGTGGAACTGCCCGAGCACGCCGAACAGCCCGGTATAGAAAATCGGCAGCTTGGGGTTCAGGCTGCTGGCGAGCAGGCCTTCGCGCATACCCCGCAGAAATCCTCCGCTGCGCAACTCGCCCAGCTCTGTGGGAATCTCCAGCTCTCGCCGCGCCAGAACGGCCTGCGCGCCCAGCCAGACGAAGTAGGCGCCGCCCAGCAGTTGCACCACACGCAGCCCGTGGCTCGCCACTTCTGGCAGCAGACCGAGGACAAAGAGCACCAGCAGCATGCTCGCCAGATTGGCCAGGGCAATGCCCGCCGCGCAGCCGTCGGCGTGACGCCGACCGCGCAGCAATGCGGCGCGGATCAACAGGAAGAAGTCCGGGCCCGGCGACAGCAGGGCGGCGAAGTGAGTGCTGGCGACCAGCGCAAAAGCGGCGAACATGGCGATCTCCCGAATAGCGGCGTCGCGCAGTCTGCAAGCTCCGGGGAGCGCCGGTCTTGGAAGAAAGTCAGGTGCGCGTGGCGCGCAGGAAACGTCCGGGCGTGACGCCGGTGAAGCGGCGGAAGGTGCCGGAAAAATGCGCCTGGTCGTAAAAGCCCAGCGCCAGTGCAACGTCCAGCGGCTTCTCGCCGCCCACCAGCAGGCGCTTGGCCTCGCGGATGCGCCGCTGCAGCAGGTAGGTGTGCGGCGGCACGCCATAGGCGTTGCGGAAGGCTTCGATCAGGTGGCGCGGATGGCGCTGCAGCAGTGCGGCCAGCGCTTCGAGACTGACCGCCTCGCGGTAATGCGCTTCTAGGTAATCGCGCAGCTTGGCAGTGACGCTACCGTCGCGCGACGCCGAGGCAGTCGCGCGCATGCCTCCGTGGCGGACGAACACCAATTCCAGCAACGCCAGCAGCTCACTCTCCAGCGCCAGCGCGTCGTTGCGCTCGAATTCCGTGGCGACACGCCGCAGCGCCTCCGCCACCTGGCCGTCATCGTGCGGATTGAGCGTCTGGAAGCCGCGCGGCAATTGCTTGCGCCCGAGCAGCGGCAGCAGGCGCGATTCCTCGATGTAGAGCATGCGATAGACCAGCCGCTCGGACTCGGCATTGCCCGTGTGCGGCTCCTCCGGGTTCATCAGCGACAGCGTGCCGGCCGGCAGCACGTGGTGCGCGCCACGGCACTGGTAGCCGCCGGCGCCGTGGAGGATGGCGCCGATGGCGAAGGCATCATGGCTGTGGCGCCCGAACGGCTGGCCGGAGAAGTCCGCATGGAACAACTCCACCCCTGGTAACCACGGGCGCGCCAGCAGTCGGTTGGCGTCCATCTCAGTCCTGTTTCCCGGCGAGGATGGCCGCATAGCCTTCGCGGAAGCTCGGGTAGCGCGGTTCCCAGCCCAGCGCGCGAGCGCGGGCATTGCTGCAACGCTTGCTGCCGGCGCGACGTACGGTCTGCTCGTCAGCCCAATGGGTGATGCCCAGATGTTCGCGCAACCAGCCGACAACTTCGTGCAGCGCCGCCGGCTCGTTGTCGACGCCGAGGTAGCACTGCTCCAGTGCAACGCCGCGGCGGTCCGCCTCCAGCAGCGCGGCGAGCAGGCCGGCGGCATCCTCGGCATGGATACGGTTGGCGTACAGCGGCGGCTCACTGGCCACGCGGTAGCCCTCGCGCACCTGCTTGAGCAGCCACTCCCGGCCGGGACCGTAGATACCGGTAAGGCGCACGACGCTGGCGGGAATGCCGCTCTGCAGTGCCACCTGCTCGGCCTCGAGCATCACGCTGCCGGAATAGCTCTGGGCCCGGGCGGGCGAGGTCTCATCGATCCACTCGCCATCGCGCTGGGCGTAAACGCCGCTGCTGGAGACGAACAGCAGGCGCTTGGGCAGCTGCCCGCGCTGTTGCAGCCAGCCAAGGGTGTTGCGCAGGCCCTCGACGTAGGTGGCGCGATAGCCGGCCTCGTCGTGCTGGGTCGCGGCGGCGCAGAACACCAGGTAGTCCAGCTGGCCCACCGACCAGGTGTCGGGACATTCGAGCTGGTCCAGGTCGCCGGCCACCGGCAGCACTTCCAGCGGCAGCGCGGCGACGTTGCGGCGCAGGCCGTGGACGCGCCAGTCGCGGGCGGCCAGTTGACGTCCCAGGCGGCTGCCAACGTCGCCGCAACCGACGATGATCAGGCTGGGGAAGGTGCTCTTGCTCATGCTTGGCTCCGCGAATCAAAGCTCGGAAGTTTAGCGCGGTTGGTTCGCGGCGGTGCAGCCGCTATGCTTGGGCCACCTCAACGGACTTAGTCGCCATGACCCTTACCGAACTGCGCTACATCGTCACGCTTGCCCAGGAGCAACACTTCGGCCGCGCCGCGGAGCGATGCCACGTCAGCCAGCCGACCCTGTCGGTGGGCGTGAAGAAGCTCGAAGACGAGCTCGGCGTGCTGATCTTCGAGCGCAGCAAGAGTGCGGTGCGCCTGACCCCGGTGGGCGAAGGCATAGTCGCGCAGGCGCAGAAGGTGCTGGAGCAGGCGCAGGGCATCCGCGAGCTGGCCCAGGCCGGCAAGAACCAGCTGACCTCGCCGCTCAAGGTCGGCGCCATCTACACCATCGGCCCCTACCTGTTCCCGCACCTGATCCCGCAGCTGCACCGGGTCGCTCCGCAGATGCCGCTGTACATCGAGGAAAACTTCACCCACATCCTGCGCGACAAGCTGCGCACCGGCGAGCTGGACGCGATCATCATCGCCCTGCCGTTCCAGGAAGCCGACGTGCTGACCCTGCAGCTGTTCGACGAGCCGTTCTACGTGCTGATGCCGGCGGACCATCCGTGGACCGCGAAGAAAACCATCGACCCGGAACTGCTCAACGACAAGAGCCTGCTGCTGCTCGGCGAGGGCCACTGCTTCCGCGACCAGGTCCTCGAAGCCTGTCCGACCACCCACAAGGGCGGCGAGAACAAGCACACCACGGTGGAATCCAGCTCGCTGGAAACCATCCGTCACATGGTCGCCTCCGGCCTTGGCGTGTCGGTGCTGCCGTTCTCCGCCGTGGACAGCCACCACTACGCGCCGGGCGTGCTGGAAGTGCGCCCGTTCAGTGCGCCAGTCCCCTTCCGCACCGTCGCCATCGCCTGGCGCGCCAGCTTCCCGCGGCCGCGCGCCATCGAGGTGCTGGCCGACTCGATCCGCCTGTGCTCGGTCGCCAAGCCGACCGTCAAGGGTGAAGCCGAGCCGGCATGACCGATCTGTCGAACGTCCCGGTCACCGCGCTCAAGGGCGTGGGCGCCGCGCTGGAAGAGAAGCTGGCGAAGGTCGGCCTGGAAAACCTGCAGGACATCCTCTTCCACCTGCCGCTGCGCTACCAGGACCGCACCCGGATCACCCCCATCGGCGCGCTGCGTCCGGGACAGGATGCGGTGGTCGAAGGCGTGGTCTCCGGCGCCGACGTGGTGATGGGCAAGCGCCGCAGTTTGCTGGTGCGCCTGCAGGACGGCACCGGCATATTGAGCCTGCGCTTCTACCACTTCAGCCAGGCGCAGAAAGAGAATCTCAAGCGCGGCACGCATCTGCGTTGCTACGGCGAGGCGCGCCCCGGCGCATCGGGTCTGGAAATCTACCACCCCGAATACCGCTCGCTCACCGACGCCGCCGCGGCGCCGGTGGAGCAGACGCTGACACCGATCTACCCGACCACCGAAGGCCTGACCCAGCAGCGCCTGCGCCAGCTCAGCGAGCAGACCCTGGCGCGCCTGGGTCCGTCGAGCCTGCCGGACTGGCTGCCGGCGGAGCTGGCCCGCGACTACCGCCTGGGCCCGCTGGACGAAGCCATCCGCTACCTGCATCGGCCGCCGCCGGACGCCGACCTGGAAGAACTCGCCGAAGGCCGCCACTGGGCCCAGCACCGTCTCGCCTTCGAAGAACTGCTGACCCACCAGCTGTCGCTTCAGCGCCTGCGCGAGAGCGTGCGCTCCCAGGCCGCGCCGCAGCTGCCGCCGGCCAAGCGCCTGCCGGCGCTGTACCTGAAGAACCTCGGTTTCAAGCCCACCGGCGCGCAGCAGCGAGTCGGCGCGGAGATCGCCTACGACCTTGCCCAACCCGAACCCATGCTGCGCCTGGTGCAGGGCGATGTGGGCGCCGGCAAGACCGTGGTCGCCGCCCTGGCCGCCCTGCAGGCATTGGAAGCCGGCTACCAGGTAGCGCTGATGGCGCCGACGGAAATCCTCGCCGAACAGCACTTCCTCAATTTCACCAAGTGGCTGCAGCCGCTGGGCATCGAAGTCGCGTGGCTGGCCGGCAAGCTCAAGGGCAAGGCCCGCGCCAGCGCGCTGGAACAGATCGCCGGCGGCGCGCCGATGATCGTCGGCACCCACGCGCTGTTCCAGGACGAAGTGAAGTTCAAGCGCCTGGCCCTGGTGATCATCGACGAGCAGCACCGCTTCGGCGTACAGCAGCGCCTCGCCCTGCGCCAGAAAGGCGTCGACGGGCGGCTCTGCCCGCACCAGCTGATCATGACTGCCACGCCCATCCCACGGACCCTGGCGATGAGCGCCTACGCCGACCTGGACACCTCGATCCTTGACGAGCTGCCGCCCGGCCGTACCCCGGTGAACACCGTGCTGGTGGCCGACAGCCGCCGCATCGAAGTGATCGAGCGGGTGCGCGCCGCCTGCGCGGAGGGCCGCCAGGCCTACTGGGTGTGCACGCTGATCGAGGAATCCGAAGAACTCACCTGCCAGGCCGCAGAAACCACCTATGAGGAACTTTCCTCGGCGCTGGGTGAGCTACGCGTCGGCCTGATCCATGGGCGCATGAAGCCGGCGGACAAGGCCGTGGTCATGGAAGCCTTCAAGGAAGGCATGCTGCAGTTGCTGGTCGCCACCACGGTGATCGAGGTCGGCGTGGACGTGCCCAACGCCAGCCTGATGATCATCGAGAACCCCGAGCGCCTGGGCCTGGCCCAACTGCACCAGCTGCGCGGCCGCGTCGGCCGGGGCAGCGCGGCGAGTCACTGCGTGCTGCTCTACCATCCGCCGCTGTCGCAGATCGGCCGCGAGCGCCTGGGCATCATGCGCGAGACCTGCGATGGCTTCGTCATTGCCGAAAAGGACCTGGAACTGCGCGGCCCCGGCGAAATGCTCGGCACTCGCCAGACCGGCCTGCTGCAATTCAAGGTAGCCGACCTGATGCGCGATGCCGACCTGCTTCCGGCGGTGCGCGATGCCGCCCAGGCCCTGCTGGCCCATTGGCCGCAATCGGTCAGCCCTTTGCTGGCGCGCTGGCTGCGACACGGGCAGCAATACGGACAAGTGTGATCTATTTCACTTTCGCCGGTCGGTTGACCGCTCGGTCACGCTGACTGCGTGGTTATACTCCGACCCAGCCGTTGATAACCGGATCACATTCATGAGCGACCTTGCACGCGCCCCATCCGACTCCTCGCAGGCCCCCGAGGTCATCCTGCAGCTGCTCGCCAAGTTGGGCATTCCCTCTCGCGAGGTCAGCGACGCTACCACCCTTCCGGCGCCGCGCCGGGTGCAGGCGAGCCTGCTGGAGGATGCCGTCGGCACCCTGCTGGTGCTGTTCCCGCAAAGCCAGTTGCTGGACCTGAACCGCCTGGCCGAACTCACCGGGCGCAAGCTGGTGGCGGTCAAGCCCGATCGCCTGGAGCGCATGCTCGGCAAACACCAGCTCGGCCGCCTGCCGGCGTTGCCGCCGCTGACCAGCTCGCCCTGCCTGTATGACGAGCGCCTGCTGCAGGAATCCCAGCTGCTGATCGAGTCCGGCACGGCCGGCACGCTGCTGGAGATTCCCACCGCGTCCTTCCGCAGCCTGCTGGAGAAAGCCAGCGCGGCGCGCTTTGGCGTGGCATTGGAATCGATCCGACCGAACCTCGACCGCCCGGACGACGACCGCAAGGAAATCTCCCAGGCCGTGCAGGCCTTCACCGCCCGTCGCATCCAGCAGCGCCTCGAGGAAACCATCGAGATCCCGCCGCTGCCGGAAACCGCGCAGAAGATCATCAAGCTGCGCGTGGATCCCAACGCCACCGTGGACGACATCACCGGCGTCGTGGAGACCGACCCCGCGCTGGCCGCCCAGGTGGTCAGCTGGGCGGCATCGCCCTACTACGCCGCGCCCGGCAAGATTCGCTCGGTGGAAGACGCCATCGTCCGCGTACTGGGCTTCGACCTGGTGATCAACCTCGCCCTCGGCCTGGCCCTGGGCAAGACCCTGAGCCTGCCCAAGGACCAGCCGCAACACGCCACGCCCTACTGGCACCAGGCGATCTACACCGCCGCGGTGATCGAAGGCCTGACCCGCGCCGTGCCGCGCGCCGAGCGCCCGGAAGCTGGCCTGACCTACCTCGGCGGCCTGTTGCACAGCATCGGCTACCTAGTCCTGGCGCACATCTTCCCGCCACACTTCTCGCTGATCTGCCGGCACCTGGAGGTGAACCCGCACGTCGAGCACAACCTCGTCGAGCAGCACCTGCTGGGCATCACCCGCGAGCAGATCGGCGCCTGGCTGATGCGCACCTGGGACATGCCGGAAGAGATCTACACCGCGCTGCGCTTCCAGCACGACCCGACCTACGCCGGCGACTGCTCGGCCTATGCCAACCTGGTCTGCCTGGCCACCCGCCTGCTGCGCAACCACGGCATCGGCAGCGGCCCCGAGACCGACATTCCGCAGGACCTGCTGGATCGCCTGGATATTCCGCGCGAGAAGGCCGAGGACGCTGTCCACAAGGTACTCGACGCCGAAGCGGTGCTGCGCGAGCTGGCCAGCCAGTTCAATCCGGGACACTGATACGCCTTTCGTAGGAGCGAGCTTGCTCGCGAACATGGGCTGACACCGAGCGCCTCCGGTTCGCGAGCAAGCTCGCTCCTACAAGAGCTTTCCCATCACACGAAAAAGGCCCCGTCAGGGGCCTTTTTTCCGTCCGTCGAAAGCGCCTCAGGCGGCTTTCTTGTCGCTGCTCGGCGCGGCCTTCTTCTTCGGCTTGAGGTACTTCACCAGGCCCTGGAACCAGATCACCAGGCCGGGATTGCCCTGGATCTGGATGTCCTTGTTCTGGATACCCTGCATGAAGGCCAGCTGCGGGTTCTTCGAGGTCATGGTGGCGAAGCCGTAGGCGCCGTCCTTGAAGCCGAGCGCGAAGGCCGGCTGCGGATGGGTGCCGCGACGGGCGCTGACCTTGAGGTCCTGGACGATGTAGTGACGGGCGACCTTGCCGTCGAGGGTGTGGAGCTGGAACACCAGGTCCTTGCCTTCGAGCTGCTTCCGGAACGCCGGGTTTTCGCGGCTGGCCTTGGCCATCAGGCGACCGAGCATCCACAGGAGTAGACGGAATTTCATGCACAAACCTCGACGTTCGAGACAATAGTCTGCGCATTGTAGCCAGTTTAAAAACGGACTACATCCGGTCTTTTGGAGGGATTGTGTAACTGGAGGAGGCAACCCGGAGCCGCTCTGGCTCCGGGCCAAGAGCGATCAGTTGACCGCGTCTTTCAACGCCTTGCCCGGTTTGAATGCAACGGTGTTGCTGGCTTTGATCTTGACCGGCTGGCCAGTCTGGGGGTTCTTGCCAGTACGGGCGCCACGATGGCGCTGAACGAAGGTACCGAAACCGACAAGGGTAACGCTGTCCTTGCGGTTGAGCGCGCCAGTGATTTCATCCAGCAGCGCGTTCAGCACCTTGTTGGCTTGTTCTTTGGTGAGGTCGGCCTTCTCGGCGATCGCGGCGGCGAGTTCTGGTTTACGCATAAATGCCTCTTTGACGGTTTGTTGTTGTTGTGTCCGTGCTGTCTTCCCAACAGCGCCCAAGGCACCGCAGGCTTGCCGTACAGGCTCTAGGCTGCGGCAGACGGGGGGAGAATGGCACGCCGCCGGCTGGTACGCCAGTATCGTCTGACAATTTGCGGGCACTTTCCCACGGCAAAAACGCCATTGGCGACGCCTGTCACGCCAGTAGCGCCGGCAACTCCTTGTTCAGCGAGAGTTTTTCGCCCACGGCGGCCCCGGTCAGGGCATATCCGAGCAATCGACCGGCGGTATCCCGGCACAGCACCTTGAGGTCCGGGCCAGAGCCTTCCACGTGCCATTCGCCCTCGCTGCCACGCGGCGGCGGCGACACCACCAGCGGGCACACCGGCGTCTTCACGGTCACTGGCATGGCGCCGTAGGCCACCGGCGTCGGCTTGCCGGCCAGGGTCTGCGCCAGCGCGCGGGCGCAGGACATCAGTGGCATCACGTAGAGCAGGTTGAGGCCATCGACCTCGGCGCAGTCGCCCAGGGCGTAGATGTTGTCGTGGGAGGTACGCAACTCGCGGTTGACCATCACGCCGCGATTGATATCCAGGCCGGCGGCAGCAGCCAGGTCGATGCGCGGGCGCAGGCCGACGGCGGAGACAACCAGATCGCAGGGAATCACCTGGCCATCGGAGAGGTGCGCTTCCAGGCCATCTGCGCCGCGCATCAGGCTGTTCAACACCGGGCCGAGGTGGAAGCGCACGCCGAGGCCTTCCAACCCCTGCTGCACCGCCTGGGCAGCTGCCGGATGGAGCAGGCCGGGCATGACCTGCTCACAGGGCGCTACCACGTCGATCTGGAAGCCGCCGCTGGAGAGGTCGTTGGCGAACTCGCAGCCGATCAGGCCGGCGCCCAGCAGCAGCACGCGGCGTTTGCCGGCGGCGGCGCTGCGGAAGCGCGCATAGTCTTCCAGGTCGTTGATCGGGAAGATCAGGTCCTGCGCATCGCCCTCGACCGGTACGCGGAGGGTCTCGGCGCCCCAGGCCAGCACCAGGTCGCGGTAGTGGATTTCTTCCTCGCCGATCCAGATGCGTCGGTGGCCGGGGTCGATGCCGGTGACACGGGTGTGGGTGAGGATGCGCGCCTTGAGCTGGTCGGCCATGGCGCCCGCTTCGGCCATAGCCAGGCCATCGGCGTCCTTGTCCTTGGAGAAACCGGTGGAGAGCATCGGCTTGGAGTAGGAGCGGCCGTCGTCGGCAGTGATCAGCAGGAGCGGCGTCTCGCTGTCCAGCTTGCGCCACTCGCGGGCCAGGTTGTAGCCGGCCAGGCCAGTTCCGATGATCACCAGCGGTGCGTTGTCGCTCATTGCTCTCTCACCTCAAAACACGCCATTTCGTAAAGACGGCACGGCTGCCGCATGAATTCGTCGGGTCGGGTTCAGGAAATCTCGATCATCTCGAAGTCTATTTTCCCGACGCCGCAATCCGGGCAGACCCAGTCCGCCGGGATGTCTTCCCAGCGCGTGCCGGGGGCGATGCCCTCGTCCGGCAGGCCCAGTGCCTCGTCGTAGATGAAGCCACAGACCACGCATTGCCATTTGCGCATCGGCCAAGCCCTCCTGCGATTTGCGCTGAAGCTAACGTATCGGCGCGCACCGGCCAACGGCGGGCGCGACGCCGGGCTCCGTCAGCAGGGCCAACCCGGCGCACTAGCAGTCTACCGTGTCAGGCGTGGGCCTGCCGGGTGCGCAAACGCCGACGGCGGCCCGAAGGCCGCCGTCGCGGGAACCCATCCTGTCGGGATCAGCCGATCTCGATCATCTCGAAATCCAGCTTGCCGACGCCGCAATCCGGGCACAGCCAGTCTTCCGGCACGTCTTCCCAGCGAGTACCGGCGGCGATGCCCTCTTCCGGCCAACCCTTGGTCTCGTCATAGATCAGGCCACACACCACGCATTGCCACTTCTTCATCAGCTATCACCTTCAGGTTCTTGTCGCTTGGACGTCGGTGCATCCAATGTCCGGCTTTGTACTGGCGATGGGCTTGGCGCGCAAGTCCCTGGAAAAACCTCGGATGGCCGGCCCAACCTTTGGTGGGGTCTGGCGTAATGCACCCTTGCGGACAACGCAATCGGCCACGCAAAGGCGCCGTGTTAAGCTGCCGCGTCCCTGGCCAACCGCAGTCCACGCCGTGCCCGAAGCCGCCCTGATCCACCCGCCCCGCTGGCTCACCGCCGCCCAGTTGCACCCCGCTCCCGCCGCCCAGGTGGTGGACTGGCTGTTCGACGAAGGCTCGCTGACGCGCCGGCTGACCGCGCTCTGCGCAGACCATTTCGCCGTGCAGCCGCTGGCCGAGGGCTGGCATCGCCTGCGCACCGACGAGTGCGCCGCGCTCGGCGTGCCGGACGGCAGCCAGGGCTGGGTGCGCGAGGTGTACCTCAAAGGCCACGACACGCCCTGGGTGTTCGCCCGCAGCGTGGCCGCGCGCTCGGCGCTGGAAGGCTCCGGCTTCGACCTGCGCCTGCTCGGCACGCGCTCGCTGGGTGAGTTGCTGTTCAGCGACCGCGCCTTCCAGCGCGGCCCCATCAAGGTGTGCCGCTACCCGGCCGCCAGCCTGCCGGCCGAAGTGCGCGCCGAGCGCCTGTGGGGCCGCCGCTCCTGCTTCAGCCGCGACGGCCTGGGCGTACTGGTCGCCGAAGTATTCCTGCCATCGCTGTGGCAACGGGTGGAACAACAGCCCGTATAATTCCCGGATCGCTTTCCGGAGGCCGCCATGTTCGTCGCCCTGATCAAACCCCTCGCCCGCCTGCATCCCCGCGCCTGGGACTTCATCCAGCTGACGCGCATGGACAAGCCTATCGGCATCTACCTGCTGCTCTGGCCGACGCTGTGGGCATTGTGGATGGCCAGCGGCGGCGTGCCGAGCGCGAAGAACCTGGTGATCTTCGTCCTCGGCACCGTGCTGATGCGCGCCGCCGGCTGCGTGATCAACGACTTCGCCGACCGCAAGCTCGACGGCCACGTCGAGCGCACCAAGGCTCGCCCGCTGGCGACCGGCAGGATCACCGTGCGCGAGGCCTGGATCGCCTTCTTCGTCCTGCTGGGGCTGAGCTTCCTGCTGGTGCTGTGCACCAACCCGCAGACGATCTGGCTATCCTTCGGCGGCGCGGCGGTGGCGGCGCTCTACCCGTTCATGAAGCGCTACACCTACTACCCGCAGGTAGTGCTGGGCGCGGCGTTCTCCTGGGGCATCCCGATGGCCTTCACTGCGGCCGGCGGCACGCTGCCGGCGGTGGCCTGGCTGCTGTTCTTCGCCAACGTACTGTGGACGGTGGCGTACGACACCTACTACGCGATGACCGACCGCGAGGACGACCTGAAGATGGGCATGAAGTCCACAGCGATCCTCTTCGGCGACGCCGACCGGGTGATCAACCTGAGCCTGCAGGGTCTGATGCTCCTGCTGCTGATCCTGGCCGGCAACAAGCTGGCGATGCATCTGTATTATTACCTGGGCCTGGCCGTGGCGGCGGGCTGCTTCGCCTGGCAGTTCCATTCGACCCGTGACCGCGAGCCGATGAAGTGTTTCAAGGCGTTCCTGCACAACCACTGGGCGGGGCTGGCGATCTTCCTCGGCACCGTGACGGACTTCGCCCTGCGCTGAGCGCGGCGACCTTGTAGGAGCGAGCTTGCTCGCTCCTACATGAAGCCGTCAGGGCTTGGCCATGTGCCAGACGCCCATCTTGCCTTCGCCGGCCATGTCGCCGGCTTTCTTGTCCTGCACGAAGGTGTAAAGCGGCTTGCCCTTGTAGGCCCACTGCACAGTGCCGTCATCGCGCTTGATCAGGGTCCACTCGCCCTTCGCCTTGGCATCGGCGGAAGCCATCAGCGGCGGCCAGTTCTGTGCACAGCCGCCATTGCAGGCCGACTTGCCGCCGCCGTCCTTGTCGAAGGTGTAGAGCGTCATGCCCTTGGCATCGACCAGCATGCCGTTCTTTTCCATGCCGGGCTCGGCGGCCATGGCGGACATCGCCGGCAGCATCAGGCCCAGTGCCAGGGCCGGGAATAGCTGTTTCATCAGGTTTCTCCTCTGGTGAGGTGGAAACGGCGCGAGCATCGACGCAAAGGCCGGCGGGATTGCAGGCAGGGCCGGCCAGGGCGACATCGACAAGGCCCTCGCTACCGTCATCGCAAGGCTCCGGCAGGCTCGCAGCCAGGCACACCGCCGACATGGCCGGAGGGTTTTTTATGTGCCGCGCAGGGATCGCGCGACGCGCCTTTCAGCATAGACGAGCGCTCTGCGACAAGGCTCGGCTACCATCGCGGTGTCACATTCATGAAATATTTCCGTTATCTAATGCGGCGCATTACAGAAATTCTGAGGCCTCAGCATGGTTGGCAAGACAATCCTCATCGTCGATGACGAAGCTCCGATCCGGGAAATGATCGCCGTGGCCCTGGAGATGGCCGGCTACGAATGTCTGGAGGCCGACAGCGCCCAGCAGGCGCATGCGGTGATCGTCGATCGCAAGCCGGACCTGATCCTGCTCGACTGGATGCTGCCCGGCACCTCCGGCATCGAGTTGGCGCGCCGCCTCAAGCGCGACGAGCTGACCTCGGCCATCCCGATCATCATGCTCACCGCCAAGGGTGAAGAGGACAACAAGATCCAGGGTCTGGAAGTCGGTGCGGATGACTACATCACCAAGCCCTTCTCCCCGCGCGAACTGGTTGCCCGCCTGAAGGCCGTACTGCGCCGCACCGGCGCCGGCGACAGCGAGACGCCGATCGAAGTCGGTGGCCTGCTGCTCGACCCGATCAGCCACCGCGTGACCATCGATGGCAAGCCCGCCGAAATGGGCCCCACCGAATACCGCCTGCTGCAGTTCTTCATGACCCACCAGGAGCGTGCCTACACCCGCGGCCAGCTGCTGGACCAGGTCTGGGGCGGCAACGTCTACGTCGAGGAGCGCACCGTCGACGTGCACATCCGCCGGCTGCGCAAGGCCCTGGGCGAGGTCTACGAAAATCTGGTTCAGACCGTGCGCGGCACCGGGTATCGTTTCTCGACCAAAAGCTGACCGAGTCCTCGACTCGACGGGCACAAGGAACGGAATGTCGTGACCCAGAACTGGAGTGGCGTGCTGGTGCGCCACCTGCTGCTGGTCGTAGCCGCGGGCGCGCTGCTCGGCCTGATCACCGGCCAGTACGGCTGGGCCATCGCCGTGGCGCTGGCGGCCTACCTCGGCTGGTCGACCTGGCAGCTGCTGCGCCTGCACAAGTGGCTGAAGAACCACCAGCCCGATGAGCCCCCGCCCGATGGCTACGGCCTGTGGGGCGAGGTATTCGACAGCATCTACCACCTGCAGCGGCGCAACCAGCGCGCCCGCGGGCGTCTGCAGGCGGTGATCGACCGCATGCAGGAATCCACCGCGGCGCTGCGCGACGGCATGATCCTGCTCGACCGCGACGGCAACCTGGAGTGGTGGAACCAGTCTGCCGAGCGCCTGCTGGGCCTGAAGAGCCCGCAGGACGGCGGCCAGCCGGTGACCAACCTGGTCCGCCATCCGCGCTTCAAGGAATATTTCGAGGCCGAGGACTACCGCGAGCCGCTGGAGCTCCCCTCGCCGATCAACGACAACCTGCGCCTGCAGTTCCACATCACCCTCTATGGCGCCGGCGAGCACCTGATGCTGGTGCGCGACGTGACCCGCGTCCACCAGTTGGAACAGATGCGCAAGGACTTCGTCGCCAACGTCTCCCACGAGCTGCGCACGCCGCTGACGGTGATTGCCGGCTACCTGGAGACGTTGCTGGACAACGTCGACGACGTGAACCCGCGCTGGACCCGCGCGCTGCAGCAGATGCAGCAGCAGGCTGGGCGCATGCAGAACCTGCTCAATGACCTGCTCCTGCTGGCCAAGCTGGAAGCCACCGATTACCCGGCGGACAACAAGCCGGTGGCGGTGGACCTGTTGCTGCTCTCGATCCGCAACGACGCCCAGGCGCTGTCCGGCACGCGCGGCCACCGCATCAGCCTGGAGGCGGACTCGAAGGTGAAGCTCAAGGGCAGCGAGGCGGAACTGCGCAGCGCCTTCTCCAACCTGGTGTTCAACGCCGTGAAGTACACCCCCGACGAAGGCGAGATCCGCATCCGCTGGTGGGCGGACGAGCAAGGTGCGCACCTGGCCGTACAGGACAGCGGCATCGGCATCGACCCCAAGCACCTGCCGCGCCTGACCGAGCGCTTCTACCGCGTCGATTCCAGCCGCAACGCCAGCACCGGCGGTACCGGCCTGGGTCTGGCCATCGTCAAGCACGTGCTGCTGCGCCACCGTGGCACCCTGGACATCAGCAGCGTGCCGGGCAAGGGCAGCAGCTTCACCTGCCACTTCCCGCCGCAGCAGGTGGAGAGCCGCGCATAACGGCGGCCGACATCGACTCTGGTATAGACGGGCTTGCCAGCCAGGCCCCGAGAACCGCATTCTTGTCCGTCCATTCTTGAACCAACAGAACCATGGACCCTTCCCCTAGTAGCAACTTCCTGACCTATTTCGCCGATTTCGGCCTGATCCTGTTCGCCCTGTTCCTCGTCGTGCTCAACGGTTTCTTCGTCGCCGCCGAGTTCGCCATGGTCAAGCTGCGTTCCACGCGCGTGGAGACCATCGCCAACCAGCACGGCTGGCGCGGCACCATCCTGCGCAAGGTGCACAACCAGCTCGACGCCTACCTCTCCGCCTGCCAGCTGGGCATCACCCTGGCCTCCCTGGGCCTGGGCTGGGTCGGCGAGCCGGCCTTCGCCGAACTGCTCGAACCGCTGTTGGCCATGGTCGGCGTGCACTCCGAGGAAGTCATCCGCGGCGTGTCGTTCTTCACTGCGTTCTTCATCATTTCCTACCTGCACATCGTCGTCGGCGAGCTGGCGCCCAAGTCCTGGGCCATCCGCAAGCCGGAGCTGCTGTCGCTGTGGACGGCGGTGCCGCTGTACCTGTTCTACTGGGCGATGTACCCGGCCATCTGGCTGCTCAACGCGAGTGCCAACACCATCCTGAAGTTCGCCGGGCAAGGCGAGCCGGGACCGCACCACGAGCACCACTACAGCCGCGACGAGCTCAAGCTGATCCTGCACTCCAGCCGCGCCCACGACCCCAGCGACCAGGGCATGCGCGTGCTGGCTTCCGCTGTGGAGCTGGGCGAGCTGGAAGTGGTGGACTGGGCCAATTCCCGCGAAGACCTGGTCTACCTGGAGCGCAACGCGCCGCTGGACGACATCCTCGCCACCATTCGCCGCCACAAGTACAGCCGCTACCCGGTGTACGACAGCGAGAAGGGCGAGTTCATCGGCCTGCTGCACATCAAGGACCTGCTGCTGGCCCTGGCCACGCTGGACAGTCTGCCGGAGTCCTTCGACCTCGACGAACTGACCCATCCGCTGGAGAAGGTCACCAAGCACCTGCCGCTGGCGCGCCTGCTGGAACAGTTCCGCCAGGGCGGCTCGCACTTCGCGCTGGTGGAGGAAGCCGACCACAAGGTCGTCGGCTACCTGACCATGGAAGATGTGCTGGAAGTGCTGGTTGGCGATATCCAGGACGAACACCGCAAGGCCGAGCGCGGCATCGTCGCCTACCAGCCCGGCAAACTGCTGGTGCGCGGCGACACCCCGCTGTTCAAGCTGGAACGCCTGCTGGGGCTGGACCTGGACCATGTCGAGGCGGACACCCTTGCCGGCCTGGTCTACGACACCCTCAAGCGTGTGCCGGAAGAAGAGGAAGTACTGGATACCGAAGGCCTGCGCATTATCGTGAAGAAGATGAAGGGCCCTAAGATCGTCCTCGCCAAGGTGGTGAAGCTCGACTGAGCGCCTCGCCCCTGAATGAAAAAGGCTGCCCTCGGGCAGCCTTTTTGCATTCAGGCAGTCCGCTGGAGTCAGTGCTCCCGGACCACCGCGAAATTGGGCAGCGTATCCACCGGCTGGGCGAAGTCGTAGGGAATCGAAACCAGGTCCAGGCCGACGTTGCGCTGCACCACAAAGTGCAGGTGCGGCCCGCTGCTGTTGCCGGTGTTGCCCGACTTTGCCAGCGGCGAGCCGGTGGCGACGCGCTGCCCCTCACGCACAAGCACCGAGCCGCGCATCAGGTGCAGGTAGACCCCCATGGTGCCGTCGTCATGCAAAACCCGCACGAAATTGCCGGACGGATTCTTGCCACGCCCGCTCTGGCCGTTCTCGATCTTCACCACGGTGCCGCCCCGCGCCGCAACGATGGGCGTGCCCACCGGCATGGCGATGTCCATGGCATAGCGGCCCTTGCGCGTGTAGTGACTGTAGCGGCCATTGGCGCCCTGGGTCAGGCGGAACGGGCCACCTACCCAAGGCAGGGCGTACTGGTAGGACAGCGGGGCCGGACGCGGATCACCCAGTGCATAGCGCAGCTTCGGCTTGTAGCGCAGCGGCTTGGCGGGATCGAGCGGCGTCAGCGTCGCCAGGCGGATCGAACTGCGCGGCGGCAGTACCCAACGAATCGGTCGTTCCGGCGCGCCCACCGCGTTCTGCGCGCCGCTCACGCTGAGCTCGACCTCCACTGGCGCATACAGGTCGTTGCGCACCTGCAAGGTCTCGCCGCCAGCGTGCTTCCTGGTCTCGAGCTTCACCTGTTCTTCCAGGTGCTCGACCATGCGGTCGCGGAAAACGAAGACAGCCGCACCCGCCACGGCCTTGTCCGTGTAGGTGACCACGCCGTTGGCGTCGGTGTACTTGTAGATGGTCACGGCCGAAGCCGTCCCGGATGCGGCCAGAAGACCGCACAGGAGGATACTGCGCCCTAGCATGTCGACTCTGGTTATAGGTATGGCGACGCAGGCAAGACTAGCAGCGTAGCCCTTGCGTCGCGACCTGCCGCCGGTCGGGGTGTGAAGCAGTACTACCCGGCGGCCGGTGCATTTTGTAACCGATCAGGCGCCGGGCACATAGTGCTTCTGCGAGCTGCCTCGTGCGATCAGGCGCGACAGGTAGTCGAGCTTCTGCGGATCGCGGTCGACGAAGCGAAAGGTCAGCTGCAGCCACTCGCTGTCCGGCCGGGGCTCCAGCGCCGCCACGGCATGCAGGTAGCCGTTGAGGCGAGCAACGTCGCTGTCTTCCTCCAGATCGAGCACGGCGCTTTCCAGCACCTGCGGCAGCGGCGCGCCGCGTTTCACCACCAGCAGCGCCTCCTTGAGGCTGAGGGCCTTGATCACGCAAGGCAGGCTCGCCGAAGGCAGGCGCAACTGACCCTGTTGGCCCTTGGCGCCACTGCGGGCGGCCGGAGCAGCGGCAGCCGCTGCCGGAGCCGCCGGACGCGGCGCGGTGGGCGCGGCGGCGGGGCGGACCACCTCGGCCTTGCCACCGGTAAGGGCGGCCAGCGAGTCATTGGGCATGGAACCCACCAGGCTGCGCTGCGGAGCCTGGGCCGCCAGGGCCTCCAACTTGCCGGCGCGCGACAGTGCCTTCTTTACCTTGCTCACCAGCTGGTCGTTGGAGAATGGCTTGCCGATGAAGTCCGAGACGCCGGCCTGGATGGCCTGTACCACGTTGTCCTTGTCGCCGCGACTGGTGACCATGATGAAAGGCGTGGTCTTCAGGTTGTCCTGCTCGCGGCACCAGGTGAGCAGCTCGATGCCGGACATCTCGGGCATTTCCCAGTCGCAGAGGATCAGGTCCACGGCCTGGCGCGCGAGGAACTGCTGCGCCTTGCGGCCGTTGACCGCTTCTTCGATCTGCAGACCGGGGAAATGGTCCCGCAGCCCTTTCTTCACCAGGTCGCGGATGAACGGAGCGTCATCCACGACCAGCACACTGACCTTGCCCATCGGCATCTCCCGAAAACGATAGGGCGAAGGATAGCCTTGCCGGGTGGCTACATGCCATTGGTGAGGGACCGCTCGGCCATAAAATGACGAACCCGGCGTCAGCGCCGGGTCCGTTCTGGTACGGGCGTCAGGCTTATTCGGCCTTGTCGGCCCTGCCGGCGGTGCCCTGCACTTCTTCCTTCATGCGGGTCAGGCCGATGTGGCGGACGTCGGTGCCGCGCACCAGGTAGATCACCAGTTCGGCGATGTTGCGCGCGTGGTCGCCGATACGCTCCAGCGAACGCAGGGCCCAGATGACGTTGAGCACGCGGGAGATGGCGCGCGGGTCTTCCATCATGTAGGTGACCAGCTCGCGCAGGGCGGTCTTGTATTCGCGGTCGACGGTCTTGTCGTACTGCGCGACCGATAGCGCCAGGTCGGCGTCGAAGCGGGCGAAGGCGTCCAGCGCCTCCTGCACCATCTTGCGCACCTGGTTGCCGATGTGGCGCACCTCGACGTAGCCGCGCGGCGACTCGCCTTCCTCGCACAGCTGGATGGCGCGGCGGGCAATCTTCGACGCCTCGTCACCAATGCGCTCCAGATCGATCACCGACTTGGAGATGCTGATGATCAGGCGCAGGTCGGAGGCGGCCGGTTGACGGCGGGCGAGGATGCGCAGGCACTCCTCGTCGATGTTGCGCTCCATCTGGTTGATCTGGTCGTCGATCTCGCGCACCTGCTGGGCCAGGCCCGAGTCGGCGTCGATCAGCGCATTGACGGCGTCGTTGACCTGCTTCTCCACCAGGCCGCCCATGGCCAGCAGATGGCTGCGCACATCTTCCAGCTCGGCGTTGAACTGCTGCGAGATGTGGTGGGTGAGGCTTTCTTTGTTGATCATGTGCAAACCCTTGAAAGGTGCGAAGTTCAGAACTCAGTCTTTTTCCGGTCTCAACCAGAGCATTGGGCCCCTTGAGAAATCTTCGCTGGCGCGAAGGCGAAGCGCCGACAGTACATCCCGTACGGCAAGCTTCGCCGACAAAGCCAGAGAAGATTTCTCATGGCCTCAACCGTAGCGACCGGTGATGTAGTCTTCTGTCTGCTTCTTGGCCGGGTTGGTGAACAGGGTATCGGTATCGCCGAACTCGATCAGCTTGCCCATGTACATGAACGCCGTGTAGTCGGAGACGCGCGCGGCCTGCTGCATGTTGTGGGTGACGATGACGATGGTGAACTTGGATTTCAGCTCGTAGATCAGCTCTTCGATCTTCAGGGTGGAGATCGGGTCCAGTGCCGAGCAGGGCTCGTCGAGCAGCAGGACTTCCGGCTCCACGGCAATGGTGCGGGCGATGACCAGGCGCTGCTGCTGGCCACCGGAGAGGCCGAGTGCGGATTCGTGCAGGCGGTCCTTCACCTCGTCCCACAGCGCGGCGCCCTTGAGCGCCCACTCGACCGCTTCGTCGAGCACGCGCTTCTTGTTGATGCCCTGGATGCGCAGGCCGTACACCACGTTCTCGTAGATGCTCTTGGGGAACGGGTTGGGCTTCTGGAACACCATGCCGACGCGGCGGCGCAGTTCGGCGACATCGACGTTCTTGGCGAAGATGTTATGGCCGTCGAGCAGGATCTCGCCCTTCACGTGGCAACCGTCGACCAGGTCGTTCATGCGGTTGAAGCAACGCAGCAGGGTGGACTTGCCGCAGCCGGACGGGCCGATGAAGGCGGTCACGCGCTGCTTGGGGATGTTCATGCTGACGTCGAACAATGCCTGCTTCTCGCCGTAGAACAGGCTCAGGCCGGGTACCTGGAGGGCAACGGTCTCGCTCTCCAGGTTCATGCCCTGGCGGTCGCCGCGGCCGAGCGCGCCGATGTCGATGCCGTGGGTTGCGGTTTCATGTTGCATGTTCAGTCTCCTTGGGAGGCTTGGCGGCGGGCACGGCCCACCGCCGGCAGAATCAGTTTTCCAGCGCCTTGTACTTTTCGCGCAGGCGGTTACGGATGGCGATGGCCGAGAAGTTCAGCAGGGCGATGACCATCACCAGCAGCAGCGCGGTGGCGTACACCAGCGGGCGCGCGGCCTCGACGTTCGGACTCTGGAAGCCGACGTCATAGATGTGGAAGCCCAGGTGCATGATCTTCTGGTCCAGGTGCACGTACGGGTAGTTGCCGTCCACCGGCAGCGCCGGGGCCAGCTTTACCACGCCCACCAGCATCAGCGGCGCCACTTCACCGGCGGCACGGGCCACGGCAAGGATCAGGCCGGTCATCATCGCCGGGCTGGCCATCGGCAGGACCACCTTCCACAGGGTCTCGGCCTTGGTCGCGCCCAGGGCGAGCGAGCCCTCGCGGGTGGCCCGCGGGATGCGCGCCAGGCCTTCCTCGGTGGCCACGATCACCACCGGCACCGCAAGGATCGCCAGGGTCAGCGAAGCCCAGAACAACCCTGGCGTGCCGAAGGTCGGCGCCGGCAGGGCTTCGGGGAAGAACATCCGGTCGAGGGATCCGCCCAGCACGTAGACGAAGAAGCCCAGGCCGAACACGCCGTAGACGATCGCCGGAACGCCCGCGAGGTTGTTCACCGCGATGCGGATGATGCGGGTCAGCAGACCCTGGCGGGCGTACTCGCGCAGGTAGACGGCGGCGATCACACCAAACGGGGTAACGATCACGGCCATCACCAGGGTCATCATCACGGTGCCGAAGATGGCCGGGAAGATGCCGCCTTCGGTGTTGGCCTCACGCGGGTCGTCGCTGAGGAATTCCCACAGCTTCTTGAAGTAGAAGCTCAGCTTGGTCGCGACGCCCATCTGGTTCGGCTGGTAGGCATGCACCAGCTTGCCGACGCTGATTTCGGTCTGCTGCCCGGTGGCATCGCGCATGACGATGCTGTCGCGGTTGAACTCCTGGTGCAGGCCATTGAGCTGTTCTTCCAGCACCTTGTACTGGGCGTTCAGCTCGGCGCGGCCGGCAGCGATGTCAGCCTCGGCGGCGGCATCCAGTTTGTTGTTCAGCTGCAGGCCACGTTCCTTCAGGCGCAGGCGCTCCAGACCATGGTTGATGCCGCCGATGTCCTTCTTCTCCAGCTGGTAGAGCTTGGCGTAGAGCTCGTCGACGCGCTTGAGGCGGGTCTGCAGCTCGGCCATGGCGCCCGGGCCTTCGGCGACCACCTTGCCGTTTTCCTTCACGCTCAGCAGGTAGCCATAGAAGTTGCCCCACTCGCGGCGTTCCAGGGTCACCAGGTCAGCCGGGTGGCGACGGTCGTTCAGCCACTCGCCGATCACCCAGGAGAAATCGCTGCCGTAGAGGTCGCGGTTGCCCAGCTTGAGCAACTCGCGGGTCATGAACTCCGGGCCGTTGTCCGGCACCGGCAGTCCGGCGCCGCGCAGTCGCTCGCGTGGCACCTGCTCGATCTGCACTTCTTCGCCGATCAGGGTCTTGGGTGCTTCACCGGGGACGGTGTAGGTCGCCTCGATCACGTCCGCCGGCCAGAAGTGGCCGAGACCGCGCACGGCGATCACGGCGAGCAGGCCGATGGTCATGATCACGGCGATGGATACCGCACCCGCGTTCATCCACACCCAGGGAGAACCGCTGGCAAACCACGCTTTGACGGATTCCTGTTTCTGTTTCACGGAACGTAGCCTCGTCGGGCGTCGCTTAGAGCGACGCGTATTTCTTGCGCAGGCGCTGACGGATCAGCTCTGCCAGGGTGTTCATCACGAAGGTGAAGGTCAGCAGTACCAGTGCCGAGAGGAACAGCACACGGTAGTGAGTCCCGCCCACCTCCGACTCGGGCATTTCCACCGCGACGTTCGCCGCAAGGGTGCGCATGCCCTGGAAGATGTTCACGTCCATGACCGGGGTGTTGCCGGTGGCCATCAGCACGATCATGGTCTCGCCCACCGCACGGCCCATGCCGATCATCAGCGCGGAGAAGATGCCCGGGCTGGCGGTCAGGATCACCACGCGGGTCAGCGTCTGCCAGGGCGTCGCGCCCAAAGCCAGGGAGCCGTAGGTCAGGCTGCGCGGCACGCTGAAGATGGCGTCTTCGGCGATGGAGAAGATGTTCGGGATCACCGCGAAGCCCATGGCCAGGCCCACCACCAGGGCGTTGCGCTGGTCGTAGGTGATGCCCAGGTCGTGGCTGATCCACAGGCGCATGTCGCCGCCGAAGAACAGGGTCTCCAGGTGCGGGCTCATCCACAGGGCGAAGGCACCGGTGGCGAGGACCACGGGTATCAGGATCGCCGCTTCCCAACCGGCCGGCAGGCTCAGGCGGATGCGTTCGGGCAGGCGGCTCCAGATCAGGCCGGCAGCCAGGATGCCCAACGGCGTGAGCAGCAGCAGGCTGAAGATGCCCGGCAGGTGGCCCTCGACGTACGGCGCCAGGAACAGGCCGGCGAAGAAGCCGAGGATCACGGTCGGCAGCGCCTCCATCAGCTCGATCACCGGCTTGACCTTGCGGCGCATGCCCGGAGCCATGAAGTACGCGGTGTAGACGGCGGCGGCGATGGCCAGCGGCGCGGCGAGGATCATCGCGTAGAACGCGGCCTTCAGGGTACCGAAGGTCAGCGGCGAGAGGCTCAGCTTGGGTTCGAAGTCGGTGGTCGCAGCGGTGGACTGCCAGACGTAGCCCGGCTTGTCGTAGCTCTCGTACCAGACCTTGCCCCACAGCGCGCTCCAGGACACTTCCGGGTGCGGGTTGCTGAGGCCGAAGCGGCGCAGCTCGCCACCCTGCTCGACGATCAGGCGGTTGGCGCGCGGTGACAGGGCCATCGGGCCGGAGGACGGTGCGACGTTCTCTACCAGCAGCGTGCGGTGCGCGGTGCTATGGAAGACGCCCAGGTTGCCCTGCTTGTCGAGGGCCAGGAAGCCCTTGCGGCGTTGCTCCGGCGCGATGCTGGTGATCGGCTGGTCGCCCAGCTTGAAGTCACGCACGTGGGACAGGCGCGGTTCGCCATCTTCGCCACGGGCCATGAACCACTGGCCGATGCCACCCTTGGAATCGCCGACCATCAGCGAGATACCGCCCAGCAGCTGGCTGCTGGCAGTCACTTCGGCGGAGGCGTCATCCAGCAGCTTGTAGCGGCCGTTGAGCTGGTGGCTGTTGAGGTCGAACACGTCGGCCTGGGCGCGGCCATTGAGCACATAGAGCCACTGCTTGCGCGGGTCCATGTAGATGGCCTTCACCGGCTCGGCGATCTGCGGCAGGTTGATGCGCTCTTCCTGCAGGGTACTCTCGCCGGTCAGCATGTTTTCCTGCTGGGTCAGCCCAAGCAGCAGCATTTCGCTGCCGGCAGACGCGGCGAGCAACAGGCTGTCATCACCCGAGACGATCGCCACGTGCTCCAGCGGACGTCCCTGGGGATCCAGGTTCATCGGCGCTTCACCGTAGGGATAGTCGATGTGCGGAGTGATGGTCTTCTTGTTGTCCGGATAGGTGACCTGGTAGTTGTGCTTGAACACCAGCACCTGGCCGTTGGACAGGCCCAGCGCCACGGTCGGATGACCCGGCTGGTCCTCGGCAATGGAGGTGACGCTGGCGCCGGCGGGCAGCTTCAGCGCAACGCGCTGCATCTCGTCGCCCTTCTTGGCGTCGAAGAACACCACTTCGCCGTTGGCGGCGACGCGCATACCCACCATGTTCTGCTCTTCGATGCTCAGCAGCAGCGGCGCCTGGGCCGTCTTCAGCCAGGCGGGCGCCAGGGGATCGCGGGTCTCCAGTTCGGCGCCGCGGAACAACGGCAGCACGACGTAGGCGAGGTAGAAGAAAATCAGGGTAATGGCCGCCAGCACGGCGAGACCGCCGACCAGGACGTACCAACGGGTCAGTCGATCCTTGAGCGCGCGGATACGGCGCTTGCGCTGCAGGGCAGGCGTATTGAAATCGATCCGCTCGGGGAGAGAAGAAGTCATCGGGGAGTTGGCCATGTCGTTCATGGGGTGACACCCTAGCGGCTCTGTATGACAGAAAGATGACATGGAAGTGACGCGACAAAGCCCACCAGCAGAGCCATGCTGGCGGGCTCGGTCGAGTAAGCGTCAGCCCATGCCGGGCGGCGGTTTCCGCCCGGTTGGAGGGCTGATTACAGACCCAGATCCTTGATCGCTTTTTCGGCGACTTTGGACGGCAGCGGGATGTAGCCGTCTTTCACGACAACCTGCTGGCCGGTCTTGGAGAGCACCATCTTCAGGAACTGTGCTTCCAGCGGGTTCAGCGGCTTGTTCGGCGCCTTGTTGACGTAGACGTAGAGGAAGCGCGACAGCGGGTAGGTGCCGTTCAGGGCATTCGCCTCGTTGTCTTCGATGAACTCGCCGCCTTCTTTCTTGGCCAGGGCAACGGTCTTCACGCTAGCGGTCTTGTAACCGATGCCGGAGTAGCCAACGCCGTTCAGGGACTGGCTGACCGACTGAACCACGGAAGCCGAACCCGGCTGCTCGTTCACGTTCGGCTTGTAGTCGCCTTTGCACAAGGCCTCTTCCTTGAAGTAGCCGTAGGTGCCGGACACGGAGTTACGGCCGAACAGCTGGACGGGCTTGTTGGCCCAGTCGCCGGTCAGGCCCAGATCACCCCAGGTCTTCACGTCCGACTTGCCGCCGCACAGGCGGGTGGAGGAGAAGATGGCGTCGACCTGTTGCATGGTCAGGCCTTTGATGGGGTTGTCCTTGTGCACGAAGATCGCCAGGGCGTCCACGGCAACCGGAACAGCGGTCGGCTTGTAGCCGTACTTCTGTTCGAAGGCCTGCAGCTCGACGTCCTTCATCTTGCGGCTCATCGGGCCGAGGTTCGCTGTGCCTTCGGTCAGCGCCGGCGGCGCGGTGGAGGAACCGGCGGCCTGGATCTGCACGTTCACGTTCGGGTACAGGCGCTTGTACTCTTCCGCCCACATGGTCATCAGGTTGGCCAGAGTGTCGGAACCGACGCTCGACAGGTTACCCGACACACCGCTGGCTTTCTGGTATTCCGGCAGGGCCGGATCGATCGCGGCTACCGCACTGGCGGTGCCTACGCCTGCAGCGACAAAAGTCAGGGCCGCCATCAAACGCTTGAGTTTCATGCCTTGCTCCTTGAGGAGAATGGGGTTGGATGGAACGGGGGCCAGTATCGTCAG
The DNA here is from genome assembly GCF_000313755.1 of Pseudomonas nitroreducens TX1. Taxonomy (GTDB): domain Bacteria; phylum Pseudomonadota; class Gammaproteobacteria; order Pseudomonadales; family Pseudomonadaceae; genus Pseudomonas; species Pseudomonas nitroreducens_A. The sequence goes on along the minus strand of NZ_AMZB01000127.1, from coordinate 277 downwards.
GCCGCATGAAGACTCTATGACGCGAATGTGACAGTTGGATGAAATGCCATCAGTCTGTTGGCAGGCGGTTGCAACAACGCCCATTGGAGTAGCCAGCAGGGCGGGAAAGGGCGTTCCAGAGCCATCCCAAGGGCGCTGATGCTCTTTGTAGGAGCGAGCTTGCTCGCGAATCAGGCGAACATAAATCACCCTAAGCGGCTTCAGAAGCGAGATTTACAACGGGCCGCCTGAGCAGCACACCCGGCTTTCTCGCGCGCAAAAGCAAAACCCCCGGCCA